>NZ_CP022121.1:0-600000 GCF_002224645.1 Dehalobacterium formicoaceticum | reverse complement strand
TCACTGTGGCCATGAGCGTAATCACCACCAGCGTCTTGATAATCAGCTCGTAATAGGCGCTGCCCTTTCTACCCAAAAGCAGCTTTTTGAAAGGCTGAGGGGGAGAATTTCTCCCCCATATGCCCCGGTGCTTCCTGTTCATCTGCTTGCACCTCCCCTGTGAGTAAATATACCCGGCAATGCTGCCATCAGCTTAATAAGCCGGTGATCTTGGTGACGATGCTGTTCCAGATGGTGGTGATGGAGCCTTGATACAATGTCATGAACACTGCGCCTACTACCACGACAATCAAGACGACGATAAGCCAGCCGGTCATCTGGTCGCCGGATTTGTTTGCCAATACGTTCATGGTTTTTAGTCCTGCCATGCGAATTCTGTTTTTTAAAGTTGCCATCATAATAAATACCTCCATATCGTTTTTTTATCTTGCTTTCATGGGAAAGGGGAGCGATGCTCCCCCCGGTGTTTTTGCCTTTCGGTTTTAAATACTGTTAACTCAAAAGGCCGGTAATTTTAGTGACGATATTGTTCCAGATAGTGGTGATTGAATCCTGATACAGCGTCATAAATACTGCACCCACAACTACCACGATCAGGACAACAATGAGCCAGCCGGTCATTTGGTCGCCGGACTTGCTTGCAAGAATCTTTCTTGTTTTTAGTCCCATCCTCTGAATTTTGTTTTTTAAAGTAGTCATCATAACAAATACCTCCAGATCATTTTTTTGATTTTGGATTAAAAGAAAAAGGGGAGAACGATTCTCCCCCGGTTGCCGTACCCTTTCGGCTGCAAGTATTGTTAGCTCAAAAGGCTGGTGATTTTGGTAACGATGCTGTTCCAAATGTCGGTGATTGAACCCTGGTACAGTGTCATGAACACAGCACCCACTACTACGACAACCAGCACAACAATGAGCCAGCCGGTCATCTGGTCGCCGGACTTACTTTTAAGAAGTCCTCTGGCACTTGAAAGAGTGCTGGCGATTCTTTTCTTCATGGAATTTTCCCTCCTTTCTCCGGTGATTTGGATTGCGTTTGTTTTGTTTTCCATGTGTAATACCTCCTGAAAATGTATTTTGAAAAAGGGTTGCCCCGTTTTCACATTAAAAAAGGCCCCCCATTGACCTGATTAGGTGGGAGCCGATAACGTAGAGCAAGGTGGCCAGGGTTACAGCCACCAATGGGATGGACGCTATTTTGATTTTGCCGGGCAGCTTATTCAGCTTTTTCTTTAAGGCTTCCTTAGCTTTGACGTCCATATCTCGGGCAAGATAGGCCAGCGCTTCGCCCTGATGCTCGCCTCGGTACAGTCCGATAAGGGCATTGACCAAAAAGGACACGTCCGTAAGGCCGATGCGTTCATTGAAATTCCGAAGGGCTGTTTCAATATTCTTGGCCTTCATCTCCATGACCAAAACCGAAACATCGTAGCGGAACACATCGCTTGCAACCATTAGGTAATCCTCGAATATCTGGATCAAATCCACCTGCACGACTGTTTTTTGGCTGCCTTCCCGGATATCGTCCAGCTTATACAGGATGGAACGGACAAAGCTTGGAAGTTCCGCTTCGATAAGTGCCTTTTTTGTTTTTAGTTTATCTTTAAAGTCCGTCGTAAAATGGAAATAGACCACAATGGAAAAAATGAGAACGACGGGCGCGATGCTTTTTGCCCCGACTGCCAAAAGCGGAACCAGGAGCAGAAGGGTGAAGGAAGCGCAGATAAGTGCCCTGGCTCGATATTCCCTTGGTGTGAGGTCAATCCCTCCGCGTCTTAGCGTGGACGCCAGCTTCGCTTCCTTTGCCGGATCAAGCCTGATCCATCGGGATACCGGCTTGACAAGGGGCATGACAAAGCGGTTTAACAGCTTTTGGCCCGTTTTCTCCTTTTTGGTTTGCAGATTTTTGATATTTTTCTTCATGCTCAGCTTCGGAATTTTAAGCAGTTGCCGGCAAATTAAAAATCCTGCTGCAGTCAGCAGGACAAAGACGATGAGCTGATAAAACAACTTGGAACCTCCTATCTGTTAACAGGCTTAGTAATCTTCATCACATAAAATGCCGTCGCCAGGGCGGTCAGCAGCATAATAACAATCAGCAGCTTGCCGATGGTGGTTTGGGTCAGGATGGAAAACCATTCGGCGTTGGAAAAGCGCATCATGGGGATGACACTGAACATTAATCCAGCCGTCATCAGGTAATCCCGCCAGACTCTAACCATCATGCCATCGCTTTCGATCTGCATGGACTTTGCGTCGTTCATGGCTTTGATGATGGGAAACAAAGCAAATTTCAACCGCCGGTCGTGATAGCAGAGGATGAGCATTTTTGTCCACTCGGCAAAATACCGGTTTTTGATCTTTGCCGCTAAACGGTACAATCCGTGTTCTACATTCGGATTGATGAGCTTGATTTCCGATACAAATTCGTCAAAGGCCGTCGGACTTCTCAGGTGAGCCGGGATGTACCGGTTTTTTTCTTCCACATAAGTTTCCACGGCTTTGATGATGTCGTCACACCCTGCATAGGCATTGGTGATGATAGACATGGTGTTTTCCAGACCCTCGATTTCCTCCCGCGCGGCTGTGGCGCTTTTTACGGTCAGGTAGAAGAAGGGGGCAGGGGTCAGGCATACCGACATTACTGCCGCCAGCTCGACACTGTTAAACAGCATAAGCCCGGCCAAAAATCCGCCTGCTACTGACGCGCCTGTCATAACTAAATATTTCTTTTGAGTACATCCAGTTTGCCTGAACAGGGTTTGAAACCGGATGGCAATCCGCTCGGTGATTTTCAGCTTTGCCCCCGCCAGGTATAGACGTCGTTTTTTCAGCGGGCTCTGCTCTGCTGTAAAGGGGTTCAGTCTCAACAGGAGGAAAAGCGACACGCTGATGAGAGCAAATACCAAGATAAGGGATATTTGAATGCCCATTGCTAACCTCCTTCCGGTCTGTACCCGTTGCCTGCAAAACGGCGGATATCTGTTAGTTCAACGCCATTAACCAGCAGTCGCTCGGCAAGAGCAGGAGAGATGTTCTCCATACGCCGGTGGCTTCCCACGACCTTTGTAATCCATCCGGCTTCATCCTTTTCATAGTGGTCTACCGCAAATTTGAAAAGGGTGCTGCCGGTGACCTCGCCGTCCTTTACCCCCGTGGCTTCAAAGATTTCCATGTATTTACGGGATTTGTCGGGGAGCTGCATTTTGAAAAGCATGATGGGAAAGGCTTCCACGATGTTTTTCAAGAGTCTTTCCTCCGACAGGGAGGTCCCGGCCTCCAGGCACATGGTAAGAATTCTGTCATAAGCGGCTCTGGCGCTGTTGGCGTGCAGCGTGCTGACGATGGTGTGTCCCGTCCGTCCGGCCTCCTGCACCGTCAAGGCTTCTTTTCCTCTCATTTCGGCGGGAACAAGAACGGTGGGATGAAGCCGCAGGGAGAGCTTCAACAAATCCAGCATGGTAATGGGGTTGGGTTCTTCCTTTGTGAGAAGATGAATTACGTCGTTTACCATCACATTGTTATCATCATACTGCGCCAGGGTCAATTCACGGGTATCTTCAATTGTAATTATCCTTTTGTCCTTTGAGATGCAGCTCAAAATATATCCCATGTCGGAGGTTTTCCCGCTGCCGGTGGCTCCGGCAATGGCCACCGATATGCCGTTATTGACGCAGAGCGTAAGCAGGTCTAATTCCTCCGGCGTGGCTGTTCCCCAGCCGATGAGGTTTTCCCTTGTGATGTAGGACGGCTTTTGCTTTCTGACCGAAGCGATGGCTCCGGCATCGGGATCGACACAGGGCTCAATGGCTCCCGACATGCGGATGCCCCGCGCGATAAAGCTGTCTCCGATGGGCTTGCTGCCGTCCAATATAACATTCCCGAACCGGCTCATTTTTTTGGCGATGTTGGCGCAAGCCTCCGGGCTACCAAAGGTGTTTGACAGCCGCACCTTTTTGTCCTTGTACAGCACCCAGATGCCGTTATAGCCGTTAACGTTGACTTCCTCCACGTCACTGTCCTGGAGGTAGGGGGATAAAAGCCCCAAGCCGGCCATATCATCGTAGATCATATCCACCAACTCGGAAATGTTCTGAATGCCCTTTGCCACCATATGCTCACTGTTCAGGTAGCGCATGATCAGGTCCTTGAGCTTGCCCTCGGCTTCTTCCGAATACAGCACCTGTGCCAGTTCTGCGGAATGGTTCTTGGCTATGATCCGTTGCAGCTTATCCAGAATTTCGCCGTAGTCCTGGGCTTCCAAATTGCTTTCTCCGCTGTCGGAGCGCCGCTTGTTGGCCCGGTAAATCAGGTCGTTGACGGAAAATCTGCTGTTCACGATGCTTCACCCCCGCAGATTCCCTTTGCTATTTGCTCCAGTACCTTGCCGTAGCGCTTGCATGTTCTGTCTTGAAAGAAATAGATAGGCGTCCCGGCGTTTTCCAGTTCACCTGCCCGTTTTATATAGGGCAGCTCATAGGCAAAAGGAAGTTCCGTCATGCTTCGATAGGTCTTGTCATCAAACTCGCCGTTAGGAAGCTGTAGGATATGGGTCTGCTTGTCGGCAATATGCAGCTCCTGTACAAAATCCGAAACGCCTTCATGCCACATTTGCGCCGCCATGGATGGCTTATGCAGGGTATATATCCTTTCGGCCAGCCACAGTCCCACGCCGGATAACGGATTGGTCACCTCTGCGGCTCCATCCACGATGAGAATGTCAAAAACCAGGGATGCGGCATTCATCATCCGTTCCGCTTCCCGGAGAGTAACGGCATCGCAGAGAAGCCCGGTATAGTGGGTGGGTGCGGACAGGAAAAACAAATTTTTGCTTTCCCCGTATTCCGTAAATTTCTCTCCGATGTTGGGATTATCCTCATTCAAAGCCTGAAACAGTCCCTTTTGGGGGGGAATGATCTGACCGAAAAAGATTTGAAGATCTCCGCAGGTCAAATTGGAGGATACAAGGCCCACCAGACGGTCACGGGTCGAAAGGGCGCAGGCCAGATTCACTGCAAAGGTGGTTTTCCCGCTATTGCTTCCTCCCCAAACGGCAATGATTTTACCGCTCATGGCTTGCACCCCTTTTCTCAAAGATTAGATGCAATTTTCCCGTATATTCGGCTTCGATGAGCTTTGTGGCCTGGGCTTCGGTGGCAACTAGGGTTACGGCTTTAGGTACGGGGTCACCGGAGGATGACTGACCTTCCGCTTGTTGCTCCCGGACTTGAGTAGTGCTTTGTGTACGGGCATTTTCCACACTGTAAACCTCCAGTCCTTTCAGTTCAGGATATAGGATTACCTGTGGAGAGGCGCTTTGACCGTCGGATGCCTTAGTTATAAACACGGCCACCGTCACGATATCACCGCTTTGCAGATGGGAGGAAAGCCCTGCGGCGATGCTTGGTACGCTGATGGTGATAAGGCGCTGATTGTTTTTGGCTATATGGTCCAGCTTTTCATCGGCAAGATATTCGCCGAGCTTTTTTGGGGAAAAATAGTCCCCCTTGAAAATGTCGGTCTGTGCGATTTTACCGACAATTTGGGACTTGTCATTGATTACGTCCTCCGGCAAGCCTAGTTTTCCAACCTCTGCCTGGACAAGGTGTTTATCCTCTATCCTGGTGCCTGCTGGGATGTCCTCTGCTGCCCGCAGTACCATTACGGTTGCGTCCTTATTCTCGTAAAACCTTGGCAGAAGCACAAAGGAAACGGCTGCTGCCACAATGATGCAGAGGGCACTTAGAAATATCCGGTTTTTCAATATCTTCAAACTCTTTTTGCCTCCTTCCGTTGTGATGAATTAAAAAAGCTCCCTGTGTTTTCACAGAAAGCGCGATTACGGGCCGAAAAAGAAAGGCGGGTGGTTTTTCTGCTTTTCGTCCTTTCTCCTTACAGCAGACTCATTACTTTCCTCCCATACTGCTTTGCGGGTGATGTGGATTCGCCGAATCAAGGTACGGAAGGTTTTGGGTTTCTTTTGTGTTGTCTGTTTCATAAAGGGCTCCTTCCATATAGAATTTCATGGTATTACCAGCCGAAAGGCGGAAATATTTCTTTTTCGGCTGGTAAATTTTTAGGGGAGGGGTGTGGGGAGGGGGAAGGCGCAAGGCCGCTATGCGACGCCTGCAAGCAAAAGGACAGACTACCCCCTTGGTGTAAAATCACCTCGTTAATCTTCAGGTATGACACATTTTTCTTTGCTGCATTTCCCACTATGCTTGTCAAAGTATCGGCATTGCTTACAATCCTCATCCCTCACTGGTTTTGCAGAAAGCTCATGGTCATGCTTCGGTTTTTCCTGCATTATGCGCTCGTATGCGCGCAGCCGCCCTTCTGTAAAGTACATGGAAGCACCTCCTTTCAAAAAGGGCATAAAAAAACGTCCTCATTCATGAGAACGAATTGGCATGTGTCACGATCATATTGTGTTTTATCGTTCCTGCTCCCGCTGCCGCTTCTTATACCAGCTTTCCAGCAGCTGGACAATCAAGTCCTCCTTTTGCTTCTCGGTAAAGTTCTTAGGGAAAAAGCGGTCGATGCGTTCACGCTGGATATTGAGTTTTTCTTTTTGATTAGGCTTTTCCTCGGTAAGAATGGAAAAGATGACATCTACACTTAGCCTGCCGTCCTGACTGAGCTTTTTCATCCTTTGCGCCTGTGCCAAAGATGGGGTACAGTCCTCCGACTGCATGGTGTTATATAGTTCCTGCTGTTCCTTTTCGGCTAAGTAGGAAAGCTCCACAGCCGGATTAAAAGCAATCTGCTTTTCGTCCACCATTTCAAGAAGTGGCGG
Organism: Dehalobacterium formicoaceticum; assembly: GCF_002224645.1. Lineage (NCBI taxonomy): Bacteria > Bacillati > Bacillota > Clostridia > Eubacteriales > Peptococcaceae > Dehalobacterium > Dehalobacterium formicoaceticum. Next base: position 593,204 of record NZ_CP022121.1, on the reverse strand, counting down.
TGTAAGTTCAGTGAGGCGTATATAGCGGGAAATTTGATTACGACTTTCGCCTACTTGTTCTGCAAGAATTTCTCTGGATTCTTTGCCAAAAGAATTACTTCCAACTTGGGCGGAATTTTTACTTGGCCTGCCTGCTTGTCGCTTCATGGCCTCCAGTTTCATCTTATATGCAAAGGCTTTTTCGCTCGCCAGTATGCTTTCCCGTTGTAGATTGCTGTCAACCATGATAATTGTGGCGGCATCGTCGTCTAATTCACGGACAATACAGGGCATTGTTTCCTTGCCTGCAAGCTCACTTGCTTTTTTGCGCCGATGTCCGGCAACCATTTCATAGCCGCCATCCGGTTTCGGTCGCACAAGGCCGGGGACTAAAACACCGTACTGTTTTACGCTATCGGCCATTTCCAGCATGGCTTCATCCGCTTTCACTTTAAAAGGGTGGTTGGGAAAATCGCTGATTTCCGAAAGAGGAATTTCCAGCACCTTTTCTCGTTGGCTATCTGCGCGGCTCTCCTCTGTGGAAAAAAGTTCATCTACTGAGGTCAGCTTGATGCTGTTTCGCACGTCGTTTTTCGCCAATGTCCTGCACCTCCTTTGTAAAGGCTTGATAGGCTTTGGCAGCTATTCCGTGCGGGTCAAACGCATAAATGCTTTTTCCCTGCGCGCTTGTTTCAGCCGCCCGGATGGACAGGGGGATTTCCGTTTGAAATACTCGCAGCTTGTCGCCGTAGTCCCGCCGCAGGATAAAGGAAATATCCTTTGCAAAGTTGGTGCGGTTATCCACCATTGTTAGTAGCACACCATCAATGGTAAGCCTGGGATTGATTTGCCTTCTCACACGGGCAATGGTTTGCAAAAGCTGTGTCATTCCTTTAGCGGGCAGATAATGAGCCTGAACTGGAATAATTACGCTGTCCGCAGCAGCAAGGGCATTGATGGTCATCATACCAAGTGAGGGCATACAGTCGATCAACACATAATCATATTTGTCTTTAACCGTGTTGATATATGTGCGCAGTACCGTTTCCCGGCTCATAGTGTTGACCAGTGATACCTCAATAGCAGACAGTTCAATGTTGCCAGGCATCAGGTCAACACCTTCCGCATGGTGAAGGATACCTTCGTCCGGCTTACTGAACTTTTCATCAATTATTTTGTTCAGTACGATAGCCAGTGAAACAGGTAGATTATCCGGCTCCTGATAACCCAATGAATCCGTCAGATTCCCCTGTGCGTCCGCGTCTACAAGTAGAACTTTTTTACCCAGGGCCGCAAGACCGATCCCAAGATTGACCGTCGTCGTGGTTTTCCCTGTACCGCCTTTCTGATTGGCGAGGGCGATTACTTTAGACATTTTTAATTTCCTCCTTTCATATAAAAAAGCCACTTGCTCTATAACAGAACAAATGGCTCAATCTTCATTGTTGCAACTCCCGATTGAATAAATAGGCAATAACACTCTTCTTTTGTAGAAGGTAAGCATTATGATGCCTGATATATCTTACCTTTTCGGATTTGCACCATGATACTAGTGTACTTTTTGAATGTCCGGTGACTTGTTGTATTTGCAAACTGGTCATCATATCCGGATAATCTGCAAATTGCTGTTCAAGATATTTCTGATAATCCTTGACCTCTTTTATGCCTTTTAGCTTGTAAACATATTTATAGCTATCAGGGCGCGGTTTGGCCTTATATTGCCTAATTTCGCTCGGCAAAAAAGGATTGTTAAAATGATTCGGCAGATAATATTTTTCAGGATTTTTATCTCTGTCTTGTAGAAAGAAAATAATATCTTTTATTGCAATTTTGTACCTGCGTGTCTTTTTTCCAGAATCAATGCAGGGAATAACGCCATTCTCCAGATAATACAGCGCTGTTTTTTTGCTTATATGGCATATCCTATAAAACTGATCTTTCGTTACAAATTCGGGATACCTATTTATTAGAAAGCTATAGTCAGACATTAACAGCACCTCGCTTTGACATGAAAGTGCCAAAGAGCTGCTCATATTGTTTGGCTTGCTCTTCATGTACGGCTGATTTTCTTGTTGTGCTTCGATAATACAGGCCGGTCAAAAAATCAAGGAATGAATCTTTCGTTATAAGCGTTCCTTTACCTCGGTGGAATGATTGTAGCCGCTTGTTTTTATAGCTTAAAGGTTTCAATTCATTACGCAGTATCCAATTGTTTACTGCTGATTTTGAATATCCGGTAAAACGCATTATATCAGGAACCAATAGCAGTTGGGGAAAGTCATGCAATTGTTTTTGATAATAACGGCGCAAACCTTCAATATATTCATTTTCTATTTCGTCAAAGCACATCTTTTCATATTGATATAGCAGAATGTCTGTAATCTTTATCCGTTGCCTTCTTCCTTCTGATGTGCTTACATATTCAAAGGGAATCATGCCTTTTTTCTGAATTGAATAGGCTGTTGATTTGCAAATACCTAAGATGGCACACATTTCTTTCTGCGTGACATATTCAGGATAACGATCAATTTCCGAAGAACAATATTCATTAAAATTCATTTGCTTCACTCACTTTCTTAAATTTGTCAACGGCAAGTGGTGAAAGCATATCTTTGTATTAATAATGATAGAATTTTCGAGTTCTATCCGAGTTCTATCCAAAACGGGTTGGGATGCAATTTTTTCGTTGATTTTTTGGAGTGCTCAACATTCCTTGCAGACACGAAAAAAATCCCCGGAAACCCTGATTCTACAAGATTTTCGGGAGCTTTTATCTACATGGATTTACTGCTAATTTCCACTAAATTCTCATTTCATCGTTGCACTCGAAAAGTCGTGTTCCGAAAGGGACCTAGGGTTCGAATCCCTAACCCTCCGCCAAAAACCCGCGGTTTTCCTCAGTTTGAGGGAAGCCGCTTTTTTCTTTGCTTGCAGAGAAGACTTGTTTTTTGTCATTATTTTGGTTGGATAGAGCCATTATTCTGTTCAACCTCGTTCGATGTTTCAATGACGAAATTCAATCCATCGACCATAGCCTGAGCTGATGAGATTTTTGAGTTATAGTCCAGATGTGCATAGATATTGGCCGTTGTCGAGAAATCACTGTGTCCAAGCCAATCTTGTATCTGCTTCATCGGAACATTGTTTGCCAGCAGCAAGCTGGCACAGCTGTGTCTCAAATCATGGAAGCGAATTCTTCTTAAGCCATGATCTTCTAATAGCTTAGGAAAAGCTGTAGTGATATGCCCAGGACGAAGTCTAACCCCTAGCTCATTGACACAAATGTAATCCAGATAGTCTTTGCTATAGGATCTTCCGCATAGCTTTCTGTTAAACTCCTGTTTTTCCTTCATAGCTAACAGCTTTTCTTTGAAAGCTGGCACTAGAGGCAAAGTTCTCATACTGGATTTATTCTTTGTTGAATCTTTTGCTTGAATGATATGTTTGCCATCAAGATTAAAGGCTGTAACAGTGTGTTTAATTACTAATGAGTTATTTTCAAAGTCGATTGCGCTCCATTTTAGACCGACCACTTCGCTTCTTCTAAGTCCGTAAAAGGCACCAAGAAGAATTGGAATTTCCAGGTTAGTTCCTTTAGCCACATCAAATAATTGATTCATTTCTTTGGTGTCGTAGAAACTTCCTACAAACCGTTCCTGCCTAGGGCGTTCAATTTTGCTGGCTGGATTCGTTGGGATCAGGTCAATCTTAACAGCATACTTCAGGGCTTTGTGAATGATGGCGTGATAGTGAATCACGGTGCTAGCCTTCACTCGCTTTAGCTGCAAAGTATAGAAGTCCTGGATATCCTTAGGCTTCAAGTCAGTAAGCTTGATTTTCTTCTCTTTAAAATACGGTAATATGGCTGAATTTGACATACCTATATAACTTGAATAGGTGGTTAGTTGGATCGTGCTCTTGGCAATCTCCAGCCACTGCTTAAGGAAATCATGAAAAAGCATATCCTCCGTAGGAACAGGGATATCAGGAACAAAGTTTTTTTGGCTTCTTGGAGTAGATCTTGGGCTCGCTTCTTATTCCCTTTAACAGTTAAACCGGTCGTAATCCATTTGCTCTTGCGTTTTCCTTCATGGTCCTTGTAGGTAAGTACCATGTAGAAATAGCCTTTCTTTTCTTGCAGGTGTCCTGCTACCATTATAAAAACCTCCTTTGCTTGTAGCTCCGATTACCTGCCGTTGACACTTAGAACGTATCATAGGCAAGTTGCGTCGTGCAATGTTGTGGAGGTTCAAATGGACGGCTGTTCATTTCCGACTCTGAGATACGATATGATGTGTGCTTTTGGGATTCGATAGTTTCGCCCAATTTTGATAAAGGTCACGTCACCGTTTTTCAGGAGCTTATAACCCGTCTTGGTACTGACACCAAGGATTTCACACATTTGATCAATATTCATGACGTCGGGATAATCTTTGAGCATGAGGCTATAGGCGTCTTTACTGGATAAAGTTGTGTTCATGCAAAAACCTCCCTTCATTTAATAGAAAACAGCCGCACCTGAATCAATCGTTCCGCCATTAATATGCGGGATTACCAGGTGCGGCTGTTATATTTGATTCTGGTTCTTTGGATGGACCGGACAAGCATTGGCTTACACTCTCATAGGACTTTCACCTCCCTCCATTCTGATGGCGGGCCGTACTCATTGCCTGCGACGGTTTGATCACGCTCGGACTGTGACTATACGGAAGTATCATTATCTGATGCACAAGGTCATGGCCAGCCGATCTGCCAAGATCGACCTGCAGCATGGGTATGTCTCGCTCTCTTCTTAAACGAAGGTCATGGCGTACCTGCTGCCTGGCTTGTCCTTCCGGCTCGTGCACCAAAAGTATCCGGTTCTCCTATATGAAGTTGTCAAAGATCGATTTTATGAGAAGATAAAAGTCCCTCTCATAAGCCATGAGATTTGAAGGTCATTTATAAACCCTATTCCTCAAAATTTTTCAATTCTTTTTCTAAAGTCTTCAGTCCTTGGCTAATGGACTTGCAGACAGCCATAACACTGACGCCTTCTGCTTGGGCAATCTCAGTCTTGCTCATCTCCAGAAAGTAGTAGGCATAGATTCGTTTGGCCTGGATATCCGGCAGCTTGGCAATGGCAGCATGAAGCTCCTGCTTCGTCATCTTCCGCTCATAGATCTCATAGGGTGACAGGGAGACAAAAATTGCGTCATGCTCGATCCCGTCGTCCCGATCCAAGGAGTAGTGAGCCTTGTTCCAGTAGACCTTTCGTTGATAATTCAGCTCTTTGCGTTTGGATTCTTCAAAGATCTCAGCGATCTCATCATCGACCATGACAAAACAGTCATTCTCATAGAACGGGTATACTTCCCGCAGATTAATCTTTTTCATTTTTATTCTCCTTCTCGTTGTTGGCTTGTTAGCGGCGAACAAGAAGGAGGCGGCGGGCTGCGGCATCTCGGTGAGACAAGACAGCCAGCTCTATTCATTTGGCTAAAAATAAACATGACAGGCTCCTTTTGGCGGGGAGCCTGTCATTGGTGATGCACTGCCAAAAAGCTGATTACTGAATAAAAAAGGCCGGATGATCCTCTCAATTGAGTAATCATCCGGCGGTGGTAGCTCAGTGAATCGGCTCCGGTGCTCGGTATCGATTGATATTCAGTTGTTCATTACCTGCTCGTGCGGTGGTCGCTACTTCGAAAAGTGCGCCGGTGCACCATAATCAGATAATGAGTTTATCCCTGGTCTGCGATGACCGGAATGGTTGCGACTTTTCCACACATCTCACATTTGATGGTGACAATGCCTACGCTGTCAGTAGTGACATCGAAAAGTCGCTTCCCACAATGGGGACAGTTGATGGCTTTGTAGAATTCGTCAAAGGCTTCCTTTTCTGCTCCAAGGACGATCTCTGTGGTCCTCAGACAGTCAGACTTGTAGGGGCAGACCTTTGTATTGCTGCACTTGATCAGAATCTTCAGTTTTGAGCCTTCTATGGTGTCAAAGAGTCTTCTTTCTCGATTGCATTTGATCTGGACGGTTCTCATTGGGTATCCCTCCTGTACTAGGCGTACATGATGCCGGGCATGATGACCTCATGACTGCTGTCTCCAGATGTTTTCATACTGCCTAACAGGGAGGCTGAATAGATGGACCATTTTCCAAAGCGACCTCGTATGGTCTCGATGGTATCATCCAGTTTTTCAAGTCTGGCCCGTCTGGCAGCATCATCAAAGAGCATCAGCTGCTGTGGCATGAATTTGGGTTCGAGGTTGATGGCGCGAACAGTTACTGCCCGCACAAATGTATGCCAGTCGTAGTTATTTTCAAACAGATGCCGTGCCGCTGAGGCAATCTCCATGGGGCTTTGGGTCGCCATGGGCAGCTGCGTCTGATATTGACGATAGGATAGGGTATTGTCCTTCACTGTGATTTGGACGCCATTAGCTTTCATGTCATGGACTCGAAGCCGATGGCTGATATCCTGGGTCAGGTGTAGCATGACTTTCCAAACCTCATCATTGGTTTCCAGGTCTGAGATGCAGGTCGTGCCATGACCGATGGATTTTACCGGTGATTGAAAGTCGTTTGGCATGACTCGGGATAAGTCCTCGCCGTTGGCAAAGAACCAGAGCATCTCTCCGTTCTTGCCCAAGGTGCTCTTCAAAAAGTCTCGCGGTGCCCTGGCCAGTTCTCCGATGGTCCTGATGCCGTAACGGCTAAGCTTCTTGTCGGTTGCTCGTCCTACATAGAAGAGATCAGAAACCGGCAGCGGCCAGACCTTCTCTTGATAGTCACAGCGATTGATGACCGTGATAGCGTCAGGCTTCTTCATGTCGCTGCCAAGCTTAGCGAAGATCTTGTTATAGGACACGCCGATACTGACGGTAAGACCTAACTCCTCTCGGGTGGTGCGCCGGATCTCCTCCGCAATGGAGAGAGCACTTCCACAGACGCCTAGACTGCCGGTCACGTCCAGCCAGCATTCATCCATGCCATAGGGCTCAACCTGATCCGTATAGCGCTGATAGATCTCTCGGGTAAGCTTTGAGTATTTCAGATACTGCTCATATTGCGGTGGAACCATGATGAGACCTGGGCATTTCTGCCTGGCTTCCCAATTGACCATGCCGGTCTTGATCCCGGCTTTCTTGGCTTTTTCGGATTTGGCCAGGACGATGCCATGGCGGTCCTCTGTTGATCCGCAGACTGCGATGGCTTTATCTCGCAGTGTTGGATTCAGCATGATTTCTACGGACGCATAGAAGCTGTTTAAGTCGCTATGCAGTAGTGCGCGGTCCTTACTCATAAAAAGCCACTCCTTCCAAAGGTTTCTATAACTTCTTCGTTGACAGATGAAGTTTGCGAAGGTATAATGAAGTTAACTTCATCTTGTAGCTCAATATTAACAGGATAATGAAGAATAGTCAATACAAAAATGAAGTTGACGAAGTTATATTCATTACGGGAGGCAAGGAAATGAAAACTTTCTCAGAGAAGATCAAAGAAGCTCGGGAGGAATTGAAGCTCAATCAGCAGCAACTGGGTGAGCTTGTCGGAGTTTCAAAACGATCCATTGCTGCATACGAAACAACGGACACCAAGCCTCGTGGAAATATCGCTAGAAAACTGGCTGCAGCTCTGCAGGTATCCGTAGACTATCTGCTCAATGATGAGATCACAGACCCGAAATACGGTATAGAAAAAGCTCCCTACATTGAGGAAGCTCGGGAACGGCTGGGACCAAAGGCAGCTAAGGAAATGGATGTTCTCCTTGAGCAGAATGTGGCCTTGTTTGCTGGCGGAGCCCTGGATCAGGAAGCCAAGGATGCTTTTTTTGAAGCCGTCATGAAGGCGTATTTGAAGTGTAAGGAAGAAGCCCGGAAAACCTATGGCCGAAAAAAGGAAATGGATTAAGGATTTCTTCGTTCTTATTTCCAACCGGCCGACCATTTTATCGTTCACTGTCCGTATTTTTGTACCGACACTTTGATTTAATGATAGTGAGGGATCGTTAGCAGGATGAGTATTTGATTTTATATCATTTGAAGGTGATTACATGTCGATAGAGATAATTTGCCGGGAAGTATCCCGCATAATGCGAAAATATGATGAGCCAGATCCTTGGAAGCTGGCTGAAGCCATGGGGATCATCGTTCAAGTAATGCCGCTTGGCAGTACAGAGAAATCTTGCAAAGGGTTCTTTCTGCGACAATCAAGAAAAAAGCACATCACAATCAACAGCGACTTGCCAGAGCCAATTCAACGGATTATCCTAGCCCATGAAATCGGTCACGCTGTTCTTCATCATGAAGCCGCAAAGATGAAGGCCTTCCATGATTTTGCATTATATGATACATCCTCCCAGATGGAGTATGAAGCAAATCTGTTTGCTGCCGAATACCTGCTGGAAGATGACGAGGTCACAGAACTACTCAGTGAGGACACCTTCTTCTTCTCTGTTGCCAAGGAATTGGAAGTACCTCCTGAGCTGCTTGACTTCAAATTTCGGATTCTCAAGCGAAAAGGCTGGCAGATCGAATCTCCTATCCAGTCCAACAGCAATTTCCTTAAACACCTGTCGGATAGAGGTGAGGACACGTGACTTCACAGGCTAAAGTATATGTTGCCGTCATTGCTTCCTTCTCCGAAGACGGACATCTTTTCCCAAGACGCCTCCGCTGGGAAGATGGCCGTGAATATTCCATCGAAAAGATCCTGGATGTCCGTCCTGCAGCTGCGCTGAAAGCTGGAGGGCAAGGTGACCGTTATACAGTCCAAATCAATGGTCATCAGAGTTATCTTTTCTTTGAGCGAAGTCCAAATATCAGCGGGACACACCTTGGAAAATGGTTTGTGGAACGAAAATAATAGCTTCTCACGAGAAACCAATAATGCCGGCAGAAGTCTTTCTGATCGGCTTTTTTAATGCCTTGTCAATGGATGTTCACACCTAAAATCGTAATCCTATATAGAAAAAACGATTTTCAAAGAGAAATTCGCAAATGTCTATATATTTTTCTGCCATTCGCGAATTCAACGTGATATAATCGAATGGATAGGCAATGTATTGTAATCCTTATAAACGAGGTGTGAATTTATGGATGTCAGCTACAACAAACTCTTTAAACTTCTGATCGATAAAAGCATGAAAAAAACGGATCTTCGACTTGCTACAGGAATCAGTCCTAACACCCTCACTAAACTTTCGAATAACGAATATGTTTCCATGGAAGTGCTCGTTAAGATCTGCCGAGTGCTTGATTGTGATTTTGGGGACATTATGGAAATTGTGCCTACCCAAAAGTAGGCATTATTACATGCGCTTTGAGAGAATAATTTTGTCGTTATAATTTAACTTGGAAATAAACAAGGTTAATAAATGTGTAAAATCGTTCGAATAATCAAACAACGAAATTTAAGGATCAAAATACTCTTAGAAATGAGGGAAAATTATGCAAATGCCGGAATTGTTGGATAACGTCAGCAGAACTGTCAAAGACGATTTGATGGTTACAATAAAAAAAGGAGACAAGCTGTCCATAGCGGCGGCATGTTTTTCTATATACGCATACCAGGCCCTCAAGAAACAGCTTGATGGCATTGATGAGCTGCGCTTTATTTTCACTTCTCCGACATTTCTACACGAGAAAGCTCCAAAAGAAAAACGGGAGTTTTATATTCCTCGCCTGGATCGTGAGCGCTCCCTGTATGGTACTGAATTTGAAGTGAAGCTACGCAATGAATTGACACAAAAAGCGATTGCTCGCGAATGTGCGGATTGGATTCGCAAGAAAGTGAAATTCCGCTCAAACTTAACTGGTGGAAACATTAGCGGTTTTATGAATGTAATTGGCGAAGAGCCCAAAACTTATATGCCACTCCATAGTTTCACAACTGCTGACATCGGGTGTGAACGCGGTAACAACATTATCAATCCGGTCAATAAGATGTTTGCGCCCCTTTCAGACGAATATGTTCGCATGTTTGGCCAGATTTGGAATGACAAAAATCTGATGCAGGATGTGACTGAGCAAGTCATTGACGGCATTACCGTTGCTTATAACGAAAATGCTCCGGAATTTATATATTTTGTTGCAATCTATAATATCTTTAATGAATTTCTGGAAGATATTTCTGAGGATGTACTGCCAAATGAAGCCACCGGATTTAAGGACAGCAAGATTTGGAATAAGCTTTATACATTTCAGAAGGATGCAGCCCTTGCAATAATCAATAAGCTCGAGACATTCAATGGATGCATCCTCGCTGATAGCGTAGGACTTGGTAAGACATTTACCGCACTTGCTGTCATGAAATATTACGAGAACCGAAATCGCTCTGTACTTGTCCTTTGCCCGAAAAAACTGTCAGATAACTGGAATACTTTTAAAGATAACTATGTCAATAATCCCATTGCAGCAGATCGATTAAGGTATGACGTCCTTTACCATACTGACCTCTCCAGAGAACGAGGAAAATCAAATGGATTGGATTTGAGCAGACTAAACTGGGGCAACTATGACCTAGTCGTCATCGATGAATCTCATAACTTCAGAAACGGCGGAGAGGTCTATGGTGATGATCGACGTGAAAATCGCTACCTTCGACTTATGAACCGTGTCATTCGTGCCGGCGTTAAGACAAAGGTCCTCATGCTTTCAGCAACCCCGGTCAACAACCGCTTTATTGACCTGAGAAATCAGCTTGAACTGGCTTACGAAGGTAATCCAAGCCTTATTAATGACAAGCTTGGAACGAAACGACCGATTGATGAGATATTTCGAAATGCACAGAAGGTATTTAACTATTGGAATAAACAGAATGATGGCGAACGAACTACGGAGATGCTCCTAAAATCTCTGGATTTTGACTTTTTTGAAGTGCTTGACAGCGTAACCATTGCTCGTTCTCGTAAACACATCGAGAAATATTACAACATGAATGAGATTGGTTCTTTTCCGGAACGATTAAAGCCTCTTTCTCTTCGTCCGCGCCTCAGCAACTTGGAAGGAACAATCAACTACAGTGAGATTTATGAGCAATTGATGAGACTAAACCTCTCGGTATATATACCAACCGACTTCATCTTCCCGAGCCAATTGGGCAAGTATGTCGACACGTCGATTAATATAAACCGTGCAGGGCGAGAAATGGGAATACGCCGTTTGATGAGCATTAACCTCTTAAAACGACTTGAAAGCTCTGTGGAGTCCTTTCGATTGACCTTAGGTCGCGTTAAGAAGCTCATTGACGATACAATTGATGAAATCGATGCGTTCACATCAGGGGGTGGCTCAGTTATCAAAGGGCGCGAACTTGTTGGTGATGATGTTGATTTCGATGATGATGACCGCAATACAGAGTATTTCGCGGCTGAACATAGTATAAAATTGATCTAGCGGATATGGATTACAAGTCTTGGCGAGATAGGCTCGCCGAAGATGCTGAAACGCTAGGACTTCTTAAAATCATGATAGATGATATCACACCTGAACATGATACCAAGCTCCAAACTCTTTTAGGGTTGATTGAGAGCAAACTAAATAATCCAATTAACGAAGGGAATCAAAAAATCCTGATTTTTTCAGCTTTCTCCGATACAGCCGAGTATCTTTACAAAAACGTAAGCGCTTTCGTAAAGTCTCAGTTTGGCTTGGACTCAGCAATAATTACGGGAAGTGTAGAAGGCAGGACCACCATAAAGGGCCAAAAAGCGTCCATGAATGATGTGCTGACATTGTTTTCGCCGATTTCTAAGGATAAGAACTTGTTGATGCCAAACAATCGAGATGATATTTCCGTTTTGATTGCAACAGATTGTATTTCAGAAGGCCAGAACCTCCAAGACTGTGATTACTGTGTTAATTATGACATTCATTGGAATCCAGTTCGCATTATCCAGCGCTTTGGACGAATCGATCGAATAGGCAGCCATAATGCTGTAATTCAACTTGTTAATTTCTGGCCGGATGTGGATCTGGATGAGTATCTCTCTCTTAAAGGGCGAGTTGAAACCAGGATGCGCATTTCGATCATGACAGCCACTGGCGATGATGATCTAATCAATGCAGAAGAAAAGGGCGATCTCGAATACCGCAAAGCACAACTTAAACGACTTCAGGAAGAAGTTGTGGATATCGAAGATATGCAATCAGGGATATCCATTATGGACTTGGGTTTGAATGAATTCCGGCTCGATCTACTTGAATATGTAAAGCAAAACGGCGACATGGATACGATCCCCTACGGACTTCATGCTGTGGTTCCCGCTTCAGAGGATTGCCCTCCTGGAGTCGTGTTTGTTCTCAAGAACCTGAATAACAGTGTAAATATAGACATGCAAAACCGACTTCACCCATTTTATATGGTTTATGTGGGAACGGGTGGGGAAGTTATCTGTGATCATCTTTCCCCTAAGGATCTTCTCGATAAATTCAGGTCACTGTGCAAAGGAATAAACACCCCGGTAATGGATGTTTGCCGTGAGTTTAATACTGAGACAAAAGATGGCCGGGATATGCAAAGTATCTCAACCCTTCTTACAGATGCAATAACATCCATCATTGAAGTGAAAGAGGAAAACGACATTGACAGTCTTTTTAATATAGGCGGCACCTCTGCCTTAAATAACAAGATAAGCGGTCTGGATGACTTTGAAATGATTTGCTTCCTGGTGGTGAGGTGAAGATATGTTAGGATTACCCCGTTCAACTGAAGTCAACCGGCGTGTGGCAAAGGAAAAAATTTATGCTAACACAACAATGACTACCCAGTTGCGCGACATTATAAAAAATCAAATTGAATCGATTATCTGGAGAAATAAACTTTCTGATACAACAGTGGGCTTGGCTCCCGGTGAGGATGTTAAAGAAATACAAGTATTTGAAATTTCCTTGCGGCAGCGCGGCTTGGATAAACGTGTTTTGACGGCTATAAATAAGGCAATCCCATACAAAATTTTATTCGTGCTGACTTTTGAAAATGTTGCTCAAACTTGGATCGAAGCATCAGGTACATACTACAACTCTGACTGGTTTCGAATTGATGGAAGCACGCTAAAGCTTGACGGATTAAATCTAGATACCGTTTATGAAAATCTTGCACGCCATATAGCTGGCGGAAGATTAGATACAGAGGGAGATATAGCCGAAGCGGTTGAAAAAGACAAACTACGGCAAAAACTTGAACGCGAGATTGCTGGACTGGAAAAGAAAATAGTGCGGGAAAAGCAGTTTAATAAACAAGTTGAGTTGAATGGGGAGTTGAAACGACTTAATAAAAAACTGGAGGAACTACAATGAGTGATGGATTGAAGTTTGATCCGGCAAATATGCCGAGAATAGATTTGTCAACAACAAATCACCTTGCTAATTCTGTGGTTGACTCGATTGCTGTAAATCAACGTGAAATGGAGCGGTCACTGCGAGATGTCCAAAGAGAACGCGAACGAAAAGAAGCAGCAGAAGCTGCCTATCGTGAAGAAACAATCCGAAGTCTCCGCGCCATTGAGCAGAACACGACTAACCTCTATACACTTGTTGACCTTATCAGCAAGAGCAATGAGCAGCAAGATGTGTTAATTGAGATAATTGCCGAGGTATTAACCATCGCCAAGGCAAAAAATCAAGCCGAAGCGAAATCAGTCTATACCAAGGTTATGGGCAGGATAAAGAAAACAATCAAAGATGCATAAACTCTTGCAAATATATCAGGTTACGCCACGGTTGTTTGGAACTTGGCTCAACCGATCATTGAGAAACTGCCACAAATAGGAGGATAATTGATATGGATAAAATGAAATTCGAAACCCCAAACCTTACCGCCGAGAATGTTGCGAAGATTGCCGAGCTTTTTCCCGGTGCGGTTACCGAGGGAAAGGTCAATATTGACCTGTTGCGCACCATGCTTGGCGAGGATATTTTTGGAGATGAAGCCTATGAGTTTACATGGGTGGGAAAGCGAGCTGCCATTGCCGAGACCGGTAGACCTATACGCAAAACACTCCGACCTTGCATGGAAGAGAGCAAAGATTGGGACACAACCGAGAATCTTTACATAGAGGGCGACAACCTTGATGTGCTGAAATTGTTGCAAGAAAGCTACCTTGGCAAGGTGAAGATGATCTATATTGACCCACCATACAATACAGGGAAGGATAGTTTCATATATCGTGATAAACATATTATGACTGAAGATGAATATGAAGAAGCTGTAGAAGTGTATGATGATGACGGATTACGGAATTTTAAGGAAAACAACACGGCTAACCCACGGTATCACTCAGCTTGGTGTTCTTCAATTTACCCAACACTTCTGCTTTCACGAAATTTAATGTCGAACGATGGTGTGATTTTCGTTTCCATTGATGATAACGAAGCACATAACCTTAGAAAAATATGCGATGAAGTTTTTGGTTCGGAAAATTTGATTGATGTGTTCTATATTCAAGTAAGGTATGCAAGCAAGTCTCTAAATGAGAAAGATGATTTTCAAAAACTAATCGAACAGGTTTTGGTTTACGCTAAATCTAAAAGCGATTTTGTACCTAATAAACCATTTGAAGAGTATGACGTAGGCAAGTTTAGAAACGAGATTGTTGAGGACGCACAAGGAGAAACGATTGTTCTCGGAGGTAAAACTGTCACAATTTTCAAACCCGGACAATATCGTATAATTCAACATTCAGAAGGTAGAATTGGACTGCTAAAAGACACATGGGCATCAGGGAGTGTATTAACGGGCAACACATCTGGAAAGTTTTTTGATAAATATCTCGGTACCAGAAAAGATATAGATGGTATTGGATGCCTATATAAAGTTGAGGGTATTGGCGAAGATGGGATAGGGTATCGTTACTTTACCGGCCCTAAAAAAGAGAGTGCGACAAAAGGCCAGTTCTATTCGGGTGTTCCGTTGACACGAGTAGAAGAGTTAAATGCCGGTAGTTCTCGAAAATATAAGCCAATCGTAAACTTTTACGATATGAGCGGGGATTTTGGAAATATAAGGCATGAGGGAGGCGTCGATTTTCGGGCTGGGAAGAAACCAACAAAAATGATTCGCCAATTCCTTGATATTGTTGGAGATAAAAATTGTTTAGTGTTAGATTTCTTTTCCGGTTCCGCCAGTACTGCACATGCGGTAATGTTACAAAATTACGATGATGGTGGTAAAAGAAAATTTGTAATGGTTCAATTACCAGAACCTGTCGAAGATAGCGAGTTCACCACAATTTGTGAAATTGGTAAAGAACGTATCCGCCGTGCCGGTGATAAAATCAAAGCTGAGGCGGGGTTGACTGCGTTGAATCTCGATATTGGTTTCCGTGTCCTAAAACTCGACGACACAAACATGAATGATGTTTACTATGCTGCAGGCGACTACACACAGGACATGATTTCAATGCTGCAGTCAAACATTAAGGAAGATCGAACGGATATGGATCTTCTGTTTGGGTGTCTCCTTGACTGGGGACTTCCTCTTTCATTACCTCACACTCATGAAAAGATAGAGGGCTTCACAGTTCACACGTATAACGAAGGTGACTTAATAGCTTGTTTTGAGGAGCGTATTACTGAGAAGGTTATCCGAGAGATTGCTAGTCGTCAGCCTCTTCGTGTGGTGTTCCGTGACAGCAGCTTTACCAGTTCGCCAGAGAAAATAAATGTGGTCGAGATATTCAAGCTTCTCGCACCAAATACCACTGTAAGAGTGATTTAGGGGGTGCGATGATGAGATTACAATTCAGGCATCAAAAATTTCAGTCTGATGCTGCAAATGCGATTTGTGAAGTGTTTAATGGTCAGCCATTTCACTCACCGACCTATATGATAGATCCAGGATTAGGACAAATCGGCCTGGAAGATGCTCGTAGCTTTACTGGTTTCAATAATGCACCAGTGGTTATTGGCGACGATAAAATTCTTGAGAATATCCGTAATATACAGAGATCGGGGCAAATCAAGCCATCAGAATCACTTGATGGGCGTTATAACTTGACCGTTGAAATGGAAACCGGTGTAGGTAAAACTTATACCTATATCAAGACAATGTACGAACTGAATAAGCGTTATGGATGGAGTAAATTTATCATTGTCGTCCCTAGTGTTGCCATACGTGAAGGTGTTTACAAGTCATTTCAAATGACAGAGGATCATTTTGCTGAAGATTACGGTAAAAAGATCCGCTACTTTATTTATAACTCTGCCCAGCTAACTGAACTCGATCGGTTTGCATCTGATAGTTCAATTAACGCCATGATTATCAACAGCCAAGCGTTCAATGCCAGAGGAAAAGACGCAAGGCGTATTTATATGAAACTCGATGATTTTCGTTCCCGCCGTCCAATTGATATTTTAGCTAAAACGAATCCGATTCTGATAATCGATGAGCCACAGTCAGTAGAAGGTGCAGCAACCAAAGAAAGACTGAAAGAGTTCACTCCTTTGGCAACACTGCGGTATTCAGCAACGCATCGGGCGGACAGTGTCTACAATATGATTTATCGCCTCGATGCCCTTGAAGCTTACAACAAAAAGCTCGTTAAAAAAATCGCCGTAAAGGGGATCTCTGTTTCAGGGAGCACTGCAACTGAGGGCTATATCTATATTCAGAGCATCAACCTCTCTAAGGGCAATCCGACTGCAACAATAGAATTTGACATCAAAGGGAAAACAGGTATTCGGAAGGTTTCCAGGATCGTCACTGAAGGATACAACCTTTTTGATAACTCTGGGGAATGTCTATGGTAATCTAATAGTAGGCCACCGTAGTCATTGAAAAACCGGCCACAATAGATTAACCTACTTGAGAGGAAATTCAACAGGTAGGGGCTGGGAGAGATGATCACAATGAACATCAAGCAACAAATTTTAATGATGCATATTCATGAAGGGAAATCGCGCCGGGAAATTGCGAAAATAACAGGGATCAATCGGGACACCGTAGGAAAGTACATTGGACAATATGAGGAAGGGAGACAGCAATTATTGTCGAGCGGGTCGGCAGATATCCAGGCACTAGTCGACACCCTCACTTCTGCCCCCAAGTATACTGTGGGCATTCGACCCAAAAGAAAAATGACTGACGAGGTTGTGAACAGGATCCAGTTCTATCTTGACGAGAATGAAACTAAGCGAAATCAGGGGCGGCACAAGCAGCAAAAAAAAGCCATTGATATCTTTGAAGCACTGGAAGCCGAGGGTACTCAACTAAGTTACAGTACCGTTCTTCGAACCATTAGAAGCTTGGAACGGAAACCAAAGGAAGCGTTTATTAAGGCTCTGTATGAACTTGGAGACATTTGCGAATTTGATTGGGGTGAGGTTAAACTAAAAATTAATGGAAAATTTCAAGTTTTTCAGATGGCCGTATTCACAACGGCTTACGGGAACTATCGCTTTGCTTATCTGTTCACCAAACAAACAACAGAGTGTTTTCAGGAAGCACACGCCCTGTTTTTCCAGCATATCGGCCAAGTGTATCGTACCATGGTGTACGATAACATGAAAGTCGCGGTGAAAAGGTTTATTGGAACGGAGAAGGAGCCGACGCAAGGATTGCTTCAATTGTCGCTCTACTATGGTTTTCAGTATCGGTTTTGCAATATTCGCAAGGGCAACGAAAAAGGTCATGTGGAGCGAAGCGTCGAGGTCGTTCGCCGAAAAGCCTTCGCTTTTCGGGACGAATTTGAATCCCTGGAGGAGGCAAATCAATATTTGCAGGATGTGTGCACTAAGCGTAATCGTAAGTCCCATGATGAGTACAACGGCCAGACGGCGGAGGAACGATTGGAAGAAGAGCGCCCCGCATTGCTGCCCACCCTTCCACCATTTGATGCAGCTCGCGTGATTTATGGACGGGTGAACAAATATTCCACCATCATCGTTGATCAGAATCGTTACTCAGTACCGGATCATTTGGTAGGTGAATCGATCATGATTAAAGCATATGCGACCCGGGTGCGATGCTTCCATCAGGAATCCTTGGTAGCGGAGCATGTGCGATTAACCGGCAACCACGAGTGGCGGCTTGATCTGAATCATTATTTGGATACGCTAAGGAAAAAACCTGGTGCATTTGCCGGTAGTGCGGCATGGCAGCAGGCTCCTAAAAGGATAAAAGAAATATACGAAACATATTATACCAAACAAGACAAGGAATTTATACAGCTATTGCAATATATTCGAGACGATGTCCCATTTGCGGAAGTCGAGCAAGCTATTCGGGAGCTGGAGAAAATTCATCCGGCTCAAGTGACTACGGATAAAATTAAAGTGCTTTGTGCTAGGAATCGTGACGCGATGCCTGTTGTTCAACCAAATCTCTCGAAAACGGGAAAAGAGATTGTAGAGCGGTCAGCACAGCAGCTTCGCATGTACGATGACATGTTTGATACCCATACACCAAAAGCAAAGGAGGACGTTGCATGAGTAACGCGCCGCGCAAGGCGTTTAAGGAAGCGATATTGGAATATAGCAAAGAACTGAGACTCCCTATGATTCGTAAGCATTTGGATGAGCAAGTTCGGGAGTCAACGCAGCAGGATGCCAGTTATGAAGCATTTCTGGCGCAGTTACTGGAGAAGGAATGTGATGCTCGTCGGGAAGCCTCGCGGCATAATCGCATTCGTCTGGCTGAATTTACACATAAAAAGTACCTTGAAGATTTGGTCATCGCGGATTTGCCAGATGATGCCCAAAAGAAGTTAAAGCAGCTGAAAACATTAGAGTTTATTCAGGAGGGGCGCAACATTATTCTGGCGGGGAACCCGGGAACAGGCAAGACGCATGTGAGTATTGGGCTAGGCTTAAAGGCCTGCCTGGAGGGATATAAAGTATGGTTTACAACTGTTCCCCTCCTCATTAACCGGATTAAAGAATGCCGAGCAGAGCAAACTCTTCGAGCCTTCCAGAACCGCTTTGAAAAATATGATTTGGTTATTGCCGATGAAATGGGTTATATATCTTTTGATAAGGAAGGATCTGAATTATTGTTTACCCATTTGTCGCTGAGGGCTGGTCGCAAATCGACAATCATCACAACCAACTTATCCTTCGAACGATGGGGTGAAATTTTTCAGGATCCCGTGATGACGGCGGCCATGATTGACCGGTTGACGCATCAGTCATACATCGTCAACATGAATGGAAACTCGTACCGCATGAAAGAAACGAAGGAGTGGTTACAACAACAGCAACTGGCATGAAGAAAAAAACAATAACCCTGTATAAAGGTTTATCATGTTTTTGATAAACATTTATACAGGGTGTAACAAGCGATAGCGCGTTAGCATTCATCGTGAAACAATGCTCTTTGAAAACTAAATATGCTTATGAAACGACTAAATTTTTTTTTCTTAGTGGCCGAAAATTAAATGACTATATGGCCTAATTTTAAGTTGACAAATACAGGGGAACTTGCTGAGTACAAAGATGGGCATACGATTTTACGTATTGATGGACGTGATTCATCTGTGGAATTCACGAATGGTAAAAAATTGTATGCAGGTGATGTGATTGGTTCGGTCAGTGAGGAACAGTTGCGCCGAATTCAAATAAGAGAAACTATACTCTCCCATATTGAAAGAGAACGTCAATTGTTTACCAAGGGCATCAAGGTACTGTCTTTGTTCTTTATTGACGAGGTAGCAAAATATAGACAATACGATGCTCCGGGAAATGCCACGGGTGGCACCTATGCTCAGATATTTGAAGAGGAGTATAAGGCTATAGTTGGAAATATACAGCTTTCTCTTGATGATGAAGAGGGATACCTTACGTACCTTGAAAGTATATCTGAAGATCAGACACATGCTGGGTATTTCTCAATAGACAAGAAAAGCGGTCGAATAATCGACAGTAAGCTTGGCGATAAGAAAGAACGTACATCCGATGATGCTGATGCCTACGACTTGATCATGAAGGACAAAGAACGGCTTCTGGATCGTCGCGAACCAGTCCGGTTCATCTTCAGCCACTCAGCGCTGCGTGAAGGATGGGATAACCCCAATGTATTCCAGATATGTACATTGAAACAAAGTGGCAGCGATGTTCGCAAGCGACAGGAAGTTGGACGAGGTTTGCGTCTCTCTGTAAACCAAGTTGGTGAGCGAATGGATGAGAATGTCCTTTCTTACGAAGAGATTCACAATGTCAACGTTCTGACTGTTATTGCCAATGAAAGCTACGACAGTTTTGCAAAAGGATTGCAAAGCGAAATTGCAGAAGCAGTTGCCGATCGTCCGCGTAAGGTTCAAGCCAAGCTGTTTGAAGAGAAATTTGGCGAAGATACCGCACTGGTTATTTATGAGAGTCTGATAGAGAACGGCTATATTAAACGCGGTGAACTGACAGAAAAGTATTATGAAGCAAAGCAAAATGGTTCTCTTGAAGTGCCTGAGGAAATATCTGGACATATCCAGGAAGTAATCTCTGTGCTTGATTCTGTCTACGATCCTAATATTAATAAACCAGAGAACGCTCGTAAAAATACAGTCAATTTGACGCTCGATAAAGATAAATTGAATAGCCGCGCATTCCAGGAACTTTGGTCAAGAATCAACAGCCGAAGCTACTATACCGTAAGCTTTGATGAGGATGAGCTGATAAAAAGAGCCATCACTGAGCTGAATTCCAAATTGCGTGTATCGAAGATATATTTCAAGGTGGAGAAAGGCGAACAAACCCAAAAGATCGAATCCAAAGCTCAGCTGCAAGCCGGAGAGGCTTTTGTTCGAGCTGATATGGTACGAGAGGAGGCTTCCTCTTACCTGGAGATGAAGGCCAGCAGTTCGGTACGGTATGATCTGGTTGGAAAGATTGTTTCCGAAACTGGGATGACACGCAAAACGGTGGCTTCAATTTTAGTTGGTATTGAAAAATCGATATTTGACCAGTTTGGGAATAATCCTGAAGAGTTTATCCTGCGAGCAGCAAATATTATCAACGAGCAGAAAGCTACAGCGATTATTGAGCATATTACCTACGATAAGCTGACATCTAAATTTAGCACGAATATATTTACTGAGCCGGATCTCAAGAAAGGTGCTTTGGGTGTCAATGCTATAGAAGCAAAACGGCATTTGTATGACTATGTAATCTACGACTCGACCAATGAGAGAGACTTCGCTAATCAGCTAGAGACGCATTCACAAGAAGTTGAAGTCTATGTCAAACTGCCAAAAGGATTCTATATAAACACACCTGTTGGAAAATACAATCCCGACTGGGCAATTGCTTTCTATGAGGGTAAAGTCAAACATATTTATTTTGTTGCTGAAACCAAAGGTGACATGTCCTCTATGGAACTCAGAGAAATTGAAAAAGCGAAAGCTCACTGTGCCCGAGAGCATTTCCGTGCCATCAGTGGCGAAAATATAAAATATGATGTGGTGAGTAGTTACGACAAGCTATGGGAACTTGTTCAAGGATGATCCGGAAGTGAATTTAATGAGGAGATTTAATTATGCCGAGGACAATAACATATTACTATCCTGATGAAAATAATCCTTCTGCCATAAAGGTTTTTCAAGATCGAAGTAGTCAGATCAGAGGATTCTATTTCAAGCGAGATTATCTAAAAGATGTGGCAAAAGAAGACTATGCTACAAATTATGCTGTCTATTTCCTTTTTAGTGATGAAGCGGATACCAATGGCTTCAAGACAATATACATAGGTCAATCAAAACTTGGCGCAGGTAGAATTGGAAACCATGATAAAAACAAGGATTTTTGGACGTACTGCATCATGTTCGTGAGCGACAATAATATTTTTGATGCTAATGTCATTGACTACATGGAGTTCCATTTTATCAACCTATTAAAAAAATCTAGTGTATATACTCTGGATAACACCGAACCGCGGAATAAAGAGCCTAATTTAAGTTCATTCGATAAGACAACTTATCAGACATACATTCAGCAGATTGAGTTTCTTCTTAAGGCTGAAGGTATCAATTTCATTGAGCGAGAAAAGAAACCTGACGTCAAATACTACTTGCCAAAGAGTAAGAATTACAATGCAAAGGTTTATTTCCAAGATGGAAGTTTTGTAGTGGAGGCAGGAGCTGTTGTTCATAAGCCAAAAGAAGCACTGAAAAATTGGAGCGATGAAGGAAGGCTCTATCAGCGGTTGACCAATGATATCAATTCTCTGATTGATGATAAGAAACTCGAAGATCTGGGTGAAACTTGTAGAACTTTAGTTAAACTACCTTTTTCAAGCATTTCGTCAGCAGCTGCCTTTATTTCGGGTGCAGCACAAAACGGGTGGATTTTCTTCAAAGATATTCAGGAATTAAGACGCGGAGAGTAAATTGGCAAGCAATGCAAGTGTTTATACACTTGCGAATTATGTTTGGGGTCCCCATCCCCAACCCAAACAGTAAGGAGGATCAATATGGCAAGTGCTCAAGAATTTGTTAGAGAATATGCAAGAGCTGTATCCCAAGGATATGCTGCAGTTTTTGCGGGTGCTGGATTATCGCGTGGTTCTGGTTATACAAATTGGAAGGAACTTGTAAGACCCTTGGCCAATGATATTGGCTTAGATGTTGAAAAAGAAAATGATTTGGTAGCTATCACACAGTATTATCGCAATGAACGTGGCACACGATCATCAATTAATCAAAAAATACTAAATGAATTTACAAAAGACACTACTCGAAATGAAAATATAGAAATACTTACAAGACTGCCAATCCAAACATATTGGACGACAAACTATGATGAGTTGTTAGAAACAACATTAAAGGAAAATAATAGAAAGACGGATGTTAAGACAACTCAAGATTCATTAGCGAGTAATATATACGACAGAGATGCTGTTGTGTATAAAATGCACGGAGATGTAAGAAATCCTGCTCAAGCGGTCATTACAAAAGAAGATTATGAGATCTATGGAAATGAACGACCATTGTTTAGAACAGCTCTTCAAGGTGATTTAATATCAAAAACATTTCTATTCATTGGTTTCAGTTTTGAAGATCCAAATTTGGAATATATTCTTAGCCAAATACGAGTTTTATTAGGTGAATCTGAACGAGATCACTATTGCTTCTTCGAGAAAATCAAACAAAAAGAGGGAGAAAGTGAGCAAGATTTTATTTATAACGTAGCTAAACAAGATTTACGCATTAAAGATTTGAAAAGATATGGCATTCAGGCAATTCTGTTGGATAGCTATGATGAAATAACCAATATTTTAAAATCAGTCGAAAAAGGTTACTTGTTTAAAAATATATTTATTTCCGGAAGTTTGGCCGAATATGAGTCCCCATGGAACGAGGAAAGTGTTGTTCTCTTCACACATAATCTTGCCAAAGAATTAGTTAAAAATAATTATCAAATAATTTCGGGCTTTGGACTTGGTATTGGATCAACAATTATTAATGGTGCTTTAGAAGAAATTATGCAAAGCAAGTATAAACATGTTGATGAACACCTGTGCCTACGCCCCTTCCCTCAAGTTTTTTCTGGAACTATTTCACGTGACCAATTGTGGAAGAAATACCGTGAAGATATGATTTCTCAGGCCGGAATCGCCGTATTTATTTTTGGGAATAAGAAAGTAGCTGACAAAATAGTGATTGCTGACGGCATGCTTAAGGAGTTTGACATAGCAAAACAGTTAGGAAAAGTTATTATACCTGTAGGAAGTACCGGGGGGGCTGCTTCTCAAATATTTGACCAAGTTAATGAAAGTGCTTCTGATTATCCATATTTGGAGGGATACCTCAATGATTTGGCCACCGTAACTGATAAGGATAAGCTCGTTAAACTGATTAATGAGATTATAAAAAGACTTCAGATTATTTAAGGGGGGATATTATGTCACATAAAACATTCATTTCATATAAATACAGTGAGGCTAGAAATCTAAGGAATTCAATTATAGATGCTCTGGGTGATGATGCAATTTATTATCAAGGGGAAACAAGCTCATCTCCGGATCTGTCAGATACCTCAACTGAAAATATTAAAAAGAATTTAACTGATATGATGTACGACACCTCTGTCACTATAGTTATTATCTCCCCTAATATGAAAAACAGTAATTGGATTGATTGGGAAATAGAATATAGCCTTAAAAACATAACACGAAAAGGTAGAACATCTCACACAAACGGAGTGGTCGGGGTGATAATGAAATTTAACGGGGGGTATAGTTGGCTGAAAAGGACATCAACAAATGGTGATGGTTGTACTTCCTCAAGCTATGATGAATCCAAGGTCTATTCTATAATAAATAATAACAGATTTAATCAAAATCCTAAAAAATATAGCTGTGATACTTGTAAAACGGTGAATGCTTTAACGGGATCTTACATCGCTTATGTTGAGGAAGAAACTTTTTTATCAGATCCCCAGAAATACATTGATAATGCATATGACAAAAGTGAAAATGATGCGGCGGGATATGACCTAACAAAAACAAGATAAATTTAATTCATTTACCAAATATTGGTAATAAAAATTAGGAGGCAAAGATGGCTAAACGACAAGTGTTTTTCAGTTTTGAGTATAATAAAGATTCGTGGCGTGCGTCGCAAGTCAGAAATATGGGCAAGGTAGACAGCAACTCAACTTTTTCGGATAACGACTGGGAAGAAGTAAAAGAAAAAAGCGATGCAAAAATTAAGGAATGGATTAATGATCAATTGGCAAAACGTTCATGCCTTGTAGTTTTAGTTGGATCAACAACATCAAGTCGTAAATGGGTTAACTATGAGATTGAAAAAGCCTATGAGCTAAATAAGGGGATCGTCGGTATTCATGTTCATAAATTGAAGAATCAGAATGGTGATCAGGTTTCAAAAGGAAGCAACCCTTTTTATAATTTTCTAATCGGGAAAAATAAAGAACGATTATCAAAATACGTTACATGCTTTGATTCATCATATTCCTCTAGTCAGTATGTATATGATGATATCAAGAACAATATTGAGCAGTTGATAGAAGATGCTATATCAAACAAACCACCAAGAGAATAGGTAGTGGCTGGAGTAAGTGTCCAGGGTCGCACCCCAAAGAACATTTTGGTAAAATTTAGAGTTAGCATGTGGGTTGGTTTGATCCTCACTGGCGAGTTGTTGGTTTGATGTTATTTGATTTTACAGGGGTGAATAATCTTGATTGATGTAGTATTAATGAGGGTATCTGCTCATGAATCCAAGATAAAAACTCTACTTCAGAAATTACACTATTAGGGAAGGTATTAACATGTTTAATGCAAAGTTAAGAAAAAATGCAATCGACAATTATAATACTGCGGTTGAACGCTATGAAAAAGTCGCCAATATTTTAGGAGAAAACACGAATCTTCTTTATCAAGAACGTGAAAAAGCTTTAAAGCTTGTTAAATTTATTGAAGAACGAATTAATCAATTAGCAAACACTCCAAAGGAATTCAAAGTAACACTTCAAAAAATTGAAATTGAAGTAGAAAATTTCAAGATTAAACAACAAGAAATTAAAAAAGCAGAAGTTGAAGCAAAGGCAGCTGCTGGAGGTTCTGGAGCGGGTGCAACTTTAAGTGCTCTTGGAGTTGCTGTAGCGACGATGGGTCCAACAGCAGCAATGGGTATTGCAACTACTTTTGGTGTTGCATCAACAGGTACTGCTATCTCTACCTTATCAGGTGCCGCTGCGACTAATGCAGCATTGGCATGGCTTGGTGGTGGTGCATTAGCAGCTGGTGGTGGCGGAATGACTGCAGGCAGTGCATTCCTCGCGTTAGCAGGACCAGTTGGTTGGACAATTGCTGGTGTTATGTTAGCGGGTTCAGTTGGATCAGGCTTGTTTGCCAGTTATAAAAATAAAGAAACTGCGAACAAGCTAATTGGAGAGAGAGAAAATCTCGAGAAAATAATTAGAAAGTTTAACAACATGAACGCAGAAGTCAAGGCATTGATTGAAACTACCAATACTCAAATTTCTGGAATATCTAGGGCAGAGAAAGCTTTGATTGGAAGTGATTATAGTCAATTCTCCAAAGATGAAAAACTACAGGCTGGACTGCTTGTGAATTCAACTTTAACTTTGGCACAACTAATCAATAAGGAGTTAAAATTAAATGATTAGTGAACAGACCATTGATAATAATGTTGAACAAGGGATTGCTTCATATGTCGATTATTTAAACAATATCCGATTAACGGATCTTATGAATACATTAGAATCAATTCTTACAAATGAAACAGATAAATTATCAGACTTAGCTATCAAGTCAGCAAATGCATTGTCAAATCTAGATTGGGCTAAAATAGAAATCAATAATCTTATTGACAGTAATCGTGGCGGTGATACTGGCGTACATGGTTTTATTTCGGAATTTGCTGAAACCGGTATAAGAAATGCTAGAGTTGTTTATCAAGGGCTACAAAAGAGTGTAGTGCTATTAAATAATAATGGACCTGCGGATATTCTGCTTCAAGGCAAAGAAGTGCAAATGAAGTTTTATGCCAATATCTTGGAAGAGATTAAGCAAGCATCCAATTACGATAAAATGAGTATGCTTTTCCCAAGAGATCATGTGGAAGTTATAGAAAAAATTATGAGCGGAGCAAAAACTGTAGAATTCAATGGAAATGTCTTATCAGGCTCCCAAATAAATAATATTAGAAAAGCTATTGAAGATGAGAGCGCTCTGCGTGGTGTTTCTTATGATAAATGGTTGGAATCTTCAGTTCTTAAATATAAGGATGTTCAAAAAGGAGCAATTGACCAAACGTTATCAGGAGAAGTAAATGATGTAAATAGACAAACTACTCAACAAAAAACTAATATCAAAAATGAAGCAGATAGCGATAGACTAAGAGCTCAACAAGAAGCACAACCAAGTTTTGGAGAAGCATCTAAAGTTGCTGGAATTGGTGCTGCCGTTCAAGGTGGGCTTAATCTTGGGATCTTTGTCTATCAAAAACATAAAAATGGAAAAGAAATATGGGATTTTGATATTGAAGACTGGAAAGAATGTGGAGTAAATACAGCTAAAGGCGCTATTAAAGGTGGAATTTCAGGATATGCAATATATGGATTAACCAACGTTTGTCACCTTGCTGCACCAAGTGCTGGTGCAATTACTTCAGGAACTTTTGGGCTAAGCAATGCCATCGTCAAATATAGAAAAGGCGATGTTGATACAGATGGATTTATTGATTTAGTCACTTTAAACGCTATAGATGCAACAGGGGCCGCTATTGGCGCTGCAATAGGGCAAACAGTAATACCAATTCCAGTTGTTGGTGCTTTGATTGGCTCAATTGTTGCAACCACAGCACTCAGTCTTGGAAAAGGCGTTCTAAACAAACACGAAATAGGAGTTATAAACCTTTATCAAGAAAGAATTATCGCATTTGTTGATGAATTGGACAAAGAATACCAAATTAAACTAGATGAGCTTTTGAATAAATATCATAAACTTGGAGAATTGCAGCAATACGCGTTTGACTTCAATATCAATGTTCAATTAAGATTTGTTTCTTCTATTTGTTTAGCGAAGTCAGTAGGAGTTCCAGCAAAAAGCATTCTCAAAAATGAAGATGAAATTGATAAATTCTTTCTATGTTGATATTTTCCTGCAAACGAGAGCCAATATTGGATATGTTTCGATTTACGAGCGTGGATATGTTCCCAATAACATAAGGGGTTCAAAATGCAGTTTTCACAGGTATTCTGACCTCTCCAAGCATGTTGATATGAGCAAACGGGGATCTTAAAAACGTCTAATAGAAACCGGCGGCTAGTTCCTATTGATGTTATCAATTCTCATCTTTGTTTATGAGCTTGTCCTTCTGTTTTTTGAGAAAATAGATGATCAACGTTTGATTGTATCGTCAGCGATTCTTTCATCAGATTCTTTTGTTTTACATAGTCTTTTAAAATGACTTTTTTAGAATCCAGGCATGTGTTGAATTCGTCTTGGAGGTCTCTCATTGAAGGGATCTTGCTCGATGAAATCGAGTCAAAACCTTGCTTGGCTGATTGGTGAAGCAGTATGTTTTCGGTGTTCGACTCATAAAATTTTGTTGAATATCCGGATTGTGCGTAACGCGTTTTTTTAGAGCCACTTGTGCGGGTAGTGTCAAGGATTTTTCGCACATTTGAATCTCGCCTGGCAGCTGGTGATCCTTTGCTTTATTAAGTCCGAGAGCTTTTCGGATGCTTTTAAATCAGAGATTTTTTCATCTGTATGGCTAATATCGAACAGGAAAGCTTTAAAAGAGTTGTTGAGACAAAATGCGGATTAGGAAAAAGTTTCTCGAATAATATTGAATTATAGAAAGGGATCGTTATGGAGTATATAATAAAAGAATTTTTGCTTTTTTTAACATACAGCTTTATTGGCTGGGTATGTGAGGTAATATATTGTTCGTTTCCGGATAAAAAGTTTGTGAACAGAGGGTTTTTAATAGGCCCGTATTGTCCTATTTATGGCTTTGGAGCACTTGCAGTCATAAATATTTTGACACCTTTTTCAGATAATCCTATAATAGTTTATTTTCTTGCAGTGATTGTAACTAGTCTTTTGGAATATGTTACGGGATATTTATTAGAACGAATATACCATTTAAAATGGTGGGATTATTCAAATTATAAGTTGAATATTCATGGAAGAGTCGTATTACATAATTCGTTGATTTTTGGAGGATTATCATTAATCGCAATATATTTTCTAAATCCTATTTTACTTAATATGATTAACAAGTTGCCATTAAGCATGCGTTACACATCAAGTTTAATATTACTATCCATATTCTTGACTGATAATATAATATCTACTCTAAATGCTTTAAAATTGAATACCAACCTATCGAAGCTTCATATGATTGCGGATGAAATCAAAGAGACGATGTCAGAGGAATTTTTTATAAAATTAAAATCAATACAATCTGACGAAGAACTGTCTCAGATTAGGGTATTAACAAATAAAATCGATGAGCTTAACCAAAAATTTAATGATATATCAAAACAAAATAAAGAGTTTGTGAAAAGAGTATTTGCTGCTTTCCCCAATATAACGTCAAAATTACATAAAGAAACACTAATTAATTTAAAAGCAGTAAATAAATGTGAATGGTAAAATAAAGTGCAATGATTTTGGCAAACAATAGTGCAGTGATTTTGGCAAATAAAAATACAACTTTTCAATCCGTCAAGTAACATCACCTAGGAGAAGAATGGTACAATCTTCCTTGGGGGTGACAGAAAGGATGACAGATTGGAAAATGTATAGTGAAATTCAACAAAAGAAAAAAGAGGGTTTTAAAAAGACCCAGGCAGCTAGAAAACTAGGCATTAATTTCAGAACAGTAAACAAATATTGGGACATGCCACCGGATGAGTACGCGCTTACTCTAGAGGATACCCGTACAAGATGCAAAAAAGGCGATATTTATGAGGAAGAGCTTGTCAGTTGGCTAAAAGATAATCCTGATATGTCTTCAGCGCAGCTTTATGACTGGCTCAAAGAGCGGCATGGTGACGCGAAGCTTTCTGACAGAACATTAAGACTTTATGTAGCGCATTTAAGAATAGAGTACAACATTCCAAAGAGGGCAAATTTCAGACAATATGAAGCGCTAGAAGACCCGCCAATGGGCTATCAAGCGCAGGTAGATATGGGCCAGATATGGTTAAAAAAGGCTGACGGAAAACGAACACAAGTATACTGCTTTGCAATGGTGCTGTCTCACTCACGGTACAAGTTTGTATACTGGACTGACCGGCCCTTTACTACACAGATGTTTGTGAATGCTCATAACAAAGCATTTGCCTACTTTGGGGGCAAGCCAAAAGAGATTGTATATGATCAGGATAAAGTGCTGGCAGTATCTGAAAATAGTGGTGATATCATCTACACCGAAGGATTTCAGCATTATACAAGTATAATGAAATTTAAGGTTTATTTGTGTAAGGGTGCTGATCCAGAGACCAAAGGACGAGTCGAAGCCGTTGTGAAATATGCAAAATATAATTTTGCCAAGCATCGCATATTTGATAATATAGATGACTTTAACCAGCTTTGTCTTGCTTGGCTTGAAAGAACAGGCAATGCAAAGGTTCATGAAATTACAAAAAAGATACCAGCAGAAGTGTTCGCCCTTGAAAAACAACACCTGATGCCGGTACCTGCATATAAAAACATATCTTCCAGTAAAAGTTTACCTTATATCGTCAGAAAAGACAATACAGTTTTATATAAGTCCAACCGATATAGGGTTCCAAAGGGAACATATAAACCTGGTCTAAAAGTAAATTTACTAATCGACAAGGGCAGTATGGTAATTGCAGATGTGGAAACGGGTGAAATATACGCAAGACATAAGATATCTATTGACAAGGGTAAATTAATTTCAATAAACCATCAGGAGAGAGATTTAAATAATAAACAGGAACTGCTCTATCAAAAAGCTTTTAAATCTCTGCTCTATCTTGATGAGGCAAGAGTACTGCTTGATGCTATAAAGAAAGATAAACCACGGTATTTTAAAGACCAATTAGGCGTAATACTGAGGATATGTGAAGAGATACTTGATCCTTATGTCATAAGACAGGCACTACATTACTGTGTTGAGAAAAAACTTTGGTCAGCGGGTGACTTTAGGTCAAGTATGGAATATTTTAAGGAATTGCAACAGGAGCCACATAAAGCATCACCATTGAAGATATCCCAAATACCGTCAAAATATAAGGGCAACAATCCTAAGGTAAGGGATATCAATGAATACAAGAGAGCAATGAAGGGATGTGTGGCTGATGATTAACATGAAAGATATAAAAGCGGACGCGTACAGCCTAGGTTTAATCAATACGAGGGACAGCATCGATAAACTCATAAAAGTCGCAGAAGAAAAGAATCAGACTTATACCGAGCTTATTTCAGCTGTATTAACAGGAGAACTAAAATATAGAGTAAACAGAGCAAAGGAGAAACGAATCAAGGAGGCTGGTTTCCCCTACATAAAAAAACTGGAAGATTTTGACGTCAGTTTTCAGTATTCGATTACCGAGAAACAACTAAAGCAACTTGCTGAGCTTAAGTGGATTGAACAAATGTATAATCTAATATTTTTAGGCCCTCCGGGTGTTGGAAAGTCGCATCTTAGCATAGCATTGGCCTATAAGGCAGCACAGGAAGGTTATAAGGTAAGTTTCACCACTATGAGTAACCTGGTACAGATACTAAGGACCCAGGAGATATCCAGAAGAAGCAAAACTAAGATTAACAGGATATATAAGTCCAGTCTTGTTGTAATTGATGAAGTTGGGTACCTTCCGATAGAAAGAACGGATGCAAACCTTTTTTTTCAGTTAATATCAGATTTGCATGAGCAGGCATCTATAATCATAACATCAAACAAAGGTTTTGAGGAATGGACAGAGTTTTTAGGAGATGCGGCATTAGCTACCGCAATCTTGGACAGACTTACGTACCGTTGCGATATGATTTCACTAGAAGGAAAAAGTTATCGATTAGAACACAGAAGTTCATTCTTAGGCAAAAATTAAAACTAGTTATAGAACTAGCCTGGATTAGTACTTCGAGCCTATGCTGGCAGTCAAGGGCTGGCGTTAGCCAGGCGCAGCTTTACCCTTTACTGCCCCCGTATAATACCCTATTGTTAGTTGGTCTTGCAAAGCATGACCAACTGCCTACCGGCGAGGGCGGGTATGGGCAGAGCCCATAAAAAGTGAATGTATACGCAAACCTGAAGGGAAAGAATAAACGGGCGGATAAAAAAGTTGTATTTTTATTTGCCAAAAAACATGCAAAAGTACTTGCCAGTAACAATAAAATGAACACAAACAAGAAAAATAAAAAAAGCAATTGATAGTATAAAAAATAAAGCACATGGGTGAATAACCCGATGTGCTTTATTTTGCCTTATTCAACATCAATTGTAATGCTGTTGTTTGGCTTTTCTTCTTTAGGAACTACAACTTTAAGTAAACCATTTTCCAGTTTTGCTTTAATACCATCTGGCTTGGCATCTTCCAAATAAATTGAACGACTCATAGAACTATAACGTCTCTCTCTGTGGATGAAATTCTTTTTCTTTGATTCACTGTTTTCATCCCTAGTAATAGAAATCATAAGTTTTCCATCGTTAAGTTCAACATTGATGTCTTTTTTATCTATACCTGGCACTTCAGCCTCAATTAGGTATTCATTGCCATTATCTTCGACATCAACTTTGAAAGTGTCATGTGTGAGGGTTCTTCTAAAAGGCCAGTCATTGGAAAAAAAGTCATCAAGTACGTTGTAGAAGTCCTCAAAGCCAGTGTTTGTAGAGATTTCTTTGTTCTTTTTGTTAAAAGGTACTAATCCAGCCATAAATAACAACTCCTTTTCAATTTATTTTTTGTTAGCACTCTCGATTGTTGAGTGCTAATTATTATATAACACAGAATGTTCCACTTGTCAATATATTTTTGAGAATTTTTTATTTAAATTTGACTTTGATATTTTTCCATAAACGAGAGTCAATCTTGGATATGTTTCCATTTACGAGCGTGGATATGTTCCTAAGTTCGAGAGTAGGTAAAAATAGAACTAAAACGCCGTTTTGACAGCTATCAAGACCTCTCAAAACATGTTGATATGAGCAAACGGGGATCTTAAAAACGTATAATAGAAACCGGCGGCTAATTCCTATTGATGTTATCAATTCTCATCTTTGTTTATGAGCTTGTCCTTCTGTTTTTGAGAAAATAGATGATCAACGTTTGATTGTACCGTCAGCGATTCTTTCATCAGATTCTTTTGTTTTACATAGTCTTTTAAAATGAATTTTTTAGAATCCAGGCATGTGTTGAATTCATCTTGGAGGTCTCTCATTGAAGGGATCTTGCTTGATGAAATCGAGTCAAAACCTTGCTTGGCTGATTGGTGAAGCAGAATGTTTTCGGTGTTCGACTCATAATATTTTGTTGAATATCCGGATTGTCGATATGCCGCAAATACATCCTTTGTCTTCGCATAATTGATGATATGTTTCTTCAACTCAGTGATTTCGGCCATCCGCTTTTCAAGGTCCTTGATCTGCTGTGACAGCTCGTGATAACGATCCGTTACAGCTTTTGTTTTTTCAACCAGGGTTTCATAGTCAGTGATGTTATTCTCCGTCAGAAAATTGATGGTCTGAGCCATCTGCTTCAGATTGAACACTTTCGCCCAGCGCTCGTAGCCAGGACCTTTTCCGGCTTGAAGTTTGGCTTGGATGTCCACCAGAAGATTGATCTTACCTGGATTTTTTCGATTTGGAACTTTGGCTTTTGGTGTGTGGACAGTTTTTCCGAGTATCGCAGATCTTAGTGTCTATGGTAATCTAATAGTAGGCCACCGTAGTCATTGAAAAACCGGCCACAATAGATTAACCTACTTGAGAGGAAATTCAACAGGTAGGGGCTGGGAGAGATGATCACAATGAACATCAAGCAACAAATTTTAATGATGCATATTCATGAAGGGAAATCGCGCCGGGAAATTGCGAAAATAACAGGGATCAATCGGGACACCGTAGGAAAGTACATTGGACAATATGAGGAAGGGAGACAGCAATTATTGTCGAGCGGGTCGGCAGATATCCAGGCACTAGTCGACACCCTCACTTCTGCCCCCAAGTATACTGTGGGCATTCGACCCAAAAGAAAAATGACTGACGAGGTTGTGAACAGGATCCAGTTCTATCTTGACGAGAATGAAACTAAGCGAAATCAGGGGCGGCACAAGCAGCAAAAAAAAGCCATTGATATCTTTGAAGCACTGGAAGCCGAGGGTACTCAACTAAGTTACAGTACCGTTCTTCGAACCATTAGAAGCTTGGAACGGAAACCAAAGGAAGCGTTTATTAAGGCTCTGTATGAACTTGGAGACATTTGCGAATTTGATTGGGGTGAGGTTAAACTAAAAATTAATGGAAAATTTCAAGTTTTTCAGATGGCCGTATTCACAACGGCTTACGGGAACTATCGCTTTGCTTATCTGTTCACCAAACAAACAACAGAGTGTTTTCAGGAAGCACACGCCCTGTTTTTCCAGCATATCGGCCAAGTGTATCGTACCATGGTGTACGATAACATGAAAGTCGCGGTGAAAAGGTTTATTGGAACGGAGAAGGAGCCGACGCAAGGATTGCTTCAATTGTCGCTCTACTATGGTTTTCAGTATCGGTTTTGCAATATTCGCAAGGGCAACGAAAAAGGTCATGTGGAGCGAAGCGTCGAGGTCGTTCGCCGAAAAGCCTTCGCTTTTCGGGACGAATTTGAATCCCTGGAGGAGGCAAATCAATATTTGCAGGATGTGTGCACTAAGCGTAATCGTAAGTCCCATGATGAGTACAACGGCCAGACGGCGGAGGAACGATTGGAAGAAGAGCGCCCCGCATTGCTGCCCACCCTTCCACCATTTGATGCAGCTCGCGTGATTTATGGACGGGTGAACAAATATTCCACCATCATCGTTGATCAGAATCGTTACTCAGTACCGGATCATTTGGTAGGTGAATCGATCATGATTAAAGCATATGCGACCCGGGTGCGATGCTTCCATCAGGAATCCTTGGTAGCGGAGCATGTGCGATTAACCGGCAACCACGAGTGGCGGCTTGATCTGAATCATTATTTGGATACGCTAAGGAAAAAACCTGGTGCATTTGCCGGTAGTGCGGCATGGCAGCAGGCTCCTAAAAGGATAAAAGAAATATACGAAACATATTATACCAAACAAGACAAGGAATTTATACAGCTATTGCAATATATTCGAGACGATGTCCCATTTGCGGAAGTCGAGCAAGCTATTCGGGAGCTGGAGAAAATTCATCCGGCTCAAGTGACTACGGATAAAATTAAAGTGCTTTGTGCTAGGAATCGTGACGCGATGCCTGTTGTTCAACCAAATCTCTCGAAAACGGGAAAAGAGATTGTAGAGCGGTCAGCACAGCAGCTTCGCATGTACGATGACATGTTTGATACCCATACACCAAAAGCAAAGGAGGACGTTGCATGAGTAACGCGCCGCGCAAGGCGTTTAAGGAAGCGATATTGGAATATAGCAAAGAACTGAGACTCCCTATGATTCGTAAGCATTTGGATGAGCAAGTTCGGGAGTCAACGCAGCAGGATGCCAGTTATGAAGCATTTCTGGCGCAGTTACTGGAGAAGGAATGTGATGCTCGTCGGGAAGCCTCGCGGCATAATCGCATTCGTCTGGCTGAATTTACACATAAAAAGTACCTTGAAGATTTGGTCATCGCGGATTTGCCAGATGATGCCCAAAAGAAGTTAAAGCAGCTGAAAACATTAGAGTTTATTCAGGAGGGGCGCAACATTATTCTGGCGGGGAACCCGGGAACAGGCAAGACGCATGTGAGTATTGGGCTAGGCTTAAAGGCCTGCCTGGAGGGATATAAAGTATGGTTTACAACTGTTCCCCTCCTCATTAACCGGATTAAAGAATGCCGAGCAGAGCAAACTCTTCGAGCCTTCCAGAACCGCTTTGAAAAATATGATTTGGTTATTGCCGATGAAATGGGTTATATATCTTTTGATAAGGAAGGATCTGAATTATTGTTTACCCATTTGTCGCTGAGGGCTGGTCGCAAATCGACAATCATCACAACCAACTTATCCTTCGAACGATGGGGTGAAATTTTTCAGGATCCCGTGATGACGGCGGCCATGATTGACCGGTTGACGCATCAGTCATACATCGTCAACATGAATGGAAACTCGTACCGCATGAAAGAAACGAAGGAGTGGTTACAACAACAGCAACTGGCATGAAGAAAAAAACAATAACCCTGTATAAAGGTTTATCATGTTTTTGATAAACATTTATACAGGGTGTAACAAGCGATAGCGCGTTAGCATTCATCGTGAAACAATGCTCTTTGAAAACTAAATATGCTTATGAAACGACTAAATTTTTTTTTCTTAGTGGCCGAAAATTAAATGACTATATGGCCTAATTTTAAGTTGACAAATACATCTTAGCTCATCTTCAGAATATCCTTCGCCCAGGGATCGCAATCTGGTGAATTTTTGCTGACCATTTGCGTTGAAGGCTAGATGCTGCCCCTGCTTCACTTTATAACCATTCTCCGCCATTAACTTCAGGAAAGCATCAAAATCTACTGGTTTTTGTGCCATGACGGCATCGATAGTTTGACGCAACTTCTCCTGCCAGGATAGCGGTTTTTTGTCGCCCAGCCACTTGCCGTAATGAGACGGTCCCTGCTTTGGAGCTTCAATAATTGAGAGTCCGTTCTCAAGGCAAAGCTTGTCGCTGATTTTCCGGATCGCATCACTGGAGCCAAGGAAATTCCTGAATTTCTGTGTATGGTCGTTGGATGTGGAATTGAAAATGATGTGATTATGGATATGGGAATGATCGGTATGGGTGGCGACGACAAATTGATACTTACCCTTGGTGAAGCTCATGGCCAGATCAAAACCGATCTCCTGTGCTTTCTCCGGGGAGATTTCTCCTGGCTTAAAGGACTGCCGGATCTGATAGAGCACGATGTCACTTTTCTTCTCTTCACTGCGTCCTATGTAAGTCTCATATTCTTTTTTGCAAAGCAGCATCTCTCCAGCAGCGGTTTCCGGTTCACAGCCATAGGCTTTGACGAGCTGTCCGCTGTTGGTTTTTTCAGGATTGATGGCATAGGAAAGGCGTTCATGTACCGTGTGGGCCACGGTTTGACCTTTTATAACGTGCATGGGGATTAATCTCGTGGTTGCCACAGCGGACACCTCCTTCCAAAAGAAAAAGGCGCGGCAGATTGCTCCACCACGCCCGTCACAGGATTATACTTCGATTTCTCAAATTACTTTCAGCGAATCGTTGAATACGCCAAGCAGTTCAACCAGGAATGCTGCGATTAGCGGCAGTCCGAAGGGACTGATCAACCAGGCGAGGCCCATTAATCTCAGTCCTTCCGGAACATCCTGAAGCAGGACCATGGTTCCAAGCGCAATAGCAAAGCAGACAAATGCCACGATTCCCAGCACCATGGTAGACAGCTGACACAGCAAACGGCAGGCTGCAACAAGGATTGTTAAAGCCAGTGTGATTGGGAATAAAAACAGCTTGATGAGAAATCTCATGCTGCACACCTCCATTCATCCGAAAAATTTTCTTCTACCCTGATCGTAGCAAGGAATCCAAAGGTCGTCCATGTTGTCGAAAAAAATTTAGTCTATGGTGGAAAGGCGGGTCATGATCTGATCCGCCTTTTCCCATACACTCTTTAGGCTGCTCTGGATATCCTCAATATCGGCTTCATAGATGCGTCCGGTCTCGTGCGCCCGCTTGGCGTATTGATTCAGGTTGTTGCCGCTTCTTCGAAGGAGCGATACCAGTTCAGAAATGTCGGAGAGGTCCAGCCGGACCACATAGCCGTCAATAGCCATTTTTCTGATGTAGGCCCCCATGTTTTTTGTCCCCAGCTGGCGCATCTTTTCCTCGATCAGCGCCTTTTCACGCTCATTGACCATAATAATAATGGGGATCTGACGCTTCCTGTTTGCCAAATCATCACCTCCTCAAGTGCTCACCACCCTTCTGCTGTAGTTGCTCTGTTTTAGTCCTCTTCTTCCTTGTAGTCGGGAACCAGTATCAACTCTCCATATTCCTGATCACTCATGGCCGTCAGCTTCTTCAAAGCTCTTTGGATAAGCCCGGCAAGCTCTGCTTCTTCAGGAGCAAGCTCCAGGGCGATTTTTTCAAGTCCTGCCATCAGGCCGGACCGGGTGCCCGTATCATAAATACACATGAGGTTAAGCTCTTCAATACTAAAACTAACCATCTTCATCTCTCCATTTCTGCAGTTTTGTGAGGCAATGTTTTGCTGATCTCTGATTTCTCCGCAGACTTTTTCAGCTGCTGCTTTACGGATTCTTTCTGCGGTTTTTTCTCTTCATCAACTTCGCTAGCCTCTCTAGTTTTTTCAAATTCTTTGGTTTGAACGTTATTGATCAGTCCATCAAATTGATTGTCATTCTGCTCCACCGTATCCTCGATGCTCCGCAAGGGATTGATGGGTTTGATGAACTCTGCCACTTCCTTGAAGCCGATAGCATCCACATAATGAGCCGTGTAGTCACCGTGTTGCTTCAAGACGATGACATCGC
The DNA here is from genome assembly GCF_002224645.1 of Dehalobacterium formicoaceticum. Lineage (NCBI taxonomy): Bacteria > Bacillati > Bacillota > Clostridia > Eubacteriales > Peptococcaceae > Dehalobacterium > Dehalobacterium formicoaceticum. Next base: position 555,096 of record NZ_CP022121.1, on the reverse strand, counting down.
TCATGGATAGGCTATGCCCGGTGAAGTCCTTGGGCCGATCCTCATTGAATTTTTCATAGATGACGTTCAGCGTCCCATTAGTGTCAGCTACTGCCTCAAAATGTCCGGTGTAGGTCAGATCATAATTCTTATAGTCCACAGTCAGACCAAGCTTTTGCAGGTGATGCAGGCTCTCGAATTGATGGTTGCGCAGATTCTCATCGTTTTTCAGTTGATAGATGGCGTAGGTGTCATCCGGGCCGGTGAGGAATTCCACCTCCTGTAGGCGAGGAGAAGGATTCTCATCAGTCTCCGTCTTTTCGTTTTGCTTTTCTATGTCTGCTGCAGAAATCCCGCGCTCCTGGGTGATTTCCTTAAAATGGCGGTCGATGTCATCAATGAGCTCTGCTGAGGTCTTGCTGATGGTCTCCAGGGAAGCCTTCAGCTCAGGAAGATCCTTGTCCTTGCTCCATGCAGCGATATAGCCAAAGCTGTTCTCGTCGGTGGCGATGCCATAATAGGCACATACTGCGAAGGAGACACTTTCTGCCTCCACTTCTTCTGTTCTTCGATCCTTGGACTTTTCCGGTGCTTTGCCAGCTTCTCCATGATCCTTTTCCTGGTCAGGCTGCAGATTATGAAGCTTGGCGTGGGCGATCTCATGGATGGCCGCAGAGACCGTCTGGATTTCGCTCATGTCATCCCGAATGGCGATCTTTTGTCTGCCATGGCTGAAATAGCCATCGGTGCTGCCAGGCATGGCTTCGAAGGAGATGGGAACCGGGGAGGATCGCTTCAGAGCCTCCATGAAAACGTCATATTGCTTGACGTCGCCGGTCAGGGTACTTGCCAGCTGGGGCAGGGGCTTCCCGTCCGTCTGGGAGACATCAAAGACTGAAACGACCCGAAACCGGGGGATATTGATTTCCACTTCCTCCTTCAAAGTCTTGCCAGTGACATCCCGCAAGGGTTTCTGCGTCACAGGATCTAGCTTTTCAACTTCCCTTTTCGTTTTGACAGGGGCTGGGGCAATGATACGGATGCCTTTTTCACCCTTCAGAACATTTCGCTGGAACTGATCCTGCCAGCGATTGTATCCGGCCACTAGTGTGGCATCCGGTTTTTGCATGGCGATCAGGATCGTATTGTTCAGGGAATAATGATGGAACCTCGACATGGTGCGCAGGTAGTCCTGGTATTTGTCGCCGCTGAAAAAATCACGGATGCCTTGTTCCAGCTTGTCCGTGATCTCCTTAAGTCCATCCTTGATGCTTTTTCCGGGGGCCGTCTGAGCTGAGGATTCCCTGACCGCTTCCTTTTGGCCGTAAGCTGCGGGCGATTCAAGCACGCCGTGGGCCTGGAAGGAATAGTGATCCTGCTGATTGATCCCATTGATGATCAGGTGATCCAGCACCTGGATGCCCAGAAGATTGCCCGTTTCCTTCAGCCTTTTCGTCACGGTGAGATCTTCGGGGCTTGGCGTCAGATCGCCGGATGGGTGGTTGTGACAAAGGATCACCGCATTGGCCTTATTGACGATAGCGTTACGGAAGACCTCCCTGGGATGGACGATGGAGCTATTGATGGTCCCAAGGGATACGACCTCGTGATCGATGACACGGTTCTTGGTATTGAGGAATGCCACGACAAAGGCCTCCTTGTCATGGACCTGATCCATCACCGAGCGAAAGAACCCCGCTGCCGCATCCGGTGAATTGATGACCGGGTTTTTCGTGTTGATGCCGCTGCTCATTCGATAAAGATCCAGAAAGGCCTGGTGCTTTTCCCGCTGTGCAGGTGTACTCAAAAGCTGTGTGGCGTTCTCCACCAAAGCGCCGATGCCCTTTCTCTGAGCGTATTCCAGCGCGTCATTCTCCTTGACGCCGATGATCCTGGCAAAGGCCTGGACATAACGAAGTTCATCAGTGTTATTCATCGCTATCCACCTCCAGCTCGTCCATCATCTCAACTAAGAGAAACAGATCTCCCAGTTTGTCGGCATCTTCCGGTGATAAAACATATTTCTCCGGATTCTCCCAGAGCTCCAGCAGATTATCCGTGCTCACCTCAATGCCGAGGAGAGCCTTGATCCGTTCCTTGACATTCATGATTTTTCCATCCTTTCCTTGGATTTTGTTGATGTTTTGTCCTTATCCTTGGTTTCATCAGGCATAAATTCCAGCCTGAAATTGACGTACTTGCCGCCGGTATCCTCCATGATGATTCGAGCATCGTAGGTCTTTTGCGTCTTGGGCGAATACAGGCTTTTCATCTGAATACAGCCATCCTGCAGAAGAGCAGCAGCTGCCTCGCGAGTCAGTGTTTTTTTCTTGTCCTTGAAGAAACGGTTGTCCTTCCATAAGGCGAAAGTACAGGCTTTGTTCTGGCAGAAAAAACGACGTTCCCCTTCCAGCACCTGATCCTGGCAGCGCGGGCAAGAACCGATGCTTTCCGGATTCAAGGCCAGCTCGCCGGGGGCTTCAGAGATCGCCCGATAGGTTCTAACCAGATCCTTCAGGTGCTGAGAGATCTCCGCCATGAAGATCTCAGGTGAGAGCTGACCCTTTTCAATGCGCTTCAGCTTTTCCTCCCATTCCGCCGTCATCTGAGGGGATTTGATCTGCTCCGGTAAGATCGTGGCCAAAGAAACTCCCTTATGGGTGGGCTGCAGGGTCTTGAGCTTTTTATCACCTCGGCGCTCTACCATCTCAGTCTTGATCAGCTTTTCCAGGATGCCTGCCCGTGTGGCCGGAGTCCCCAGACCTTTGCGCTCAGCATCCTCGGGCACGTCCTCCAGGCCAGCATTCTCCATGGCGGAGAGCAGCGTATCCTCGGTAAAAAGCTTAGGAGGAGTGGTTTTTCCCTCCTCCAGCCGGACAGAGACCGCATCAAAGCGCTGGTCTTTTTCCAGTCTGGGCAGCGGGGCTTCCGTCTTTTTTTCCGATTTTCGAGTGGTAAGCGTGCTGCGATAATGCTCATCCACAGACTTCCAGCCGGACTGCAGAATCGTCTTTCCCTTGGTAGTGAAGCGTTGATCACAGCAGTCCAAAACGACCGTCGTTTCTGAATACCGATGGGCTTCTCCTGCGGCGGTGATGAGGCGAATGGCCAGAAGCTTTAAGAGCTCCTGCTCGCCCTTGGGCAGACTATCCAGGATATTTTCCTTCAGAGCATGGGTCGGGATGATAGCGTGATGGTCGCTGACCTTGGAATCATCCAGCAATTGCTTTAGATCCGTCGAATATCCCTTCGTCAATTTCTCTGGCAAAAGGGAAAGCGCTGACTGAAGGACGCCTGCAGTGGACTGCGCCATATCAGCCGTCAGGTAGCGGCTGTCGGTTCGGGGATAGGTGATGAGTTTTTTCTCATAAAGGCTTTGGGCATAATCCAGTGTTTGCTGGGCGGTATACCCAAGAAACCGGTTGGATTCCCGCTGCAGAGTGGTCAGGTCATAAAGCTTAGGCGGCTTCTCTGTCTTCTCCTGGGTCCTTACTTCAGTGACTGTGGCCGACTTTCCCTGGCACTCTATCAGGAGTTTTTCAGCCTCGGCCTTGATCTTCAGCTTTTCACTGGCTGCTTCAAAACCGGGGAGCTTCAGCACAACGGTGTAGAATGGCTCGGACCTGAAATCTTGAATGACAGACCAGCGGTCCACGATCATGGACAGCGTAGGAGACATGACGCGGCCGACATTGAGGGTCTGACGATACAAAACGGAAAAGAGCCTCGTTGCGTTGATTCCGACCAGCCAATCCGCCTGCGCCCGGCAGAGGGCAGATTGATAGAGCGGATCATATTCCTGGCTGGGCCTTAGTTTCCTGAAGCCTTCGCTGATGGCCTGATCCTCCATGGAACTGATCCATAAGCGCTTCACCGGTTTCTGACAACCCGCCTGGCGATAGACCAGACGGAAGATCAGTTCCCCTTCACGTCCGGCATCCGTAGCGCAGATGATCTCCGTCACTCGGGCTTCACCCATCAGGCTTTTCAGGATTTTGAATTGCTTTTGCTTGTCCTTGGGCACCTGGTATTTCCATGGCTCCGGAAGGATCGGCAGATCCTCAAAGCGCCATTTGTCATAGCGCTCGTCATAGACATCCGCCGGAGAGAGCTCCACCAGATGTCCAACACACCAGGAAACCAGGACATCCGTTCCTTCCAAATAACCGTCCTTTCGCCTGTTTGCTCCCAGTACTGCGGCAATGGACTGCGCCACACTTGGTTTTTCTGCAATCACCAGTTTCATTTGTCCACCTTCCTTTTCTTGTGGGGTAGGATCAGCTCCCGGTAGCAGACACCAGTGCAGCAGTTGCCCTGAAGATAGCTGCAGCCATGGCAGGGATGGGTCTTGGGTAGGACAGGAGAGAGCTTCTCCTGCCGCTGCCTGGGCTTTTGCTTCATCAGCCGTTCAAAGGGACTGTCCGTAAAATGCGTCATTCGTCATCACGCTCCGATTCTGAATTTTCCTGATCCTCTTCAACCAGCAGTTTTTCATCATAGTCGTCGTCATCATCAAAGCTGTACTCATCCAGATGGGTACTTCCCTTGACGCTGGGCTTGGGCTTTCTCAGCTTGAAGTACCAAAGTCCTCCACCGCCCAGAATGACCAGGAGGACCATGAGGATCGGTACAGGATTCATGCTTTTTACAGGTGCGGGTTCCTCCACTTCCGTTTCTGGCTCCGGAGTAGGCTCGGGTTCCGGCTCAGGTACGGTTGGAACCGCACCTTCTCCCAGCTGTGGCTCCAGCGTACCGTCCTCCTCCATCAGGGCTCTGAGGTCAGCTTCATCCACCAGGTTCAGGAAGTATACGTTATTTTCCTTGCCTGCCCGGTCGATGATCAGATAGAAGGTGTTGCCCGCTTTGGTTTTGACCGTAATGAACTGCTTGTCTTCGGCCTGTTCTCCTTCCAGGTCATCCACAATGGTCAGATTTCCTTCAGGAGTCAGGGGCACAGCAGCTTCCGGTTCAGTTTCTTTGACGGGATCAGAGGGTGCAGGCTCGGTCGTCGGCACCACCACAGCTTCCTCTATCGGATCGGAGCTAGCCGTATTCACCTTGGATTCGTCGGTCTGTGCATAGGCTGGGACGGAAAGGATAGAAAGGCAAAGCAGCATAGCAAACAGCATGGCCGAAGCACGAGGCCATTTCTTATTCATTTTCATTGGCGTTATCCTCCTGTGTTTTGAAATAATCGGGCGCTCCGCCTGTTTCGCGAAACGCCCTGATGAATGCGGCCAGCTCTTCCGGAGTGGCCGAGACGCTGCGGACCATTTCCACGATCTCGGTCTTCTCCAGCTCGTCCTTCTGTGCCTTTAGCTCGATGAGTCTGGCCTCAAGGCTTTTGATTCGGTGGGTGATCTTATCGATCTCCTCCGTCAATTTTTGTATTTTGGGATTCATGGTTACCTCCTTGGCAAACGCCCGAAGGCGTAAAAATGGGATTGGAAATACGAGGTGTTCATGGAGGCATATTGGATGGGATTTCCGGCGTGGATCATCATGCCGTCGCCCACATAGATGGCCACATGGGACACCGGACCGATGCTGTCGTAAGTGCCGGTAAAGAACACAATGTCGCCGGGCCTGGCCTCCGAGGGTGGGATGATGGCACACTGGTCAAAGATGCCCTGGGCAGTAGTTCGGGAGAGCGGATAGACGCCCGAATTCTTGAACACCCAGCAGACAAAGCCGGAGCAGTCAAAGGACGTCGATGGCGTGGAGCCTCCCCACACATAGGGATAGCCAAGATACTTCTCCGCTTCCTTGATCAGGGCCGCGAAGGTTGGATCAGACAGTGCTTCCGGCGGGATGTCGTAGTCGGTATAAGCGCCGTTGGTGGCGCCGACGGCTCGCGGAGTGTAGGGATCAGTCCCCTCGATGAAGAAATAGGGATTGAGGTACTGGCCGTTCAATGTCAGTTCCAGATGCAGATGGCTGCCGGTACTGGCACCGGTGCTTCCTGCCTTGGCAATGGCCTGGCCCCGCAGGACGTTCTGGCCTTCTGTTACCAGAATGCTGGAGCAATGGGCATAGGTGCTGCGGTAGCCGTTCTTTTCTTCAATGACCACATAGTTTCCATAGCCGCTGGCATCGTAGCCGACCCGGACCACTTCGCCGTCATGGATGGACTGGATCGGTGTGCCCAAAGCTACGCCCAGATCGAGACCCCGGTGGATCTGCAGCCGATCCGTGATGGGATGGACCCGCCAGCCATAAAGGCTGGTGACGTGGCTCGGCCAATTGAAAGAAAAGGGATTGCCGAAATACTGCTTGTTGCCCTTGGTATCCATATACACGAGATACATTTCCCGCTGGTCGGCGTTCATGCGCGGATAGACGACGGAGTACAAGGACTGGCTGCTCAGGTTGATGTTCAGGATGTAGAAATTATAGGGGACCTCCACTTCATAGCTTTCGCGGATGGTCTGGACCTCACCGGTTTCGGGATCGGTCACGGTATAGGTCCGGTACCTGGTTTCGGTACGGTATCGCACTTCGACGGTCTCCGTGATGCGCAAGCTGTACATGGAGGAAAAGAGAGATCTCAGCTCAGCTTCGACTTCGGCGTAGGTAAAATCTTCGAACCTTGCCGTCAGGTAGGCGATCAGCTCATGAGGATCATGGCCAATGGGATCTACCGTGTAGCGGTATTCATCAAAGCCGGGATAATCCGGTTCGATGTTGAGCAGGTCATACTCAAGGTCTGCCTCCAGACGGGTGTACTCAAGATCAGCGGCGGTGATGTCCTCATCGGATGCGGTGTAGGAAGTGGTGAGAAAGGCATTGAGCCCGCCCACGGCCATCTGAGAGCAGCTGGCAAAGGTGTTTAAAATCAGCATGACAACAAAGAAGATGCCGATGATGCCCAGAAAAACCTTGCTGTGCCGGGCAATGAAAGCGGTAGCCTTCTCCAGCGCCTCCTTCGCTGTTTTCGCGGTTTTCACGGTGGTTTGGGCCGCCTTCTGAACGTTTTCCGCACCTTTTCCGGCTTTAGCTGCAGCATATTCCTTCTTGATGGCCTGCTTTTGCTGCCAGCGGGATAAGGGATTGGTCGAAAAGAGCGGCCGTTCACTGGCTGCCCGTTTTTGAAGCAGGCTGACGTTGGCCTGGTCCAGCGTCTTCTCCGCCTTCAGAGATTTTCGCTCTGCTTTCAGCGCATGGGACCGGTGCGCATTCTGTGCGGTCCGGACGGTGCCTTCCGCGGTTCCTTCCAGGCGGTGGGCAGCCTCCACGCCAACATTGTCATCTTCGGATCTCGCAATCTGCAGGTGGACCTCTGCAGCAGGCAGGGTCGCCGCTGCGGACTTTAAAGCCGAGGGTGTTTTCTTCACCTGAAGCTCTTCAAACTGCAGTTTCACTGGCTTTTTAATGGGACCAAAGGAAATATTCGTCTCGTGGGTTCCCAGCGATTCTACCTTAGCCCTTTTTACTGCTTTCTCCAGCTTATTCGCTGCCTTGTCCACCTTCTGAGTGGCTTTTTGATACTCCGGGGTGCTGCGTTCCTCTGTGAACCGAAGCCGGGTGACGGTGCGTTTGGCTTTCTTGGCGCTCATCTCATACCCCCTTGACCTCAGCTGGCTTCGTCGTCATGATGCGGTAGAGCTCGGTATCCTTCGGAAAACGGTCTGCAAAGGGCAGGATCACATTTCCATAGAACAACAGGCCTTCACCTTCACCGGAATGGGTGACATAGGACAGCTGATGAGGCGAGATGTTGAGCTGTTTGGCCAGGATCTGGCGGTCCCCGCCTGCCTGATTCAGCATGTAGACGAAGTCGCTGTTTTCAAAGATATTCTCGATTTCCCGGGAGGACAGCAGGTCCTTGACGTTCTGGGTGATGCCCGTCGGAATGCCGCCCCACTTTCTGAATCGCTTCCAAATCTCCACCGAGTAGGCGGCGGTTTGTTCCTCCTTGAGCAGCAAATGGAATTCATCGATGTAGTAGCGGGTGCTTCTGCCCTCGGCACGGTTGGCGGTTACGCGGCCCCAGACCTGATCCTGCACGATGAGCATGCCCAGCTTCTTCAGCTGCTTGCCCAGTTCCTTGATGTCAAAGCAAACCAGGCGGTTCTGGATATTCACGTTGGTCCGGTGGTTAAAGACATTGAGGGAGCCGCTGACGTAGATTTCCAGTGCCGTTGCAATGAGCCGGGCTTCCTTTTCCGGCTGCTCCAGAAGGATTCGGTGCAGGTCTCCCAAAATAGGGACATTCTCCGGCCTGGGCTCATTGAGGTAGGCCTGATACACCATGCGCACACAGCGGTCGATGACAGTTTTTTCAATGGGCTGGAGGCCATCTCTGCCGCCGACGATGAGCTCGCACAGGGAAAGGATAAAGTCGGATTTCAGGGACAGCGGGCTTTCGTCCTCAGAGTAGTTGAGGTTGATGTCCATGGGGTTGATGTAATGTCCGCTGGTGGGTGAGATCTTGATGACCTGCCCCTGAAGGCGCTCCACCAGGGGGTAATACTCGCCCTCAGGATCGCAGATGGTGATGTCGTCCTGGGTGATGAGAAAGGCATTGGCGATCTCGCGCTTGGCGGAGAAGGATTTTCCGCTGCCCGGAGTGCCCAGGATCAGGCCATTGGGATTCTTCAGGGCTTTTCGGTCCACCATGATCAGGTTGTTGGACAGCGCATTGAGCCCGTAATACAGGGGTTCGCCTTCTCGCTGGAACAGCTCCTGGGTGGTAAAGGGCACGAAGATGGCGGTGCTGGAGGTGGTCAGACCTCGCTGGATCTCGATCTGATTGTGACCAAGGGGCAGGGATGAGTTGAGGGCGGATTCCTGCTGGAAGTCCAGCCGGACCAGCTGACAGTTGTATTTCTGGGCGATGCCCTGAGCCTGAAAGATATTGTTGTCCAGCTGCTGTTTGCCGTCGGCGGTATTCATGATCAGAAAGGTCACAAGGAACATGCGCTCATTGTGGCTCTGCAGATCCTGTAGCAGCTTCTTGGCTTCGCCGCCGTAGGTAGCTAGATCCGACGGGATAATGTCCATGTCGTAGCCGGAACGGACGGCCTTCTTCTGCTCTTCGATCTTCATCCGGTCCAGATCGGTGATCTTGCGCTTGATGGTTTTGATGGCCGAGGTCTGGTCGATGGACTGGATGTGGAGCGTCACCACCAGGCTGTTGTCCATGGACAGAAAATCCGCCAGCATGCGATCGTTGAGCTCGGGGGCGAGGATCTGCAGGAAGGAAACAGAGCAATTCTTTTTGCCCATCCGAAAGTTCCTGCTCTCGGAAAAATCAAAGGATGCGGGTGCGATGTAGTCTTTGGTGGAAAGGCCCGATAGGGGCAGCCAGTCCCAGTCAAAGAGAAAGCGCTCCTGCCCGTCCAGGTGGTAAATACTGTGCAGGAGCTTCAGGCGGTCTTTGCCGCTCAAAGGATCTGCTGCGACGCCAAGGCGCTTGAAGCTGTTCAGGAGATCATTCTCGATGCGCTCCAGTCTGGGTTTGGCTGTGCGAAGATTCTCCGCCTCGATGCCAAAGGTGATGAACTTGGTCTTGGACAGGCCGTTGTTGCCCTTGGCCAGCTGGCCTCGGAGCATGTTGGCATACTCTTCGCGGATGTCATCGAAGTCGTCGTTCTGGTCCGGGATCAGGATGGACTGCTCGAATTCCTCGATGCTGGCGCTCAGATTCAGGAAGGAAAACTGAAAGCGGATGGAACTGTCAAAGTAGTTGAGAAAGTCGCACCAGCAGTCAAAGATGGCCGTCTTGTCATCGTTCTGAGCCAGCTGGTAGTTGATGTCCTGAAACTGAATGGTCTTGGTATATAAGGCATCCGTTGCCTGGCAGATGCCGTCGGGATGCATGCGTAGGTAAGGGATCGTCTGCTGGGCCGTTGCCGGAACTTTGCTGTCACGCTTGGCTCTGGCGATGGCGCTTTCAATGCGATTTCTTTCCTCGCGGCTGAGTTTTCGTTGGATGGTTTTCTTGGTGGACAATCGCTTTTACCTCCTTGTCCAGATTGGTTTGCCGCTCTACGGCGGCATAGAAGTTATCGGTCCGGTAGGGCCGCTTCTTCGGTCGGATGAATCGGCTCTGAATGAGCTGATAGAGGATCTTTTCCAGGGGCTGACCGTTTCGTTCATACATGGCCAGCAGGAAAAAAGGCAGCATGGACAGCACCATCAAAAGAGCTGCCGTGCTGACACTCATGTGGGGTTTAGCAAGAAAAAACAGCGGGACGCCCAGTATGGCACCGCTGCCAAATGAAATCAGTTGACGCTTGGTGAGATTGAGCATCACCTTGGTTTTGATCTTGGTCAGATCCTTCGGTACAGGGACATAGGCCACAGGCTTTCCTCCTTTCGCTTAATGGGCATTGAAGATGGATTTGGCAAGACTTCCGGTCTTGAACAGGGTGAAGCAGAGCAGAACCGTATAGCCCAGGGTGGTCCAGACGGCTTTGATGATGTCGGGTTCCGTGGCAATGTTCTGCACCAGGACGGCATAGATGCCGACACAGACCATGATGAGAAAGGCCTGAAAGGCCAGGGCCAAAAGGGAGCGAAGATAATTCTGTCCCATACCGCCCCATTCCCGGTTGACCATGGTGGCCATGGGGATGGGTCCCACCGACGTGACCAGATAGATCTCGATCATGCGGCCATAAATGACCAGGAAGATGCAGATACTCAGGGCCTGCATAGTAAAGCCAATGAAGAGGCTCTGAAACCAAAGTCCGAAAAGCGGCCCCAGTTCCATGGCGGTCAGCCGCGTCTGAAGGTCTGCCACTGTGGTGGCCAGATCCACCGAGGCGTCTGCTGATATGACGCCGGAAGCGCTGTTGACCACCGACTGTGCCATATCGAAGATGCCCATGACGATATCAAAGGTATGGGTGACCAGAAGAACGGCCACAAAGGTTTTGAAGATCCATTTGAAAAAGATCCAGGTATCGATATCGTGAAGATTATTCCGGTCGATGACCATCTGGATGAGCTCGTAGGTCATCACAAAGGCAAGGATCACACCCGCGATGGGGATGATGACACTTTCGGAGAGGCTGCGGATCATGGAAAAGACGCCGGCATTCCATGCCGCCGGCGTCAATCCCACTTGACCTGCGATTTCGCCAACCTGCTGGTTGACGTTATCAAACATCCCCGACAAATTTGTGATGATGCCTTCGACAAGCATCGTCTTCAGCCATTCGGTGATTTTGTCGAGTATGCTTTCCATCGCTTTCTACCCGATTAACCGAACAGACCGGAAAGCAGCGGCACCAGTACGATGCCGATGAGGGCGACACCGCCGCCCGCCATGAGCTGCTTCATGCCCTGGGATTTGGCACCGGGGTTGTCGTTGCCGTAGCCTTCGAGAAGGTTGATGACGCCCCAGATGGCAAGACCTGCACCGAGAGCGACGACGAGGGTTTGAAGTACATCTACTGCACTGTTAAAGAATTCCATTGATTGACCTCCATTATTTTAAATTTTGAGATGAAAAAAGCCGCTCATTCAGCGGCTTCGGGTTGGTTGGACAAATCCAAGTGGTAGACCTCATAGATTTCATCCGGCTTGGGCTTGAGACGGGTGGACAGGTACTTCTCGATGTTGAAGGCATTGCGCGGGTCCGCATCGGAGAGGTACTTGTAGTTGGGGTGTTTGGTGATGTCGTACTTGCTCGAGAGAAAAGGCCGCACCCCGCGCAGCTGCAGAATACACTTGCCGCCGTCCAGTACGGCCAGTTCGTCGATGCTCATCAGCTCCTTTCCGAGTTTCTGGTAGTTCAGACTGTGGGAAACCTCACGGCCTCGGCTTTCCCCGGTGTTGAAGGTGTCGATGGTCTCCTTCCCAAGGGTTTCTGAAAGCTCCTTTAGTGTGGTGCGCTCCTTGCCGCCCAGAAAGATCGTGCTGTCCATATTGCCGATGATGGTGTCGCAGTGATCTTTATAAAGAGCCTTCAGCTGGGACTGAGCCTGCAGCACCAGACAGGCCGAGATCTCCCGGCTTCGGATGGTGGCTACCAGCTTTTCCAGCTTGGGAATTTGACCGATATTCGCCGCCTCATCAATGAGGCAGCGCACATGCACAGGCAGACGTCCGCCATAGACGTCATCTGCCTTGTCGCACAGCAGATTGAAGAGCTGCGTATAGGCCATGGAAACCAGGAAGTTGAAGGTGTCATCGGTGTCGCTGATGATGATGAACAGCGCCGTTTTCCGGTCACCCAGGGCATCCAGTTCCATTTCGTCGTAGGCCGTCAGGTCTCTGAGCTCCTTGATGTCAAAGGGTGCCAGACGGGCTCCGCAGCTGATCAGGATGGATTTGGCGGTCTTACCGGCAGCCAGTTTGTATTTCTTGTACTGCCGGACTGCAAAATGCTCCGAGTCACGTTCCTCCAGTGCGGCGAACATGAGATCCACCGGGTTCTGGAAGTCCTCGTCGTCCTCCCGGACCTCTGAGGCATTGATAAGCTCAATGAGGGTTGTAAAGTTCTGCTCGCTTTCCGGAGCTTCATAGTGGATGTAGCCCATGAGGGCGGTATAGAGCAGGGTCTCCGCCTTCACCCAGAAATCATCTCCGGCCTTGCCTTCACCTTTGGTGTTGGCAATAAGTGCCGTCACCAGCTTGAGGATGTCTTTTTCACTCTTGATGTAGGCAAAGGGATTGTAGTGCATGGATTTACTGAAGTTGATGGTATTGAGGATCTTGATCTTGTAGCCTTCCCGCAGGAGAAGCTGTCCGCATTCCACCACGACGCTGCCCTTGGGATCGGTGACCACATAGCTGGAATGGCACTGCATGAGATTTGGCTTGAGCCAAAACCGCGTCTTACCAGATCCGGAACCACCTACCACCATGACGTTTTTGTTTCGAGCAAGCCTGGGGTCCTTAGGGCGGTTGTTCATGGTCAGGCGCTCTGTCTCCGTGAGGATGACGTTGTTGCGAAAGGTTGGATCGATAAAGGGTTTGATATCCTCAGGTCTGCCCCAGCGCGCTGAGCCGTATTCGATGTTTTTACGGTACTTTTTGGCGTTTCTGCCTTTCACATAGACAGCCAGCTTGATGCAGGCGGCGATTCCAATGCCCAGGATCAGATCCTGTAGGAGCAGACTTGGCCAAGGCGACTGAAAAGCAAAAGCAAAGCCGTCCATGAGATGCAGGACTTTTTGCGAGATATCCAGTCCAGGAGAAAATCGCCAGGCCTCTCCGAGGTTCGTGGCAAAGAGAGCGATCAGGACATAGGGGAGGTTTAAAAGGAGCATCCGCTTGATTTTTACGTTCATCGCGTCAGCTCCTTATCTTTGTTTTTCACCCGGTCCATGATTTTGGTCTGAACCAGAGCCTTAAATTTGGCAAGCTGTTCCAGGATGGAAGGCTGCTTGTCCTTTTTGAGGACCTTCGCCGTGTATTCTGTGAAGGCAGCGGTGAGGGCATCTGTATTTGTCAACTTAAAATTAGGCCATATAGTCATTTAATTTTCGGCCACTAAGAAAAAAAAATTTAGTCGTTTCATAAGCATATTTAGTTTTCAAAGAGCATTGTTTCACGATGAATGCTAACGCGCTATCGCTTGTTACACCCTGTATAAATGTTTATCAAAAACATGATAAACCTTTATACAGGGTTATTGTTTTTTTCTTCATGCCAGTTGCTGTTGTTGTAACCACTCCTTCGTTTCTTTCATGCGGTACGAGTTTCCATTCATGTTGACGATGTATGACTGATGCGTCAACCGGTCAATCATGGCCGCCGTCATCACGGGATCCTGAAAAATTTCACCCCATCGTTCGAAGGATAAGTTGGTTGTGATGATTGTCGATTTGCGACCAGCCCTCAGCGACAAATGGGTAAACAATAATTCAGATCCTTCCTTATCAAAAGATATATAACCCATTTCATCGGCAATAACCAAATCATATTTTTCAAAGCGGTTCTGGAAGGCTCGAAGAGTTTGCTCTGCTCGGCATTCTTTAATCCGGTTAATGAGGAGGGGAACAGTTGTAAACCATACTTTATATCCCTCCAGGCAGGCCTTTAAGCCTAGCCCAATACTCACATGCGTCTTGCCTGTTCCCGGGTTCCCCGCCAGAATAATGTTGCGCCCCTCCTGAATAAACTCTAATGTTTTCAGCTGCTTTAACTTCTTTTGGGCATCATCTGGCAAATCCGCGATGACCAAATCTTCAAGGTACTTTTTATGTGTAAATTCAGCCAGACGAATGCGATTATGCCGCGAGGCTTCCCGACGAGCATCACATTCCTTCTCCAGTAACTGCGCCAGAAATGCTTCATAACTGGCATCCTGCTGCGTTGACTCCCGAACTTGCTCATCCAAATGCTTACGAATCATAGGGAGTCTCAGTTCTTTGCTATATTCCAATATCGCTTCCTTAAACGCCTTGCGCGGCGCGTTACTCATGCAACGTCCTCCTTTGCTTTTGGTGTATGGGTATCAAACATGTCATCGTACATGCGAAGCTGCTGTGCTGACCGCTCTACAATCTCTTTTCCCGTTTTCGAGAGATTTGGTTGAACAACAGGCATCGCGTCACGATTCCTAGCACAAAGCACTTTAATTTTATCCGTAGTCACTTGAGCCGGATGAATTTTCTCCAGCTCCCGAATAGCTTGCTCGACTTCCGCAAATGGGACATCGTCTCGAATATATTGCAATAGCTGTATAAATTCCTTGTCTTGTTTGGTATAATATGTTTCGTATATTTCTTTTATCCTTTTAGGAGCCTGCTGCCATGCCGCACTACCGGCAAATGCACCAGGTTTTTTCCTTAGCGTATCCAAATAATGATTCAGATCAAGCCGCCACTCGTGGTTGCCGGTTAATCGCACATGCTCCGCTACCAAGGATTCCTGATGGAAGCATCGCACCCGGGTCGCATATGCTTTAATCATGATCGATTCACCTACCAAATGATCCGGTACTGAGTAACGATTCTGATCAACGATGATGGTGGAATATTTGTTCACCCGTCCATAAATCACGCGAGCTGCATCAAATGGTGGAAGGGTGGGCAGCAATGCGGGGCGCTCTTCTTCCAATCGTTCCTCCGCCGTCTGGCCGTTGTACTCATCATGGGACTTACGATTACGCTTAGTGCACACATCCTGCAAATATTGATTTGCCTCCTCCAGGGATTCAAATTCGTCCCGAAAAGCGAAGGCTTTTCGGCGAACGACCTCGACGCTTCGCTCCACATGACCTTTTTCGTTGCCCTTGCGAATATTGCAAAACCGATACTGAAAACCATAGTAGAGCGACAATTGAAGCAATCCTTGCGTCGGCTCCTTCTCCGTTCCAATAAACCTTTTCACCGCGACTTTCATGTTATCGTACACCATGGTACGATACACTTGGCCGATATGCTGGAAAAACAGGGCGTGTGCTTCCTGAAAACACTCTGTTGTTTGTTTGGTGAACAGATAAGCAAAGCGATAGTTCCCGTAAGCCGTTGTGAATACGGCCATCTGAAAAACTTGAAATTTTCCATTAATTTTTAGTTTAACCTCACCCCAATCAAATTCGCAAATGTCTCCAAGTTCATACAGAGCCTTAATAAACGCTTCCTTTGGTTTCCGTTCCAAGCTTCTAATGGTTCGAAGAACGGTACTGTAACTTAGTTGAGTACCCTCGGCTTCCAGTGCTTCAAAGATATCAATGGCTTTTTTTTGCTGCTTGTGCCGCCCCTGATTTCGCTTAGTTTCATTCTCGTCAAGATAGAACTGGATCCTGTTCACAACCTCGTCAGTCATTTTTCTTTTGGGTCGAATGCCCACAGTATACTTGGGGGCAGAAGTGAGGGTGTCGACTAGTGCCTGGATATCTGCCGACCCGCTCGACAATAATTGCTGTCTCCCTTCCTCATATTGTCCAATGTACTTTCCTACGGTGTCCCGATTGATCCCTGTTATTTTCGCAATTTCCCGGCGCGATTTCCCTTCATGAATATGCATCATTAAAATTTGTTGCTTGATGTTCATTGTGATCATCTCTCCCAGCCCCTACCTGTTGAATTTCCTCTCAAGTAGGTTAATCTATTGTGGCCGGTTTTTCAATGACTACGGTGGCCTACTATTAGATTACCATAGACAGGCATCAGCGTCCCGGGCCTTGAAGAAGACCAGATATTTGGGTTTCTCTCCGGTGGTGTCCTTCTTGAGGGCATAGTCCACGCCGTATTTTCTAGCGACCTGCTCAAAGGACTTGATGTTTTTATCCGTGATCTCAATGTTGGAGACTCCGGCATTCTGACCGATGAGCTCCTTAACGGTCTGCTTGCCATGGGGAATCTGCGGCGGACTGTCCCGACTCTTCTTCATCTCAGCCAATAGCTTGATGAGTGCAGTCTTCAGAACACGTCCGGTCATTCGGGTGGTACTGACGGCCAGGGCGACGGTCCTGTTTTCCACTTCTTCCTGCATGAAAAATTCCTCCTTCAAAAAATTTTGTTGCGATGATTAAAAAGAAAAAAGACCGATTTTTCAATCGGTCCAAGAATCAATACTTTTCAAAACTGCATTTGGAAATTTAGTATTTAAAGCAACTGCATGTTATCAAAATTCGATGTCTTTAATTACATCATTTATTTTTTGGCTTTGAGTTTTTTCAAATTCTTCTTGTCTCTTACGGCGGCGCTCTTCCTCAGCTAAAATTAGTTTTTCCTTTTTATTTGCTTCTTCGACACAAAGCAATAGAGTTTTTCGATGATAATCTCTTACCTCTTCAATTGTGGTGCCATCTAAATAAACAGTATCTCCAAACACAGATGCGATTTTGGGTCTATGCATCGAAGTGAAGCTGGGAGGCATGTTCCAAGTAGCAACGAAAATTTTCTTCCATATGTCGCTTGGTTTCTTTGATAACTTAAATGGAATTTTATAGAGTGCAGAACCTCTGGTTCCATCATTTTTTGGAACTGTAACCTCATCTGTAATGATTCCGAGGATTTTTATATCCTCAGAACTGTCAAACCCTTGGGAAACGGGTTTGCTACTATTAGGAATATATGCTGGTTTAGTTCCCATTGGAGGCTTTGAGCGATTTCCATAAAGTGTCGTAATCAAGTCCTTATAATTATGATCATCGTTGAAATTTCGATCTCCAGTTAAATCAATTGCCAACTTTCCTTCGAGGCATTTTGGCATAGATGTAAAAGGAGTACCTTCACGTATTACTGGAATAAATTTTCTCTCATTTCTAGATGAGAGTAATTCGCCTGAGATAATATGACCTTCATAGCCTACGCCACCAGCTCGTTGATCTGATTTTATTTTATATTTTGGCGTACAGATAATTAATACATGGTTGGATTCCGCAATACGCTGCTCCATAAAGTGAGGAAGGCGGTCACCTAAAGTCAAGTCATACTGATCTAGTGAAGCATCAACTCCATCCTGAATGAGTTTATCAGTTAATGATTTTACCCATTGCTTATGCTCTTCACTATCCCAAGAATATGAAATAAAAACCTTAATGTTTTCCGCCATGTTGACCGCCACCTCATTTATATTAATTTATGATTCGACATCCAAACAAACGAATATCATCTAAAGACGTTCATTTGGACCGCCTGATTCAACTGAGACAAAATCAAGAATTTCGTCAACACCAACTTGGAGTGCATTGCATATTTTTTCGATACTCTCCATAGAAACATACTCGTTCTTCTTAAGTCTGGTGATGATATTTGCGCTGAATCCAGCTTTGTTCATTAGCTCAGAACTAGACATTCTCCGATCGATAAGCAGTTTGAACAATTTGTTGTAAATTACAGGCATTTCATTCCTCCAACTAACTTTACTG
Source organism: Dehalobacterium formicoaceticum (assembly GCF_002224645.1). Classification (NCBI taxonomy): domain Bacteria; kingdom Bacillati; phylum Bacillota; class Clostridia; order Eubacteriales; family Peptococcaceae; genus Dehalobacterium; species Dehalobacterium formicoaceticum. The sequence continues at coordinate 537,338 of NZ_CP022121.1, read as the reverse complement.
GTAAAATTGTATCACGATATCGTGACTATTTCTACATAAACGTTCAACACTTGATAGTCCAAATAGAACTTATACCTCCTTACAACCAGTCCTTGAAGCTTCACAATCTGGAATAAACCAATGGAATAATGAGCTTAAAGCTCAGGCTCGATAGATTTCTGTTTCGGTTTGGCCATATGCAGCTCGTCCTTGGGTTTGATGGGGATAGCGACGATGCGGCTGCCCATCTTCATGAAGATCTCAGGATCTGCAAATTTCTCCCGATACTTTTCTGCCAGCTCTGGTGTGAGGGAATCGAAATCCTCTTCGCCCAGACCGCAGACGATAAAGGTTCCTGCGATGATGTCGTAGTCCTCAAGCTTTCGGTTAAGGGGGAGGCCGATGAGCTTGCCTTCTTCATGACAGACAATGGCAACCGGGTCATCATAGGGATAGACGGCTTCGATGTAACCGCCGACAACCTGCTGCAGAGAGTTCAAGTCACCGGTGATATTGGCCATTCGCGGCGCCTTTTCAGGTTCAACAATCAATACGTCCATAGATTTCTTCTCCTTTTCTGTTTTTGAAATTGCACGAAACATTCCTTTTTCCCAATGTTACGCGCAAAATCAGGAATGTATTTTTCTGTTATCTGGCAGGGTTTTTCTGACCATGGCTCTTAACGGTCAGGATGCCGCTTAAGGTTGTTGCCGGGATGCGATAACGTTCAGCAATGGCAATGTCATTCTTAACAGCTTCGTCGATCCGAGAGCCGCAAACTACGAGGACGTTGGAGCGTCTGAGGTAATCAAGCTCGATATCCTGTCTGTCCTTATGCTCCTGGGGGATGCCGTCATCAATGAAGGTTGAAAGCATTAGAATCGGACAGATGGGATTGTAACCAGCGTCGTATACTTTCCGGCTGTATTTGGCGGCGATCTCCATATTTTCAGTTGGATCAACGCCCCAGGAAGCCGTGATATAGGCGAGAGGTCTTTTCATTTTGAGTAACTCCTTTCAGAAAAGATGAACATTTGATTCAGGTTCTTATGGCCGGATGAAACTTTGGGATTTGATTATCGTGCTAATTTGATTTACAAAACTTGCATGGGAATCAAACCTTCTTACTTGCTGGGCTTAATAAGGCTCCCAAGATCCTCATAAAAGCGGGAACCTGCCCCGTAAAGATCATGTTTCACCAGTGCGGTGTAATAGCTGTCGATGGTAGATGGGGCATTGAAAAGTGTTGTGAGCAGATATTTCTTGATGTTCCGGATGAAGGTGGTGTTTTTATCGAGGCACTCAAAGACATATTCGATGTGGGTGCTGTCGATGCGCTGCAGCCGTTCTTGGACCAGTGATGCCGGATAATCATCCCCGGCAACGGTGATGTATTCTCGCTTGGAACAGAGGGTCTCCACCATCAGGTCCACGATTTCATCCAGACGATCCTTGTCATAACGCTGAACAATAAACTTGTATTCGATTTTCTCCTGGATGGCCTCCTTGATGGAATGAGCATCCAATCTCATCTCATCTTTCTCGATCTTGGCTTCTCTTGATGGATCAGGGATTGATGGATGTTTACTTAATCCCTTAGTCATTAATGAATCTGTATTTGTTTTCTTAGTATTTAATTGCGTTGGATTTCCCAACGTAGGTTTCTCCAACACTGGATTATCCAAGATTGGATTTTCCAACATAGGTTTATCCAATACAGGATTACCCGACAGTGGTTCTTTGATTTCTGAAGGATCTACTACCAGATGAGGCTTTTCATAAATCGTGTAGTCCGTACCCTTAAGGTGACCAAACTCATTTCTTTCCCTTGTCCTAACGATGTATCCTGCTCGTTCCAGTTCACGGACCGCTTCCCGAATGGCATCGATGCTCTCCCGGTTGATCATGGAAAGCCCCTTGAGGGTGTAATCCCAGTCTTCCGGGAGTGACAGCATCTGAGATAGAAGACCTTTGGACTTAAGCGACAGATCCTTGTTTTTCAGATGATGATTCGCCATAACGGTGTAATCCCTTGTTTTCTCAACTCGAAATACAGCCATCTGCATCCCTCCCTTCGACCGGTTGAATAAAAAAAGCGCTTCGTATTGAAGCACTTCGGAGGGGAATTACCGTTCCTGTGATTGCTGACGCTTCCGCGACCAGCCTTCCAGCAGTTTGATGATGGTTTCCTCCATCTGCTGGGGTGTATAGGATTTTGGAAAATACTTTTTGAGCTTCTCACCGGTGAGCGTCACCTTGTCCAGTTCACCTTTTTTGTCCTCCGACATGATTGCGGTCATAACATCAAAGGTCAGCTTGCCGTCTTGGCTGTACTTTTTCAAACGCTGAGCCTGTGACAGGGAAGGTGTAGCCTGCTCCATGTCCATGGCTTCCATCAGCTGGACCTGTTCATGGGGCATGAGATAGGAAAGTTCAACCGCTGGATTGAAGGCGATTTTTTTAGCATCGACCATATCGAGCAGCTCAGGGACTAGTTCTGTCAGGCGGATAAAGCGTTGGACTTGCTTATAGCTTTCGCCGGTTTGATCACCAATAATTTCAGTGGAACGCTTGCCTGAATAAGTAGGGACAACTTGTCCCACATTTTCTTTTGGCGGTCGACCAAGCTGCCTATCAAGAGCTTCCAGCTTCAATTTATAAGCGAAGGCGCGTTCACTAGGCAGGATATTCTCACGTTGAATATTGCTGTCAACCATGATGATGGTGGCAGCATCATCGTCGAGATTGCGGACGATGCAAGGAAGAGTTTCCTTACCGGCCAACTCACTGGCACGCTTGCGACGGTGGCCGGAGATCAACTCATATCCACCTTCTTCACGGGGACGGGCGATGACCGGTACCAGGACGCCGTGCTTGGTGATGCTCTCAGCGGTCTCCAGCATTGATTCGTCATCTGTCACCTTGAAGGGGTGATTCTTGAATGGATGCAGCTGTGTAAGAGGAATGTCGATGACCTTTTCCTGTGTGGCTTCGATCCTTGCTTCTTCAGTCTGAAAGATCTCATCGTATGAGGTCAGATTTAGATTTCTGCCGCTGGGTTTCAAGCTTCATCACCTCCTTCGTCAGATTTCTGTAGGCTTCTGCTACTTTACCCTTGGGATCATGGGCAAAGATGCTTTTCCCATAGGAAGCAGTTTCTGCCGCCCTCACGGAGTGGGGGATGGACGAGTCGAACACCTTCAGCTTGGTTCCATAGGTCTCCCGCAAAAGGCTACTTATTTCCCTGGCGTCATTGGTCCGGTTATCAACCATAGTCAGCAGAATGCCATCGATCTTCAGTTTGGGATTGATTTGCTTGCGGACTTTATTGACGGTTTGAAGCAGCAGCTCCAGCCCTTTTGCGGACAAATACTGGGCCTGGACAGGAATGAGGACACTGTCTGCAGCAGCCAGAGTATTGACCGTCAGCATGCCAAGAGAAGGCATACAGTCAAGCAGGATGTAGTCGTAGCCAGATTTGATTCCGTCAAGATACTCTTTCAGGATCTTTTCCCGACTCATCACATTGACCAACGAGACCTCAAGTCCAGACAATTCAATGTTGGCGGGCATCAGATCCACACCTTCAGGATGATGCAGGATGCCTTCCTGGGGAGAAAGCGCGGTTTCATTCATGGTCTTACCTAGAACAGAGGACAGTGACACTGGTAGTTGATCCGGCTGAGAGTTACCCAAGCTGATCGTCAGGCTGCCCTGGGGATCGCAATCCACAAGCAAAACCTTCTTGCCTTCGGAGGCCAATCCAATGCCCAGATTGGTGCAGGTGGTGGTCTTGCCGACTCCGCCCTTCTGATTGGCGATGGCAATCACATTGCAGGGCAAGAGAAATCACCTCCGACCCGATCAAAAACTCCTGTCAGGAATGAAGTCAGGAAGCAACTGTAGAAAATGCTTAGCCTCTGCTCCATGACAATGTGGCAGTCGATTTCTTCAGGCATCTGCATGCCCATGATCTCGTACATTATTCCGAGAAAAACAGCGAATTGCTCATCATCCGTGATGGAATGCATGTAGAACAGGGTATCGACGAATTCGCCCAGGCTATCCAGATCATCGAAGGATTCAGATACAACTTCGGCAAAGGCTTCGCCTTGCTGCTCCGCCAATTGGCAGACTTGCTTGTAACGTTGATTAAAGGTTTCTTTCATGGCGACCTCCTTAAATTTTGGCAAAATAAAACCGCCACGTTTTGTGACGGTCCTATCTTAGTTGATGATTCAATTCCATATTTCCTAGTCGATCTTCGATTTCAAACCCTGAAAGAATGGGCTTAACATGAATTCGAGTAGGCATGGTTTTGGTATCAGATATTTGTTTCCCATATTGAAGCATTGAACTTGCTTCTTGGTGCACCACTTGGCAACTGAGTTTCTATGGTAACCAGTGATCTCGGATGCTTCGATGACGTTTAGAACATCCGGGTAATAGGCCATCCGATGAGAATAGAACTTTGTAAGCTGATTCCTCTCTTCCTCCGTCAACACTCTTGGTTCACGTTTATGACCCTTGTAGGTAGAACCTCGTTTATACCATCCGAGTGGTGCCGTATAGTTTTCAGGAGAAACATCTCGAGCCTCGAGATATACAATGACATCAGTTAGCTTGAGTTTGTATTTTCTGGTTTTTTTACCGCTGTTGACGCAGGGGACCAGTCCGTTGTCTAATAAGTGCTTCGCGGTCTTTTTACTGATATTGCAGATCCGATAGAATTGGTCTTTGGTAATAACCGCTGGATACTCATTGATCAAGTAATCGTATTTACTGCTATTTTTCTTCTTCATAGAATCACCTTTTCCTTAATTGGATTGTCAACGGCAGGTGATCCTGAAGCTCTATATAAAACAGTTAGAAAAGCCTTTTGTTCTCTCCTAAATCTCTCTTGTTCTCTCCAATTTCTCTCCTTTTTCCAAAAAAACAGCCAAAATCGGAGTTGATTCGAACTATTGATTTTTCAAGGCCTTTCAGTATTCGGGTCCAGAAAACGCTGAAATTAGTGGGTTTGTAGATACTTCCATGTGCTTTTATCTTCTTCTAATTTCCACCATAGTGTGCATAAGACAAACGACTCGAAATCAGGTTGTCGGGCAACCGGCACGTGAGTTCGAATCTCACCGCCTCCGCCATGAGCCTGTTTGCGGTCAATGTCCGCAGCAGGCTCTTCCTTTTTCCCGGCTTTCTACGCCCTCTTTTGAGGGCTTTTTTGATGCTTTTGTAGAAATCCTTCGTGCCCTAGTTGCCACAGCTTTTGAAAGGACCGCGAGGGCGCTCGTCCGGCAGGATTTTACCGACTGACACAGAATCTGAGTCATAGTAGGCTGGTTTCCTGTTTTTCTTGTAGTGCACTAACATGGACTTCTCCTTTCTGAGGAAATAAAAAAAGCCGGAGAATTGAAGTGCATTTTCGCATTACGATTCTTCGGCTTTCTATTTGGTTTTAAGATTAGTTTATAAAATGAAATATAAAGCATTTACCGTCTGACGCTTACCGTATTGTTACTCCCACCCTTAAATTCTTGATTATTTTTTTCCAGCTCAGCAAATGTGACAGGCCGGAAATGGTTAATACCAACCCCGGCATCAAGGCGTTTGGCGTTGATTTAAATTATCAGTCACCCTCTCAGTCACCCTGTTATAATAAGCATGTATGATTCCATCTTCTGGCACTGTGAATTTGATTAATATTCTTCGCTCAATAGGAAATCCGCAATGTGCATAGTTTTAATGCCCTGATAATTCCCCCCAGCGAATTCGTCTGCCAGCAGGACATATTTGGGGTAATTGTCTGCGATGCCCAGAAGCCTGCCGTATTCCCGCTGCTGGGTTTCTTCACGCTCGATCCGCTCGGCAATCTGGATATACAGCTTGTTTTCTTGCTTTGTAGCGACAAAATCAATCACGGTGTTGTCGAGCTTGCCGATGTTGACATCATAGCCGCGCCGTAAAAGATCAAGGTATATAAGGTTCTCCAGCATGGCCGCCACGCTGTCAGGTGTATAGCCGAGGACACTGAAACGGAATGCGGGATCGGCTAAAAAGAATTTTTCCTGGGTTTTCAGTATTTCCTTGCCCTGAATATCAAAGCGGGAACAGCGGTGCAGAATAAAAGCGCTCTCCAGCTTGCTTAAATAATTGTAGACTGTTTCATTGTCGATTGAGCGATGCTCATTTTTCAGATACTTGGCGATGGATGCGGCTGAAAATGTCCGACCCACATTGTCAAAAGCAAACCTGACAATGCGCTCTAACTGGTCTACCTTGCGTATTTGATTACGTTTTACAATATCTGTGAATATGGTTGAGTTGTAAATATCCTTCACAATCGTATAAGCTTCATCCAGCGTGTATTCCTGTAAATGGACAGCAGGAAAGCCGCCCAGCCGGAGATACCGTGCAAGCTCCAATCGAATGTCGCCCACAGAAGTATATTTCTTACGGAAGGACAAGTATTCCGCAAAGGAAAGTGGGAAAACACGGATAGAAATATAGCGGCCTGTCAGGTAAGTGGATATTTCAGAGGACATCATGCGTGAGTTAGAGCCGGTCACATAAATGTCCACATCGAAATCCGTCATAAAGGAATTGACGGCTTTCTCCCATGACTTTACTTCTTGGATTTCATCTAAAAAAAGATAAGTTTTTCCGTCCTTTGAAAGTTGTCCCTTCACCGTATCGTACAAGAGCTTTGCTGTTTTGATGTCCTCATGCTGTAAGGAATCGAAGTTATATGCCAATATCCTTTCCTCTGGGACACCGCGCCCTCGCAGTTCATCCGCAATCATTTTCAATATTGTAGATTTGCCGCAGCGACGGACGCCGGAAAGTATTTTGACAAAGGGCGTATCCACATAGGGCATAATCTTTTCAATATACATCGGTCTTAGAATCATGTTTATCACCTCTCTTACTGATAGTATATCGCAAAACTGATATAAAATACACATATTTTGAGGTTATAAACATAAAAGTATTTAATAAAGTATACTTTTGCGGAAACATATTCGCCTGCCAAAAGTCGAACAGCTATGTAAGAGCACAGATATCTTAGTTCTTTCTTACTAAGATACGGTTTAGGCTTGTTTCTCTTGAAATTTTCGTATCAGACTCATGTGTTTATTTGATTTCTGAGTTATGCGGTAAGCTTTGGTTGCCATGTATTCGATCAGGCAGTCCTTTGGTATCAAGTATTTGTTGTAGTACCACACTCCAAAAAATTTTTCTTTGGAGATCCATTCTGATATTGTGGTTTGGCAATAGCCCGTCAATTCCACAGCATCACTTACAGATAGTGCATCCGGGATAAACGTTTGAGCTGGAATAATTTATAAAGCACGCCATCCCATAGGTCAAAGCGCATGCGTGTGCATTTCTGTAATCTCAGTATCTCAATCATCATGCATTTATAGAGGTGTTCACCTGACAAACGGAAACAAGGCTGCCGGGGGCATTTTGTATCAAACCCATGTTCCCCGCCATGAGCCTGTTTGCGGTCAATATCTGCAGCAGGCTTTTCCTTTTCCTCGAGAAGTAATTATATATCCTTTAATATTATTCCGATTATTGGTATACTGTAGTGGAAAGAATGGTATCGTATGCTGTTCTTTCGTCTGAATAGCTGAATAATATCAAATGAAGGGATATGAGTTCATCCTGTGAAAGCTCGCGATATAGCACTTGCCGCCGTCGTTATAGTATTATGGGGCATTAATTTTACCGTGATCAAATTGGGAGTTAACGAAATACCGCCAATGTTATTGGTGGCGTTACGCTTCATCTTTGCGGCCTTTCCTGCAATTATTTTTGTAAAGCGTCCGGCCGTCGGTTGGAAATATATTATCGCTTATGGACTGGCTGTGGGAGTAGGACAATTCTCCTTTTTATTCTATGCAATTCATATAGGAATGCCGGCTGGTGTTGCATCTGTGGTATTGCAATCTCAAGCCTTTTTTACAATTTTGTTTGCTGGGATATGGTTTAAGGAGCGAATCAGAATAGGTCAAATTGTCGGTCTTATTTTGGCCGGGATGGGGCTTCTTTTCATCAGTGGGAATATTGGCAACCAACAGGCTTCAACTATACCGGTGGGACCATTTCTATTAACTTTAGTAGCGGCGTTTTTTTGGGGGCTTTCCAATATTGTCGTAAGACAGGCGTCTAATGAAGCAGCTGCACAGGGAACTAAGCTGAATATGTTTAGTATGGTTGTGTGGTCAAGCCTTTTTCCGCCGCTTCCAATGCTGATTGCTTCTTTAATCTTGGAAAAACCGGATCTGATTTGGCATGCTCTTAGAGAAATTAATGCCTTTTCAATCTTTTCTATATTGTATCTTGCAATTTTTTCTACACTGATAGGCTATGGCATCTGGAGTACACTGCTCTCGAAGTATCCGGCTCAGAAGATTGCTCCATTGTCACTTCTCGTCCCAGTTGTAGGTCTTATTACGGCGCAAGTGTTTCTTGGGGAAGAGCTTACTGTAGTGCAGTGGGCGGGTGGAGTGATAATTATCGCGGGGTTGTTGATATCTAACTTCTCATCCTTGCTAGGAAAAAGTGTTTCAGATGACAGAGGCAAGATTTCTCCGGGACTGGAAAAGGATGCAAATTAATAAAACAAATAGATTGGTGGTAGGAAGTTGACGGAAGTGGTTGCCGCCCTGATATGGGACAATGATAAATTCTTGATCTGCCAGCGGCCGGCACACAAGGATCGCCCCCTGCTGTGGGAATTTGTCGGCGGTAAGGTAGAACCTAACGAAACAAAAGAACAGGCTCTTATGCGTGAATGTCAGGAGGAGCTGGCCGTTACCTTGTCTGTTGGCGATGTATTTATGGATGTGGTGCATGAATACCCTGATATTACAGTGCATCTGACTCTTTTTAACGCAAGGATTGCAGAGGGAATAATACAAAAGTTGGAGCACCGGGATATTCGATGGATTTCTGTAAAAGAAGTATCCGAGTACGATTTCTGCCCGGCGGATGTGGAGATCTTAAGGAAATTGACGGAAAATAAGTAGTAACACATTGACCAACCCCCTAGGTAATTCCATCACCGGGGGATCGGTGTATTACGGTGATGATATCCCCGCACTGAAAGGAGCTTACATTTACGGCGATTTTGGCACCGGTATGATTTGGGCCCTGTGGCTTGATGATAATTTGAGCACAGAAAACAAGCTGCTTTTAGATAGCGATCTGCGGATTTCCTCCTTTGGCATTGATCAGAATAACGAATTATATGCGGTCGATTATCAAGGTAAAATTTATAAATTGACCCAGAAGACTGAGTAAATGGACTTTAATGGGATGTTCCATAGACATTTAATAATATGACTCCGGCTATCACCAGAACGACACCAATTATCCCCAGAAAATTAATCGTTTCCTTAAAAATACCGATGGAAATAAAGACAGAGGCGATAATCCCAATCGCGGACCATGTTGCATAAGCAACACTTAAATTGATTGAGAGCAGCGCTTTGGAAAAAAGAAAAAAGCAAAGACCATAGGCGATGAGACAGCCCAGGGATGGAAGAAGTTTGGTAAAACCTGCGGCATATTTCAGCAGGAATGTACCCAATAATTCTAAAGAAATGGCAAGGAATAAATAAACATAACCCATTCGATTACTCCTCCTGTATTTGTCCAGCATGAAAAACAAGTAAATAAATCATGTAGAATGGATTCAGTAAAAAGAAATTATTTGGAGGTTTTTCACGTACTTTATTTCAAATAGGCTTTACGCAATAAGCCGATTTCTTCTGTATACCCGGAAAGTTCATTAGGTGTTTCCAGAAAAAAAGGCAGATGATGCAGCTTTGGGTGATTGATCACAGCGGTGATTGTTTTTAAACCCAGGGTTCCTTGTCCAATTTTTTGATGCCGGTCTTTGCGGCTGGCCGGATCATTCATGCTGTCATTTAAATGGATGGCATAGAGCTTGTCCAAACCGATGATTTGATGGAATTCTTCAATAACACCATCCAGATTGTTGATAATATCATATCCGGCATCGCTGATATGGCAGGTATCCAGGCAAACTCCCATTTTATCCTTTAAGATTACGCCATCTAAAATCTCCTTTAATTCTTCAAAAGAACGACCGATCTCCGTGCCCTTCCCGGCCATGGTTTCCAGCAGGACAATGGTTGTTTGCGACCGCTTGAGAATTTTATTTAGCATTTCAATAATTAGCCGGATCCCGGCTTCGGTTCCTTGTCCCACATGATTACCGGGATGAAAGTTATAAAGATTGCCGGGCAGATATTCCATCCGCGCCAGATCATCCGCCATGGTTTCCCAGGCGAATTCACGAGTTCTCTCTACTGCTGCGGCCGGGTTCATCGTATAAGGTGCATGGGCTAAGATAGGGCCAAATTGATGTTCTTTCATCAGCGCTAAAAGTGCCTTTGCATCCATGGGATCAACTTTCTTACCTTTACTTCCTCTAGGATTGCGGGTAAAAAATTGAAAGGTGTTGGCGCCAATTTTTAAGGCATCCTTCCCCATGGCCTCAAAACCTTTGGCAGAGGATAAATGACAACCGATCAAGAACATAATGGAACCTACCTCCTTGTAAAATAAAAATAGCTTTTAAGAAAAACCGGATCCAGAGATCCGGTTTTTGAGATCAAATAAGGGCCTTTTTTATTATAATTAGTCACGATTCTTATAGATATCTGTGTTAATATTATCATCAAATCCACACTCCGGAGTGTAGCAGGTAGCATCGACGAAGGTACAGGCATTGCCGCAAGAGGGGCATCTCTCTGGGGGTGTTTCCGTTTCAATGGTGTATTTACACATGGTACACATCATTTTAGTCATGACCGATCCTCCTTAAATTTTTTCATCTTTCCTGATAATCTTACTATATATCATATCCAAGAAAATAGTCAATGTAGGAGTGGATAAAAACTGAAAAATATATTAATATTAGAAGAAATACTTGGTATTTATCAAGATGAAGGGGGAGATGGTGTTGTTACCTGCATTTAATGGTATGGATGTAATTACATTTGCTGTGGAAATTGAGAAAAACGGACGGGAGTTTTACGGTGCTGTGGCCGGGAAAACCCAGGATCCGGAGGTCAAGGATATTTTTCTAAAGCTCAAAGGTCAAGAGGAACAGCATATTAAGGATTTTGAACAATTATTGGAGAAAACCACCGATCATCAGGCTCAAGAAACTTATGATGGGGAATATCTGGAATATGTGAAGGCCTTGGTAGATAATCATGTTTTTAATCCCGGTGCAGATATTAATGAACTGGCGGAAAGGGTGAAGACCAAAGAGGAAGCGATTGATTTGGCCCTCCGCTTTGAAAAGGATTCCATTATATTTTTTGCGGAGTTAAAAAATGTTATCGCTCTTCAAAGCAAAGAAATTATCGAGGAATTAATTAATCAAGAACGGGGCCATATCCGGCTCCTTTCCCAGCTAAAATAACAAAGTTAAGAAACAAAACCCTCCTCTATGGAGGGTTTTTGTTTCTTTTTTAATTATACCTGTTTCTGAAAAAATTGATTTAAAGCCAAGGTCAATTGTTCTTTGACATCAGGTTTTTCTGCAATGGATCCTTTTTCATCAATTTCCGGGAAAAACAGTCCTCCCTCATATTTGGTTTCAATGGTGGAGGCGAATACTTTTAAGGATTTTTCAGCGCAAATAAAGGTATCTGATAGATTGGTTGCTCCACAGAGCAGGGCAAATAAACCTCTCTTTCTCCTGAAAGCTTCATCCGGGATAACTTTTTCATTAAGGACATAATGGGCTGCCCAATAGCATTGGGTGCGGTCAATCAAAGCCTTGGGAAGAGCGCCTAAGGCTTGGAAGAATATCGGGGCCGCAAAAATAATCTTTTCACTGCCGGTGATTTTCGGATACATTGGGATCATTTCATCCTTGACATGACATCGGCCGTCTTGATTACATGCTCCACAGGCAATACAGGAAGAAAACCGATAGTCCCTTAGATAAATGATCTCGGTTTCATAATTGTTTTGTTGGGCGATGTCTGCTGACCATTGACCCAAGAAGTCGGTATTGCCATTTTTCCGGGGACTGGAGGCGATAATCAGAACTTTTTTCATGATGCAACTCCTCGTATAATAGTATTAGATCCACCGGATAGCATAATTTCCAGTTGAAGAATAGCGATCCGGGGAACCGGTTCCCAGTTTTGAAGAATCTCTTCATTCGCAAACTTGTAGTCCATGTTTAATCTGTAAGGCGCGCGATTATAGATTGTGGTCAAATCATTTTGTTGTTTGATTTGTTTCTTCAAAACTAGATGGTAAAACTTTTTAATTGAATATAGAGCACTTTTGGAAATCAGTAATCCTGGTTACTATGGCGTTTAAATATAATACGCTCAGGGTATATGACCCATAACAGGATGCTTGAATTCCTTAGTGATTGGAAACCAGCCAGCCAGAGTAGAAATACTAGCTGTTGCTTGGCTGGTTTTTTGTTGCCTTTTTGTTCTCTTTTTGCTGTCTTTTTTATTGCTTTATTCTGTCTTGTTTCTTGGACCTGCTCATGGGACAATGGGATCGACAGGTACTTTTCGGGAGATTTCTGTCACTCCTTGCGGATCCTGCTGGATACTGCTTTATAAAGCCTGCCACCCGTGGTCCATCATCGAGTATCTAACCGCTAGTTGCACCGGGTCAGGAATTCGGGGGTAGCACCCAAGCTGTCGTTTTCCTGTTCATGAGTTCTGATGACGAGGCTGCTTTAGATGGTTCCCATGGGCACCCAGGTCTGAGAAGTATTTGATTATTTATCGAAGGGAGGTGTGGATATGGCAAATCTTATGGTAGGAATTGACGTGAGCCTCCGCTCTCATTCTGTGCAGTTCATGAATGATTCCGGTGATGCTCTTGCTTCCTTTTCTATTCCCAACGATTTAAACGGGGCTGAAACTTTATTGCAACGTATCCTTCAATCTGCTGTCAAATATCAGACTAGTCTTGTTCGTGTTGGTATGGAGGCTACTTCTAATTTGGGCTGGCATTTAGCCCATTTTCTCAATGCCGGGCTCCACGAAGTTACTGATTTTCAGTCTCAGGTTTTTGTACTTAATGCAAGAAAGGTAGCTCGTTTCAAGAAAGGATATGATTGTCTTCCTAAAAATGACCGTATTGATGCCTGGGTGATTGCGGACCAACTTAGATTTGGCCGTCTTCCTCATGAATTGACTTCGTGCATTCAATATGAAGCTCTTCAGCGACTTACACGAACCCGCTTTCATCTGATGCAAAGTATCGCCCGAGACAAAACCTACTTTCTCAATCAGGTCTTCCTTAAATTCAGTGGTCTGCGCCAGGACAACCCTTTTTCCAATATGTTTGGGGCTACCTGCCTGGCAGTTTTGCAAGAACTTGAGCCTGAACAGATTGTTTCCATGTCCATTACTGAATTGGTGGATTTTCTAAAGGAAAAAGGGAAAAACCGTTTTGATAACCCTGAAGAGTTAGCTTTATTCTTACAAAAACTGGCTCGCTCTTCATATCGCCTTGATAAGGCCATGGCTGATCCTGTTAATCTTTCTTTATCGGTCATGCTTACTGTAATTCAGACCATGGAAAAAGAAGTCACTAAGATCGATAAAGAAATTGGAAAGATCATGAAATCTGTCCCTGAAACTTTGTCTTCAGTCAAAGGCATTGGTCCTGTATTTGCTGCCGGTATTATTGCTGAAATTGGTGATATTAATCGCTTTGACAATCATAATGCCCTGGCTAAGTATACAGGCCTTGTTTGGTCCCAATATCAATCCGGAGAATTTGAAAGCGATGAAACTAAGCGATTACGTACCGGCAACAAGTATCTGCGTTACTATTTGGTACAAGCTGCCAACCTTGTTCGTCGCTATGATAGTGATTACGCCGCCTTTTATGCTAAAAAGTATTCTGAAGCTTTGAAACATCAGCACAAACGTGCTCTCGTCTTAACTGCCCGAAAATTGGTACGGTTGGTCTTTATGCTACTAAAGACCAACAAACTGTACACACCACCAGAAAGGAGAGATTAACTCTTTTTCCTAACTGGGTCTTCTTATATCCTTTCACCGTCTTACATTTATTGGTATTTGGTGCGAGGTTTATTTGGGTTACCCTTTTTTAGCAGAACTTTTCATGTTCCCTTATTTTTTTTCCAATTTCTCATTTTTTTAATGTTGACATTTTACCGCTAGGCTTTTACAGTGCTTGATATCAAAAACATAACAGATTTGTCGGCCATTGACAACCAAAAATCTATCATCAGGCTAATTTCTTTTTGACAAAATGGAGATAAATGTCGAAATAGCCGGGCAATATAAGAAAAAGGAAAGGTCTGCTCTGACTTTTTGCCATGATGATTAAATTCATGGCTCTAGTTTTATTAAACAAATCAAAAAAATGAATCATGAAGCGAAAATTCAATCATTACTTGACGGTAAGCAATTGTTTTAATTGATGCTCAATGGGAGAACCTGTTTATGAAGCAATACTATTCATACTGATGAAACCTTGCAGCAACGGTTCATATTAGGAAAGGCAAAAACCCTTGATTTTATTGGGATTGGGCCATAACTTCTATAAAAAACACATCTAAAAGGGGTGTGTTTTTATTCGTATTTGGTGAATGACCACGAAAGGTTCTTTTTCCGGACGACAATCTTTACTGGGATTCCCTCCTTGATTTTGGTAAATTATGAGCAAGGAAAAGGCCTGGGGAAAAATCAAGAACCGCAAACAGGATCTCGTAGCAGGGTTTAATGATGAAAGAGGGAAAGGGAAAATTGAGGGGGGAAATAAAATGGAACATCAGATGAATAATAAAATCAAACAGATGAAAGAGTTCTTTTTCCAATGGGTAACAGTCATTTTTGTGAGAGCCTTCTTCTTAGGGAGAAAAACGGCATTGGTAATCTTCGGTAAGTTTTTTGGGTTACCCATACCATTAACATTAATAGAATTAAAGGATAGCATGGCGAAAATTTCTGCCTTCAAAGAAGAAAAGCTCCATCAAGCACAGGCAGTTTTTGAAGTTACCGTGGGGGGATCAATTCGGATCTTATACATAGGGAGGGGGCCCCCGTCCGGGTTATGGTCGATACGTTTCACCGTGTGGTAAGTAATGGCAAAGTAAATTGAAGAATTTTTGACATGGAGCATTCAAGGCTGACATTCTAAGTAATGCAGGGGTTTAATGTTTTCCATCATCACAATAACAGATTCATGTCCTGACGGAAAGAAAAAAGGGTGCATTTCGGGCAGGGCTGCTGGATCTGCTAAAAACCCAGGCCTGGTTGAGATAAAAGAGTTAAGTCTATGTTTTGGGAGGGGTAGGATGGGTAAGCGTATTGATCAAAAAGAAGGGTTAGAATAAAAATTTGCCGGCATGTTTAACATTAAATGCTTTTAAGAAGCACTTTGCCCGGTCTGATGATAAAAAGGGGAAGGTTTTCCTGCAAAATATAACAAAAACATAGACAGGCAAAGCATGCGGCGGTGGCAGCAGGAGTTCCGTTGTTCAGGTTAAAAGGTGATTCAATTCACGATAAACGGTGCTTAACCGGCAAAAGAATAACGGATCATCATAAATTTCCGAAACAATTAAATAAAGTAAAAAGAGGTTTGGGTACGGTCACCAAACCTCTTTTTAATGATTTTGCAACATCGCAAAGGAGGATATTTTTTTAAGGGTACTGCCCAATTTTGTCTTTCTGTAACTAAAAGCAAAGGAAGTAAATTTAATCCAAAATTCATTACAGGCACAATATTTATCGACAAAGGAAACAATAGCGGATTCCCAATATCTGGGGAAGCCAATGGCTTTGGGCCACATATGCTTTAGAATAATATCACATTCAACTTTATTAAGCTCAAAACATTGATGGGAGTTTGCCAAAGCAACCTTCGGATGATTCAAACCGTGATTTTTTTTGTGGGGTTGTTTTTTGTACTCACGCCAATCATATAAGAAAAAATCGTGTAATAGGCCGCCTCTGGCTCCGGAGACATAATCTAAATTCAATTTTTTACAAATCAAATAAGATAGATAAGAAACAGTGAGGGCATGTTCCATGATAGAAGTATGATGATGATTATAATTAATTAGCTGAGAAAAGGTTTCATTAGTTAAAATATCTTCTACTAATAACCAATAATCCTGATCATGTGGTTTTAATTCCATAGGACACTCCTTTACATCAAAACAATCACATTAACAAAAGTACCATAAAACAGCTTGTCAGGTCAAGACCTAAAGAGAAAAATTGGATTGAAAAATATTCCATCAGATTTCCTGCCTTTGATTATGGATGATCTAAGAAAACTATCTCTTGACAGTTTATCATAATGAGGGTAAGATAAAAGAAAAAGTTAGGACTGTCTAACAAAATGAAAGTTAATAAGATTGAAATTAGGATTTCCAATTCCCTGGAGGATTATTTAGAAGCCATTCTGATTATTTCTGAAGAGAATAATCTTGTCCGGATTACAGATTTAGCCAGGTTTATGAAAATCTCTAAGCCCAGTGCCAGTGAAGCAGTAAAATCTTTAGTAGATATAGGGTTTTTACGGCATGAAAAATATGGTCCGGTAGAATTGACTGAAGAGGGTAGGATGCGGGCTGCGGAAGTACGTAAACGCCATCGTTTGCTGAAAAAATTTCTAACAGAGGTTTTGGAAGTGCCCCCAGCTATCGCTGATCAGGATGCCTGCCTCATGGAACATGCGATCAGCGCGGATACAATCTCTCAATTGCTGAAGTTTTTGGAGTCCCAGGTTGCCTTAAATGAAAGTGAATAATAATGCTAATTTTTTTAAAATAAAAAAATTAGGCACACCTAACAAAATTAAGGAGGTGGGCAGGTCAAATGGAGTTATTATTGATTCTGTTAATTTGTGCTGTAGCACTCTTCTATATGATACGTCATCTGATCCAGCATTTTGAAAAACGCTCTTCTTGTTGTCAAGGATGCCACAATTGCCCGTCAAAAAAAGAGACTTGCGAACAAATTGAGAAAATAGACATCGATGAAGGGAATGGAGAAAAATGAGTAAAATAACTTTAAAGGATTTGGCACCGGGGAAAAAAGGCAAGGTATCCCGGGTTAAGGGAAGCGGTGCAATCAGACGAAGATTGGTAGAAATGGGTGTATCCCCAGGATGTGAGGTGACTGTGGAAAGATATGCGCCTCTGGGGGATCCGGTGGAAATAAAGCTGAGAGGTGCGCATATTTCATTAAGAAAAACCGAGGCTGAAATGGTAGAGCTTGAGGAGGAATAGACATGGAGAAAATGACCATCGCCTTGGCGGGTAACCCCAATAGCGGAAAAACCACCATTTTTAATTATCTTACCGGAGCCCGTCAGCATGTGGGCAATTACCCCGGAGTTACGGTAGAAAAAAGAGAAGGTCATCGCAGCTACCAGAACTACGACTTTAAAATTATTGATTTGCCGGGGATTTACAGTCTGACCTCCAATTCTCCGGATGAAGTAGTTACCCGACAGGTATTGCTGGAAGAGAAGATCGATGTGATTATTGATATTGCCGATGCCACCAATTTGGAAAGACATCTGGGTCTGACCGTACAATTAAAGGAATTGGGAATACCCATTGTACTCGGCTTGAATATGATGGATTTAGCAGAGGAGGCCAATTTCAAAATTGATGTGGATTTACTGGCCACTCTTTTAGGTCATCCCGTGCTGCCGGTGATAGGCACAAAAAGCAAGGGGGTGGAGGAGCTATTACAGGCTGCTATTCATCTCTTTGAAGGGCGTGACCGATATCAGGAAAGACCTATTCGCTATCAAAAAGAAGTGGAAGCAGAAATTGAGATATTAAGGAACTTAATGCCCGAAAAGATTAAAGGCGATGAGAACTCTGTCAGGTATCGACCGGCTATTGGCCGTTGGTTAGCCGTAAAGCTCTTGGAAAATGATCCGGATGTACTAGCCCGCATGAAAAAGAAATATCATGCCGATGATTTGTTAATCCAGGTAGAAAAAAGCCGCCGGTCTTTGGAGGAGCATTTTGGGGAAGATCCGGAACTGTTTTTGGTTGACAGCCGGTACGCTTTTGCCCGGGGAGCGGTCCGGGAAAGCGTGCTTTTTCCCGGAGATGATCGGGAATCCATGACGGAAAAAATTGATCAGGTGCTCTTAAATCGATTTTTGGGGTTACCGATCTTTCTGATGATTATGTGGCTGCTTTTTCAAATCACCTTTACCCTGGGTGAATTGCCCATGGGGTGGCTGGATATGGGGATCTCAAAATTTGCTGAGCTTGTTCATGGGATACTGCCGGATGGTTTATTCCGTTCTTTAATTGTGGATGGGATTATTGGTGGGGTTGGCGGGGTTATTATTTTTCTTCCTAACATCTTGCTCCTCTTTTTGGGAATTACCTTTTTAGAAGGTACCGGATATATGTCCAGAGCGGCCTTTATTATGGATAAATTAATGCATCGTATGGGTTTGCACGGCAAATCATTCATTCCCATGATCCTGGGTTTTGGTTGCTCTATTCCCGCTATTATGGCGACTCGTACCCTAGAAAATCCTCGGGACCGGTTGGTGACCATTTTGGTGATCCCCTTAATGAGCTGTGGGGCACGCTTACCCGTTTATACCTTGTTAGCAGCAGCATTTTTCAGCCCTAATATGGCGGGGAATGTGATCTTTTCTATTTACTTAATCGGCATATTATTAGCTGTATTGATGGCAAAATTATTTCGCACCTGGCTGTTTCCCGGTCCGGCTGAGCCCTTTGTGATGGAACTTCCTGTTTATCGAATGCCGGTCTGGCGCAGCGTTTTAACTCAGGTATGGGAACGAGCCGTGCTCTATCTCAAAAAAGCTGGAACCGTTATTTTAGCAGCGTCAATTTTAATGTGGGCCTTATTTACCTTTCCCCAGACGAATGGAGCATCAAATTTTGATGCGGCTCAAGCAATGGAGCAAAGCTTTGCCGGACGCATTGGCCACCTGGTGGAACCGGTGCTTGAACCTTTAGGATTTGATTGGAAGATTGGCGTGGCTCTCATTTCAGGTGTTGCTGCCAAAGAAATTGTTGTCAGCACCATGAGCACCTTATATAGCATGGAAATAGATGAAGAGGCAGGTTTATCGTCAGGAGAAGTATCTTTGGGTTTTGCTGATCGGGTAAGAACCCAGTCGGGATTTACTCCTTTGATCGCTTATGTGTTAATGCTTTTTATCCTGATTTATATTCCTTGTTTGTCCACGGTAGCGGTCATCTATCGGGAGACAAATTCATGGAAATGGCCTTTGTTCGTCATAGGATATACCCTGGCCTTAGCATGGTTTGTTTCTTTCCTGGTTTATCGGGGAGGATTGTTATTGGGCATTGGTGTCTGAGGGATATTATTACCACTCTTGGGAAAAATTCAGGCAATTTTAACAAAAGTTATCGGAGAAATGACTTGCAACATTGGTCAAATGCATGTATAATTAGCTAGTCAGTCTAATGAGATAGGTTGATTAACATTAGGAGAGATGGCCGAGTCCGGCTTAAGGCGCACGCCTGGAAAGCGTGTTGGTGTAACAGCCTCGCAGGTTCGAATCCTGTTCTCTCCGCCAGTAAATTCTGATCGGTATGGAATCAAGACATACCGATCTTTTTTAAAAAATTCTTTTGCCGTGCTAGATGGGGAGGTAGCGGTGCCTTGTAACCCACAATCCGCTATAGTGGGGTTGAATTCCTGTGGCAGGGTTTATTCTGTGGGGTCTGCCTAAAATAAGTGGCGATGATAATTGGGTCTTACGCAATAAGAAGCTATAAACCCCGTCAGGTCCGGAAGGAAGCAGCGGTAAGTAGCCAATCTTGTGTGCCGTAAGGGTGCCTGGTTTGAGTTAACTGTTTGAGTAACGCTCGGAGGATATGCTCAAAAACAGGTGCACGGCTAAATTTTTCAAGGCGTCCGTTGGGGCGTCTTTTATTTTTAGGCTTTCCCTAGGCCTTCGGCTTGGCGCAAGCCAAGTTCTCTAATAAAGGGAAAATAGGATGTTGGGCGAATAAGTAGGTTAATAATAGATCGATTAAATGGGGAGGCAAGAAAATTGGCATATGTTGCATTGTACCGTCAGTGGCGACCCCAAAAATTTGAGGATGTTGCTGGACAGGATCATATCAGCAAAACCTTAAAAAATGCGATCAAAGCAAATAGGATAGTGCATGCTTATCTTTTTACCGGCCCCCGGGGGACAGGTAAAACCAGTTCTGCCAAGATATTGGCCAAAGCAGTTAATTGTCTTGCTCCTGTTGAGGGTGAAGCTTGTGATCAATGTGAAATGTGCAAGCGGTTCAAGTCAGGTCAGGCCATGGATATGATCGAAATTGATGCAGCATCCAATCGCGGGATTGATGAAATTCGGGATCTCAGGGAAAAGGTGAAATATGCCCCGGTAGAAGGAAAATATAAAATATATATTATTGATGAAGTTCATATGCTTACTACAGAAGCCTTTAATGCTCTCTTAAAGACCTTGGAAGAGCCGCCCAAGCATGTTATATTTATTTTAGCGACAACAGAACCTCATAAGGTACCGATCACTGTACTTTCCCGATGTCAGCGTTTTGATTTTAAACGTATTGGCATGCGTTTTATTATTGACCGATTGCAGCATATTTGTACGGTTGAAGGATTAAAAGTAAATGATGCGGCTCTGCAGATGATTGCTAAAAAGGCGGAGGGCAGTATGCGGGATGCCTTAAGTTTATTGGATCAATGTTTAAGTTTTTCGGAAGAAATGATTACGGAAGAGACCATTGCTTCCCTATTGGGCGCGGTAGATAATGAATTTATTAAAAATATTGTTTTGTCTATGGCAGAAAGAGATTATGGCCGCATGATTTCCTTGATTGATAGCTTAATCCAGGAAGGTAAGGATATCCGGCTTTTTCATCATGATTTAACGGAGTATTTCAGAAATTTAATTTTGGTTAAACTATCGAATAAAGCGGTTGAAAAATTAGATGTGCCGGATTTTTTACATCGGGACTTGGCGGAGCAAAGCAAGATCTTTACTGTGGAGGTATTGTTTAATATCCTGGATGTTTTAAGTGAAGGAGAAGCTCAACTTAAAAACAGCACTCAACCCCGCATTACCTTAGAACTCTCTTTAATCAGAGCGGCAAGGATACCGGAAAAAAACGATCAAGAGAATGTACAACCGGTGCAATCAGCACAACATAAAGAGCATAAAGGGCATCAACAACCGGTACAACATAAACAACCAAAAGAACCCGTAAAAAAGGAGAATGTGCCACCGGCCATACAGGTGAATATAAAATCTGTTCAAGCACATTGGCCTCAAGTGATGGAGTTGGTGAATAAAAAAAATAAAAGCACCGGAGCATTTTTAAAAGAAGGGACACCTGTGGAATTAAGACAGAATAAGATAATTATGCAGTATCTGCAACAGTTTAAGCTTCATGCAGAAACGATCGAAAAGATTGAGCATAAAAAAATTATCGAAGAGGCCTTAGGCACTGTTTTTAGACAGGAGCTGACTGTACAGAGTACGACTGATGATCTCTCCCCGGAAAAAGAGGACGAAATTGAGGCTGGGGTTCAAAAATTTTTAGGCAATGAGGTAAAAGTGGAGATCGTAGATTAGGTGATCAGAAACGATATTGAAGGAGGATTTAAAATGGGTATGGGAAATATGCAAAAAATGATGAAACAGGTTCAGAAGATGCAAGCCGATATGGCGCGCATGCAAGAAGAGTTGGCTTCGAAGGAAATTGAAGCCAGTGCCGGCGGCGGGATGGTCACAGTGGTGGCAAATGGAAAACAAGAGCTTATGTCTATTCGGATTAAGCCGGAAGCGGTAGATCCGGAAGATGTAGAGATGCTGGAGGATTTGATGCTCGCTGCAGTTAATGAAGCCTTGCGAAAATCTCAGGAGATGGTTTCGGAAGAAATGAATAAGATTACCGGAGGGATGAAGATTCCCGGTTTGTTTTAATGGAAATGGATTCAGGAAAAGAGTTCTTACTATGAATAAGGAGCGGAACAATGTTTAATTACTACCCGGCACCGGTGGCCAGATTAATTGATGAGCTGATGAAACTTCCTGGTGTTGGTCCGAAATCCGCCCAAAGGTTGGCCTTTCATTTATTAAATGCCCCGGATCGGGATGCTTTGGGTTTATCCCAATCCATCATTGATGCTCGTCAAAAGATTAAACAATGTTCCATCTGCGCCAATCTGACAGATCAGGAACCTTGCGCTTTTTGTCAGGATCAGAATCGAGATGACAAGGTGCTGTGTATTGTGGAACAGCCTCGGGATGTTATTGCTATGGAAAAGACCAGAGAATTTAGGGGTAGATATCATGTTCTTCATGGGGCAATATCCCCTATTGAGGGGATTGGTCCGGAGCAATTAACGGTGACGCAGTTATTGTCTCGTTTGAGGGAATCACCGGTGGCAGAGGTGGTCGTGGCTACTAACCTCAATGTGGAAGGAGAGGCGACAGCGCTTTATTTATCCCGACTTTTAAAGCCATTAGGGGTTAAGGTAACACGAATCGCTCATGGCCTGCCTGTAGGTGGGGATTTGGAATATGCAGATGAAGTAACCTTAGCTAAGGCCTTCGAAGGAAGAAAAGAAATTTAAGGAGACAGACCGATTGGTCTGTCTTGCTTCATGCCTGGAGAAAATAATTATGCTAAGAGATTCTTAAATATTTTAAATAAAGTTCTTGAAATTATGATATAATTGTTCTGATTTTGTGATAAGGTTTAAGTGTGTCCCAGGGTGGGAAGTATTGCTCATATTTGGGACAATTCCCCCATATAATGGTAAAAACATTAGGGGGAAAAGAGATGGAGAAAAAAATCTTTCATTTCATAAAATCTTTGAGATTTCATATGATGATTTTATTTGAACGGTTAAGGAATTTATTTTTGAAACCGGGGCCGGGGGATCCTGCACGGCAGTATGTCCTTCTGGTCAATAAGGTGCGTCAGGAATGGCAATGGGCAGAGAAGACCTACCATGAAGTAACGGAAACGGATTTAGTGGACCAAGTGATTTATTGGCAGAGCGCCGCGGAAAGAAAGTATATTCATCTATTAAAAAAGCCCGTCAAGAAGGCATAACTGCAGATTTTGAAACGATCGCATATTTGGCGTTGATTGCCCGTAATAAGAGTTATTAGGGGGTGGGCATATGAATGGGGAGACCTGGCAAATCATTTTGATTGGTATCATTGCCTTACTTTTATTGCTTCCGGCCTTGAAGTTCTTATTGACACCGGTACGATTGATCTTCAAAATATTAGTGAATGGGTTAATGGGTTTTTTGATCTTGTGGTTGATCAATATCTTTGCCGAACCTTGGGGGTTTTTTCTGCCCATTAATACTGTGACGGTATTGGTAGCTGGTTTTTTGGGGATTCCAGGAATTATTTTATTGTCATTGCTTAAATTTTTTTTGATTTACTAAGGAGCATCAAAAACGGCATCATGATAATGAGGTAAAAATTACTTTCATTATAAATATTCTGTGTATACGGAACAAAAATTATTAAAAAGGAGAACAAGTTATATGACAAAACATATGAAAACGATGGATGGAAACAAAGCAGCAGCCTATGTATCTTATGCTTTTACAGAAGTCGCTGCCATCTATCCCATT
Organism: Dehalobacterium formicoaceticum; assembly: GCF_002224645.1. Taxonomy (NCBI): domain Bacteria; kingdom Bacillati; phylum Bacillota; class Clostridia; order Eubacteriales; family Peptococcaceae; genus Dehalobacterium; species Dehalobacterium formicoaceticum. The sequence continues at coordinate 513,669 of NZ_CP022121.1, read as the reverse complement.
ACGCCGTCATCGACCATGGCGGAGTATGCAGATGAATGGAGTGCCCTTAAGCAAAAGAATATTTTTGGACAAGTAGTAGATGTGGTTGAAATGCAATCTGAGGCCGGAGCAGCGGGAGCTGTACACGGATCTTTATCCGCAGGGGCTCTCACCACCACCTATACTGCTTCCCAGGGTTTGTTGCTGATGATTCCTAACATGTATAAAATTGCCGGGGAGTTTTTACCCGGGGTGATGCATGTGAGTGCCCGATCACTGGCTACCCATGCCTTGAATATATTCGGAGATCATTCTGATGTGATGGCCTGCAACCAGACGGGCTGGGCGATGCTCGCCTCCAACAGCGTACAGGAAGTTATTGATTTGGGAGGAATTGCCCATTTGGCAGCTATTAAATCCCGCGTTCCTTTTCTGCACTTTTTTGATGGCTTCCGCACCTCCCATGAGCAGCAAAAGGTTGAAGTTATTGAATATGAAGACTTTGCCAAGCTGGTAGATCAGGACAGCATTAAAGCTTTTAAAGATCAGGCTTTAAATCCGGAACACCCTGTGATCAGGGGTACAAACCAAAACCCGGACATCTTTTTCCAATGCCGGGAAGCCAGCAATACTCATTATGAAAATGTACCTGATACAGTAGCTGCCTATATGAAAGAGATCAGCAAACTTACCGGCAGAGAATACAAGCCTTTTGTTTACTATGGCGCACCGGATGCGGAGCATATTATTGTTGCCATGGGCTCTGCGTGTGACACCATTGAAACGGTGGTGGACTACCTGGTAGCTCAGGGAGAAAAGGTTGGTTTAATAAAAGTTCATCTTTATCGACCTTTCTCCGCCAAATATTTCTTTGATGTTTTACCGGAGACGGTCAAGAAAATTGCTGTTTTAGACCGGGTAAAAACCATCGGAGCACCTGGTGAGCCACTTTATATGGATGTTTTAAGCATGTTTTACGGAAAAGTTAATGCTCCTCTGATTGTGGGGGGACGGTATGGGTTAGGCTCCAAAGACACGGTGCCGGCAGATATTATCGCAGTTTTCGATAATCTTAAGGAACAAGAGCCCAAACACAATTTCACACTAAGTATTATTGATGATGTAACCAATACTTCTTTGATCAGCAGTCAGAATATTGACATGACCCCGGAGGGTACCATCCAATGTAAATTCTGGGGATTAGGATCGGATGGGACCGTAGGAGCTAATAAACAAGCGGTGGAAATTATCGGAGACAAAACAGATTTGTATGCTCAGGCTTATTTCTCCTATGATTCCAAAAAATCCGGCGGGATTACCATTTCCCACCTGCGTTTTGGGAAAAAACCTATTAAAGCACCTTATCTTATAACCAATTCGGATTTTGTTTCCTGCAGCAATCCGGCTTATGTTCATAAATATGATCTTTTATCCGGATTAAAAGAAGGAGGAACCTTCCTCTTAAATTGCGTGTGGCGGCAGGAAGAATTGGAAGAAAAACTTCCGGCGTCTTTAAAGAAAGATCTTGCCGAAAAGAAAATCAACTTCTATACGGTGGATGCAGTGGACATTGCTCAGGAATTAGGCCTGGGAAATCGCACCAATATGATTATGCAGTCGGCCTTCTTTAAGCTGGCTCAAGTGATTCCCATGGACAAAGCAGTGGAATATTTGAAAGAATCTGTGGAACATGCCTATGGTAAGAAGGGGCAAAAAATAGTAGACATGAATAATGCCGCTATCGATCAAGGGATTGCTGCATTGGTTAAAGTGGAGGTCCCCGCTTCGTGGAAGGATGCGGTGGATGAAGCAGCGGCAGCCCAGGATGTACCTGCCTTTGTTACCGATATCTTAGAACCCATGAATCGCAATGAAGGGGACAAATTGCCCGTCAGCGTGTTTATGAAACATGGCTGCGAAAGCGGCACCTATCCCACCCAAACTAGCAGATATGAAAAACGGGGCGTGGCTTCCTTTGTTCCCCAATGGCATCAGGAAAATTGTATTCAGTGTAACCGCTGCTCTTTTGTCTGCCCTCATGCCTCCATCCGTCCGGTGCTGTTAAACGAAGAAGAATTAGCGCAAGCTCCCGAAGGCTTTAACACCTTAGCTGCCTTGGGCAAGGAATTAAAAGGTCTTGCTTATCGGATCCAGGTCAGCCCTATGGATTGTCAGGGTTGCGGCAGCTGTGCAGCAGTTTGCCCGGCCAAGGTCAAGGCATTAACCATGGAATCTATTGAATCTCAAGCGGAAGATCAAGTGCCCAATTGGAACTATAGCACCACTGTGAGCATTAAAGATGATCTCATGAATAAGTATTCCATCAAAGGCAGTCAGTTTGCTCAGCCATTAGTGGAATTTACCGGGGCCTGTGCCGGATGCGGCGAAACCCCTTATCTCAAGCTGATCACCCAGCTCTTTGGAGATCGCATGATGATTGCCAATGCCACCGGTTGTTCCTCCATTTGGGGGGGAGCGGCGCCTTCCATGCCTTTCTGTGTCAATAAAGAAGGAAAAGGACCCAGCTGGTCTAACTCCCTTTTTGAGGACAATGCGGAATTTGGTTTTGGTATGTTCTTGGGTGCTCGGCAAATCAGAAATAAGGTTACGGATTTAATAAATGAAGCCATCACCTTAGAAATATCTCCTGAATTGAAGGACGCCTTTAGTCAATGGCTGGCTGGGAAAGACCAGGCCGAAGCGTCAAAAGAAGCAGCGGCCAAGATTATTCCTTTATTAGAAGGTCAGGATCATCCTGTTTTGAAACAAATCAGGGAAAGAGCCGACTTCCTAGTGAAAAAATCCCAATGGGCGTTCGGTGGGGATGGCTGGGCCTACGATATCGGCTTTGGCGGTGTGGATCATGTCCTGGCTTCCGGTGAAGATGTAAATATCTTTGTTTACGATACAGAAGTTTATTCCAATACAGGGGGACAATCCTCCAAGTCCACCCCAGCGGCAGCCATTGCCAAATTTGCTGCCTCCGGAAAAAAGACTAAGAAAAAAGATCTGGGTATGATGGCCATGTCCTATGGTTATGTTTATGTAGCACAGATTGCTATGGGTGCCGATTATAATCAAGCTATTAAAGCAATTCAAGAAGCGGAAAACTATCCCGGACCTTCCCTGATCATCGCCTATAGTCCTTGCATCAACCATGGTATTAAGGGCGGCATGTCCCATGCTATGGAAGAAATGAAAAAGGCGGTTGAGTGTGGATACTGGCATCTGTATCGCTACAACCCCCTCTTGAAGCAAGAAGGAAAGAACCCCTTCTCCCTTGATTCCAAGGAACCTACGGGAAGCTTTAAAGACTTCATCATGAGTGAAGTGCGTTATTCCGCTTTGGCCAAACTCTATCCTGAAATAGCGGAAGAGATGTTTAAAAAGACATCAGATGATGCAGAAGAAAGATATCAGTCTTATCTGCGTTTGGCAAATCTTAAGTAAATTTTTGTGCTTGAAACCTCTTTTTAAAGAATTATCAAATTAAGATAATGAAGGAACTATCATAAAACGGAAGAAATGTTTTGTGATAGTTCCTTCTTTTTTTTATGCTCCGTATATAAAACATTTCGATAATGAAAGAAACGATATCAATAATGAAAATATAAAGGTAACCCTTGGCATGAACGGTCTTGTTTGGCAAGAAAATCAGGATCCTTCAAATGTGAAATAAATAAGTAAATTAATTAGCTAATCAATTATTTAACATGACTATCAATTTTCTCAGGAATTCTATTCTTTTTCTGTCATTTCGAACGCAGCGAAGGGAAGTGAAGAATTTTGCCTTTTTTCCTTTAAGGGTTTAAACAATTAAACAATAGATCTTCGCTATCGCTTAGGATAACAACAATTACCTATCCAGAGCTAGTTGGATAGTCATGCTATTTAATTATTTAATTAATCAAAATATTAAACAAAACTTAAGCAAAAAAGCAAAATTTTGAATCTGGCATAAATATTGCTTATAAATAATATTTCAAACGTATGATAAAATTATGACACGGATTTCGATTTTCGGAATCAACTTACGAATTCCGGGGCAAATGATCAAGGAAACGAAAAGGGGGGCAGTTCTGGCGACGAAAGACAAGAATGCATCGTGAAAAACAATCAATAGGTTCGGGAGAATTGCGTTTGTTTAAACTTTTAAAGGGGGAAAGATGTATGGTGCAGTTTTGGGTGAATGAACAGGAAATAAATATTCAGGATGATGAAAAACGCACGTATCTTTTGGATTATTTAAGAGATGTACTAAAGCTAACAGGAACAAAAAGAGGCTGTGAAGAGGCTGTTTGCGGAGCATGTACAGTCCTGATAGACAATGAAGCCAAAAGGTCATGCCGGGCCAAACTGTCAGATCTTCAGGGAAAACACATTGTGACCGTTGAAGGCTTAGTAAAAGACGGAGAAATGGATCCTGTGCAAAAAGCTTTTGTGGAATGCAGTGCCGTGCAATGCGGGTTTTGCACCCCCGGTATGATTATGACAGCAAAAGCACTGTTATTAAAAAATCCCGATCCTTCGGAGGAAGAAATTAAGAAGGCCTTAAAGCTGAATTTGTGCAGATGCGGCACTTATCCCCGGGTGATCAAAGCCATTCAAAGAGCGGCAGTGGTAGTAAGGGGTGAGACTCCTGAACCATATGTGGCGGAAGATGCAGCAGAAAATAACGTAATCGGCAAGTCTGTGCGCCGGATTGATGTGGAAGATAAGGTCACGGGGAAAACAGTATTCTATGGGGATTATTATTTTGATAATATGTTGTACGGTAAAATGGTTTTAAGCCAATATCCCCATGCGAAGATTCTTTCGATCGATACCACCGCAGCTGAGCAAATTCCTGGTGTGCAGCTGGTCTTAACAGCCAAGGATATCCCGGGGAATAACATTCACGGCGTATTGGCCAAAGATCAACCGGTTCTGGCTGTGGACAAGGTACGTTATATTGGCGAACCCATTGTAGTGGTTTTTGCTGAGGATGAAGAAACGGCCCAAAAAGGGGCGGATGCAGTTCAGATAACTTATAAAGAATTGCCCGGCATTTTTACCATTGAAGAAGCCTTGGCTCCTGACGCACCATTGATTCCTAATCCGGAATTGGGCCCCTTCTGGAATGCTTATGCAGGGGAGAAAGGCAATATCTGTAAAGAGGTCCATATGTATCGGGGGAATATAGAGGAAGCATTTGCCCAAGCGGATGTGGTGGTAGAAGAGGAATTTGTTGTTCCGCCGGAAGAGCATGCCTGGATGGAAACAGACGGTGCTGTATCTCGCATGGGGGAAAACGGCAAGGTCCTTATTTATGCACCTAATCAAAGTCCCTTTGCGGACAGAGATCAACTAGCCCCTATTTTAAACATGGATGTTGACAAAATTGAAGTGGTTCATATGCCGGCAGGCGGAGCCTTTGGCGGCAAAACCGAGCTTACAACTCACGCTTATGTAGCAATCGCCTCTCTAAAAACAGGCCGCCCGGCTAAGATGGTGCTCACCAGAAAAGAGACTTTGCGTTTTCATCCCAAGCGCCATAGCTACAAGATGAAGTATCGGGTTGCTGCCAACAAAGATGGTAAAATTCAAGGTATGGATATTCAGATTCTTGCCGACGGCGGCGCTTACATTTCATGGAGCCCTCGTGTGGTCGAGCAATCAGTTTCCTTTAGCACAGGCCCATATTATATTCCCAACTTGAATGTCCAAGCAACCTGTGTTTACACCAACAATTTAATTGCCGGAGCCATGAGAGGATTCGGTGCCGGACAGTCTCACTTTGCCGCAGAATCCACCCTGGATATTTTAAGCAGAAAATTGAATATGGACCCTATTACCTTGCGGGAAATCAACGCTTTGGAAGTGGGCGTACCGGCAGCTACGGGACAGATATTTACCACCGGGGTTGGTTACAAGGACACTATTCAAGCCATCAAAAAAGTGGTAGAAGAGGAATTGCTGCCTTTAAAACAAAAAGGCGATCATATTGGTATTGGTGTGGCCAGCGCTTGGCGCTCTGTGGCAGGGGGCTTAGGACCGGATGAATTAGCCGGTGCGGCATTGGATCTGTTAGAGGGCGGTAAATTTATCCTAAGGGTTGCCTGCACCGAAATGGGGCAAGGATCCCATACCTCCCTTTGCCAGATGGTTTCCGAAATTTTAGATATAGATATTACGGACATTGAAGTAGATGCCGGAAATACCGGCACAGTTCCTTACGGGGGCGGGGTAATGGCTTCCAGGGGCGTTTATTTGTGGGGACATCCTACCATTGAAGCAAGCAAAAAGATGCGCAAGCTGATCCTGGAAAAAGGCGCAGCGATATTGGGTGTAGATGAGGATCGTTTATCACTCCGAAATGGCTTTATTGTGGATAAAGAAACAGGAAATCAAAGATTAAGTTTTGGGGAATTAGCAGCCCAAAGTACCGAACCTTTGAAAATATGGGTAGATTTTATGATGCCCAAATCATGTCCCGTGTCAGAGAATACCAATGAAGACCACGCCATCGACCCCAAGGATTACAATGTGCACCATACAGTAGCGTATAATACCACAGCGGTAGCTGTAGCTGTGGATCCGGAAACGGGTAATGTAACCGTGCTGAATTGTACCATGGCTTTGGATGGGGGACAGATCATCAATCCGGAAGCAGCCCGGACTCAAATTGAGGGTGCGATCATCATGGGCATGGGTTACGGCATGACCAATGATTTTGAGATTGAAAAAGGAATCAATAAAACGGACACCCTGGGCAAATGCAAAGTGCCTCGTATTAATGATATGCCGGATAGTATGAAGATCATTTTCGTCGGCGATCAGGATCTCACCGGACCTTTCGGTTCCAAAGGGGTAGCGGAAATCGGTGTACTGTCTGTAGCTCCGGCGATTACCAATGCCATCTATGATGCTGTAGGTGTCAGAGTCAACAAACTGCCTGTAAAAAAATATTTGGGGGGGTTGCTAAAAAAATAATGAAAAATTAAGGTTCTAAGATTAAAATAATAGAAGGAGGATGAACTAATTTGGAAACAGCAACTTCTCAGTCAGATGGGAGAATGGTTATTGCCAGAATGGAACGACTGCCTGTCAGTAAGTTTCATAAAAAAATGCTCGTCATTAACGGTATTGCCTGGGCTTTTGATTCCTTTGATATTGCATTGGTAACTTTTGTTGTTGCCGCCCTGAAAGGCTATTGGAACCTAACCCCGGCGGAAAGTGGGGTTTTGCTAAGTGTAGGATTGTTGGGGATGTTTTTCGGCTCGTTAGTTGCCGGTTATGCGGCAGATAAGTGGGGACGAAAATTCGTCTTTCAATGGACGATGCTGATCTTTTCTCTGGCATCACTAGCTTGCGCCTTCGCTCCTTCCTTTGCACTTTTACTGGTTTTCCGTTTTCTGGTGGGTATTGGCTTAGGCGGGGAATCTCCGGTCGTGCCTGCTCTTCTTGGGGAGTTTGCCCCTTCGCTTCATAGAGGAAAAATTCAGGGCCTGGTCAATGTTTTCTGGGGCGCGGGCTGGGCAACAGCTGCAGCTTTGTCCTTCTTTGTTATCCCCAGCCTGGGATGGCGGGCGGCCTTTGTATTCGGTGCTTTACCTGCTTTCTTTATCTTTGTTGTACGCAGACACTTGCCGGAATCACCCCGTTGGTTAATTACCAAGGGACGTGTGCAAGAAGCGGATGACATTGTGACGAAATTAGAAGCAGAGATTATTAAAGAACACGGCAAAGAATTGCCCGCTGTTGACCCGGAAGTTGTCAATAACGTTGTGGTGAAAGCGGCAACTGAGAAGGTTAAAATCAGCACCTTATTTACAGGGAAATATAGGAAAAACACGATCGTGTTATGGTGCACCTGGTTCCTGATTATGTTTGCTTATTACGGACTGTTTTCGTGGCTGCCCACTGTTTTTGTTGAGGCGGGACACACGATGCAAAAATCATTTCTCTATGTGTTGATTATGCAAATCGCTTATATGCCTAATGAAGTTATCGCCTCTTTCATGATGGACAAGGTAGGCCGCAAGAAGACCATTATTCCAAACCTGTTTGTTGCTGCCTTATGTGCTTTGGCTTACGGCTATGCCTTATCCCATAATGCATCCATGAGTATTATCCTTGTGATTGGGATTGTGACCTCATTGGCTGTTTCCGCATCAATTTGTGTCATGTATACCTATACTCCGGAATTGTATCCTACCGATGTTAGAATTACGGCGGCGGGAGCTTCCACAGCGGTGTCCCGGATTGGTTCTATGCTTGGCCCTATGATTATTGGTTTTTTCCTGGCCAGTATCGGCTTTATGGGCGTTTTCACCATTCTTGCCAGCGCCTTTATTTTATCCGCACTGATCTTCATCTTCTTCGCTGTAGAAACAAAAGGGAAGGTGCTGGAGAATTAATTCGCTGTTTTTGCCATATAGTCCCAAGTCAATGATAAAAAGATATGCAGGTAGGTTTTTCCTGGGGAAAATCTACCTGTTTTCATTTTATCAAGAAAAAAATTTGTATTAAAATGTCGAATTAGTTAAAATGTTAATATGAGATAACGATTTCTAAGCTATAGGTGGAATAGAGCTCCACCAGATTTCAAGAATGCTGTGCATTGCAGCAAATTTTAGGAGAATGCATTATGGAGATAAATGAAAAGACTTTGCTCAATACTTTGCTGGAAAGCCTTGCACCACTCGCCGGCGTAACTGGGGGTTATGCAACATTAACGGATATTGATGGGCGAAGAATTAAAACCGTAAACTCTAAAGGTGAAGAATTGCAGGATATGAAAGGTAAGATTTATGATTTAGCTCAAAAAGGTGGTCAAGAAAATAAGCCATTTATCGGGCCTTCACAGATTGAAGACGGAGCGGAGGCCTGGGTGATTCCCATCGGTTCCTATGTACTCTGTTGCAGCAATGTGGAACGGGTGCAGAGGGAAGGCAATCTGCGCAACGCTTTGGAAAAGGCTTTGCCATTGATTGCTAAGGTGGTAGGTGGGGAGGCGGTTATTTTTGATAAGCAGGGTAAGCGTATCTCCAGTTATAATCCGGACGGAAGCGTGAATCGTAAATTTATTAATAAGATCAGCAAAGCCGCTTTGAAAGCGATGCAGACGAATGAACCTGTCGTTGGGGATTCTATTTCTTTTGAAGAAGCATTGGCAGTGCGCATTCCTATTACATCCAATTTTGGGTTTGGTTTTAATAATGAGGTAGCGACGCAAAAAAACAAGCTGTTAATGGATGAAGTGAAAAAGTTTCAATTTGCCCGTTATAATTTTTCCGATATTATCGGGCAAAACGAGGCATTTTTAAAAGTAGTGGATCAGGCTAAGCACATTGCTTCCAGTAACTCCACTGTCCTAATCTATGGAGAAACAGGGACGGGGAAGGAGCTATTTGCTCAATCTATTCATAATGCCAGTGAGCGCAGAAACAAACCATTTGTTGCCATCAACTGCGGTGCTTTACCCGCTACATTAATTGAGAGCAGCCTATTTGGCTATGATGAAGGTGCTTTCACCGGAGCAAAAAAAGGAGGTGCGCCCGGGGCTTTTGAGCAGGCAGATGGTGGGACAATTTTTTTAGATGAGATCAGCGAGATGGAACTAAATTTGCAGATCAAAATTCTCAGGGTTTTGCAGGAAAGAGAAATAACGCGCATCGGCGGAAAAAAACCGCTGCGTATAAATGTGCGTGTTATATCTTCGACAAACAAGGATCTGGTGAAGATGATTTCAGAAAATAAATTTCGCAGCGACTTGTTTTTCAGGTTAAACGTGCTGCAAATTAAGGTAACCCCTTTAAGGGAAAGACCAGATGATATTTCTTTATTGGCTCGTTATTTTATTCGAAAACATAATAATTTGTTAGGAAAGTATGTTGAGGGCATCAGCAAGGAAGCGCTTAACATTTTAAAGGAATATCCATGGCCGGGCAATGTCAGGGAACTGCAAAATTGTGTGGAGTATGCCCTGAATATGATGGGAAAAGAAGAGCATCTGATTTTGCCGCAACATTTGCCCCCCGTATTTCGTCCTGATGATCAGTCTATGGAAATTATTAATCAGTTGACAGATCAAGTGGGCACATTAACCTTAGGGCAAATAGTTATGGAAACAGAGAAAATTGCCATTGAAAAAGCATTGGTCGCCGCTAAATACAAAAAAAAGGAAGCTGCTGAAATGCTGGGTATCAGTACGATTACCTTATGGCGCAAGATGCAACAGTACAATGATCAACAATGAATGATTTCGTTTCATAATTGAAAAGAGGCTCTTTTAGGTCAAGTGATTGATGGAGAAAGATTTGTTGAGGCAGACGAAGGAAAGATTTCATAAATGAAATATTCTTCTTTCAATCTTGTTTTTCGAAACAAATCTTTTTATTTATTATATGGGAAGATAAATTGAAGATGACAGCAAAATGGCCGATTTGCAAACAAAATAGGAAGGATTCAATAAAATAAATATAACAAATTCATATTGGCATAGAATTTGCTACTAACTATAGACTAGGAACACCTTTTAGTGAAGGTGATCAAATCATTACAGCAAAAGAAATCAGGAAAGCGAGGATTTGATTGGAGGAAAATAAATAAAATAATTCAAACAAATTATTTATTTAAATTAAAACATATTAATAATAAGGAGGAGTAACAAGCATGGCAAAAGGAATTAAAGCAAAAGCATTAAACGAACAGGAATTGGCATTTCTTAAGGAAAAGATGGAATGGTTGTTGGCGAACAAAGGAATTAAAGTAGAACATGATGAGGTATTAGAGATTTTGGCAGGAGCCGGGGCAGAAGTGAACGGCCAGTATGTGAAATTTCCCCAGGCTGTCATCGACAAAGCTCTGAAGGATGTACCCCGGGAATTTACCTTAGCGGGTGTGGATCCCCAGTATGATCTGAAGTTCCCCCATCCGGAAGGATCCTTCTACACCAGAACCAATACCGGGGGCATGTTCTATTTATCAGAAAACGACACTTACAACCATATCACCCTGGACCAGGTGGCGGAGTATACCAGACTGATGCAGGCTCTGGACAATATTAATTATTATTCACTGCCTTCCACCAATCCCGGGACTGATTTTCCTTCGGAGTGTATTGATATTCATACCTTTGATACCGTGATCAGAAACACGAGGAAGCATGGCTGGCTGCAGCCTTATGAATCAGAAAACGTGAACTATCTAATTGAAATGGCTGCCGCCGTAGCCGGGGGTAAAGAAGAATTAAGAAAGAGACCCATTGTCAGCCTGATCTGTTGCTCCGTTCCTTTTCTGACTTACAAGCATATGGATGCCAATATTATTTTACAGGGTGCACGGGCCGGCGTTCCTCTCCAACCCTGCTCCTTACCGGCAGCCGGAGCCAACGCGCCCATCACACCGGACGGTATAGCACTACTTGCCTGTGCGGAAGTAATGGCGATGATCATTATGGCGCAATTAATTGCGCCGGGCACCCCATGTGTGGCAACTCCTTTGCTCTTTGAAATGGATATGATGTCCACAAATACGACTCAATCTGCCATGTCCACCACCATTGGCCGGATGATTGCCATGGAACTTTTCCAGGACGGTTATGGCATTCCCGCTCATACCTATGCGACGGGCTCGGATTCCCCCATCCTTGATAGCCAAGCCGGTATTGAGCAAGCAACCCTGGCTATTATGGTTGCCCTTTCCGGCGGTTCGGTCCTGGGCGGCGCCGGACAGATTGAAACAGCGAAAACCATCAGCCCCGTTCAATTGATGATTGACAATGATCTTTTCGGGATGGTGCGTCAATTGAAAGCCGGTGTCACGGTGGATGAAGAACATGTGGGCTGGAATGAACTAGTGAACTTAAAAGAAAACGAAGCCTTTATTACCCTGGATCACACCTTTAACCATTTCAGAGACGGTTACCGGTCCAATCTTTTCACCCGTGATGCTAAGGCCACCTGGGAAGGAAAAGGAGGTAAAACCTTGGCTGAACGGGCGAAGGAAGCTTATCTGGCCATGAAGGATGATTTGAAACCTGTCAGTTTGCCGGAGAATGTGGTTAAGGAATTAGATGCCATTGTGGCTCGGGCTGATAAAGAATTAAAAGTGAGCAAATAATAAGAAAGTTGCTGCAAATCATGTATGAGGGAAAATGCTGCGGTGTTTGTGGTATTGCTGCCATAAACACCGGGCTGCTCTCTGTTATACATGAAAGGCGGGAAAAAGCAATGTTTCTGCTGACACCGATGGATCGATGTAAGCAGATTATTTTCTAAAGACGATATAATTAAGGAGGCGAAATGAATGGCTAAGAAACCTTATCAGAAAACAGAGAAATGGTGGCTGATCTCCGTAGTTCTATTTTATGTCTTGTACAACTTCCCTGGAATTCCTGCATATGGTGATGCCAATGGTGCCTTTTTGCATGGTGCATTAACATTGATTCCGCTATGGATTTGTATTTATGCAGGCCTACATTTAACGACAAAACAAAGAAAATTGGTTGATGCTGATCAAATACAAAAAGCCAGTGACCAGGAGGGAAATTAACATGTTAAGTGGCAGCACTGTTTGGATCATATTTCTTACCTATATGGCAGCCCTTCTTGGGTTAGGATTTTATGCGAACTGGAAAGAAAAAAACCGCAGCGCCAAGGACTACTTTACCGCCGGCGGTCAAATTAATTGGTTTGTTTTAGTTATGACTTACGTTGCCGCTTTGATGAGCACCTGGGTTTTCTTTGCCGGACCCGGGGGATATTACCGCGGCGGGTTGACCTTCTTTCTTTCAGAATTAAGTTATATTCCGTTATATCCTATCATCATGTATTTTGTGATGAACAAGGTATGGCTCTTAAACACGCAAAGGGGATATACCACCCCTGCTGATTTGTATGACGACAGGTTCCGGAGTCCGGCATTAAGGGTTATTTTAGGGCTATTATTTTTCTTTGTTTCCCTTCCTTATGTAAGTTCCATTTTTATAGCTTGCGCTAAGGCAGCTCAGGTAGCAAGCGGAGGAGCTGTTTCTTATAATGCCGTCATTATTGTCGTGGGTATCGGCACCTTGATCTTTGTTTCCGTAGGCGGAATGAAATCTGTTGCCTGGGCGGATACAGCCCAGGGCTGGTTATTTATCATTGCTTTATGGGCCATTGGCATCAGTGCTTTAAGTGTTGGTTTTGGCGGCTCTGTCACTAACTTGGTTTCTGCGGTATGGCAAAGTACGCCTTCATGGTTTTCCTATCCGGGGCCGAATGAATGGGTGCCCTATGCTGCTCGTTTAGGTTATCCTCTTTCTTGTGCCATAGGCTGGACCATTATGCTGCCCCACGTCTTTATTCGATCCGGATATTCCGGAGAAAACCTGAAGAGTCAGCAGAGACTGCAATATTTAGTTCCGATACTGCAGACTGTTGTTTGGACCGGGGTTATGTTTATTGGTTTATTGGCCGTAGGCTTGGTGCCTGGGCTTTCAGGTTCCGATACGGAGTTGATTATTCCTTATTTGATTAACACCGTAGTAGCTTCCCAGGGTGCTGGATTTGCCCAAGTGTTAATGACCCTCTTCATTTTAGGGGCACTGGCAGTGGGCTTGTCGACAGCAAACGGTTTCTTGCTGGTATCCGGCTCCATCATCTCTCATGATATTTTAGGTAAAACCTTTAAATTACAAGCAGATCCGAAAAAACAAATGCTGATCAGCCGGATTGTCATTGTGGTGCTTGGTTTGGCCTGTATGTGGATTGCCATGGATCCCCCTGAACTGATCTGGACGCTGATTATGTTTGCCATTGCTATGGTGATGCCCATCTTCCCGATCCTGATCTGCGCCATCTATTGGAAAAGGGCTACTGCTCCGGCTGCTGTGATTGCTTCTGTTGCCGGTATTATTACCGTACTTCTCACCTATAAATTAGGTTTCGGCGGTAACTGGTATGGATTCTTTGGCATGGTTGTGGCTGCGGTATTGATGTTTGTGGTCAGTTTGATGACCAAGCCGACTGATGATAAGGTTCTGGATGAATTCTACGGATCATTGAAGAAAGCTGAAAAAATACACTATGTTGATTGAATAGGTTGATAAGTTTGGTCAAGACTAAATAACAATTGAGGCAACCGACTTCTCTCGGAAAATATAAAAGGGCTAAAGCAGTTTTTAAGACAAGAACTGCTTTAGCACCTCAATTGTTTTAAAATCGAAAAAAACTCTTTAAGACATTTTAACTTGTTCTAAAGATGAATAATTAGATAATTGTCTATGGTAATCTAATAGTAGGCCACCGTAGTCATTGAAAAACCGGCCACAATAGATTAACCTACTTGAGAGGAAATTCAACAGGTAGGGGCTGGGAGAGATGATCACAATGAACATCAAGCAACAAATTTTAATGATGCATATTCATGAAGGGAAATCGCGCCGGGAAATTGCGAAAATAACAGGGATCAATCGGGACACCGTAGGAAAGTACATTGGACAATATGAGGAAGGGAGACAGCAATTATTGTCGAGCGGGTCGGCAGATATCCAGGCACTAGTCGACACCCTCACTTCTGCCCCCAAGTATACTGTGGGCATTCGACCCAAAAGAAAAATGACTGACGAGGTTGTGAACAGGATCCAGTTCTATCTTGACGAGAATGAAACTAAGCGAAATCAGGGGCGGCACAAGCAGCAAAAAAAAGCCATTGATATCTTTGAAGCACTGGAAGCCGAGGGTACTCAACTAAGTTACAGTACCGTTCTTCGAACCATTAGAAGCTTGGAACGGAAACCAAAGGAAGCGTTTATTAAGGCTCTGTATGAACTTGGAGACATTTGCGAATTTGATTGGGGTGAGGTTAAACTAAAAATTAATGGAAAATTTCAAGTTTTTCAGATGGCCGTATTCACAACGGCTTACGGGAACTATCGCTTTGCTTATCTGTTCACCAAACAAACAACAGAGTGTTTTCAGGAAGCACACGCCCTGTTTTTCCAGCATATCGGCCAAGTGTATCGTACCATGGTGTACGATAACATGAAAGTCGCGGTGAAAAGGTTTATTGGAACGGAGAAGGAGCCGACGCAAGGATTGCTTCAATTGTCGCTCTACTATGGTTTTCAGTATCGGTTTTGCAATATTCGCAAGGGCAACGAAAAAGGTCATGTGGAGCGAAGCGTCGAGGTCGTTCGCCGAAAAGCCTTCGCTTTTCGGGACGAATTTGAATCCCTGGAGGAGGCAAATCAATATTTGCAGGATGTGTGCACTAAGCGTAATCGTAAGTCCCATGATGAGTACAACGGCCAGACGGCGGAGGAACGATTGGAAGAAGAGCGCCCCGCATTGCTGCCCACCCTTCCACCATTTGATGCAGCTCGCGTGATTTATGGACGGGTGAACAAATATTCCACCATCATCGTTGATCAGAATCGTTACTCAGTACCGGATCATTTGGTAGGTGAATCGATCATGATTAAAGCATATGCGACCCGGGTGCGATGCTTCCATCAGGAATCCTTGGTAGCGGAGCATGTGCGATTAACCGGCAACCACGAGTGGCGGCTTGATCTGAATCATTATTTGGATACGCTAAGGAAAAAACCTGGTGCATTTGCCGGTAGTGCGGCATGGCAGCAGGCTCCTAAAAGGATAAAAGAAATATACGAAACATATTATACCAAACAAGACAAGGAATTTATACAGCTATTGCAATATATTCGAGACGATGTCCCATTTGCGGAAGTCGAGCAAGCTATTCGGGAGCTGGAGAAAATTCATCCGGCTCAAGTGACTACGGATAAAATTAAAGTGCTTTGTGCTAGGAATCGTGACGCGATGCCTGTTGTTCAACCAAATCTCTCGAAAACGGGAAAAGAGATTGTAGAGCGGTCAGCACAGCAGCTTCGCATGTACGATGACATGTTTGATACCCATACACCAAAAGCAAAGGAGGACGTTGCATGAGTAACGCGCCGCGCAAGGCGTTTAAGGAAGCGATATTGGAATATAGCAAAGAACTGAGACTCCCTATGATTCGTAAGCATTTGGATGAGCAAGTTCGGGAGTCAACGCAGCAGGATGCCAGTTATGAAGCATTTCTGGCGCAGTTACTGGAGAAGGAATGTGATGCTCGTCGGGAAGCCTCGCGGCATAATCGCATTCGTCTGGCTGAATTTACACATAAAAAGTACCTTGAAGATTTGGTCATCGCGGATTTGCCAGATGATGCCCAAAAGAAGTTAAAGCAGCTGAAAACATTAGAGTTTATTCAGGAGGGGCGCAACATTATTCTGGCGGGGAACCCGGGAACAGGCAAGACGCATGTGAGTATTGGGCTAGGCTTAAAGGCCTGCCTGGAGGGATATAAAGTATGGTTTACAACTGTTCCCCTCCTCATTAACCGGATTAAAGAATGCCGAGCAGAGCAAACTCTTCGAGCCTTCCAGAACCGCTTTGAAAAATATGATTTGGTTATTGCCGATGAAATGGGTTATATATCTTTTGATAAGGAAGGATCTGAATTATTGTTTACCCATTTGTCGCTGAGGGCTGGTCGCAAATCGACAATCATCACAACCAACTTATCCTTCGAACGATGGGGTGAAATTTTTCAGGATCCCGTGATGACGGCGGCCATGATTGACCGGTTGACGCATCAGTCATACATCGTCAACATGAATGGAAACTCGTACCGCATGAAAGAAACGAAGGAGTGGTTACAACAACAGCAACTGGCATGAAGAAAAAAACAATAACCCTGTATAAAGGTTTATCATGTTTTTGATAAACATTTATACAGGATGTAACAAGCGATAGCGCGTTAGCATTCATCGTGAAACAATGCTCTTTGAAAACTAAATATGCTTATGAAACGACTAAATTTTTTTTCTTAGTGGCCGAAAATTAAATGACTATATGGCCTAATTTTAAGTTGACAAATACATAGATAATCCTTAATCTTTATTAATGAACCTAAATGGAGTCATATATTTTGGTATAGGAGGTGGCCAAGTGTTGCACATGGAAGCATATTTTAGACCAGGGACCATAGAAGAAGCATTGAACTTATTAGCAGAAAACAAGGGGAAGATACTGGCCGGCGGGACAGATTTAATTTTGGATTTACAAAAAAAGGAGATGCCGGGCACCATTGTGGATGTGGGTGGGATCAGAGATCTTTGCCAAATTAAAGAAACAGAAGATCAGGTGATCATGGGCAGCGGAGTTACCTTTACCCAGGCGGAAACTTCCCCCATCATTAAAAAGCATTTAAGTAAGTGTATCCTAAGGTCGATACATCAGGCTGAAGTACTGTTTGGTTTTCAGGGACCGGAGTTCCTGAGAATGCAAGAATGCGAGAAAAAATTGTTCTTTGAAAATTACACAGTGAAGCAGTAAAAGGTAACTCAGCGAGAGCTGAGTATTACAAAGAAATGCTTAGGATTCATCATCTAAGAGTAATCAGTAGGTTATTTGGTCAGTAGTCATGAAAAGATGAAAACCAAAGACCAAAAGAAGAAAGCAGTGCAAACATGCATTGCAAAGCAAGGTCAAGGTAAAAAGAGCGTACGGTGGATGCCTTGGCGCCAAGAGTCGAAGAAGGACGTGGTAAGCTGCGAAAAGCTTCGGTAAGCCGCAAGCAGGCGAAGAACCGGAGATGTCCGAATGGGGAAACCCGGCTGGAGTAGTATCCAGTCATCAAGCACTGAATAAATAGGTGTTTGAAGACAACCTGGGGAACTGAAACATCTAAGTACCCAGAGGAAGAGAAAGAAAACTCGATTCCCCGAGTAGCGGCGAGCGAAACGGGAAGAGCCTAAACCGGTTGCTTAGGCAACCGGGGTTGCGGGACTTTCATGAGAAGTATGGAAACCTAGCCGAAGAGGTCTGGAAAGACCCATCACAGAGGGTAACAATCCTGTAGGCGAAAGGCGGAAATGCTCGAAAGTATCCCAAGTACCGCGGGACACGAGAAACCCCGTGGGAATCAGGGGGGACCACCCCCCAAGGCTAAATACTCCTTGGCGACCGATAGTGAACCAGTACCGTGAGGGAAAGGTGAAAAGAACCCCGGGAGGGGAGTGAAAAAGAACCTGAAACCGTATGCTTACAAACTGTCAGAGCACTTTAAATGTGTGATGGCGTACCTTTTGTAGAATGGACCGGCGAGTTACGATAACGAGCGAGGTTAAGTCGAGAAGTGTATTTGTCAACTTAAAATTAGGCCATATAGTCATTTAATTTTCGGCCACTAAGAAAAAAAAATTTAGTCGTTTCATAAGCATATTTAGTTTTCAAAGAGCATTGTTTCACGATGAATGCTAACGCGCTATCGCTTGTTACATCCTGTATAAATGTTTATCAAAAACATGATAAACCTTTATACAGGGTTATTGTTTTTTTCTTCATGCCAGTTGCTGTTGTTGTAACCACTCCTTCGTTTCTTTCATGCGGTACGAGTTTCCATTCATGTTGACGATGTATGACTGATGCGTCAACCGGTCAATCATGGCCGCCGTCATCACGGGATCCTGAAAAATTTCACCCCATCGTTCGAAGGATAAGTTGGTTGTGATGATTGTCGATTTGCGACCAGCCCTCAGCGACAAATGGGTAAACAATAATTCAGATCCTTCCTTATCAAAAGATATATAACCCATTTCATCGGCAATAACCAAATCATATTTTTCAAAGCGGTTCTGGAAGGCTCGAAGAGTTTGCTCTGCTCGGCATTCTTTAATCCGGTTAATGAGGAGGGGAACAGTTGTAAACCATACTTTATATCCCTCCAGGCAGGCCTTTAAGCCTAGCCCAATACTCACATGCGTCTTGCCTGTTCCCGGGTTCCCCGCCAGAATAATGTTGCGCCCCTCCTGAATAAACTCTAATGTTTTCAGCTGCTTTAACTTCTTTTGGGCATCATCTGGCAAATCCGCGATGACCAAATCTTCAAGGTACTTTTTATGTGTAAATTCAGCCAGACGAATGCGATTATGCCGCGAGGCTTCCCGACGAGCATCACATTCCTTCTCCAGTAACTGCGCCAGAAATGCTTCATAACTGGCATCCTGCTGCGTTGACTCCCGAACTTGCTCATCCAAATGCTTACGAATCATAGGGAGTCTCAGTTCTTTGCTATATTCCAATATCGCTTCCTTAAACGCCTTGCGCGGCGCGTTACTCATGCAACGTCCTCCTTTGCTTTTGGTGTATGGGTATCAAACATGTCATCGTACATGCGAAGCTGCTGTGCTGACCGCTCTACAATCTCTTTTCCCGTTTTCGAGAGATTTGGTTGAACAACAGGCATCGCGTCACGATTCCTAGCACAAAGCACTTTAATTTTATCCGTAGTCACTTGAGCCGGATGAATTTTCTCCAGCTCCCGAATAGCTTGCTCGACTTCCGCAAATGGGACATCGTCTCGAATATATTGCAATAGCTGTATAAATTCCTTGTCTTGTTTGGTATAATATGTTTCGTATATTTCTTTTATCCTTTTAGGAGCCTGCTGCCATGCCGCACTACCGGCAAATGCACCAGGTTTTTTCCTTAGCGTATCCAAATAATGATTCAGATCAAGCCGCCACTCGTGGTTGCCGGTTAATCGCACATGCTCCGCTACCAAGGATTCCTGATGGAAGCATCGCACCCGGGTCGCATATGCTTTAATCATGATCGATTCACCTACCAAATGATCCGGTACTGAGTAACGATTCTGATCAACGATGATGGTGGAATATTTGTTCACCCGTCCATAAATCACGCGAGCTGCATCAAATGGTGGAAGGGTGGGCAGCAATGCGGGGCGCTCTTCTTCCAATCGTTCCTCCGCCGTCTGGCCGTTGTACTCATCATGGGACTTACGATTACGCTTAGTGCACACATCCTGCAAATATTGATTTGCCTCCTCCAGGGATTCAAATTCGTCCCGAAAAGCGAAGGCTTTTCGGCGAACGACCTCGACGCTTCGCTCCACATGACCTTTTTCGTTGCCCTTGCGAATATTGCAAAACCGATACTGAAAACCATAGTAGAGCGACAATTGAAGCAATCCTTGCGTCGGCTCCTTCTCCGTTCCAATAAACCTTTTCACCGCGACTTTCATGTTATCGTACACCATGGTACGATACACTTGGCCGATATGCTGGAAAAACAGGGCGTGTGCTTCCTGAAAACACTCTGTTGTTTGTTTGGTGAACAGATAAGCAAAGCGATAGTTCCCGTAAGCCGTTGTGAATACGGCCATCTGAAAAACTTGAAATTTTCCATTAATTTTTAGTTTAACCTCACCCCAATCAAATTCGCAAATGTCTCCAAGTTCATACAGAGCCTTAATAAACGCTTCCTTTGGTTTCCGTTCCAAGCTTCTAATGGTTCGAAGAACGGTACTGTAACTTAGTTGAGTACCCTCGGCTTCCAGTGCTTCAAAGATATCAATGGCTTTTTTTTGCTGCTTGTGCCGCCCCTGATTTCGCTTAGTTTCATTCTCGTCAAGATAGAACTGGATCCTGTTCACAACCTCGTCAGTCATTTTTCTTTTGGGTCGAATGCCCACAGTATACTTGGGGGCAGAAGTGAGGGTGTCGACTAGTGCCTGGATATCTGCCGACCCGCTCGACAATAATTGCTGTCTCCCTTCCTCATATTGTCCAATGTACTTTCCTACGGTGTCCCGATTGATCCCTGTTATTTTCGCAATTTCCCGGCGCGATTTCCCTTCATGAATATGCATCATTAAAATTTGTTGCTTGATGTTCATTGTGATCATCTCTCCCAGCCCCTACCTGTTGAATTTCCTCTCAAGTAGGTTAATCTATTGTGGCCGGTTTTTCAATGACTACGGTGGCCTACTATTAGATTACCATAGACAGAGAAGACGGAGCCGAAGCGAAAGCGAGTCTTAATAGGGCGGAAAGTTCGTTGTTGTAGACCCGAAACTTGGTGATCTACCCATGGTCAGGGTGAAGCTCAGGTAAGACTGAGTGGAGGCCCGAACCGACTTACGTTGAAAAGTGAGCGGATGAATTGTGGGTAGGGGTGAAATGCCAATCGAACCAAGAGATAGCTGGTTCTCCCCGAAATAGCTTTAGGGCTAGCCTCAAGAGATGATTTATGGCGGTAGAGCACTGTTCGAGCTAGGGGCCTAACCAGGTTACCGAACTCTCACAAACTGCGAATGCCATAAATTTATCTTGGGAGTCAGACTGTGGGGGATAAGCTTCATAGTCGAAAGGGAAACAGCCCAGATCGACAGCTAAGGTCCCAAAGTGTGTGCTAAGTGGAAAAGGATGTAGAGTTGCTAAAACAACCAGGATGTTGGCTTAGAAGCAGCCACCATTTAAAGAGTGCGTAATAGCTCACTGGTCGAGTGACCCTGCGCCGAAAATGTAACGGGGCTCAAGCACACCACCGAAGCTTCGGATTCAAGAAGCTTCTTGCTTCTTGAGTGGTAGGGGAGCGTACTGAACACGAAGAAGGTTTACCGGAAGGAGAGCTGGAGAGTTCAGTAGTGAGAATGCCGGTATGAGTAAGCGAAAAGGCAGGTGAGAATCCTGCCCGCCAAAAACCTAAGGGTTCCTGGGGAAGGCTCGTCCGCCCAGGGTAAGTCAGGACCTAAGTCGAGGCGAAAAGCGTAGATGATGGACAATCGGTAAAGATTCCGATACCACCTGGATCCGTTTGAAGGAAGGGGTGACACAGGAGGGTAGGTCAAGCGCACGGTTGGTAGAGTGCGTCCAAGCCTGTAGGGAGAAAGATAGGAAAAACCGTCTTTCAAAGATCCTGAGAGGTGATGGGGAGCGAAAATAAGTAGCGAACTGACTGATCCCACACTGTCAAGAAAAGCCTCTAACGAGGAGCCAGGTGCCTGTACCGAAAACCGACACAGGTAGGTGGGGTGAGAATCCTAAGGCGCGCGAGAGAACCCTTGTTAAGGAACTCGGCAAAATGACCCCGTAACTTCGGGAGAAGGGGTGCCTTTGTAATGTGAAGTTTATAACAGACTGAGCATGAAGAGGCCGCAGAGAAAAGGCCCAAGCGACTGTTTAGCAAAAACACAGGTGCCTGCAAAGTCGAAAGACGACGTATAGGTGCTGACGCCTGCCCGGTGCTGGAAGGTTAAGAGGAGAGGTCAGTCGAAAGACGAAGCTTTGAATTGAAGCCCCAGTAAACGGCGGCCGTAACTATAACGGTCCTAAGGTAGCGAAATTCCTTGTCGGGTAAGTTCCGACCCGCACGAAAGGCGTAACGATTTGGGCACTGTCTCAACAAGGGACTCGGCGAAATTGTAATACCGGTGAAGATACCGGTTACCTGCGACAGGACAGAAAGACCCCGTGGAGCTTTACTGCAGCCTGACATTGGATTTTGGTATATCACGTACAGGATAGGTGGGAGACTAAGAAGATGGGACGCCAGTCTCATTGGAGTCGCTGGTGGGATACCACTCTTGATGTGCTGAAATTCTAACTTCAAGCCGTAAGCCGGCTGAAGGACATTGTCAGGTGGGCAGTTTGACTGGGGCGGTCGCCTCCCAAAGAGTAACGGAGGCGCCCAAAGGTTCCCTCAGCGCGGATGGAAATCGCGCGAAGAGTGTAAAGGCAGAAGGGAGCTTGACTGCGAGAGAGACATTTCGAGCAGGGACGAAAGTCGGGCTTAGTGATCCGGCGGTACCGAGTGGAAGGGCCGTCGCTCAACGGATAAAAGCTACCCCGGGGATAACAGGCTTATCTCCCCCAAGAGTCCACATCGACGGGGAGGTTTGGCACCTCGATGTCGGCTCATCGCATCCTGGGGCTGTAGTAGGTCCCAAGGGTTGGGCTGTTCGCCCATTAAAGCGGTACGTGAGCTGGGTTCAGAACGTCGTGAGACAGTTCGGTCCCTATCCGTCGCAGGCGGAGGAAATTTGAGAGGCACTGTCCCTAGTACGAGAGGACCGGGATGGACAGACCACTGGTGTACCAGTTATCCTGCCAAGGGTACAGCTGGGTAGCTAAGTCTGGCAGGGATAAGCGCTGAAAGCATCTAAGCGCGAAGCCCCCCTTAAGATAAGATTTCCCACAGCGCAAGCTGATAAGACCCCAGAAAGACGAACTGGTAGATAGGCCGGGTGTGGAAGGGCAGTAATGTCCGGAGCTGACCGGTACTAATAGGTCGAGGACTTGACCTTAAAAAACAGTAAACAGTTGGACAGTAGACAGTGGATTGGAAAAGCCAATGTCTACAAAGACTGGAGACTGAATGAAACCTAAGCATAAAAGACTTCACTGTGTAGTTTTGAGAGAACAGTTGTAGATTGTTCCAGGTAGTTGATGGTTAGCTAATTATTTTCCTAACCACTAACCAACTAACAAACTAACCAACTGAATACTTTTTCCTGGTGATGATGGCGGAGAGGCCCCACCTGTATCCATTCCGAACACAGAAGTTAAGCTCTCCAGCGCCGATAGTACTTGGGACGCAGGTCCCTGGGAGGGTAGGTCGTTGCCAGGTTCTAATTTATAAAAGCACACTATTTGGTGTGCTTTTTGGCTATATCAGAAGGTATAAGTTTAGGGGACCAGGTAGGTTCCCTTTTTTGTTTTATTTAGCAAGGAATATAATGGCAGTTGCTTATTGAATAAACAAATGTGGTAAATAATCCAAAATCATGATAAACTTATATGTAAATTATGTAATAATGCCAAGGGATTGGAATATTTTATACCTTGAATACAAAAAAGCCAGAGAAGGTATGCTTAATACCATCATCATAAGAAAGCATAAACTGCTTTTGAGGATCTGAAGGCTATTCAAAAGAAGGTGATTAGTTTGATTAATAAGAAATATACGATTTCGACTGACTTACAGAAATACATATATGAAACTTATTTTAATCAGGTTTTTAAAATCGCATTATCTATTACTCAGGATATTTCATTAAGTGAGGAAATATGCCAAGAGACATTTATAACTTGTTTTCAAAAGTATTACCAGTTTAAGGATCCTCTAAAAATGGGTCCTTGGTTATCGACAATAACATTAAATATAGCTAGATCCATGTTAAAGAAAAAAAGCAAAATCATCCCGATGGCATTAGAAGAAATTGCTGAAAAAAATAATGTAGAATATAATACACCCGAAAGCATATATCAAACTTATGAATTACAAGAAGAATTATTATATGTAGTTGGGAAATTATCCATTGAGTTGCAAGAAGTAGTGATTTTAAAATATTACCATGATCTTGAAATAACAGAAATTGCTGAAATGATTGGGGTACCCGACGGCACCGTCAAATCCCGATTATTCCGTGCCCGAAAAAAATTAAAAGAAATAATTGATAAGAGTGAAACTTTATTAAGTTTAAAATTGAGGGAGGGATGAGAATGAATAAGGACATTAGAAATGATATAGAAATAGATAATTTTATCCAAGATAATTTAAAAGTAGCGATTAATAATCAACGGGTACCGGATGAAGCCAAAGATAGAATAATGCAGGAAATAGGTATAGAGTGCAAGACTATCCGACACGTTTTCGTGAAACGGTTTACGGCGTGTGCTGCTGCAGCTTTATTAATTTTTTTTCTGGCTTCAATATTATCCCCTAATATTGGAGCTGCTTTAAATATACGGTTATTTACAAGGGTGGAAACTTTTTTGGAAAATACAATATTTAATATTTCTGAGGTATATCGCCAAGATACAACTATTACGAATAACAAGATGAATCCGCCTCCAATAAATAAGGAGACAGAAATTCAAAAAACATTAGAAGATGCTAAAAGAAAACTGCCATTTAAGCCCTTTATGCCAGGATGGCTCCCGGAAGGAGTTACCCTAAAAGATGTTGAGGTTATTGGTGAAGAAGATATTGTAAAGATTATTTTAAAATATTCTGATAAACAGCTAATGATATCTGAAATGGGCTTATGTGATAATGTCTCTTTGGGAGTAAGTTTTGATATAGAGGATACTGTTGTTGAAAATACAATGGTTAGGGGGATAGAGGGCACTATTATAAAGCTTAAAAATGATATGGTAATACTAAAATGGGCTGATCAAGGGGTATTTTATAGTATAGAAGGTTACTTAACACCCGATGAAATAAAAAAAATTGCAAATAATCTTCAAAATTAGTGAACCTAACATGGGGGTTAATTATCTAATATATAGAAACTAATTTTGAAGGATGATGATCATGTTCAAAAAAACAATTGCTTTAGGAATTTCTGTATGTGTCTTTATGTTACTTTACACGAGCAATGTAATAGCTGCACAACCAAGAACAGTTCCCCCTCCACATCATGATTTTGTAGAAAATTCAATAGATTTAAGGTCACTGAGATTATTAGGTCTTGGAGATTGTTTAGTGATACAGAATGGTTCTGCAGCCAGTGTTGTTGTGAATGGAATTACTACCGCGTTGTTTTCAGTAGATGAATTATCAGTTAGACCATATTTGCAAAGATGGACCGGGTCCTCCTGGGTTGATGTTACATCAAGAACCTTTAAGCAAAATAATACAAGCCAAGTGGAAGGAATGTATTCTTATTCAGTTTCACGAGGATACTATTATAGAGTTAAATGTCACCATTCTGCCTCTGATAACGGCATCGACGAATCAATCTATTCATACTCAAATAATATTTTAATTGAATAAATTTACATTTTCTTCGAAATAATATACGATCTCCAGGAAGACGGAAAGGGGTGAGAGTATTCTATTTTGATCAGCTAATTGTTATGAACAGGTCACGTTTTTCTTTCGCATCTTTAATTTGTAATATAACCAGTTTATGGATGCGAAAGACCGGAAACATTATTTTCTTTCATGGAGGTAAGGGCCTTTTTTTAGAAGTATAACATAATAAACGACCTCCAGGAGGACAGAAAGGGGGGGAAAATTCTGTAATATTAGTTGTTTTGGCTAAATTAAGTGAATATACCGTTGCGGCGGAGCCGCGATTCCGGTGTGGCGGGAGCCACCTGTCCGGGATGAAAAGCCAACCAGCGTTTATGCCGCGAAAGCCTCTTGACAATGAGTTCCGGCATGTTAGGCTGATGCGCCAGGCATCAACCATGCTCGCATGGGGGATGCCTCTGATGCCTGAAAATATGCCGGTGGAGGCTCGTTGTCAAGAGGATCGTGGAATAAATGCGGCAACTGGTTTTCTTATTCCGGAATAGTGGCTCAGTCAAAAACAGAAAGGTGGCTCACTTTGACCGGACAGGTGGCTCAAAACAGTCCAGATTACTCAATTAAGATAAAAAGATTAATTAGGGAGGTAAATTTAAAATGTTAAGAATTATGTCTAAAAAAATTCAAATCTTGTATTAATTATGTTTTTAGTGAGTGTCTTATTTACCGTCGTTTTTGTTCCAAATGTCTTTGCATCTGAAGATCAAACATATGATGAAATTTTTGAGGCATATGGTTTGAAGACTGTATCTGAAATTCCGAATGGTGTTAATCCAATAGAAATTAAAAATGAAAAAGAACTGGTTTATTTTTTAGAATTAATTAACAAAAGTATAGACGACCATGCTAAGAAAGAAAAGAAACCGATTGTTATTGATTTATCAAAAAATATAAATTCAGATGCTTCGACATTTGCCACGAGAACTTATACAGTTGACTCTTACCAAATTGGGGTTCCTTTATATGGTAAAGTAGATTTAAAGGTAACAGTTACAGATGATGGCTACCGAGTTACGAGAGCTTTAGCATTCACAAATATAACAGGATTTACCTTGGGGTTTGACTGGGATGAGACGACTCGTGGCGCAGAAATTTATTCAAATGGTAGGGATGTTTACGCTTGGGCTGAAGGGGAATTAGAATACTATCTTTTAGTTAATGGGACAGTAAGATTATATTCAAAAACAATAAGTCTGGATGGTTATTTAATGATATTCCACTAAAATTAGTTTTAATACATTTTAACCGATTATAATGGATAAAGATTTAAAATACCTTCTCAGTTAAAATTGTGCTGGGAAGGTATTAATATTAAAAGCTAATCATAACAGGGAGGTTAAATAGGTGACAATTAACATTAGTGAATTACTATGGGCTTTAATAAATATATTCTTAATTGCTTTTATCGGGCTCCTAATATATAATATTTACAAAAATAGTAAAAAGAGAGATGAGAATCAGCGTCTGCAAAATGAAATAATCATTAAGCAATTAGATGAGGTTATTGAGGCAAACAAACAAATTATACAGATATTATCCGATAGAAAAAATAATTCTGCATCATAGCTGATTACTGATTAAAAACAACGGTAGTCCTTGATATCAATTTCATACGAGGTGATCTTAAGAGCTGTTGCATCGGCGGTTGAATAATCGCTGGGGTACAGCTTATTTTTCTTGCCTATTCATACATATTCCCTGCAAATCTGCATAAATATTAGTGATGAAGCGTGGGAGGGAGATTTCTATGATTGTAATCGATATGAGGGGAAAACGTAAATATAAATGGCTGGCAGGGACAATATTACTGGTGATGATGGCGGGCGTTGTTTTGGCGCCAGCACAATTAACGGGCAGGAATTATCTGGTAAGTATGGTTTCAAAAACTATTCGTTTATTGCCGATTTATAGTGTAGATGTGCCGGACAAAAGGATTGCCATAAGTTTTGATGCCACCTGGGGAATTGAGAATACGGAAAAACTATTGACGATCATGGAAGAGCACAAGATCAAGACCACCTTCTTTTTGGTAAATATTTGGCTGGAAAAATATCCTGATGTAGCACGCACAATTGCTTCTAAGGGTCATGAAATCGGGATGCACTCCGCTACCCATCCCCATTTTACTCAGCTTTCAGAAGCGCAGATGGAAAAAGAACTACAAGATAACTTTCAAATGATTTATGATGCCACAGAACAAAAGCCGGTACTTTTTCGGCCGCCCTATGGAGACTATAATAACAATGTGATCCGCACCGTAGATCGATTGGGTTTTAAGGCGATCCAATGGAGTGTGGATTCCTTGGACTGGAAGGATTTGTCCGCTAATGAAATTCAAAATCGAATTTTAACCAAAATCAAGCCGGGGGATATTATTTTATTTCATAATGCAGGAAAATACACGCCGGATGCATTAGATCCTATGTTAACAGCCTTGGAGAAGGATGGCTATCAGGTGGTTCCCATCTCGGAATTGCTGCTGACAGGGGATACCTATATTGATTATGCCGGGATACAAAGAAAAAATAAAAAAGTTTGCTTGCTCAGGGAATTTTGTGCAAGCTTTTTTCCTCAAAATTATGGTACAAGCTCAAAGATCATGCTTTAAGGGGAAAATAATTAGCTGCCAGACACAGGCGGGAGCAGTTTTAATAATATAGTTTATAAGGGTAGAATACACATAGAAAGGGAATGGCCGCTCATGATGAAAATAAGGTGTTTAGTTTGCAGCGAGATCGTGCCTCTGCATGCGAGAGGTATGATTATCCAGGGGAACTTTATTTGCCCATATTGTGAGGAGATGATTGCCACACTAAATCCGGAGGATATTTATTATCCTTATGTACAGAATTGTTTAAAAAAAATATGGATTGGAAGGGCAGAAATACGCAGTTAGCTGAGAAGAGTGTGGGATACTCTTCTCAGTGCTTTTAGGGATAAATTCTGATATAATCTAAGATAGATATTTTCGAAAAAAATGCATCTTGTATCGAGACGAAAATATGATTAAGATAACAGCAGGTTCAATGACTATGAAGCAAGTAAAGAAAATTAGCCAAAGGACAGCTCCTCTTTTGGAGGAACTGATAAAATATCAATGCAAGAAATTTCATCCCTTCCATGTCCCCGGTCATAAAGGGGGAAGAGGACTTCTTCCCCAATGGCAGGCGTATTTGGGACAAGGGGTTTTTTCTTTAGACCTGACAGAGATTGAGGGTTTGGATGATCTGCACCATCCTACAGGCCCTATAGAATCGGCGCAAAATTTAGCGGCTTCTTTGATGGGTGCCCAAAAAGCATATTTTTTGGTAAACGGGGTGACCGCGGGAATTCATGCAGCCATTATGGCCTTGTGCCGGCCGGGAGATACGATTATAATTCCGCGTCATGCTCATCGGAGTGTGTATGAAGGGGTGATGCTGGCGGGAGCTAAGCCGGTCTATCTTCAGCCTGAGATGGATGAAAATTGGGGTATGCCTTTGGGAGTGACACCGGAACAAGCAGCAGAAGCGATCAGGACTTATCCTCAGGGGAAAGCTTTGGTGATGGTGCACCCTACTTACCAGGGGTTGATATCAGATATAAATGGAATTGGTAGTATTGCCAAGGAGGCAGGTATTCCTTTAATTGCAGATGAAGCTCATGGGGCTCATTTCAAATTCTCTCCCTCTTTTCCCCCCGCAGCTTTGGAATGCGGAGCAGCAATTGCGGTGCAAGGATGGCATAAAACCATGGGCTCCTTCACCCAATCCGGTCTATTGTTGCTTCAGGATCAGAATCTCCCTCTGAAAAATTATTTGTCACTGCTCCAATCCACCAGCCCCTCTTATCTATTAATGGCTTCCCTTGATGCTCAACGGAAGCAGTGGGCGGAAAAGGGATCCCAGATGGCTGAGCAAATCTTAGACCTTTCCCGGTGGTTTCGCCGCAAAGTGGCACAGCTTAAAGGGATGGAATGCTTAGATGAGGAATCTTTGAATACATCCTGCTGTACAAGCTTTGACTCCAGTAAAATCCTGTTAAACAGCGCGGATTTAGGTTTAAACGGATATCAACTGGCAGAGGAATTAAGGAATACCTACCGTATTCAACCGGAAATGGCTTCTTTAAAGGGAGTACTTTTAATCGTGACTATAGGAGATGGCAAAGAAGAGATTGAGTATTTATGGGGAGCTTTACAAGACTTAGCAGCCCGTTTTCCCATAAGAAAGAGGAAAAGGACTTCTTCAAATTTCAGGTATCAAATGGGGAAAATGGTCCTTTTGCCGGGAGAGGCAATGCATGCCCCTAAAATGAGAATTCCCTTGTGGGAGGCGGCAGGCTATATCTCCGGTGAGTTCATTTGTCCTTATCCGCCGGGCATTCCGCTGGTAGTACCAGGGGAAATCATCACCCGAGAGGTTTTGGATCAGATAGATCAAATTAAGAGCTGGGGCGGCCATATTCAGGGGCCGGGGGATGCGTCGGGAAAAATCTTGGCGGTGTTGAAAGAATAGGATCAGGATGGGGAGATTGAGCGATGAAAGGTAAATTAATTATTATTGAGAGCGGTGCGGATAGCAGCGGGAAAGCGACTCAAACCCAATTGTTATTTCAAAGATTGGAGCAAGAGTCTTATCCGGTAAAAAAGGTAGAGTTCCCCAACTATCAAAGCCCTTCTTCTGCTTTAGTAAAAATGTATTTAAACGGTGATTTTGGCAAAAATCCTGGGGATGTGGATCCCTATATATCTTCTACCTTCTATACCGTGGATCGCTATGCTTCCTATAAAACAATCTGGGAGGATTTTTATACCCAGGGAGGCATTATCTTAGCGGATCGTTATGCCACCTCCAATATGGTGCACCAGGGGGCGAAGCTGGAAGGTAAAGACAAGGACCGCTATCTGGAATGGTTATGGAATTTTGAATTTAACATCTATAAGCTGCCGGTTCCGGATGGAGTGATCTTTCTGGATATGCCGACGGAATTTAGTAATCGCTTGATGGAAGAAAGAAAAAATAAATACACCGGCGGGGTAAAACAGGATATTCATGAGAGAAATAAATTATATCTGAAAAGCTCCTATGAGAATTCCCTTTATGTAGCGGCCAAATACGGTTGGAAGCAGGTTTCCTGTATACAGGGAAATCAATTGCGTTCCATTCCGGAGATTCACGAGGATGTTTATCGAGAGGTCAAAGATATTATTAATGGTTAGGAATTATCCTTATTTTAATTTAAGTTGGTGATGAAATGCTCCCTCAATTACAGCAAGCCGTTAAATCAAATCTAATGGTTCATGCTTATCTGTTTTTGGGACCACGAAAGATAACCCTGGCAAACGCTGTCGATCTGGCCAAGGCAGTCAATTGCCTCTCCCCTATTGAAGGGAGGGCATGCGGGGTCTGCCTAAGCTGCCGCAAGATTGAACATGACAATCATCCTGATGTCACGATCATAGAGCCCTTAGGAACCAGCTTTAAAATAGAGCAGGGACGGGAATTGCATAAATTAATCAGTTATCAGAATTACGAAGGGAAATATAAGGTGCTGATCTTGACCGGTGGTGATCTGATGACTCATTCTGCAGCGAACAGTATGTTAAAGATGTTGGAAGAACCCCCGGAAGGAACAATTTTTATTCTTCTGGCGGAAAACGGAGATGAGATTTTACCAACTGTACTTTCCCGCTGCCAGGTGATAAAATTTGGGGAAGAAGTCCTGGAGGATCCTTCGGTAGAAGGGGAAAAGCAGGATGAATATGTGAATCAAGTGGTTACCCTGGTTCAAAGTCTTCCACAAATGGATTATGCTCAGCTGCTGAAAATATCTGAGACGTGGGAAAAAAATAAAGAATATGTCCCGAGATTATTGGAGGGTTTGGTAACCTGGTTTCGGGATATTGGAGTGGCCAAGCTCATCGAGGAAAAGGGTATGGTGCACCATAAAGATTATTGGGATCTGTTGCTAACCAGCCCATTATCACCGGATCAGGCTTTCCGGGCGGCGCAAGAGGTGGCACAAAGTCAGCAGCTCCTAAGACAAAACGTCAACTTTAGATTGGCGATCGATGTGTTATTATTAAGAATACAAGTTTATTTTCAGTCAGAAGCGGAGGAATAAGATGGAAAAGGTTGTTGGAGTACGGTTTAAAAAAGCCGGAAAAATATATTATTTCAGTCCCGAAGAGTTGGATTTAACCGTCGGAGACGGGGTGGTAGTTGAAACAGCCCGGGGTATAGAGTATGGTCTCGTGGTGGTGGCACCCAAAATGGTACCGGAAGAAGAAGTGGTTTCTCCATTAAAAAGCGTTTTAAGAAAGGCAACTGAGGAGGACACCTGTGTCTATCAGGAAAATAAAGAAAAGGAAAAGGAAGCTTTTAAACTGTGTCAGCAGAAGATACAAGAACATGAACTGCCTATGAAGCTGGTAGATGTGGAATATACCTTTGATGTCAGTAAAATTATCTTCTATTTTACTGCTGAGGGCAGGGTGGATTTTCGCAATTTGGTGAAGGATTTGGCGGCAGTTTTTCGAACACGCATTGAGTTAAGGCAAATTGGGGTGCGGGATGAGGCGAAAATGTTGGGCGGTTTGGCGTCCTGCGGCCGCATTCTCTGCTGTCATTCCATATTGGGGGATTTTCAGCCTGTATCTATTCGTATGGCCAAGCAACAGCATTTATCATTGAATCCTACGAAAATTTCCGGCATTTGCGGAAGATTAATGTGCTGTTTGAAATATGAAAGCGATGATTATGAAAATAGAGAATGCGGACGGAAGAAATCCGGGGCCCCGGTGGCAGAAGATGGTGAATTTGAAACACATGAGGAGTGATGACGGTGGAGTTATCTCAAGCTCTTCGGGAAATGGAAGAAAAGGTACAAAAATTTATTGAGGAAATTCGAACCATACAGCGGCACGTTCATCATTTGGAAGAGCAGAATGAATTTTTGCGCGCCCAGCTCTATGCCAAAAAAGATCAAGGGGCAGGCTTTGAAAATCTGATTCGTTTATATGAGGAAGGATATCACGTTTGCCCTGCCCATTTTGCGCGGGCACGTACCGAGGATTGTCTTTTTTGCGTTAGTTTTTTAAATAAAGAAAACCAGTCTTCTGGAGAGATATAGGGTGGGTGTGGTGAGTCAGTCTGAGGAGCGCATAGATGACTTGTTGTGGCGCAATTTAAAAATAATTCAAAATCCCAATTGGTTTTGTTTTTCTTTGGATGCCGTCCTTTTAGCGGATTTCCTGCTTTTGAGACCGGGGGATCGGGTGGTAGATTTAGGGACCGGCACAGGAGTGATTCCATTGTTGTTAGCTGCCCGACTGCGTAATGCCAGCATTATCGGTCTGGAGCTGAAAGAGGAAGTAGCGCACATGGCCGAAAGGAGTGTGTCATTAAACAATCTTAACCAACAGATTACTATTAAAGTTGGCGACATTAAAGAGGCTTCAGCTCAATTGGGGAAAGGTTCATTTGACTTGGTGGTGAGCAATCCCCCTTATGCCCCTATGGGAACTGGAAAAATCAGTCTGTCCCCTGTTAAGGCGGCAGCCCGCACGGAGGTTTATTGTTCTCTGAAGGATGTGATCCGAGAAGGAGCCGCCCTTCTTAACTCTGAAGGTCGCTTTGCTCTGGTGCATCGACCTGCCAGGTTGGGGGAAATTATATCCCTGATGCGGGACTATCGTTTGGAGCCTAAACGCATGAGGTTCGTACACCCTATGCTGGGCAGAGAACCCAATATTTTAATGATTGAAGGCATTAAAAACGGAAAAAGAGATGTACATATTTTGCCGCCTCTTTTTATCTATCAAAAAACAGGTGTTTATTCAGAGGAAATGGCAGCAATTTTTCAAGGAAAAATATTAAAGGAAGAATGGTAATAGCTTATGGAACAAGGAATCTTGTACTTGGTGGGGACACCCATCGGCAATTTGGAGGACATTTCCTTAAGGGCCTTAAGAACCTTGAAAGAAGTAGACTTGATTGCGGCGGAAGATACTCGCCATACAAGAAAGCTGCTTAGTTTCTATGATATTCACACCCCTTTAACCAGTTATTTTGAACATAACAAAATGGTCAAAGGGGATTATCTGATTTCATTGTTATTACAAGGGAAATCTCTTGCCCTTGTTTCCGATGCGGGAATGCCGGGGATCTCCGATCCCGGTGAAGAAATTGTCCGGGATGCCATCTCCCGGGGGGTCACAGTATGCCCGATCCCGGGGCCCAGCGCTTCCTTATCCCTTTTAGTCGTTTCAGGACTCCCTACCGCTCAATTTGTCTTTGAAGGCTTTTTGCCCCGAGGTAAGCGGGAAAGGCAGGTACGGTTGGCCAGATTGAAGGAAGAAACCCGTACTATGATTTTTTATGAATCTCCTTATCGTATTATCGATACCTTAGAGACGCTAAAGGATTACCTGGGAGATGATCGTCAAGGGGCAGTGGGACGGGAACTTACCAAAAAATTTGAAGAGGTGATCCGGGGATCTTTAGGGGAAATCATCGGACACTTTAAAGAGCATTCCCCCAAGGGGGAATTTACTTTAATCCTGGCAGGAGGCGAGGAAAAAGTGCCCGAAAAGCCGGAAAGAGCAGAAATTAAGGAAGAATTAAACCGTTTGCTTGAAGAGGGCATGACAAAAAAAGAGGGGATTAAAGTACTGGCTCAAAAATACAAAATCCCCAAGAATGAGGTTTATACCATCAGTTTGGAGGAATCATAATAAAAAAGGACAGGCTTATGAGCCTGTCCTCATTCTTTCCATTAAAATGCATTTGCCTCATTAAATAACTTAAACAAGACACCGCATTAGACTTTAGCTGTAAAAAATTCCCTATCATGGTTATATCTTTAGAGAGGAAGTTTAATTATACAGCTTCAGCATTCATGGAAGCTGCACATTCGCGGCAAACGTTTTTACCTTTGAAATGTTGTATGTCTTCAGCACTCCCGCAGAAAATACAAGCAGGCTCATACTTTTTCAAGATTATTTTTTCGTTGTCAACATAGATTTCCAAAGCATCCTTTTCATCAATACCTAGGGTTCTTCTGAGTTCGATGGGCAAAACAACCCGACCCAGTTCGTCTACTTTTCTAACAATACCTGTGGATTTAATCATTTCAAAACACCTCTCCTTTTATAACAAATTTCGACATTATTCGCCTCGCCTAAATAATACCAAGCATTCCAGCTAAAGTCAACCTTTTTTTGATATTTTTGTCTCCAGTCAGGTAATTATTTTTTAGGAGGGATTTTATGGTTCCTGAGGATAATTCAATTATAACAAAAATTACCAAGATATCAACCTAAATATTCGTTTTTATGACAAATTTTATAATATCTATAATTAAGTCCCATAATATGTTGGCTTTATCCGATAGATAACGCCTACTGATACTAAGAAATCTTTTTATGTTTTATATAGATACAGGAAAAGGTACCTTGAGAAAAGTTGTTTGGGGAAACTTGACAAAATTTTAAATGATCAATATAATTAGCTAAAAGTCATATGAAAGCTGCAATGATGGGGAAGAGTAGCAGGTAAAGCCATTCACAGAGAGCGGGATCAGGTGTAAGCCCGTAATGACTTTTTTACGAAGATGGCCCCGGAGCGGGTTAAGTGAAAGGAGAAGCCCTTAAGTGGCCTCTTATTAGCTTAAAACCGGGTTAAATACCCGTTATCAAAGCATACAGGTATAAATTTTACCTGGTGAGGTCTGTATTGCGAAATACAGACGAATTAGGGTGGTACCACGATTACCTTCGTCCCTTGCAATGGGTGAAGGTTTTTTTATTTTGCTATCTGAAATAATAAGACGAATGATTGGAGGTTTATTATGACCAAGAAAAGCTTTTATCTGACGACACCTATTTATTATCCCAGCGGTAATTTACATATTGGACACGCTTATACCACCGTAGCAGCAGATGCATTGGCTCGTTATAAAAGGATGCAGGGTTATGAGGTGCGCTTTTTGACAGGCACGGATGAACACGGGCAAAAGATAGAACGTAAAGCCAAGGAGGCAGGAAAGGCACCCTTGGAGTTTGTCGATACGATTGTAGCGGGCATTAGAAATTTATGGGACAAGTTACTCATCTCTCATGACGATTTTATTAGAACTACTGAGGAAAGACATAAAAAGGTCGTGCAGGAGATCTTCAAAAGAATATATGATCAAGGGGATATTTATAAGTCGGAGTACGAGGGATGGTATTGCACCCCTTGTGAAACCTTTTTTACCCAGCGTCAGCTGGCAGAAAATCAGACCTGTCCTGATTGCGGTCGTCCTGTGGAACTGGTCAAAGAAGAGAGCTACTTCTTTAAGATGAGCAAATATGCCGATCAGTTGCTACAATATATTGAAGAGCATCCGGATTTTATTCAGCCGGTCACCCGAAAACATGAGATGGTCAATTTTGTTAAGCAAGGTCTGGAAGATTTATGTGTTTCCCGAACAACTTTTTCCTGGGGGATTCCAGTACCTATTGACGGGAAGCATGTGATTTATGTATGGTTTGATGCTTTAACCAACTATATTTCTGCTTTAGGCTATGGCATGGAGGATGATTCCTTATTCCGGAAGTTCTGGCCGGCGGATGTTCATTTAGTAGGTAAGGACATTATGCGTTTCCATACCATTATTTGGCCAATTATTCTAATGGCGGCCGGAATTGAGCTGCCCAAAAAGGTCTTTGGCCATGGCTGGGTGCTCCTGGACAGCGGCAAAATGTCCAAATCAAAAGGAAATGTAATTGATCCCTTGGTGCTGATTGACAAGTACGGTGTGGATGCCGTCCGTTATTTCTTATTAAGGGAAGTACCCTTTGGTCAGGATGGCTATTACTCTGAGGAGGCATTGGTGAATCGTATTAACATCGATTTGGCCAATGATTTTGGTAATCTCATCAGCCGTTCCACGGCAATGGTGAACAAATTTTTAGGGGGGACAGTAGCTGCTCCCGGAGCAGGAACTGAATTTGATCAGGAACTGATTGATTTGGCCCAAGCAACCCCGGCCCAAGTGGAAAAACTCATGGATAAGCTGGAATTTAGCAATGCATTGGCAGAAATTTGGAAATTGGTCAATAAAGCCAATAAGTATATCGATGATGCGGCCCCCTGGAGTTTGAACAAAGATCCCCAAGGAAGAGAAAAGTTAGAAACGGTCCTTTACAATCTGGCCGAAGTCATTCGTTTATGCACCGTGATGTGCACGCCGATGATGCCTTCTCTCCCGGAAAAAGTATGGGTTCAAATGGGTATAGAGGGACAGGAAGAAATTATGGGCTGGGACAGCTTGCTTTGGGGCAAATTCCCTGCCGGTACCAAGATTCATCGGGGAGATCCTATTTTCCCCCGCATTGACCTTAAAGAACTGGAAAAGGACTCTGAGGCTTTAGAGGTCTCTGAAGCCTCTGTACCGGAAGAGTCGGCACAGGCAGAAGAAAAAGAGGAAGCTATTGAAGAAATCATGCCGGAAATCACCATTGAGGATTTTGCCAAGATTGATCTGCGAGTGGCGGAAGTATTATCCTGTGAGAAGGTGAAAAAAGCGGATAAACTCCTCCAACTTAGCGTAAAGGTAGGAGATGAGGTGCGCACAGTTGTGTCCGGGATTGCAGAACATTATCAGCCGGAGGAATTGGTAGGGAAAAAGGTGATTGTGGTAGCCAATCTGAAACCGGCAAAACTCCGGGGCATAGAATCCCGGGGGATGATTTTGGCTGCCTCCCACGATGGCAAATTAGAAGTGGTTACAATAGATGAAATCACACCCGGCGGGACGGTAAGGTAGGTGAATACAGTCGTGCTCTTTGATACCCATGCTCATTTAAATGATCCGGCATTTGCCGGAGATCTGGAGGCAGTGATTGAGCAGGCGGGCGAAGCGGGGGTTAAAAGAATCGCTACGGTAGGCTACGATCTGCCCTCCTCTGTGCAGGCTATCAAGCTTGCTAAAAGGTTTAAGGGGATTTATGCGGTAATTGGGTTGCATCCCCATGATGCCACCGCCCTTGATGAGGATTCCTTATATCAACTTGAAGTTTATGCCCGGGAACCGGAAGTAGTGGCTATTGGGGAAATCGGTCTCGATTATTATCGGGATCATTCCCCCCGGGATGTACAGCAGGAAGCTTTTCGCAAACAGATTCGCTTGGCGAAAAAATTGGGAAAGCCAATTGTGATTCATGATCGGGAAGCCCATGGTGACACTATGCAGATCATCAAAGAAGAAAAGGGCGGAATCAATGGGGGAATATTCCATTGTTTTTCCGGCAGTTGGGAGATGGCTCGGCAGTGTATCACTTTAGGGTTTCATATTTCTATGGCCGGACCGGTAACCTTTAAGAATGCCAATAAATTGTTGGAAGTGGCCAAGATGGTACCTCTGGACCGACTGCTGGTGGAAACAGACTGTCCTTACCTGACACCTCACCCTTATCGGGGCAAAAGAAATGAACCGGCTAGGGTGCGTCTGGTAGCAGAGAGAATTGCCGAGCTACGGGGAATATCTCTGGAAAAGCTGGCGGAAGCAACGACGAAAAATGCCATGGAGGTATATCAGATTGCCCCGGAGCTTAGTTTATGTCATGACTAAAGGTCTGGTATTCTTGCGTTGTCCATTTGTCCCTGACAAGATAGACCAGATCTTCTTTTTTGGCATACACCGCCGGATAAAAATTGATAAAGAGTGGAGATAAGCTCTTCGTATAACTACCTATCTTTTAAAGATGGATCAGAATTAAATCTCTTCCGGATATGCAATGGAAACAAAGGGGGAATATGGATGAATATTTTGTTAACAGCCGTCGGTCGGCGAAGTTATCTGGTTCATTATTTCAAAGAAGTTTTGGGAAGAAATGGACAAGTTCATGCTGCCAACAGCAACTTAGATTCCATTGCTTTACAGGATGCGGATAAAGCTGTCATTACTCCTTTATCTTTTGATGATGAGTATATCCCCTTTCTAATGGAATATTGTCGAAAACATCATATCAGAGCAATTATCCCTCGCTTGGATATTGATTTGCCGATATTATCAAAAAGGAAAAAGGAGTTTGAATCAATTGGCGTGAAGGTTATTGTTTCCAACGAGGAAGTTATTGCAGTATGTAATGATAAGTGGGCAACATATCAATTTTTATTAAAACATGGTTTCCATACTCCCCGTACTTTTCTCTCCATTCAAGATGCCTTGGAGGCTGTTAAATGCCATGAGCTATCTTTTCCTATAATGATTAAACCAAGATGGGGCGCTGGATCCTTGGGAATCTTTGAAGCAGATAACCAGGAAGAATTATATGTATTGCATCAGAAGACGAAAAAAAAGATTGCCGAAAACTATATTAAGGTTGTTTCCCAGCAAGATCCCAAGAGATCTGTTATTATCCAGGAAAAACTAAACGGAGAGGAATATGGATTGGATATCATTAACGATTTGGAAGGAAATTTTCAGAGTGTTTCTATTAAAAAGAAATATGAAATGCGCGGTGGGGAAACGGATTTTGCTGAGATTGTGGAGCATAAAGATTTAGAAGAAACGGGGCAAAAAATTAGCAGGGATTTAGGTCATATTTCGATTATTGATGTGGATGCTTTCCTTGTAGAGGGTGTTCCTTTTGTGCTGGAGATGAACCCAAGATTTGGCGGGGGATATCCTTTTAGTCATATTGGTGGCGTCGATCTGCCCAAGGCAATTATAAGCTGGCTTAAGGGAGAGCAGGTGGCAGTGTCCTCTTTACAAGCTAAACCCGGTGTGATTGGTATCAAAGATATGACTACGGTAAGGTTAAAGTCTTGCCAATAAATAAAGGGGTGTTTGTTGTGAGGGAAAAAGTCGGTATTATGCAGCCTTATTTTTTTCCGTATATTGGATATTGGCAATTAATTAATGCTGTAGACAGATACGTAATCCGAAATGACGTAAATTTCATCAAAGGTGGCTGGATCCACAGAAATAAAATTTTGATTAACGGAGAAGGTCATTTTATAAATTTGCCGTTGCGCAAAGCAAGTTCAAATAAATACATCAATGAAATTGAAATTTTAAACGATGCTTCCAATATTAATAAAATTCTGAGAAAGATTGAATCTGCATATAGAAAAGCACCATATTATCAAGATGTTTTCCCTGTCCTGGAAAAGATTATTACTCAGGATGAAGAAAACCTGGCGAAATATCTGCAATACTTAATCAAAGAGATTTGCAGATATTTATCTATTGAAACTAAAATTTACGTTGCTTCGGAGATAGAAATGACGCCAGGATTAAAAGGACAAGACAGGGTTATAGATATATGCAAGATCTTACAAGCAGAATTATATATTAATGCAATTGGTGGAAAGGAATTATACAGTCATGAGGAATTTAATAACCAAGGGATGCAGCTTAGATTCTTAAAAACCAGTGATATCATGTATCACCAGGCCAAGGATGAATTTGTTCCCAACCTATCCATAATTGACGTGATGATGTTTAATGAGCAAAAGAAAATTAAAGAAATGCTTAACAAATATGAATTAGTTGAATAACGATTAAAAATAAAAACGCCTGTAAAGAAGCGTTCACATAGGGATTTACGAAACATGTGAATTTTAACCGACTCTCTTCAAGCGGAGACTTGAAAGAAAAGACTGCACCGAAGGATAAAACCTTTAGTGCAGTCTTTGTTTTACTGTTTATGACAATGATGATGAACTGTTCACCTTAAAGACGGAACTGGGATTCTGGCATTAGAAAACTAAAATAGAAACTCCTCATCACGATTTTAGAAATTAGTGGTGAGGAGTTAATTATTATTTAAGCTATGCATGTATCGGAGTTTTCAACAAAGAAGTACCTTATTCCCCACATTCATCATGATGCTGATGCTCATGACAAACGGAACCAGTAGATTTAAGGGAGCCCTGCAAGTACGCTTCTACTGCTGCTTTAGCATCACCTTTTGCTCCTACAACAACTTCAACGTTCCTTTCATTAAAAATCTCAACCGCGCCTCCGCCCATACCACCGCTGATGATGACATTTACACCACGATCAGCAAGAAAGTTAGGTAAGAATCCAGGCCTATGCCCGGGGTTAGCAACGGTTTCGCTTTTGATGATTTGATTATTTTCAGTATCAAAAATCATGAAACCTTCGCAATGTCCAAAGTGCTCAGTCACCATTCCATTTTCGCTTGCTACTGCAATTTTCAGCATTTTAGTTTTCCTCCATTTTTTCTAAGATTTTTGCAACCGGCTCAAACCAATTGCCATCGAAAAGCTCTATCATACCCTTGTCACATGCAGCCGAAATTTTTGGGTCGATAGGTAACTTAGCAAGAACCTTTAAATTATGTTTTTCGGCAATTTCTTCAATATGACTTTCGCCAAATATCTGATAGTCCTTTCCATTATCAGGGCATTTAAAGTAGGACATGTTTTCCACCAGACCGATAATAGGGATATTCATCATCTCAGCCATTTTAACAGCCTTTGATACGATCATGGATACAAGCTCCTGTGGTGAGGTCACAACAATAATCCCATCAACAGCAATAGACTGAAATACCGTAAGGGGAACATCGCCGGTGCCCGGTGGCATATCAATAAACATAAAATCTACATCGCTCCAAATAACATCTGTCCAAAACTGCTTTACTGTGCCAGCAATAATTGGCCCTCTCCAGACAACCGGATCAGTGTCGTTTTCTAAAAGCAAATTGACAGACATAATATCAATCCCAGTCTTTGTTTTAACAGGGAATAGACCGAATTCACTGCCTGAGGCTTTCTCCCTGATACCAAATGCCTTAGGGATAGAAGGCCCGGTGACATCCGCATCAAGAATCGCAGTATGATAGTTCATCCTGTTCATGGTAACTGCAAGCATAGAGGTAACAAGTGATTTACCGACACCACCTTTGCCGCTGACAACACCAATAACCTTTTTTACACTGCTCATCTCATGCAGCTTCTCGGAGAAATCCGTTTTTTGTTCTTTTCGTTCTGCGCAGTCCTCCGAACAACTGCTACAGCTTTGATTGCAATTTTCGCTCATAATCTTGCTCCTTTTATTTAAAATACAATTTCACTGCCTGCTGACAGATAATTGATGCTATCACCCATAATAGCTTTCAGCCTTTTATAAGGCTCGATACCTGTGCAATGGCAGGTGTAAAACTTTGCTTGTGTACCCATCAGGTATTTACCAATTCTATCTATCATTTCAGAGTCCTCGTTTCCGCCTGAGCGGCTGGAAAGATGAAATCCACCTATCACATAGCCCGGCATTCGGCCTTTTAGCGTGTGAAAATGCTCAAGTATATTTATGATACCATTATGAGCGCAGCCTGTTACTAATAGGGTTTTCCCGTCTTCCTCTACCACGAGGTTTTGTTCATGTGCAAAGATATCAGCTATCGTTTGCCCCTTATATTCCTTGAGCAAACCACTGTTTGATTTTGGGCGTGGCTCTTTTTGGACGATATTAGAGAATACTTGGATTCCACTGTTAATAAAGAAACGGTCTGACGTGAGGATAATTTGTTTGTTTTGCTTCAGATCTTCATCAAGACCGACAAATTCCAATTCATCATTTGGACGAATAGCATAGTGCTTTTCAAAAGCGAGACGATGTAGAAATACCTCGGCTTTTGTGTTTTCTTTCAAAAAGGTTTTTAGCCCTCCGCCGTGGTCATAGTGTCCATGCGAAATCACAAGAAAGTCAACATCAGCAATATTCACATTAAGCTTTTTTGCATTTTGAAGAAACAAATCGCTTGCGCCCACATCAAACAATATTTTGTGTTTTTTTGTTTCTACATACAAGCTAAGGCCATGCTCGCTGCCAAAGTCTTTTGATATCGAGGTGTTTTCAACCAACGTTTTAATAAGCATGACTTTAGCCACCACCTTTTTCAAAGAGTAGATTCATTGTTTTGTGATAAACCTCTTTAACCGCCGTCCCCGATATGCAGTCTATATCTACAACGGTTTGACCATTATTAATCGCTTTCACGGCATTGGAGTCGAAAGGTATCCTACCGATAAAAGGCAGCCCTTGTTTTTTACAAAACCGTTCAATCTTTTCTGTGTTTTCAATGCTGGTATCATATTTGTTGATACATACCGCTGTCTTCGTCCCGAATTTCGCTGCTGTATTTATAATGCGCTCCATATCGCTGATACCTGATATAGAAGGTTCTGCGACTATCAAAACCATATCCACACCACTAAGTGATGCGATGACAGGACAGCCTATTCCGGGAGATCCATCAATAATGGCAAGTTCCGCATCGGCTGCCGCAGCCTTCATTTGCTTTTTCACCTCAGTTACAAGCATTCCGGAGGTACCACTGCCCATTTTTAGTTGCGCTGTTGAAAAAACTTTTTCTCCATCAGAATACAGCATCAATTCCCCGGCCACTGCCGGTTTCATAGTTATCGCTTCCACAGGACAAACATACTCACAAACGCCGCAGCCTTCACATGCGAAATGATCCACTTTGTATTTTTCATCTATTGAAATAGCATCAAATCGGCAGTTTTGCCTACACTGATCGCATTTAATGCAAAGTTCCGGATCTATCACTGCTTTTGGTAGCCCATAATAATCTTTTTTTGCAGGTTTAACACTCCATCCGGTAATGAGGTGCAGGTTAGGCGCATCTACATCACAATCCGCATATGCTTTGGCATCAGCAAGCTTTATAAACGCACTTGCTATTGTCGTTTTTCCGGTGCCGCCTTTACCGCTAAGGATTAGTAGTTGTTTCATGCTGCACCTCCTTTGTCACATTGTTAAGCAGAGAAGAAAACAATTCCCGGTATTCCTCATTTTTATTAACGGCGATTTCCGCATTTGAGTTCAAGGTTCCAAGTTCATTGTCAAATGGAATCCTGCCTAAAATCTTGATATTTTTTTCCAAGCAAAACTTCTCAGCAGGATTTTCTCCTTCCAAACATTTGTTAAGAAGCACCCCAAATGGCTTATTAAATAACTTGACCAGATCGTATACCATATTGAGGTTATGAACACCAAACAATGTCGGCTCAGCCACCAGTATGCAATAGTCCGCATCTTTGATGCTCTCCATCACGATACAAGCGCTTCCTGGTGGACAGTCGATAAATGTCTGCTTATTTACTTCCGAACTTTTCTCAAGTAGCTTTTTTATGATAGGAATACCCGTAGCTTCACCGGTGTTCAATACTCCTGTCCATACCGCCACTTCGCCAGAAACACCTTTTTTAATTTTGCCAATAACCTTTGCTTTCTCTGATAGTGCCCTTGCAGGACAAACCAAGATACAGCCACCGCAGGAGTGGCACACATCGTCAAAGACAATCAGTTTGTTTTTAATATAGGCAAGGGCGTTAAAGTTGCAAAAA
Organism: Dehalobacterium formicoaceticum; assembly: GCF_002224645.1. Taxonomy (NCBI): domain Bacteria; kingdom Bacillati; phylum Bacillota; class Clostridia; order Eubacteriales; family Peptococcaceae; genus Dehalobacterium; species Dehalobacterium formicoaceticum. Next base: position 469,661 of record NZ_CP022121.1, on the reverse strand, counting down.
TCAACGCACTTTCGACATCCATTGCATAACTCATGATCAACTTCTGGAATCTTTACTGATATTTCTTCTTCTTGAATTCCTTCAGGCTTAAAAAACAGATGTCCATTCGGCTCTTCTACATCACAGTCTATATATGTGGATGCTTTCGCTATCGCTGCTAAATTCACCGATACCAGTGTTTTTCCTGTGCCGCCCTTGCCGCTTAGCACAGCTATTCTCATATTAATTGCCCCCGTGCCCGTGAAATCCGGCATGAAATTCATCCAACAAAGGTAATTTCCCATCGATAAAAGCATCAATATTATTTTTGGCTGAAGTAGTTGCCGTTTTATAGATTTTGATTTCAGCGGGTTTTAGCACGTCAGCAGCATTTGCACCTAAGCGGGGAGTGAGTAAAGCACTTGCTTTGTTATCTACTATTATTTGTGCAGCTTTAATCCCGGCACCTCCTGTGCTTGTTGCCGCACTGTTGTCAATAAATATACTTTCCTTAGTTTCTACATCATAAATAAGAAAATAGGGAGTACGTCCAAAGGATACACATACATTCGACTCCAAAGTTTTCTCATCTACTGGAATTGCTATTTTCATAAGAATCCTCCGTTCTATTTTTGTTTAAATAATTCTCAATTGCGCTGCGTAGCGCACTCACACCTAAATTTGAGCAATGAACCTTATTTTCAGGAAGTCCATCTAAAGCCTGGATAATATCTTCTTCCGTAATATTCAATGCTTCCTCTAAGGTTTTACCCTTTGCTAATACCGATGTCATACTGGATGTTGCAATTGAAGCACAACAACCAAATACAAGATAGCTGATTTCTTCTATGCGGTTATCTTTCACCTTTAAATAAACGGTCAGATAATCTCCGCAGGAAGGATCACCGTAGCTTCCTTCAGCATCTGCATCGGGCATACTATGGGCATTTTGCGGACACATAAAATGCTCGATTACTTTTTCTGAATATATGATCAACCACCTCTATCCTCATCAACAGTAAAGCGCCCTCCACGCCTATGCCTATGACAGCCACGACCACAACCATTCCCTAATCCTTTGCAAAGCCGGTATTCGCCACCCTCAATCAAAAGCACCTTTCCATTTACTAAAGATTCAGCCAGCTTTTTTCTGGCCTCGATATAAATGCCTTGAACGGTGCTACGAGCAATATTCATTTGCTTGGCGCACTCTTCTTGAGTGAAGCCTTCCAAGTCGATAAGTCTTATGGTTTCATATTCGTCAACAGTCATATTTACATGGTTTTCTGCGTCGGCAGGTGAATCAAGAGGCCCAAATCTATTACTTTCAGGCAAACAGCAAACTTTTCTCCACTTCATCGGTCTCGCCATAATTCATCACCTCCATTCTAATCAGAAATAACCAGAGCGTCCTCCGGTTATTTCTGATGCTCATTATAGGTTCTCCAATTGCTTATCAATAACTTCGAGTCGATCCTGCAAAATGGTTTTCTGTTCGTTCAGCAGCTCTTTTTGTGTTTTTGAGGAGGTATGGTTAAATGCAAATCCTCTACCAAAGCCACGACCGAAACCACGTCTGCAAGCAAGTCCAAGACCTAATCCCATTCCGAGACCAGCTCCGTACTTAACTGCATTAGCACCTGTGCAAAGCCCTAATCCTCTTCCAGTCATTGATCCCGCACCCATTGGACCGGTTCCGTCTCTTCTCGGCATGTTTTTCACCTCCTTTTAGTTTCCGGCATATGCCATCTATTCTTATTATACCCCTTTTATGGCATATGTCAATAACCTCTTCCCTTTTTTACACAAAAAAATAGCCGAGATTTCTCGACTTTTACCCTGCACACCCCTTTTTGAGTTTCCACGCCCCTAAGCACAATGTAATTAATTTGTATCAATCTCTGCAAAATTATATCAATATAAATACATTTAACTTGACGTGAATATGACTTCAAGAGATGCTTTAACCATCAAGATTATCTCCACTTATGTAGATATTTTCACTGTTCATATTTTCTGGTTTTGAGTTATGTTCCTCGTCTGCCATAACAAATGTTGTAGTATCAATTGAAGCTAGCAATCGAGCATAGTTTTTACCCAAAAACTTGAGTTCATAACCCTCTCCTGTGACAGCAATCTTATCACTTAAAAATTCCTTAAACCGTTCAATATCAAAGGACCCATCTGCCTTAAAACATGAGGGAAAATTAATCTCACATTATTTTTCATCTGTTTTAATCACAATTTTAATTTATGCATTTAATCAAAGGGGTTCAAATCAAGACTTTTAGACAAAAAAGTCGGAAAGTCTAATTGAAAAATCCAAAACTACAGCATTCAGCCTTCTTAAATTTAATACCACTTTCGCTCAAATTCGAGCAAAAGCATAAGCATTACAGCCGTCTTTACCTTAGAAAAAAGACAAGCTGTTTTTTTATTTTAGGGGTTCGAATCAATAGAATTCTTCGCTTATGAATGAGGAAGAAAAATATTTTTAGAAAATCCTCAACTAATGTGCTCTACCAAGGCTATAAGGTGAGAGGAAAAATAATCCCCCAATAAAAGCATAGTTTTTCTCTCACTGCTCCTTGACAACTGAATACCCCGAAATGCAAGAGATACTTCAAGCAGAATATGCCATGACGATAATTCCGAGCGTAATCCTTGTAAGATAACGAGGTTGTGTCAAACAAGGCAAACCCTCTGGAACAGTAGCGTTTCGGGTCATTTATAAAAGGCAAGGAGGTGAAATAACTGAAAACACAATATGATAACTTGCCGCAGATGCTTAAAGATAAGCCACAGTTTTGCTGTTGGAAATATGAAGAGCGAAGTGGTAAAAAGACCAAAGTTCCCTATAACCCAGTAACGAGAAAAAGGGCAAAACCAAATCAACGTGGTACATTTAAAGATTTTAGTTCGGCGATAGCTACTATAAGTGATTATGACGGTATGGGATTTTTGGTAGGTAATGACATTTGTGTTATCGACTTAGATGATTGCTTTGATAGCAGCGGTAAGCTTAAACCTATTGCCCAAAGTATTGTAGAGGCTTTTAGTGGTTGCTATATGGAACACAGTCCATCTGGGAGAGGGCTTCATATTTTCTTTAAGGCCACAGGCTTTAACTTTGACAAAACAAAATACTATATCAACAACAGAAAGCTGGGAGTTGAGGTCTATGTGGCTGGAGCAACAAACCGCTTTGTTACCGTAACGGGAAATATGTTTGCAGATGGTGATATAGCGGAGAAATCGTATGAGCTACAGATGATACTAGACAAGTATATGCTGCGTCCTACCCCTGTGAAGCAACTTCTGGATACAGAAAGTCAATCCTATCTGTCTGACAAGTCTGTTATTGAGAAGGGTTTAAAATCGGCAAATGGAGAAAGGTTCAAAGCATTATGGCAGGGGGATACATCAGGCTATGCTTCTGCCAGTGAAGCTGATTTGGCACTTTGCGGTATGCTGGCATTTTGGTGTGGCAGGGATATTGGGCAGATGGACAGACTTTTCCGGCAGAGCGGCCTAATGCGGGATAAATGGAATAGACCACAGTCCGGCAGTACTTATGGAATGATAACCATAGAAAAAGCTATCGCAAATGCTACTGAAATATACAAGCCAGGTGGTAAGCGTTCATCAGCTACAGAGGATTTTGGTGAATGTTCTCTTACTGACTTTAAGCCTGAGAGTAACGGTCGCTACCCTTGGACGGATATTGGGGCAAGCAGGCTGTTTGCTGATTATTATAAACCTTTTGCCCGCTTTGTTCCTGAAAGGAAGATGTGGTTTTGCTATGAGAATGGCATTTGGATTCCTGATATCGGTAATCTAAAAGTAATGGAAATGTGTAAATCATTGGCTAATCAACTGCTAACCTATGCTTTGACTATTCAGGATGAACATCAAAGAAAGGCATACATTGACTATTGCCGAAAGTGGCAGTCAAGAAGATACCGAGAAACGGTACTTAAGGATGCACAGAGCGTATACCCCATATCAATGGCTGAATTTGACCAAGACCCGCAGGTGCTCAACTGTTCCAATGGAACCTTGTTTTTAACATCCATGGATTTTCAACCCCACAACAGCGAGGACAGACTCACAAAGATATCTGGTGTTAAATATGACCCAGAAGCAAAAAGTAAGCGATGGGATAGATTTATTCATGAGATTATGAGCGGAGATGAGGAAAAGGCAAAATTCCTCCAAAAAGCCTTTGGCTACAGTATCAGCGGAGACACTCGGTATGAATGCCTGTTTGTTCTCTATGGTGCTACAACTCGAAACGGTAAAGGTACGCTATGTGAGAGCGTTCTTAAGGTATTGGGCAGTTATGGCTGTACCGCAAGGCCAGAGACTATCAGTCTGAAAAAGAACAATAACAGTTCAAGTCCAAGTGAAGATATTGCCCGGCTTGCAGGAGTACGCTTTGTGAATATCTCCGAACCTAGCAGAGGACTTGTCCTAAATGCTGCACAGGTAAAAAGCATGACGGGTGGTGACACCATCAACGCAAGGTTTCTACATGAGAATTCTTTTGACTTTTCTCCAAAGTTTAAGCTGTATATCAACACCAATTATCTGCCCGTTATTACGGATATGACGCTGTTTTCCAGTGGCAGAGTAGTGATCATCCCTTTTGAACGACACTTTGATGAAAGCGAGCAGGATAAAAACTTAAAACGCGAATTCGCCAAACCAAAGAATCAAAGTGCTATCCTCAACTGGCTAATTGAAGGCTATCAGCTGTTAAAGAAAGAAAGCTTGACTTTACCTGATTCCGTTAAGACAGCAACGGAGGCTTATAAGCGTGACAGCGATAAAATAGCATTATTTTTCGAGGATGCCTTGGAGGAAAGTCCTAATAGTGAGGTGCGGACATCCGAAGTGTATGCCCGGTATCAGCGTTGGTGCAGTGCCAATGGATGTTATTCGGAGAATGCAAGAAACTTTAAACAGGCATTAACAGCTATCGCTCGTGTAGAACGGAAACGACCACGTTCTGGTGGTGGAATGACCACAATGCTAATCGGATACAAGCTGACGGAAGAAGAATTTTTTCTTATTTAAACACAGTGTAGCAGCTTGTAGCAAGAAAAACAGGTTATATAAAAAATCGCTCTCGTATAGAGAGTTTAGTTTTTACCTGCTACATCTTGCTACAAAGCTTAAAACCACTAAAACCACTAAAACCACTGGATACAACTCCATGTCCCCCTAGGGGAGGTCAAATCTCCACACCTTTTCATCTGGACAACGGGCGTGGGGCAACGCGTAAAAAAACGCGGTTTCAAACGGGGTATATACCCCACAATCCATTTTAATTTAGGAGGTAAACGATTATGGCAACATCAACAACTTATAATAGAGCGTTTTGGAATGTTATGAAAGGAAAAGAAGAAAATAATCAAAATCTAAGTGAGGGCTTTGATAATGTAGGAGCCTATGTCGCACCAGATGAGTTCAGAGAAGGCTTTAACACTACTTTGGCAAAGGAAAATATATTCCGCAGATTTGCTACTGTTATCAATCTATCTTCTGCAGAAGGTAAAATTCAAGCGGTATCCTCAACGGGTACAGCAGATTGGGTTGAAGACGGAGATCCAATCCCCGAAAGTGCCGATACATTTACACAGTTTCTGGTGAAATCATATAAGCTGGCATCTCTTGTCAAGCTAAACCGCTCATTCGTCACCGATATGAACTTTAATCTTGAAAAATATCTGATGGGTGATTTTGCGAAGCGTTTTGGTAAGGCTGAGGAAAATGCATTGCTTAATGGAAATGGCACAACTCAGCCAACAGGTATCCTTACGGCAGACGCAGATGTAACTACAGCAGACAATAGTACCATCTCTTTTGATGAGATCATCTCTCTGTACTTTTCATTAAAAGATGAATACCGAAATAACGCTGTGTTTATTATGCACGATAATACAGCTATGCTTCTTAGAACCCTTAAGGATACAAGCGGCAGTTATCTGTGGAATCCTTCAGATAACACCATCTTCGGAAAGCCTGTAGTTACCTCTCCATATATGCCTACAGTATCAGCAGGAGCAAAAAGCATTGTATTTGGAGATTTATCATACTACTGGCTGATTGAACGTCAACCAATAACAATAAAAAAATTAAGTGAGTTATATGCATTGCAGGGGCAAATTGGCTTTTCTGCTTACGAAAGATTGGATGGCAAGCTAATTCAACCGGATGCTCTAAAAATATTACAAATAAAAGCTTAAATAATAAATTAGGCACTGAGTCATCAATTCTGCTCAGTGCCAGTTCCTTCAAAACATCGGACAGGAGGTCACGATATGGAGAATCAAAGTAACAGCCGCACAACCAAATCCGATATCGGAGGTACGGTCTATGTGGTGGAATCACGAGTAAGTGATTCAGCAAAGGAAAGTGCCTATTCCAAGCTGAAACGACTGATTACAGTCAACGCAAAAAGCCTTTCAAAGTTATCAGATAGTTCATATAAACCCACGGAAATCAACTCGACTTCTTCAAGGTAGTACGGTAATATACATAGTGCTAAACCGCTTGAAGACTGTCGGAAATGGAGGATAAAAATGAATAGACAGTCAACATTTAGCACTATACGTAAATCAAAATTAGCATTTGAAGAAGCAAAAATTACTGCTCTTTACTGCAGGCTTTCCCGTGATGATGAGCTTGCAGGAGACAGCAACAGTATAGTAAACCAGAAGGCAATTCTAAAGAAATATGCTGAGGACAACGGTTTTCTCAACATCGAATTTTATGTGGATGATGGGGTCAGCGGTACAACTTTTGATAGACCAGACTTTAACCGCATGATTGCAGATGTAGAGTCCGGTAGAATTGGAACGATTATCATTAAGGATATGTCCCGCTTCGGCAGGGATTACCTTAAAGTAGGATATTATACCGAGATTATGTTTCCTGAAGCAGATGTACGATTCATTGCTATTAACAACGGTATTGATAGTGCAAACCAAGCAGACAGTGACTTTACACCGTTTCTTAACATTATTAATGAATGGTATGCTAAGGATACTAGCAAGAAAATCCGTGCTGTGTTCAAATCCAAGGGACAGTCCGGTAAGCCACTCTGCACCAATCCGCCTTACGGTTATATTAAAGGCCCTGAAGATAAGTTGCACTGGATTATAGATGAGAAAGCCGCTGAGGTGGTCAGAGATATTTTCCGACTGTGCATGGCTGGCTTTGGACCCACGCAGATAGCAAAGCAACTTGAAAAGCGATGCATTGATACACCTACGGTTCATCTTCGCAAAATGGGTATTAACACTCCAGCAAGACCACCTGAAAACCCATATGCTTGGTCAGCTCGTACCGTAGCAGATATTCTGGCTAAAATGGAATATCTAGGCCACACAGTGAATTTCAAGACTTCTAAAAAGTCATATAAGAGCAAAGTCAAGATATTGAACAATCCAGAAGATTGGCTGGTTTTCAAAAATACCCATGAAGCAATTATTGATGAGGGCACTTGGGAAACAGTGCAGAAAATCAGAGATGGCAAGCGAAGACCATCGCGATTAGGTGAAATGGGAATGCTTTCTGGCATAATGTTTTGTGCCGACTGTGGGGCAAAGCTGTATCAGGTTAGAGGCAAGGGATGGACACACGATAAGGAATACTTCGTTTGTGCTACTTACCGCAAGAAAAAGGGTATGTGCAGTTCACATCAGATACGCAATGTTGTAGTGGAACAGCTTTTGTTAGAAGACTTAAGGCGTGTAACCTCCTTTGCCAAAGACCATGAACAGGAATTCATTCGTATAGTTATGAATAATTCAGAAAAGGAACTTGCCAAAGAACTCCGCCAAAGTCAAAAGGAGTACGAACAAGTACAGACTCGCATTGCTGACATAGACAAAATCATTCGGAAACTATATGAGGACAATGTGATGGGCAAAATTCCCGAAGAGCGTTTTTACAAGATGTCGGCTGAATATGAAGCCGAGCAGAAGACACTGGAAGAAAGGATAACCAAATTAAAGCATACCATTGATACAGCAAATGAACAGTCCCTCAATACCGACCGCTTTTTGGCACTAGTAAAAAAGTACACAGAAATTACAGAATTGGATGCAGAGATTATCCGAGAGTTCATTGATAAAATTATAGTATTTAAGGCTGAAAAGGTAGATAGCCACAGAACCCAGCGGATTCAAATTTTTTATAACTGCATTGGCGCTATCGATTTACCAAAATAAACGAAAAAACGGCATAGCCTAATATCAACGACTATGCCGAATTTTTCAGGAATTATAAATCCCTATCTGACCGCCCCTAATACAGGCGTTTTTTAATGTTTAGGGAGGAATAGATGGCTTTTAAATATAAGATTATCAATCAATAAAGGATGCTTCAATGATTTCTTTGGTGGCAGCAAGATCCGGCACCCAGTAAGAGATCTTTTTAATCGTTTGGGCATTACCTGGTACTGTGAAATAATTTACTCCTTCATTAGGGACTTTATTAGCAAATTTGGCCAGTGCAATCATCTGGGCCGGAGTCAGATTGGTACCCAGGCTATCTTTGTATCTCAAGAGCGTCCGGACACTTTCCACTAATTTGCCGGAATCTTTTTGCTGTTTAAATAAGGCTTTCAAGAATTTCTGTTGCCTTTTCATACGGTCAATATCCCCGTTGGCGGAATAGCGCCAATGGATGTAATCAAAAGCCTGTTGTCCGTTCAATACCTGCAGACCTTTGGACAGATCGGCACCGTGGGTTTTCATGTCGATTTCAACGTCTATCTCGACACCCCCAATTTCATCAACAATATCCGGTATGGGCCCCATATCGAGAGAAATATAGTAATCGATAGGTAAACCGGTAAACTGAGAGACCGCTTCGGAAATGCTTTCTACCCCTTGATCATTCATGCTTCCATAAGCATAAGCATGGTTAATCTTATCCTTTTTCCCTTCTACAGGAACATAGGTGTAGGTATCTCTTGGAATTGCTAATACATTGACATTATTATCATCTAAATCAAGTTTAATCAAAGAGATCATGTCGGAGCGAAATACCCCCATATATTCTTCTCTTTCCTCATTCCGGTCAATACCTAATAAAAGAATATTAATGGAATGGACATCTTGAAATTCCTCCGGATCTTTGCTTTCTGATCCATCAGAAGAAGCAGAGGGCGGCGCCGGATCATCGGGGAGCAGTAATGCTTTGGAATTGAAAGGATCTCCGGAAAGAAGTGCAGGTAATGTTAATCCAAACCTGGACATTATGAAGAATGATCCGGCCACAATGAGGAAAATGAGTGAGATGACGCCAATAATTCGCTTCTTTTTCAAGGTTACAAACTCCTTAAATTTTATTTATGTCAATTAAATCTGGGAATACATATTTACATTATATGATGTTGGGGGTAGGATTTGCAATACAAGAAACGAAGGTTCAAATGATGGTAAAATGTCTGAATAAAATTTAAGTTAAAGAAAAGCAATGATGCTTGTTTAAAAGCAAAATCAACAGTAAATTTACTAAAATTAACTTAAAACATGATAAACGATGTTGACGTAATAAATTTGTTGTGGTAAATTAACTACCGTGGGTAATTAAACCAATGAAATGAAAAAGGCGAGCCTATCAAAAGATAGGGACGCAAAGCTAACGAACCTTAAATCAAAAAAGATTGATAAGGTGGTCGGGTTACCAGGGTAATATTGAAAGCTGTGGTGATCCGCTGTATTTTATTGTCAGACGATATTTAACTCTAGCAAGACAATTGAAAAAGGCAAACCTACTGAAAGGTAGGGACGCAAAACCACGAGTCTAAGGTGTTTAGCTAAGATAGTCGGGTTACCAATTGCACGCGAAATTCTGTTAATTGCAGTATGATATTCTGTAGTCCGTCAACCTTTAAGTTGCCGATTGTACAAGTTGTTTCTTCTGTTAATGGATTCCATTTGCAATGGTAATTTCGACTCCAAAAAGGAGGAGAAATTATGAAGTCAAAAAAAATTTTGGGACTGGTAATTGTTTTGATTATTACCTTATTGGCAGGCACGATCAGTGCTTTTGCTGCTCCCAGGGTAAAAAAGAGCAGTATATCACGATTTGATATCAAGGCATATTACGCTGAGTTTCTTGAAAGGAACAGAAAACCGGCACCGGTATTACCAGAGCCAGAAGTATTACCAGAGCCGGAAGTAGTAACAGAGCCGGAAGTGGTGACGGAGCCGGAAGTGGTGACGGAGCCGGAAGTAGTAACGGAGCCGGAAGTGGTGACGGAGCCGGAAGTGGTGACGGAGCCGGAAGTGGTGACGGAGCCGGAAGTAGTAACGGAGCCAGAAGTAGTAACAGAACCGGAAGAGGTAAAAGATACCTATTTATTTTTAGATGGTTTTGAATCCGGAAGTATTGCAAGGGAATGGAACAAGGAAATTGCCCGTAATAGCTATGCAGCTAAAGTTGTGGACACAATTGCCAGTGAGGGAGATTATTCTTTACGCATGGAACTTAGAAAAACGGATGCTGATGTCAGTGGAAGCAGAAGATCAGAACTGGCTTTAGGAATGGAAGACCCATTGGAAGAGCATTGGTATTCCTTTAGCACCTACCTTCCCCTTGGTGGTACCGAAGATTACGCTTTGGATAATAATAGCGGTGAAATCCTGGTTCAGTGGCATAATTATCCTGATGAGGGAGAGGAATGGACATCGCCCCCCCTATATTTAGCTACTGTCCGAGGTGGTTATGAAATTGGGAGATGTTGGGACGATGCTAAATTTTCTTCGAATAGCTCCATGAGGGGAAAAGGCAATTTTGAGTATGAAACCATTGGGTCTTATCTTGAGGATAAAGGTAAATGGGTTGATTGGACTTTTCATGTTAAATGGGGTTGGCATGAATCCCAGGATCCTATCCTGGAAATATATAAAGACGGCAAAAAAGTTTTTGATCGAAATGGTTTGCCGAATACCACCAATGATGAAAACGGCGTATATATGAAATTAGGTATTTATAAATGGGATTGGAAAGAAAATCCGGATATATCAAAAATCGATAACAGAGTTGTTTATTTTGATGAGATTTCAATAAATTAATGTTCTAACAGGAAAAATAAGATAGGGATAAAAAAGTAAGTCTAACAATTTTTTATGGGTTAGACTTACTTTTTTTGAAAGAAAGGCTTGTAATATATATTATCATAGAGTAAATATTTCTTAGCCATGGACATTGTGATATAATCACAAATAGGATAGATAGTCATCATTAGCTGTTCGAAGAACTTGGCAAGAAACCTACATGCCGCGTTAAGAAATTGCGCTAATATAGAGTAAATGAGGTTAGGAATCTGATGGAATTTACTGCGGTAAGTATAATAGTTCCGATATATAATGTGGAAAAATATTTACATCAGTGTATTGATTCTTTGGTGGTGCAGACCTTAAGTAACATCGAAATCATCTTGGTTGATGATGGTTCCACGGATCAATGCGGGAGGTTATGTGATGAGTATGCCTTAAAAGATGCTCGTGTCAAGGTAATTCATCAGCCTAATGCTGGGTTAAGTGCTGCCCGAAATTCAGGCATTAAATGTGCCGGGGGTGAGTATATTGGATTTGTGGATGGCGATGACTGGGTCGATGCCAGCATGTTTAAGGTGCTTTATGATGCAGGCAAAGAGCACCATTGCGATATCGTATCCTGCAATTTTAGCTTCTTTTACGAAGATTCTACGCTGAGGCGAATAGAACAAGAAGAAAAGATGTTTATCTCGCCGGGAATCGTGGATCAATCTAATATCCGGGAAGAGATATACTTACCTGTCATCAAAGGGGAAATTTTCACCTCATGCTGTAATAAAATTTATGATCGAAAATTTTTAGAGGAAAATAAAATTTTATTTCTGGAGGGTCTTCTTTTACAAGAAGATTATTATTTCTATTTGGATGTTTTTACCTACATGAAGCGCTGTTTTCAAATTGATGAACCTTTATATTATTATAGAAATTATTATGGCAGCAGCCGTCGTCGCTCACTGAATAACTATTTTCAACTGAGAATGGATTTACACCAGAAAGTTTTAGCCTGCATGCAGCTTTGGGGCATGGGGACAGCTCCTTATTTATCTTTGGCTTCTATCAGGTGCTTGGAACTAGCTTATGACTCAATGGTTAAGATCTTGCATTATAGGGATATCAATGTATTACAAAAAATAAAAAGAATGCTAGAAATCATCAATGATGAAAATGTTTTAAGTGCGATTAAAAAAATTAATAAGAAGGACATGCAGTCAAAGCCGTTGGATCTTAAATGTAAATACTGGGCGTTTAAATCCCGTAATATCTTCCTGGCATCTGTATTATTGCTATTTGCCAAGATAATTAGAAAGCTGAATCTTAATTTTTCTAATGCGGATACATCTGTGTAAAATTATCAAGGGAATTTCTTAGGCAGGTGGGGGTTATGAGGGGAAATAGAAAGATATGCTTGTTGAGTTTACTGATCATCATATTTTTGGGGGTGTTTTTTAACGGTTTTTTCATGAGGATAGGGGATTACCTGCCAAAGAAGCTGTCTATGCCGGATGATCTGCCGGTGCTTTTTTCAGAGGATTTTGAATCAGGACATTTGAAGAAAGAATGGCGCCAAAGTTTGGCTAATCGTAATTATTCCGCTCAAATTATTAATCACCGGGCGAGGACAGGAAATTCCTCTTTGCGTGTCGAATTAAGGGAAAATGACCCTAATATTGATGAAAGTAAAAGGGCCGAAATATCCCTTCCCATGGAAGCAGCTTTAGAAGAACATTGGTACTCTTTTAGCACTTTCCTTCCCTTACGAGGGGATGAAGACTACGGAATCGATCCTTCCAGCGGTGAAATTATTGCTCAATGGCATGATGTTCCTGATTTTGGTGAAGAGTGGCTTTCCCCTTCTTTAGCTTTGATGACGATTAACGGGTTTTATCAAATTGGACGGGTCTGGGACCAATCCCCTTTATCTACCCAGGAAAGAATTAAGGATGAGAGATTATCTGAATATGTAACCTTGGGCGAATATAATGCCGATAAAGGTAGATGGGTAGATTGGACTTTTCATGTTAAATGGGGCTGGGAAAGATCTCATAAACCACAGTTGGAAATATTTAAAGATGGGAAGAGAATCTTTGCCAGAACCGGAGTGCCTAATACTAAAAATGATAAACAGGGCGTTTATATGAAGTTAGGAATCTATAAATGGGATTGGGAAGAAAATCCCGGGAACTCGTCCCTTGATAAAAGGGTAGTATATTATGATTCCATTGAAATTAGATAATATATGCAAAAAGATATAGCATACGACAGGATGTGGAATATGAGAAGGATATTCTGGGCTGATTTAAACTATTTTGATCTTAAGACCGATAAATCAACTTTCATCGAAATATGCAATGAACTTGCAAAAAGTGGATATGAGGTTTGTTTTATTACCAGCTATAAGAAAAGTAAATTCATCCCAGAAGATTTGAATTATCTTTTTCAATATATTTATGCACCGGCAGTTCCTTTTTTATTTCGCCTGATTTTAATTTTTCGCATCTTGCTTTATTTGATGAAAAATTTACAACAGGATGATTTATTAATTTGCCAACCGGCTGCCTTAGCTCTTACCCTTGTGGCTAAAAAGAAAAACGCCAAGGTTCATCTGGACTTTCGCACCCTGCCTTGTGATATTATTTCATGGAAAGGCCATTTAGATCGATATATTTTTTGGAAGATTATGATCAAGTGGTTTCTGGAAGATGCGGACAGTTTTTCCTTTATTTCTGAAACATTAAAAAGTGAAGTGGAAAAAGAATTTAATCACCATTTCCATGATTATGTCATCTGGTCATCTGCTGTTAATACGGAGTTGTTTAAAATTTTGCCAAATAATAGAGAAGGTGCAAAATCTATTCATTTCTTTTATCATGGTCACATCACGATTAAGCGGGGCATTTTGACCTTTATTAATGCTTTTGCCCAAGTGATTCAGCATGGCAGAAATGATGTTTTTTTAACTATTGCAGGAGATGGACCAGAGCTTGAGTTTATTAAAAAAAGCACAGATGATTTAGGCATGAAAGAGCATGTTCGTTTTCTGGGGCTCCAGCCTTATGAATCGATGCCAGGCTTAATTAATGAAGCTGACATTTGTGTTAGTCCGCTCCCGGATCGATTAGAATGGAATGTGTCCAGCCCCTTGAAAGTATTTGAATATCTTGCTTGCGGCAAACCTGTGCTACTGACACCAATACCTGCTCATCGAGATGTTTTAGGTGATATGGATGGTATTATTTATACCAAAGGTGATGATGAGAATGCTTTTGTCAGTGGGATTACTGAAGCTTGCGAGAAAGTTGAATTCTTGAATGCTCAATCAAATTTTTTGCGCAATTTTGTTAGCAGGAGATATACCTGGAAAGAGCAAGGAAAGGTATTGATTGCCCATTTAAGAAAGATATATACTGGGGATTAAAATGTGGGAGGAACATATCTATGGCTGTATTGGTAAGTGTGATTTGTATTACCTACAATCATGAAAATTATATTGGGGATGCCATCGAAGGCTTTATAATGCAACAAACAGATTTTGATTTTGAAATCCTGATTGGGGAAGATTGCAGCACAGATGGCACGCGAAAAGTCATAGAAAGCTATGCTAATCAATATCCCGAAAAGATTAAATTAATCACCTCAGATCAAAATGTAGGCATGATAGAAAACTACCGCCGGGTTTATGCAAAGTCCTCCGGTAAATATATTGCCGAGTGTGAGGGGGATGATTATTGGACGGATCCTCAGAAACTACAAAAACAGGTAGACTTTATGGAAGCTCATCCGGAATGCAGCATGTGTTTTCACGCCGCAGAGGTCATCGATGTGAGAAATAATACCAGGGTTGCTTATATACGTCCTTTTAACAAAACACATATTTTGCCCGAGAATAATTTTTTCTATGGAGGAGGGCCTAAATGTCCTACAGCTTCAGTGATCTATGTTCGTGAGTTAATGAAAAATCCACCCCAGTTTTATCATGAAGCTCTGGTAGGGGATTTTGCTTTCTCCTTAGTGATGTTGGCCTCTGGGAGAATTGGTTATATGGATGAAGTGATGTCTGTGCGCAATCTTTGGGTTCCCGGTTCATGGGTTACAAAATACAATCATGAGTCTACAAAGGAAGACAAGGTGCATCATCTCCAAGGAATGATCAAGACATTAAATGGATTTAATGAATTTTCTCATGGTAAGTGGGAATATGAGGTTCAAAAGAAGAAATTGGAATGGTGTACAGAAATACGTGCGCTATTAGGAGACAAACATTATTTAAAAGATGGAGAAATTAAAAAGCTGTTTAACCAATTAGTTTTAAAGGATAAAATGGAGTACGTCCTTTGCTGGTATATACCTGGAATGAATAATCTATATGAGAATTTCAGACGCACCGTCAAGAAACATCTGTTACGTGTTGAGACCGAACATCATCAAGCACTAAAATAGCAATGCCCTCAACTTCATTCTCTTTCGTAACCTGGAAGCGGCTCTGGGAGATGTCAGATAAATATTTTAGGAGGATAGATGACCATCGTGAACCAGTTTATTAAAGTAAAACCTCAAGCTTTGACACAACTTTATTATGACTAAATCGATTAAAGAGCTTGATAAAAGAGAATTTAAAAATGCTGTCTTAGGCAGTCTGTTCTGGCGCTTTTTAGAACGGGGCGGTACCCAAGGCATTCATTTCATCATTTCCATTATTATAGCCCGTTTATTGATGCCGCGGGATTTTGGAATTATCGCTTTGATCACTGTTTTTATTGCTGTGGCAGATACTTTTGTGCAGGGTGGCTTTTCATCGGCTCTCATTCAAAAAGAAGAAGTCGATGAAACGGATTATTCATCGGTATTTTTTATCAATCTGATTATTGCTGGTTTTCTTTACGTGATCTTTCTGGGGACGGCCCCTCTTATTGCCGATTTTTATCAAGAACCTATCATCACTCCGGTATTTCGTTGGTTGTCTTTGATTGTCATTTTCGGTGCTCTAAATAACATTCAATATGTTGTTTTAGCCCGGGAAATGAAATTTAAGAAGAGTTTTTTGGTAAGCATTGGAGGAATTCTTGCCTCGGGTACGGTAGGAATAACAATGGCCTATCAAGGTTATGGCATCTGGAGTCTGGTGTTTTCTCAGATTGCAGGGCAGATGGTTTCCACTGTTATTTTGTGGCTGAGTGTATGCTGGCGGCCGCAATTATTGTTTTCTTTTTTTAGGCTTAAGATTCTTTTCAGCTTTGGCTCAAAGCTTTTGTTTTCAGGATTGTTGGATACGATTTTTAACAACATTTATCCTCTCGTAATCGGTAAATTATATGGAAAAACAATGTTGGGCTTTTACAACCGTGGTCAGAGTATCCCTGCAATGCTGGTAAATAACATTAATGGTACGATTACCGGCGTGATGTTTCCCGCCTTGTCCCATCACCAAAATGATCCTTTGCGTGTTAAAGCAATGATGCGGCGGACGATGCTTTCCAGTGCATTTATTGTATTTCCTATGATGTTTGGTTTGGGCATTGTAGCCAAGCCCATGATTTTACTTTTATTTACAGAAAAATGGCTGCCATGTGTTCCTTTTTTGCAGCTTCTTTGTATCTCTTTTGCATTCTATCCTGTTCATACGGCAAACTTAGAAGCACTTAAAGCCGTTGGACGCAGCGATATTTTCTTGAAGTTGGAAGTCATTAAAAAAGGTTTATTTATTTTAATCATTGTAGGTACCATACCCTTTGGGATTTATATCATGGTGGCAGGACAGGCCGTGGGCTCCATCATTGGAACAATCATTAATGCCTGGCCTAATAAGCAGTTATTCCATTATTCCTTTCAGGAGCAGATTAGGGATCTTATGCCTGCGTTACTTCTTTCTATCGCCATGAGCGGGGTGGTTTTTCTTATTTCCTTGTTTCCAATCCATCTTTATTTATCCCTGTTTTTGCAAATATGTATTGGCGCAGCATTCTATTTCATTGCTGCATCTTTGTTTAGGTTGGAAAGCCTGACATATATTCTGGCCACCATAAAAGATCTGAGAAAAAAAAGTTGATCATATCATGAAGGATCAAGGGGAGAGTAATTATGAAGCCACGATCAATTCCCGTCACCATTCCCAGCCTGCCACCGGTGGAAGAATATATTGCAGAAATCAAATCCATTTGGGATACGGGCCTGCTTACCAATATGGGACCTTTGCACCAGAAGTTAACAGGTTTACTGGTGGATTATCTAAATGTAAAAAATATTAGCTTGTTTACAAATGGTCATCTGGCTTTGGAATGCGCAATCGAGACCTTGCAGCTTACCGGTGAGGTTATAACCACTCCTTTTACCTTTGCTTCGACTACCCATGCTTTGATACGTCAGGGACTCACACCTGTTTTTTGTGATATTAGTCCTATGGATTTTACCTTAGATACGTCTAAGATGGAAGCTTTGATTACCGAAAAAACGTCGGCTATAGTTCCGGTACATGTTTACGGACAAGTATGTAATGTTGAGAAAATAGATCAAATTGCAAAGAAGTATGGTCTCAAGGTGATCTATGATGCAGCTCATGCCTTTGGCGTCAAAATTAACGGACAGGGCATTGGCCGCTTTGGTGATATTTCTATGTTCTCATTTCATGCCACTAAGGTCTTCCATACCATTGAGGGGGGGGCGCTGACTTTTTCTGACAGTAGTTATGAGGAAAGGTTGAGTCGTTTAAAGAACTTTGGTATTTCATCTCCTGAAGATGTCACTGAAGTTGGGACAAACGCAAAAATGAATGAGTTTCAGGCGGCCATGGGGATATGCAACATCCGTTATATTGATCATCAAATTGCTTTGCGTAAAAAAATTGTCGATTGCTATCGGGAGTATTTGGATGGAATCAGAGGATTGAGCTATCTATCTCCTCAAAAGGGTGTTACTACTAATTATGCCTATTTCCCTGTTCTTTTTGATGAAAAGGAATTTGGTAAAACCCGAAATGAGGTGGTAGAGGCCTTGAAAAAGGAAGATATTCTCGCACGCAAATATTTTTATCCTTTAACGAGCCGCTTTTCCTGTTACGAAGGACGGTATCAAGAAGAGGCAACGCCGGTTGCTAAATACATCGGTGATCGGATCCTTACCCTTCCTTTGTTTGGGGCACTTAATTTAAATGATGTGAAAAGAATTTGTCAGGTCATTTTAGAGAGGTGAGGGAAATGAAAGGAATTATTCTGGCAGGTGGAAAAGGAACCAGATTATATCCCATGACCCAGGTGGTCTCAAAACAACTATTGCCAATTTATGATAAACCGATGATTTATTATCCCTTATCAGTCCTTCTGTTAGCTAAGATAAAGGATATCTTAATTATTTCGACTCCACTAGATTTGCCTTATTATCAGAGACTGTTTGGTGATGGTTCCCAGTTGGGTATTACCCTGTCCTATGTGGCTCAGTCTGATCCGCGAGGTTTGGCGGAAGCATTTATCTTGGGAGAAAAGTTTATTGAGGGAGAAGAGGTATGCTTGATTTTAGGGGATAATGTTTTCTATGGTCAAAATCTGACCATAGATCTTCAGGAAGCCCAAGAAGCTTTAGAAGGGGCGGTGATTTTCGGTTATCGGGTAAAAAATCCTTCTGATTTTGGTGTCGTTGAGTTTGATAAAAATAGACAGGTAATTTCTTTGGAAGAAAAACCGGCTAAACCGAAATCTCATTACGCTGTTCCCGGATTATATTTTTATGATCAAGGTGTAGTGGAGATCGCCAATAATGTTAAGCCTTCTCCTCGGGGTGAGTTGGAAATTACAGCGGTTAATAATGCTTATCTGGCACGAAATAAATTGAAGGTCATTGAGTTTGGCCGAGGTATGGCATGGCTTGATACGGGAACACCGGAGGGGATTCTTCGGGCCAGTGAATTTGTTGAAACCGTACAGTTGAGACAAGGTTTATACATTGCATGCCTGGAAGAGATCGCTTGGCGCAGAGGGTTAATAAATACGGAACAGTTGCTTCGTATCGGGGAACAACTGCACATGACGGAATATGGAAAGTATATCTTGTCCCTGGTTGCAGAAGAAACCTAAAGATATGCTTCATTAATAAGACTGATTGAGTAAGCAGGAAGTGACATGATGAAAAAAAGGGCAAGAAGAGAAATGTTTAAGAAGATTCTGGCTTGGCTGATATATTGGACAGGTGTTTATTTTCTTTTATCATTACTATATCAGAGAAAAAAAACAGTAGTGATCCTGGCTTATCATAAGTTGGAAGCTCAACAGGGGAAAAACGTTTTTATTTCTTCCCTCGGTGTTACTGCGGCTGCCTTTGAAAAACAAATGAAGTATTGCACCAAGAAATATCGTTGCGTGTCTTTAAACGAGGGTATTCGGCTCTTGAGAACGGAAAAAGAATTAGAGTATAACTATCTGGTATGTACTTTTGATGATGGTTATCGAAATAATTATGATCATGGTATGGTAGTTTTTCAGAAGTATCAGGTGACTCCTATGATTTACTTGCCCACAGGATACATTGATACAGGAGAAACCCTTTGGCATGATCAAGTAGAGCAGCTGGTAAAATCCATTGACCAAGAGCGAGTGGATATTCCCTGTCTGGGAATATCGGCAAAATTAAGCAATAATAATGATAAGATGGATTTAGCATACACGTTAATGCAAAAAATAAAACACAATGCTCCCAAGGAAAGGGATACAATGATTAAGCAGATCGCTGATGAAATTGGTTTGACCTTAGAAAAAAAGGATAATGGATTATTAACCTGGCAGGAAATAAAAAGGATGGCTGATGCGGGAATTGATTTTGGTTCCCACACTGTGTCCCATCGGATTCTTGCCAAGAATGCCTTACCGGAATTTGAAAAGGAGCTTTATGTCAGTAAGGAGAAAATTATTGGCATTACAGTTTCAAAGGACGTTCATTTTGCGTATCCTGATGGTAAGCTGGCTGATGTTGATGAAAAAATAGAGCAAAAAGTCAAAGAAATCTATGTTTCTGCGGTTACGACAGAACCGGGGCATAATTACCCTGGATGTGATTTGCATCAATTGAAACGCGTTGGTGTGATCAAAGAGATGGATCTTACTTACTTAAAGGTAAAGATCCTGCTCACGAAGATCTTAAATAAGAGAGAATTATAAAAGAGGAACCCAAATGGCAGACATAATGAAACGGGATGAGAGTCTGAATTATCGGTTTATCATACTGGTTCTTGTTGCGATGTTATCACAGGTGATGCTTCAAATAACTGATAGTACCATGTTCAAGATTAGTGACGATTTTGTTTTTTTATTGTTACTGATCGATTCTCTGGTTGCAGTAAAAAAGAAACGCATTGAAATCGGCTTTGACCGTATCACTCTTGTTGCAGTCTCGGTTTTGTGTTTTAGTTATGTCTTTAGCGCCGTACTTGCTCTTTTGAATGGTAATCAAATCATGGTCATCCTGCTTCAATTGCGGCAATATAAATATGTCTTTGTTTTTCTTATTTTGCTCTATTATCATGGTGACCGCGTTTTTTATCAGATGTATAATATTGTGCGCATCATTGGTTATATCTCTGTTCCGGTTTCTATTATCCAGAGATTTTCCAGTAGTAATCCTTCTGGGGATATAGTAACAGGGCTGTATGGCTATGGCACCAGCGGTATTATGTCTCTGTTTCTTTTGATCCTATTTTTTTCTGAATTGTGCCAAAGACTGGCTCAAGGGAAACGTATTTTTGGTTGGTATTTTTTATTTTTTGTGCCCCTTGGATTGAATGAGACGAAAATTGTTTTTGTCATGATACCGATCATGTTTGTCATTACCTTGTGGGTGACGAAAAAATTTACCGTCACTAAGGTGCTTTTTATGGTGCTTAGTGCTGCTATCTTGTTTTATGGGACGAGTTTCATGTATCGCCAGGTTTATCATCGGGAGGTATCAGAGATATTTTCCAGGGAGTATCTCACGGAATATATGACTGAAGTAAATAGTGAGGATATTGGACGATATAATAAAACTATGATCGCGTATG
Source organism: Dehalobacterium formicoaceticum (assembly GCF_002224645.1). NCBI lineage: Bacteria > Bacillati > Bacillota > Clostridia > Eubacteriales > Peptococcaceae > Dehalobacterium > Dehalobacterium formicoaceticum. Next base: position 448,586 of record NZ_CP022121.1, on the reverse strand, counting down.
ATATTATTGACAGATCACCTCTTACCCGAACTTTTGGCTATGGAATTGGTGCCGGGTTTTCCGGGCAACTAACAGGAGCTTTCGGCATAGTCAGCGAAAAGTACTATGCCAGAAATTTATTTGGCGGGACGCGACCGCAATTATTTAACACCTTAATTGATAGTGGGGTTGCCGGAGTTGCTGCTCAGTTGCTCTTTATTGTGCTGATGACTGTGAAGATTGTTTATTTTAGCGGGGCTTATAGCTTAAAGCATTATGTGGCAATATTTAGTTTACTGACTTTATTTACAGGTATATTTTATCAAGACGTAATGACCACTCCTAATTTGGCCTTTTTTATCTTTACCAGTATATATTTAGTATGTATCAAGGCGCCGGGAACAGAACGTGAATTTTCTTAATTTATGGGGGCGTTGATTTTGGAAATAAGCTACTATATCAATTTACTAAAAAGGAATGCCCTGTTCATCATTTTTTTCATTATTTTGGAGTTACGACTATTTTACTGGGGTATAAATATTTTGCACCAAAACAGTATGAAGCGAGCATTACATTATGGGTTAATTATGGAGCAGATACATCCAGAGAATTATTTCTGGGGACGGAGCTGATCAAGGATATTCGAATCCTGATAAGAACGGATGGTTTCGCAGCAAAAGTACAAGAAGAATTGGTTACATTAAACCCGGGGAAACCCTCTTTAATCAAAGACGGTATCAGAGATGATATGATCTTTAATGATACTCCCGGGGCAAGAACCTTTTCCATCAGTTATCGTGATTCCGCTCCGGAAAAGGCCACTTCGGTACTCGAATCAATCGTCAACGTACTCCAGCAGGAGATAATGGAAAACTATCAAGAGAATGTGTTGATTATTGTGGATAATAAAAATTATTTTGCTTACTCTATTGGGCTATCGCTTAAAAAACTTGCTGCATTCGCTCTGGTAGTATCCATGGGATGTGCTTTTTTGATTGTTTTAATAAAGGACATAATCATTAATTCCATAGAATAAAAATCCTGGAGGGCATGAAATGAGTATTCATTATTATCAGTTATTAAAAAAAAGTCTGGGTTTCATGATCTTATTTGCTTTGCTATGTGCAGGAACAATGGCAGCTTTAAGTTATTGGGTAATCCCTAAAATGTATGAAGCGAATGTTTCCATGATGATTATAAAAAATCCTGATTCGGGTTCGGAATATTTTTATGACGAATTAATAGCTGGTCGGGAGATCATTAATGACTATCGGGAGATCTTAAACACCGATAGCGTTTTAAATGAAATAAAAAATGAGGTTACCAGACAAATAACCGGGGATACGAGTATTTCTCTTGATGATCTGAGAAAGAGAATCAATTTTGAATCTTTCTCAGATTCTCGGGTGTTTACCATCACTTATCGGGATTTAAATCCCTATCATGCCCAAATCGTTGTGGATTCGATTGCCAAGGTTTTAAAAACGCGCATTGTCGCTTTAACTCAGGTAGATAATATTGCTATTTTAGGTGCTGCCCAATTGCCTGTGGAACCGGTATCACCTAACATTGTAACTAATGGGGTACTAGCCTTTATGCTCAGTTTATTTGCTGCCTTTATTTTTGTCATCTTTATTGACTATCTGCGCAGTATGAATAAGAAGGTCGCCGAGCTTAAAAATTAAAACTAATCTTCCATAGCCTCCTGATATAATTGAATTAATCTTAAATTTGTTTTATTGATATTAAATTTTTCATATATCGTTAGATAGGCTGCTTCTCCCAAGGTCTTTTTAAGAGAAGGATTGTTTAGTAAAGTTATGATGCAGTTTGCTAAAGCCTTCCGATCACCGGGATCAATTAATAACCCGTTTTTTTCGTTTTCGATCACATGGGGAATCCCTCCAACACGTGTGGTAATAACTGCACATCCATGAGACATTGCTTCAAGCAGAGACATAGGCATCCCTTCATGGTAGGAAGACAAGACAAAAATGCTGCATTTCGCTAAATATGCTTGCTTTTCGGATCCGGATACCCAACCTAAAAAAGTTACATGTTTCTCAATGCCTTTTTTAAAACAAATAGTTTTATATCTATCAATATCACCATCACCAGCCAGGTACATGTGTGCATTTTTATTTCTATTAATAATTTGGGGGAAAATATCCAATAGATCATCAATTCCTTTTTCTTTACTTAGTCTGCCGAGAAAAAGAATATCCTCATTGTCATAGTTTTTATCAGTTATTTCCGGGAGTTGCACTGAATTATAAAGTATGCTTATTTTATTGATATCACAGATCTCTGATAGAAAGTCACGCCATTCTTCAGACAGGGCGATAACTTTATTTGCTGAAGAGAATGTCATCCTAATGACATTCTTTTGTTTTTCATTACTTTCATTGTAGTAAAATTGATGGAATTCTCCTGAATGCAGGTGAATTATAATTTTTTTATCAAATATTTTCGCAATTTTTATAAAATACTTTTTGCGTCGGAAGCTGCCTCGCGAAGACATATGAATATGAATGATTTCATAATTTTTAATCGTTCCAATATATTGCATCATGCACTTAATAAAATACATGAATTTAAAAAGTTTGGTCCCGCTTTTCATTGTCGGAATATATTTCAAAATAATGAGTTGGTTCAGATCGGCTTCATAATATTGGTTGACAACTGAAGCAATTCCACCTTTTTCATTTGGGTCTGGGCCGATCATAAGCACTTTAAGCTTATTGTCTGTCATGATGATACCTACTTTTTCTTTTATTTGCGTTTTAAACCTTTTTAACCTCGTGCGACAAGAAGCCTCCCACCTCTTTAGGTGGGGGATGAATTGTCGCTCTTTGTTTTGTTCTTGTCATGAAAATATTGCCATAATATAATCAGTAGTATAGTTATCTATGGCGGTGAATACTGTGGAATTAGACAATAACAATCATTCAGTCTTTTTGATGAATTATCACCTCGTCTTGGTTATAAAATATCGGCGTAAAGTAATAGATGATAGAGTTTGGATTTGCAGTAATTGTGGTACAGAGTTAGACCGTGACATAAATGCTGCAATCAATATCAGAAATGAAGGCCGACGCTTGCTCGGTATAGCCTAAATCTAATAGATAGAACCGTTGGGCAAACGGGGTTAGCTTGGTAATTATACTGGCGTTAGCTGGTACGTCCCAAGAAGCCCCTACCGCTAAGCGTTAGCGTAGGTGGTGGGAGTATGTCACTTGACACTAATTGTAGTAATTAATGTGCAATCTTTGTTTGTGCTTATCTTTATTCTGATGCCAACCACTTTTTCTCTTTTAAAATATTTATCAGAATACCACATTGTATCTTCTTCAATGACATAGTCATGGGTTCCCGAAAAATTCATGGTGACTTCCCTTGCTCCGTTAGAAATTACGATTTTATCATTATTGATTACCTGAGCACAAAACCCGGGACCTAAGATAAACGTCAAGATACAATTGACTGAATTAAGGATATTTTTAATTCTGTCTTCAATCCTAAGGATATTTACCGAATTAAATTGATATCGTCTTGAATGAATAACAGGAGCATATCCGTCATGGAAAAGGTCAATGATTGCCTCGCTCCCGTTAAATATACAATTGTTAATCTTGGTGTTTGCTTTCTTGCCCCATAAAAATGCCCCCAGCATTTCTGATTGGTCTCTGTCATTAATAGTAACCGTATTATGATTGATCGTTTTTCTGAAATAGTCCCTATCCTCTGGAGTAAAATGATAATTATATGTACCGGGATCCCCGAATACCGGAAAACCATTTACAAACATCTGAAAACTCAATGCATCTGCATGTCCATGGGCTGCAATCGGCCCAAATCCAAGAGCGGCGTGGTCAATGCCAATTAGTATGCTTCTATCGCGGCTTTTTAAAATCGTATGACCGCCTTCTTGATAACAGATACAATTAGAATTGTCATAAAGCACTTTATTTTTAGCTTCGGAAATGTTGTTGTCTGAAAATATCCAACTTATGTTTTCATGAACATTAGACAAGTCAACATATCTTTCTTCTAACAACATGCTCATCAATTCAAGAACATAATGATAATAGTTAATCATCTCTCCTTGAAGATCTAATATTTTCCCCTCATCGTTATCGCCAAAGACAATAACTTCACCAAATTTACCGATACAATTTGAGACATATCGGCTCATTTTTTTTAAGATATCAAACCAAGTTATTGGAACTTCAATATGATTGAATTTCATAACTCGGATGAACAGGCCCAAAGCTTCCATAACAAAAGCTTGATAATGCAGGGATAGCTCTTTATTTATTCCGTCAGCATAATTCTGGCGCAGGATCTCTGTATCCAAGATGCTGATCCCTATTGTAATCCAAGGTTCATAATCAAAAATGATCCCGGAAAGGCCAATTACATAAGCTTCTACAATAACATGGTTGTTCGCTGATGAAAACCTGGAGTAATGATTGGCAATATATTCAGTCATGTTGATGATGCCCACTCTAAGTTCTTCAAGGATCCTGGTCGGAGCATCCTTCACTTGCTTAAGGAAACAGTAGCAGAATATCCAGGAATTTGTTCTGATGGCAACTTCCATGATGCTTGTCCAGGATACCCCATAGAGAAAAGGGTTCTTTTCGGTCCAATCATCAAACAAATCGACCAATTCATTCATATATACCGGGTCTTTCGTGACAAAGCAACCTTTAGCCAGTAGTGGGAATTGAAAGTGTCTGTTTAATTCCCAGTTTGTTCTTACGTCTCCAATGTCAACCCGCTGTTTATAATCTAAATCATAAGAAAATTTTAATGGCCATTTATTTTTCGTTTGAAATCCAGCATGCCAGTTTTTCTTGTAAAGTTCATATTCAAATACATCAAACAAGGCGATTATCTTTTTTGATGTATATTTATGATTTGATAAATTAAGTCCCAGTCGGGCTTCGTCTATATTCAGCCGCTCCAACCTTTTATAAAAAACCTTATTCGTAACGGAAATCTTACTATTCCCAAAAGCTTTTCTTTCCTTTTTATGTATTTGTTTTTGCTGTAACCGCCAAAGAATTTCCATAAGGCTCATTGCTTTCATGCGGTTTATATACCACCATAAATTGCCCAAACATATTCCTCCAACGGTTTAGGATGATTTATCTAATAACTAACTTCTACTAAACCAAGAACTCTATATAATAATCTATAATTCTACAGAACCTTTTTTATTCCTCCAAAATGATACTAATCGTAGTTGCCGAAATAGGTTGAAAAATAGAAAATACAGTGACTTTTTGTCGATAATCTAGTAGAATAATGAGGACATGAAATAAACTAATAAATGTAAAAAAGATTTGTATTATCTGGAAAGAGCATTGGATACAAGCCAAAGAGAAAAATCATGATGATCAGTTTCATTAGAGAGAATTTATAGGAGTAAATACTATGGAATCTTCGGACAAAAATAGACGGTATCAAATTTTTAATACTTATGTAGATGTATACAGCTTTGATGAAACTGTTCATAAAATTGAACGTATTATTTCAGAAAGAAATCCGACTCAGCATGTGGTAATCAATGCATCAAAAGTGAATTTAATGCAAAAGGACAGGCAATTAACCGAGATTGTCAATTCATGTCCCCTCATTAATGCTGATGGTGCTTCCATCGTCTGGGCGGCTAAAAAGCTAGATATCCCATTAAAAGAACGAGTTACAGGGATTGATTTATTTTTAAAACTGGTGGAAATCTCAAATGACAAGGGCTATCGTATCTTTCTCTTTGGTGCTAAAGAAGAAGTTGTTGCTAAAGTGAAGCGCACCTTTGAAGAAAAATACTCCAACCTGAAGATTGCAGGGATCAGAAACGGATATTTTAATGAAGCTGAAGAACCTGAAATTGTCAACATGATTGCCCAGTCTAATTCTGATATTTTATTTGTCGCTTTTTCTTCCCCTAAAAAAGAGTTCTGGATTAACAAATACTTGCATCAGTTGAAGGTTCCCTTTGTCATGGGTGTGGGAGGCAGCTTTGATATTGTAGCCGGCATGACAAGCAGGGCTCCGGTCTGGATGCAGAAGAAGGGCTTGGAATGGCTCTATCGTTTTTTCCAAGAGCCGAGGCGAATGTGGAAACGATATATAATTGGTAATGCCAAATATATCATCTTAGTTTATAAAACAAAATATTTCAGAAAAAAACATAAAGAGGTTGGACAATGATTAATGTAATAGGACTAGGCTATATTGGATTACCAACGGCATTAATGTTGGCAGCACATGGATGGGAAGTTGTGGGTACTGATTACAATCAAGAAATCGTTAATACCCTAAATCTAGGGCAAACAACATTTAAAGAGCAAGGCTTGGACGAACTGTTTCATGCCGCAGTCAAGGCAGGGATTAGATTCAGCGAAGATTATATGAAGACAGATACCTATATTTTATCGGTGGCAACACCTTACGATAAGCTTAGTAAGAAAATAGACCCTCAATATCTTATCAAAGCGATGCAGAGCGTCATGAAAGTTTGTACAAAAGGAGCAATTGTCATCATTGAATCCACTGTCTCCCCTGGTACGATTGACAAACAAATACGTCCCATTGTTGAAGCGGGGGGCTTTGTGCCTGGGGAGGATATTCATCTTGTCCATGCCCCGGAAAGAATTATCCCGGGTAATATGCTTTATGAATTGAAACATAATGCTCGTACCATTGGTGCGGATCACCTAAATGTTGGGGAACAGGTAAAAGCGATTTATGATTCCTTTTGTGTGGGAGAAATAATTGTTACAGATATTAAAACTGCAGAGATGACGAAGGTTGTTGAGAATACCTACCGTGATATCAATATTGCTTATGCCAACGAACTGGTGAAAATTTGTCATGTAGACAATATGGATGTCTATGAGATTATTCGCATTGCTAATAGACACCCCCGCGTTAATATTTTAAAGCCGGGTCCGGGTGTAGGGGGTCATTGTATTTCCGTTGATCCATGGTTTCTTGTTGGTGATTACCCAGGATTGGCTAATATCATTCTTGCCGCCAGGAGAATCAATGATTCCATGCCTGAATTTGTCCTGGAACGTATTCATGACATTATGAAAGAAAATGGAATGAGGGATGTGAGCCGGGTCGGATTATACGGGCTTACTTATAAGGAAAACGTGGATGATATGCGTGAGAGCCCTACTCTTCAAATGCTTGATTGTATGGAAAGACATCTTTGTGGAAATTTAGTAAAAATATACGATCCCATGGTTAAAGAAGATGTGGTTGCGAATCAGTATTATGATTTGGATTACTTTCTTAGGGAGGTAGATTTCCTGGTCATTCTTGTGGGTCATAAAGAGATTATCGACAATATGCACAAGCTAAAAGGGAAAGTGATTCTGGATACGAGAAATATTTGTGATCTTGAGGGTACATACAGACTGTAAAAATAAGTTTTTAATTGACAGCGAATCCATACAAAGGGAGGATATCATGTATCGTTTTAACAGCCGTTCCCTTTTAAATATAAGACAATATTTAATGGATATTATTTTTATTGTCATTTCTTATATGGTTTCATATTATATTGCAGGGAGATTTACTTTTCTGGCGGGTTTTTTTGAATACATTTGGATTTTATTCATCTTTATCACTTCCTGGATTTATACCATGTATGCCCGAGGAATGTATGATATTACCATCTTCAAGTATCGGGACCGAATTTTGCGTAATGTCCTATTTGCTACCTTTGTGTCCGCTCTGAATACAGCGGCAATGACCTTCTTTATCAAGTTTCATACCTTAAGCCGTCTCTTTTTCGGTATTTTTATCTGCTCAACGATTGTTTTAGTACTTTTTGAACGATATCTTTATTTTGATTTGGCTAAAAAATTTGGCCTGAGACGAAAAAAAAAGGTGGTTTTTATTGGCCATGATGTGATCACAGCCAAGTATATGCATTTTATTAAGATGACTGATATGTTGCTTCATATCGTAAAACAAATTAATTTGGATCAAGAACCGGATTATTATAATTTAAAAGATGAAAAGTTGATGCAGGATTTGAATCAACTTCTAAGGAGTACAGAGATCAATGAGGTTATTTTTACGGTTCCGTCCCCATATTTCGCCGATATTAGGAAATATGCTAAAATGTGCGAGGAAATGGGCGTAACCACCAGCATAGCGTTGGAGTTTTCAGAGTTTAAAATCTCTCAAATCAGCCTGTCCAGTATTGGTACTTTGTCTAAGCTTACTTTCCATTCCGTTTGTTTGGATGCCTATCAATTATTCTATAAACGGTGCTTTGATCTGGCTGGAGGATTGGTTGGACTGCTGGGTACAACCTTTTTGGCTTTCTTCATTGTCCCTGCCATCAAATTAGAGTCCAGGGGACCTGTTTTTTTTACCCAGGATAGAATGGGCATGAATGGCCGGGTATTCAAATTGTATAAGTTTCGTTCCATGACTGTGGATGCAGAAGATAAGAAAAAGGATCTTATGTCCCAAAACGAGATGGGAGACGAGATGATGTTTAAGATCAAAGAGGATCCCCGGGTTACTAAAGTTGGTAAATTTTTGAGGGCAACCAGTCTGGATGAGCTACCCCAATTTCTCAACGTATTGAAAGGTGAGATGAGTCTGGTAGGTACCAGACCTCCTACATTAGATGAGGTCGCCAAGTATGAGAACCATCATTGGCGCAGAATCAGCATCAAACCAGGGATTACCGGCTTGTGGCAAATTAGCGGCAGAAGCCAGATCACTGATTTCGAAGAGATTGTCAAATTAGACACCAAATATATTGATAACTGGTCCCTCTGGTTAGACATAAAAATCATCTACAAAACGGTTATGGTAGTATTCAAGAAAAGTGGGGCATATTAACCTGCAAAATGGCATATAATGTCAGGAAGATTGACAACATGGCCAAAACAAAGTAAAATAATCCTACCTTACTTTTGAGGAAAACGGAGGGGAAAAACCATGGAAAACGCTTCAGCGCAACTAGGTCATCCTCGATGGGTTAAATTTGCATCGTTGTCATTAGTTGCAGTACTGCTGATCATTATGGGGTATGCAGCCTACGCAGTAATGGAAAAAGAAGTTGTAATCGTGGATGACGGAGTTCGGACAGAAGCAAGAACATTTAAAGCGGATGTTACCGATTTACTGGCTGAGAGAAACATCAAGATTAATCCTGAAGATCTGGTACAGCCAGGGATGACAACTCAGTTGAAGGAAGGACAGGTAATTGAGATTACCAGAGCCTTTCCGGTCGTCATTAAAGCTGATGGCAAAGAGACAAAGGTTTTAACAACACCAATGAAGGTGGAGGAGGTTTTAGCGAAAGCCAAAATCAACATCGAGAGTAAGGATTTGGTGCAACCGGCCTTATCCCAATTAGTACAAAAAGAAACGCCCATTGTTATTAACCGGATTAAAGAGGAACTCATTACCAAAAAGCAGGCTTTGGCTTATCAGGTGGAGAAGAAAAATGATGCCTCCTTAGAACGGGGCAAGCGCCGTGTCGTCCAAAAAGGCCAAAATGGCGTTAGGGAAGATACAATTAAAGTTACATATCAAGACGGACAAAAGATTGCTCATAAAGTGGTGGAAACAAAAACCATCAAAAAGCCGGTCAATGAAGTGATTGCCCAGGGTACCATGCAGCTGGCCTCACGGGGAGGAAGTACAGAAAGGGGAGGAGACCGATTTGACTACTCCAAATCGTTACGTGTCAGTGCCAGTGCTTATACACACACAGGAAATCGAACCAAGACAGGAACGAGCCCCAAGGTAGGAACCATCGCTGTGGATCCGTCAGTGATTCCCTTGGGCAGCAAGCTATATGTTGAGGGGTATGGCTATGGTCGGGCAGAAGATGTAGGTGGGGCCATCAAAGGTAATCGAGTCGATCTGTTTATGCCCACAGAACAGCAATGCCTTAACTGGGGACGCAAGTCCGTGCAGGTTTATGTGTTAAATTAAATCAATGAAATCAATGATAAAATGACCCTTGGGACCATCGTTTCAAGGGTTATTTTGTACTTTTAAACTGGATAGCATTTAAAGGTTGGAAGTAAAGGGACAATTAAGTCTGGTGCTAAATTTTATTTAAATATTTTGGCAGCAATCAGTAAAATCTATGATATAGGAATCAGGGAATCAATTTTGGGGAGGAAACTATGGATCGGATTGCAACACCCAGCATGACACGGGAAATCATTAATAAATACGGTCTGCGCATGCATAAAACCTTGGGTCAGAATTTTTTGATTGAGCCAAAATTTATTGAAAAAATTATGGAGGCTGCAGAGATCAAGGATAACCAGGTGGTGGTGGAGATTGGCCCAGGTATCGGGGCCTTGACCCAAGGTTTGGCAGAAAAGGCAGCCGGGGTAATCGCCCTGGAGATCGACCGGGGTCTCATTGATGTTTTGCAAGATATTTTCAGAGAAAAAACTAATGTCCATGTGGTGCACGGGGATGCCCTCAAGGTTGATTTTGACCTACTGGTGCAGGAGCAGATGGGCAAGAGGGCCATTCCCTACAAGGTGGTCGCTAATTTGCCTTATTATATCACCACCCCCATTATCATGCGATTATTAGAGGGAGGGTTTCATTTTTCCTCTCTCGTTTTAATGGTCCAAAAGGAGGTTGCCCGGCGTATGGCGGCGCTTCCCGGAACCAAGGATTATGGAGCTCTTTCCATTGGAGTTCAGTACTTTTGTAAGCCGCAGTTGATTACCACGGTGCCGCCTACAGTCTTTTATCCAAAGCCGGAGGTGGAATCAACGGTGATCAGACTGGACAAAAGAGAACGCCCTGCCGTGGTGGTAACAAATGAGCAGATTTTTTTTGCCTTGGTAAAAGCAGCTTTTGGCCAGAGAAGGAAGACGCTTTTAAATGCTTTGTCTAACTCTGGTTACCCCTTGAATAAAGAAGAATGGCAGCACTTGCTTGAAATGAGCAGGTTGGACCCCAAAAGAAGGGGAGAGACCTTAAGCTTGGCGGAATTCGCAGTCCTTGCCAATCATCTGTCCGATAAAGGTACTGCCTAATACGTCAAGAATCCTATTTTTCTTAACGGCAAAAGTTAAAGAAAAAAACACTCGGGTAAATTCAAATGAAAACCCGAGTGTTTTAATTTTAGTTAAATTTGCCTTATTTAGCAAAAACATGACTCCCGATTTTTGCCACAACAGGTCGGCTGTTAAGGAACTTATTATTGGGTGCTTTAGTCGGATTCCAATAATAGATTGCTCCATTGGCCGGATCCCAGCCGTTCATGGCATCCTCTGCCGCCTTAATGGAAGTTTCATTGGGACTCAGGTTAATTTGACCATCATTAACCACACAAAATTCGTTCTTTTGGTAAATGACCCCGGAGATCGAATCAGGAAAGGTGGTGCTTGACACCCTGTTCAATACCACGGCCCCAACAGCAACCTGTCCCTGATAAGCCTCACCTCGGGCTTCACCGTGAATTAAACGGGCCAGCAGCATGACCTCACTGCGGGAGTAGTTTCCTGCACCTCGGGAGGCAGTGGTTGCCGCGGCACCGGATCCCTTTATAATCAATCTTTGGCCCACGGACAAGGCGTCACTTTTCAGACCGTTAGATGATTTTATAGAAGCTACGGAAGTACCGAATCTTTTCGCTAAAAGAAAAAGGGTATCCCCTTTTCTGACGGTATAGCTTGTTCCGCTGCTTGCTGCAGGAACCTTAAGGGACTGGCCGGGGTAGAGATTATTGGATGTTAGACCATTAAGGCTTTTTAAGTTCTGCACCGTTGTTTGATAGCCTTTGCTGATGGAATAAAGGCTATCCCCTGATTTAACCGTGTATTGGGCAGCGAGGGCTTGTCCCGTGCCGGCAATTAGAAGTAAGCTGACGAGTGACGTTGTGATGAATCTTTTTAAAAAATGCATTCAATTTCCTCCTGTCTTTGATTAGCCTAACGATTCATTGATAGGCGGACATGAACATTATACTGATAGAAGGAATTGATTGCATTAGGGGATGGGTGGGTGATTTGACATAATTTGGATTAGGGATGATTAAAAGGTTTATTTTTTATTCAGCTTTTGATCAACGAGTTCACTTGCCCAGGTGAAAAATTTGGATTATCCCTTGATCATTTAGAAATCCTTCTAATAGATCAAAACGACGTGAAGAATGGTAGCCGTCATAGAGGATGCCTTTCTCTTTGCGGTCTGGAATAGTACCTTTCAGGAAAGCCAATGCTTCCAAACAATCTCCGATAATGGTTTCAGCTACCATTTTGTTGTGCAGTGGAGATTTCTCCCGGGAGCCTAATAACAGGTGGGGAATGGCTGCAGCGACATGGACACGAAGCCCGGTTATTTGGGCGCAGGTAATTTCCAAAGGAGGAATGGCTAAGGTGGTAACGGGAATGGAATCCAAGAGCAGCCTGGATATGGCATGGGGTCCATGGGAAGGACTAGCCAAGCCTAATTGATGAAACAAGTTAATCTCCCGGTTCAAAACTTCCCGATATTTTAAAACTTTTCTAGCCAAGGGGTGACGGGATTGAATATAAGGGTAACAATTTGTCAGGGCACAGTCAGTTCCGGATTTTATGGAGTTGATTAATTGTTGAAGGGGTAAGCACAGATCTCCGTTCATATCACCGTCAATAAACAGAACTCCTTGGGCCCCCATTTGATAAGCAAAATGGGCTCCTGCCGCCCGGGGAATATCAATGCCTAAAGGGAGGGGGGTATGCAGGATATGAAGCTTCGGTGAGGAAAAGGATAAACAAATATTCAGGGTTTGATCCTGACTGCCGTTAACCACGGGAATGATCAGATCCAGTGACAATTGCAGCAGATTATTGATCACCTCCCGGATATGGAGATCTTCATTTTGAGCAGGTATCACAGCAGCAAACATGGTTTTCACTCTCCGCTTAAATATTACACGATAATATATGGTATGAAATCTTTCCTCTTCCGGTGCTCACACCAATAAACAAAGGCGGTCATACTATATTATGAAACAGATTCGGGAGGGGAGACAGATGAACAAGATCCAGGCAGGAGATATTGTCGCAAGGAGATCCTATGGTTTCGATATCATCTTTCGTGTCAAGGCCATCTATGAAAATCAGGCGGGCAAACTGATCGCGATCCTAAAAGGGGTGGATATTCGCTTGGTGGCCGATGCCCCTCTGGAGGATTTGGTGCCCATTGTTAATTTGGAATATAATCGTTACCGTAATGTCAGTGCGGAACAAAACAATGAAAAATTGAATCATATCCTGACCAATCGCAGGATTTCACGGGATCATGGGGTATGGCGTTCCAATGCTTTAAACCTGATGGACGGAGCAGAGTACTTTGATATGCCGGGAAAAGTATTGCATATTGACGGGGATGAAGAATATTTAAAAAAATGCTTGGATGCTTACCAAAAATTAAAAATTCCCTGTCATGGTTTTAGCATTCCCGAGCAAGAACAGCCCAAGTTGATCCTGCATTACCTTCAGAAACATCAGCCGGATATTTTGGTCATTACCGGCCATGACGGGTTAACCAAGGATGCTTTTGATTTTCGGAGTATGGATAGCTACCGTAATTCCCGGCATTTCATTGAAACGGTGAAAGCGGCACGGCGTTTCATTCCCGGCAGAGATGATTTAGTAATCTTCGCCGGTGCCTGCCAATCCTATTATGAAGAAATCTTAAAAGCCGGTGCTAATTTTGCCAGTTCTCCCCGACGAGTTTTCATACATATCTTTGATCCGGTTTTCATTGTGGAGAAAATTGCCTATACATCCATTAAAGAGACCCTCACTTTAAATGATGTATTAGCAAACACGGTTACGGGTATTGATGGGGTGGGCGGGATTGAAACCCGTGGTTGTTTTCGTTTAGGTTATCCCAAATCCCCATATTAAAAAAAATGCTTGTCTATGCAAGTAATATCGTTAAATTATGATATAATATAAAAAAATCATTTATTTAAATTGAACCGCAAATTGTATGAGGGAGGGAACAGCATATGTCATTTATTCTGGGTATTGATACGGGAGGAACCTACACTGATGGTGTAATCGTAGCGATGGATGAGAAAAAAGTATTAAATAAAGCCAAAGCCCTTACGACCAGGGAAGATCTAACTATAGGAATCAGGAATTGCATCGATAATATGAAATTTGAAGAATTCGATAAAATCAGCGTCGTCTCCCTGTCTACCACATTAGCTACCAATGCGACAGTGGAAGGCAGGGGATGCCCTGTGGGCTTATTATTAATTGGACATGATCCCGTTGACAAGATGCCTGTGCAATGTTATGAGGTCTTGAAGGGCGGACATAATATTCACGGTTTGTCCTTGGATGATTTGGATGAAGGGGAAATCAGACAAAAGGTTTTAAGCTTCAAAGGTAAGGTGGAAGCTGTGGCAATTTCCGGATATCTGAGTGTGCGCAACCCTGAGCACGAATTAAGGGTTAAAGAAATCGTGGAAGAGCTTTTGGATCTGCCTGTGGTTTGTGCCCACCAGCTGACCACAACCTTGGGCTTTCATGAACGTACCGTCACGGCGGCTTTGAATGCCCGTTTGATTCCCATTATTGCAGAATTGATGGAATCCGTTAAAATAGTGCTCAAAGAGAAGAACATTGAAGCTTCTTTAATGATCGTCAAGGGAGACGGTTCCTTAATGGGCGAAAAAATGGCCCGGCAAAAGCCCATTGATACGATTCTTTCCGGACCGGCATCCAGTATCATTGGGGGAACTTTTTTATCGGATACCCAGAATGGACTGGTCTTTGATATGGGCGGAACTACGACAGATATCGCTCTCTTAAAAAACGGGGTGCCCCACATCAACCAGGAGGGAGCCATGGTCGGCGGTTGGTTGACCAGGGTTCAAGCGGCAGAGATCTATACCTATGGCTTAGGAGGAGACAGCTATCTTCAGCTTACCCAAGGCGGGAATCTTCTTGTCGGTCCGCAAAGGGTCTGGCCCTTATCGGTTGTGGCTAGCCAGCATCCCAATTTGCTTCACGAGTTAAGCACCTATTTTGACCGCAATTATAGTCTTATGTTTGCCCAGGCGACAGATTGTTTTATGATGCTTAAAAAACCAACCGGACAGGTATTGGATGAAACCGAAAGGAAGATCATTGAGATTTTAGAAAAAGGGCCGCGGAGTCTATACTATTTGGCCTATGCCTTGAGGATTGATCCCAACCTCTTTAGTACGCATAACCTGGTTAATTTAGGAATCGTGGCAAAAATCTCCATGACCCCTACGGATATTCTGCATGCCCAAGGAATTTATACCCAGTGGAGCCGAGAGGCAGCTGAGAAGGGTGCGGATATCTTAGCCTACCGGATGAGAAAATCCAGGGAGGAATTTCTGGAAATTGCCTCTGAAAGAATTGTGAATGAGTTGTGTCTCACCTGTGTTCAGAGCTTAATCACCAGTGAGGATGAATCCTTATGGTTTAAGGATAGTGAAACGGCTATGTATTTTGCAGATAAGGCCTTAGCCCCCAAAAAGAATCAATTGCTGGGTTTCTCTTTTCAGATGGAGATGCCTATTGTGGGGATTGGGGCACCGGTGCAAGCATGGCTGCCTCGGGTAGCAGAAAAAATGCATACGGAATTGATTATTCCGGATCATGCTGAGGTCGCAAATGCCATCGGAGCGGCTACTGGTAAAATTATGGAAACTGTAAAAGTTTTAATTAAACCTGGTGAAAACAACAGAAATTATTTTGTCCATGCCCCCTGGGAACGGAGAGTTTTTAAAACATTGAAGAGAGCCAAAATTTATGCTTTAAATGAAGCTAAGAAACGGGCCAAGCTTGCTGCGGAGCAGGCCGGCGCCGGTGATTATGAATTATTGATAAATGATGAGGACGTATACGCTCCCACCAATATAGTGGAAGACGATATCTATATAGAATCCAGAATAGAGGTTACTGCGGTCGGTCGGCCGGAATGGTAATTCCAATGAGCCGGGTTTGTTTTAAGGGATAACGAAACTTAAGGAATATGCATCCGACCGGAAGAAAGAAATAATAATTATTTATAAAAGCATCTCCATGGGGGATGCTTTTTTGCTTCCGCCAGTTTCGGAATCCTGGATAAGGCAAATCTTTTAATACCAAAATAACTGACAAATTAATAAAAGATTTAAATATTATTATCAGAAATTAATTATTGAGTGCCATTTCGCGAAATATAGTCATAATTTCTCAAAAAATCGGAAGAAATAGGTATTAATTATTAAAATCTGGGGGTAGCATTGTTTTTCTAAGGACTGCTCAATCTGACAAAAATTGACCTTAGCTGACCTTTGGGCTATAATTAAAACATGGTTTTATTAATATAAATTTCAAAAATACTAATTATAAAAGTTATTAGAGGAGGGTTTTTGATGGCAAAAGCAATAGGTATTGATTTAGGAACAACAAACTCAGTGGTCGCAGTAGTCGAGGGCGGCAAGCCCGTTGTCATTCCCAATGCGGAAGGGGCGAGAACCACTCCTTCTGTGGTGGCCATAGCGAAAAACGGAGAACGGTTGACGGGGCAAGTTGCCAGACGGCAGCGGATCATGAATCCCACCGGCACCATCTTTTCCATGAAACGATTCATGGGCAGAAAATTTGATGAGGTAGCATCTGAAATCAGCCAGGTACCTTATAAGGTAGTAAAGGGTCCCAGTGACTCGGTGCGTTTTGAAATAGAAGGAAAACTTCTTTCCCCGGAAGAAATCAGCGCCCAGGTGATCCGAAAATTAGCGGATGATGCCTCCACTTATCTGGGAGAAAAGGTGACAGATGCAGTCATTACCGTACCGGCATATTTTAATGACGCCCAGCGGCAAGCAACCAAGGATGCGGGGAAAATTGCCGGACTGAATGTTCTGAGAATCATTAATGAGCCGACGGCGGCAGCTTTGGCCTACGGCCTGGAGAAAAATAAAAATGAAACGATTTTAGTTTATGACCTAGGGGGCGGCACTTTTGACGTCTCTTTATTGGATGTGGGCGACGGGATCTTTGAAGTACGCTCCACCTCAGGTGATACCCATTTAGGGGGAGACGATTTTGACCAGAGGGTTGTTCAATGGATAGTGGAAGAATTTAAGAAAGACCAAGTCGTTGATCTGTCTACCGATCCCCAAGCACTGCAACGGCTTTATGAGGCGGCGGAAAAGGCTAAGGTGGAATTGTCCTCCACTCAGGAAAGTCAAATCAGCTTACCCTTTATCACAGCAGATAATACGGGGCCAAAACACCTGGATATGAAATTAACCCGGGCAAAATTGGAACAATTGATTGAAGACTTGGTGGCAAAAACCAAGGGACCTGTCAATCAATCCATCCAGGATGCCAAAATCAGTTCCTCAGAAATTGATCAGGTGATATTAGTCGGCGGATCTACTAGGGTACCTGCCGTCCAGCAGTTGGTGAAAACTTTAACTGGGGGTAAAGAACCCAATATGTCCGTCAATCCTGATGAGGTGGTAGCTGTAGGTGCCGCGATTCAGGCCGCCATTTTGATGGGAGAACTGAAGGATGTGGTACTTCTGGACGTAACGCCTCTATCCTTAGGTTTGGAAACCCTGGGGGGTGTTATGACCAAATTGATTGAAAAGAACACCACCATTCCCGTCCAAAAAAGCGAAGTCTTTTCTACCGCTGAGGATAATCAGTCCGGTGTGGAGATTGTCGTCCTACAGGGAGAAAGGGAGATGGCAGGAGATAATCGGAAATTAGGCCAATTCAAATTGGAAGGGATTGAACCGGCGCCCCGGGGCATTCCGCAAATTGAGGTCACCTTTGATATCGATGCCAACGGGATCTTAAATGTCTCGGCCAAAGAACAAAAGTCGGGCAAGGAACAAAAAATCACTATCAGCGGTTCCACCAGCTTGGCTCAGGATGAAATTGACCGTATGATTAAGGAAGCGGAAAAAAATGCAGCAGAAGATCAGCAAAAAAGAGCTTATATTGAGCTGAAAAATCAGGCGGATTCCTTGATTTATCAGTCGGAGAAAAGTTTAAAGGAAGCAGGAGATTCAGTGCCTGTTCATGTCAAAGGCCGCATTGAGGATTTAATCAGCAAGCTTCAGGAAGAGCTTAAAAACCAAGGGGCGACGGAAAAAATCCGCTCCCTGATGGATGAACTGAGTCAGGCGGCGGGAGAGTTGGCAAGCACAGCAAGCCAACCCGAGACGCATACGACAGGAACAGAGAAAAAGGATGATGATGTCATTGATGTGGATTATACGGCAGAATAAATCAGCGGGTCAGGTCACAAATAATTAGGGGGTGGACGCGTGAGTGTAAAATTTGAAGATTATTATCAGGTTTTAGGAGTTCAGCGGGACGCAACTGCCAAAGAGATTCAAGCAGCCTTTCGTAAGCTGGCTCGTAAGTACCATCCCGATGTGAATAAAGAACCGGAAGCAGAACAGAATTTTAAAAAAATCAATGAAGCTTATGAGGTTTTAAAGGATCCGGAGAAAAGAGAAAAATATGACCAGCTGGGCGCCAATTGGAAATCGGGGCAGGATTTCACTGCCCCGCCTGGTTGGGAAGGTTTTAATATGCACTATGATACCGGCGGCGGAGGTCAATCCTTCCATTTTGGCGGGGAGGGAGATTTCAGCGATTTTTTTGAGACACTCTTCGGCAATCAGGGGAGGGGATTCTCTAATTTTTCCGGACAACAAAGGGGTTCACGGGGTCAGAGCTGGTCCCAAAAAGGCCAGGATCGGGAATCTGAATTACAGATTACCTTAGAGGATGCTTATTTTGGCACCACTAAAACAGTGGCCCTGCAGATGTCGGAAGAACAGCCTGATGGGCGGCTAAAAAATACCCGGAAAGAAATCCAGGTAAAAATCCCCAAAGGAGTAAAGGATGGCAGCAAGATCCGTCTAAAAGGACAAGGAGGACCGGGATTCAATGGCGGGCCCTCCGGTGATCTTTATTTTAAAATCAATATTGCCCCTCATCCTGTCTATTCTCTGGAGGGTACAGATTTAAAAACCAATATCTCTCTAT
The DNA here is from genome assembly GCF_002224645.1 of Dehalobacterium formicoaceticum. Taxonomy (NCBI): domain Bacteria; kingdom Bacillati; phylum Bacillota; class Clostridia; order Eubacteriales; family Peptococcaceae; genus Dehalobacterium; species Dehalobacterium formicoaceticum. Next base: position 429,555 of record NZ_CP022121.1, on the reverse strand, counting down.
CCCCATGGGAAGCGATCCTGGGCGGAAAGGTACGTGTTCCTACGATGGAAGGATCTGTCCAGATCACCATTCCGGTCGGTACCCAGAATGGCCAGCGTTTCCGATTGAAAGGAAAAGGCTTAGCGGGAAAAGGTGATCTCTACGGGGTAGCCCAGATTAAGATTCCCACCAATCTCAGTCAGGAAGAAATAGAATTGGTAAAAAAATTAGATCAATTCCGTAAAGATACCGGGAAAGAACAGGGGGGATCCTGAGATGTCGACCAACAGATATAAGATTGTACTGCGCTGTCAAAGCCCTGGCATCTGGAAAGAAAGAGCTCTGACCATTGAAGAGGCAGCTTTCGAGGCGGGAGTAGAGGCCTCTTTGATACAAAAGCTGCTGGATTTAGGTTTAATTTATTATCAAGGGCGCATGGAAGATCCCCGGATCTCCCGCCAGGAAGTGCTTAAAATTCAAAAAATGCGCAGATTGAAGCGGGATCTGTCCCTGAACTGGACCGGTGCCGGGTTGGTGCTGGAATTACTGGAAGAAATGGACGATTTACAAAAAGAAATTAAAAAATTAAAATCCTGGTATGGGGGGGAATAAATATGGATCTCAACCGTTTGACGCAAAAATCCATGGAAAGCTTACAGCAGGCGGAAACGAAAGCTTTGAAATATGGCAATACGGAAATAGATATTGAACATTTACTGGTTGCCTTACTGGAACAGGATGAAGGCCTGGTGCCTCGGATACTGACATCTATGGACATCGTACCGGAAAATTTTAAGCGGGAAGTAGAGAAGGTTTTAGAAAGCAAGCCCCGAGTCTCAGGACCGGGACGAGAGCCGGGCAAGATTTATGTCAGCCGTCCGGTCAATGCGGTATTGGTGAAGGCGGAAGAAGAAGCCAAGCGAATGAAGGATGAATATGTTTCTGTCGAGCATATTTTTTTAGGAATGATTGATGAGGCGGCGAACAGCCGTTTAGGTAAGGTTTTTGAGACCTTTCATATCACCCGCAATAGATTTCTCCAGGCTTTGACGGGGATCCGCGGTAATCAACGGGTGACCAGCGCCACTCCAGAGGACACCTATGAAGCCTTGACCAAATATGGAACCGAATTAGTGCAGGAAGCCCGGAACAATAAACTTGACCCGGTGATTGGACGGGATGGGGAAATCCGCCATGTGATCCGGATTTTGTCCAGAAAAACGAAAAATAATCCGGTACTCATCGGGGAACCTGGGGTGGGTAAGACCGCTATTGTGGAAGGGTTGGCTCATCGTATTGTCCGGGGAGATGTTCCCGAAGGATTGAAAAACAAGAGGATTTTTTCTTTGGATATGGGTTCTTTGGTGGCCGGGGCAAAATATCGGGGAGAATTTGAAGAACGCTTGAAAGCTGTTTTACAAGAGGTTAAGAAAAGTGAAGGAGAAATTCTTCTCTTTATTGATGAGATTCACACCATTGTGGGAGCCGGCAAGGCGGAAGGCTCCATGGATGCCGGTAATATGCTGAAACCGATGTTGGCACGAGGAGAACTCCATTGTATTGGGGCGACCACTCTGGATGAATATCGCAAGAATATTGAAAAGGATGCCGCCCTGGAAAGAAGATTTCAGCCGGTAATGGTGGAAGAACCTAATGTGGAAGATACCATCTCCATATTGAGGGGTTTGAAGGAACGTTTTGAAGTTTTCCACGGGGTGAGAATCCATGATAATGCTCTGGTATCTGCGGCGGTCTTGTCCAATCGCTATATCTCTGATCGGTTTTTGCCGGATAAGGCCATCGATTTAGTTGATGAAGCCTGTGCTTTAATCCGCACGGAAATTGATTCTCTTCCTGCAGAATTGGATGAGGTTTCCCGACGTGTAATGCAGCTGGAGATTGAAGAGGCGGCGCTCAGGAAGGAAAAGGACCGGGCCAGCCAGGAACGTTTAGAAAATCTGCAAAAAGAATTAGCAGATTTGAAGGAAAAAATGACCTCCATGAAAGCCCAATGGGAAAATGAGAAAAAAGCCATTCAGCATGTGGGAAAAATGCGGGAAGAAATTGAACAGATTCATCAGGAAATTGAAAAAGCAGAACGGGAATATGATTTGAATAGGGCGGCAGAATTAAAATATGGCCGCTTGCCGGAACTAGAGAAAGCTTTAAAAGAAGAAGAAAATAAATTTGGTTCCGGTAAAGAAACTTCCCCCTTGCTCAGAGAAGAGGTGGGAGAAGAAGAAATTGCCCGTATTATTTCCCGTTGGACGGGCATCCCCCTGGCCAAATTGGTTGAAGGAGAAAGAGAAAAGCTTTTGCGCCTGGAAGAGATCTTGCATCAACGGGTCATCGGCCAGGATGAAGCTGTGGAAAGAGTGACGGATGCTATTCTCAGGGCTCGTGCCGGCATTAAGGATCCTAAAAGGCCCATCGGTTCCTTTATTTTCCTCGGTCCTACCGGTGTGGGCAAGACGGAGCTGGCCAAAACCATTGCTCAAACTCTTTTTGATACGGAAGAAAATATCATTCGCATTGATATGAGCGAATATATGGAAAAACATGCTGTATCCCGTATGATTGGGGCTCCTCCCGGTTATGTAGGCTATGAAGAAGGAGGGCAATTAACAGAAGCAGTACGAAGAAAACCTTATTCGGTGATTTTGTTTGACGAAATCGAAAAGGCCCATCAGGATGTTTTTAATGTTCTGCTGCAGGTATTGGACGATGGACGTATCACTGATTCTCAAGGCCGAACCGTGGACTTTAAAAATACCATTATCATTATGACCTCCAATATTGGATCGGCCTATCTCCTGGACGGAATAGATGAGGAAGGCAAGATTTCCGAATCTGCCAAGGATCTGGTTATGGGAGAATTAAGACGCCATTTCCGCCCGGAATTTTTAAATCGGGTAGACGATACGATCTTTTTCAAACCTCTCACCGTCGGAGAGATTGGCAGCATTGTCCATCTCTTGGTGGAAGAGCTGCAAAAACGTCTGGAAGATCGTCATATTTCTCTTAATCTGACCGATCAAGCGGTTGATTTCATTGTTCAGGGTGGGTTTGATCCCGTTTTTGGGGCACGGCCCCTGCGACGATTCCTGCAGCACCATGTAGAAACGCTGATTGCGCGGGCTTTAATCAGTGGTCAAATTATGGATGGTGCTCAGGTAACGGTGGATAGTGATGGAGAGACATTGAAATTAAATTGGCAAAATCCTGAGCATCAGGGATAATTAAATAGAGGAGGGGTGCTTATCGTGCCCCTCCTCTTTGTATTTTACATAACTTTGACATCAGGATAAATAACATGATAGCTCTTAAATATGGTTTCCTGGGGGAAATTTGCCGGGAAATAAGCTTTTATTAAATGCGCCGAATGATTCCCTGAATCAGAGGATAAGCATAAAGCCTGCCGTTTAAAACTCGGGAGGCGGCAATCAGGGATGTTATCACGAAAATAATGCCTAGAACCAGCAGTACAGGAATGAGTAAAAAACCAATGAGCACGATGCACAAAACAGAAACCACCGCTCCTGCAATCAGAAGCATTATTTGTGCCACCAAAGCTTGCTTGGCATGTTCATAAACAAAAGGATCGTCTTGTTTCAGGATTAAGATGATTAAGGGAGCGATTACAAAGCCAACACCCCCCAGTAAATACAGGAGATGGGCTGCGATGGCCAATAATTTTTGTTCACCGGTCACCGGATAAGCTTGATATTCCATGAAGGGGCTCTCCTTTCATGTACAAACTTCTTTCATTGCATAAGGGTTAAAAAAGCACAATTTATTGAGCGATGGCAGTATTGTTATACAGTATTATATTATAGGGCGGAATGAATATCCAGCAAAAATAACGGGGACAAACTTCAAAAGAATAATTTGGATGGAAGCGATGTGCATGTTTCAAATTAAAGATGAAGTTTATCAAATTTAGGAGTAAGACCGGCCCTTCATGGTCAAAGAAATACGATTACGCGCCACATCAACCGCGAGCACGCTCACCGTAACCACATCACCAATAGAGAGCACCTCTAGAGGGTGCTTTATGAAACGATCCGCAATTTCCGAGACATGAACCAAACCATCCTGCTTCACCCCAATATCAATAAAGGCGCCGAAATCAGTCAAATTATGAACCGTGCCCTTTAAGACCATGCCCGGCTGTAAGTCTTCGATCTTCAAAACATCCGTGCGAAAAATAGGAGGCGTCAAATCCTCCCGGGGATCCCGTCCGGGCTTGAGCAGGCTATCTATGATATCGGTCAGGGTAGGAACACCGGTCCCGATTTTTTCAGCAAGAGAGATGATTCTTTTAGGTGCTTTACTTATATCAGTCAAAGGCTGGATAAACTCAGGAGAACCCACATCAGATAAAGCCAGACCCAACTCTTGGAGCAGCTGCTTCGCCACCCCATAGGACTCCGGATGGATGGCAGTATTGTCAAGCTGACTATCCCCGTCGGCAATGCGCAAAAATCCGGCACATTGCTCAAAGGTTTTTGGCCCTAATTTGGCTACTTTTTTTAATTCCTTGCGGTTTTTAAAACCTCCCAGTTCATCCCGGTGGCTGACAATATTGGTGGCTACTGTGCCATTAATGCCGGCTACATAAGCAAGGAGAGGGGCCGAAGCCGTATTTAAATCCACACCCACATAATTTACCACCGATTCCACTACCTTGGACAAATTCTCTGACAACCGCTTTTCCGGCAGATCATGCTGATACTGACCTACTCCTGCCGCTTGAGGAGGAATCTTCACCAGCTCTGCCAAGGGATCTTGAATTCTGCGGCCAATGGAGATGGCACTTCTTTCCGCTACGTCTAATTGGGGAAATTCTTTTGCTGCCAATTTGGAGGCAGAATAGACGCTGGCCCCAGCTTCACTGACGATGGTATAAGAAAGGCCGGGATCAGCGGATTTTTTGATAAACTCCGCCACAAAATGCTCTGTTTCCCGGGAAGCAGTGCCATTTCCAATGACAATCGCCTGGATCCGGTACTTTTGTACCAGCCTGGTTAATTCTTCTTCACCTTCCCGAATTTTGTTATGGGGTGGCGTGGGATAAATGACTCCCACTTCCAGGACCTTCCCGGTGGCATCCATCACCGCCCATTTGCAGCCGGTACGGTAGGCCGGATCTAACCCTAAGACAATCTTCCCTTTGACCGGGGCCTGGAGGAGCAAGCTGCGCAGATTCTGGGCAAAAACGTTTAAAGCATGAGTTTCCGCCGCTTCCGTCAAATGGTTCCGCACCTCCCGCTCAATGGAAGGTGCGATCAGCCTTTTGTACCCATCAGCCGCCGCCTTCCTAACCAGATCTGCTGTTATACCCGTTTTGACAAAGCGACGGTAAAGGTATTCCAGAATAAAGTCCTGATTAACGTCCAGTGTCACATGCAGGAATTCCTCCCGTTCACCTCGATTGATCGCCAGTACCCGGTGGGGCACGATCTTGGCCACGGCCTCCTGATAGTTTTCATAATACATGCGATAAACAGAATCCTTGTCCGGGTCCTTGGCCTGGACTAAGAGCATTCCATGATCCAGCCAAAACCCACGCACCCATTTTCTGATTTGGGCATCCTCACTGACCATTTCCGCTACAATATCCATGGCACCTTGAAGAGCAGCCTCCCCGTCCGTTACCTCCTCGGATAGATACTTTTCTCCTTCTTCCTCCGGAGATCCTGTTTGAGGAAAAGTCAGGAGATATAAGGCTAAAGGCTCCAGCCCTTTTTCCTTTGCCATACTGGCGCGGGTTCTTTTCTTTTGACGATATGGAAGATAGAGATCTTCTAGTTCCGTCGGCTTCATGGTTTTAAGAATTTTTTCCCGAAGCTCTGCGGTTAATTTCCCCTGTTCATCAATCAGGCGTATAATTTCTTCCTTGCGTTGTTCCAGTTGGCGATGGAATTTAAGCTTTTCTTCAATCTCCCTGATCTGATTTTCATCTAATTCTCCTGTCATTTCTTTCCGGTAACGGGCAATGAAAGGCACCGTATTTCCTTGATCCAGAAGCCCCGTGGTATTTAATACTTTCTTCAGGGGAATATGGGTCTCGGCAGCAATTACAGATGGAATATCCACAGTCATCTAACAATCTCCTTTTCCTTCATCTCTTAGACAATTTTTGTCGTCCAATCCTCTACCTCCCAAATGCCCGTTACCCAATCCTGATAGAAATCCGGATCGTGGGACACCAATAGAATAGTTCCTTTAAATTCTTGCAGGGCTTTCTTTAACTCCGCCTGGGCGTCCGTGTCCAAGTGATTCGTGGGTTCGTCCAGGACCAGCCAATTGACATCCTTTAACATCAGTTTACATAAACGTACCTTGGCATTTTCCCCACCGCTGAGCACCAGCATTTTACTGGTGATATGTTCATTTGTTAATCCACAGCGGGCTAAAGCGCCGCGCACCTCAAAATTGCCCATACCCGGATATTCATTCCAGACCTCTTCCAAGGCCGTATGATAATTGTTGCGCTGGGATTCCTGGGTAAAATATCCGGGAAAAATATTTTCCCCCAGAAATACCTGACCGGAAAAGGGCAGAATCTCCCCTAAAAGGGTTTTCAGCAAAGTAGATTTACCTAAGCCATTTACACCGCGCAGGGCAATCTTCTCACCTCGTTCCAGGGAAAGATTGACCGGCCTGGTCAAGGCTTCATCATAGCCTAAAACCAGATCCCTGGCCTCCACCACGATTTTACTTCCGGCACGAGCCTCCCGAAACTGAAAAACGGGCTTCGGTTTTTCCCGGGGACGTTCCATGATTTCCATTTTATCCAGTTTTTTTTGGCGGCTGTTGGCCATACCCCGCGTCGCTACCCGAGCTTTGTTACGGGCAATAAAATCCTCCATGCGTTCTATTTCCTGTTGCTGTTTTTCGTAGGCCTTTAACTCCTGGTTCTTTTTTGTGGCGTACATCTGTTGGAACTGCTCATAATTGCCGGTATAGCGGGTAAGGCCGGCACTCTCCATATAGTAAATGACATTAATCACAGCATTAAGAAAAGCCATATCATGGGATACGAGAATAAAACTATTCTCGTAAGACTGTAAAAACCTTTTCAGCCATTCAATATGTTCAAAATCCAGATAGTTAGTAGGCTCATCTAAAATGAGAATAGCAGGATTCTGCAGCAATAGCTTTGTTAAGAGCACCTTCGTGCGCTGACCCCCGCTTAAGTCCGCTACATCACGGTCCAAACCGATATCAGTCAGGCCCAAACCATGGGCGATCTCTTCTATTTTGGCCTCGATCATATAAAAACCGCTGTTTTCCAATAGTTCTTGAATCTCCCCCACATCTTCCATTATCCCATCTAATTCTTCAGGCTGGGTCTCCCCCATACGATCATAAAGGGCAAGCATATCAGCTTCCAGATCATACATCTTTTGAAAGGCTTCTCTTAGCACCTCCCTGATAGACTTCCCCTTGGCTAATGTGGAATGCTGCTCCAAATATCCTACAGTTACACGTTTCGCCCATTCTATTTTTCCTGCATCAGGCATCAGTTGTCCGGTAATGATATCTAAAAAGGTGGACTTTCCTTCCCCATTGGCACCGATCAAGCCGACATGCTCACCTTTTAACAGGCGAAAGGAAACATCCTCCAAAATCTTACGGGCACCAAATCCCTGGCTGACATTTTCAACGGTTAAGATGCTCATATTGTTACTCCTCTTCCTCATACTTTGTGCTGGTTTTTTCCTTTGTTATTTTACCCTATATAATTTAGGGCTGTCAAAAAAATCGGCAAAATTTCCTGCGCTCCGGCAGGAAATTCCTCATAAATGTACAATATTTGTAACAAGTTAGATTGTTTTTCCCCTGGAATAAACTTAAGTTTTTGATAATGGATAGTGAATCCTTGATCAAAGGAGGAGATTATTGTTGGATTCGATTACTTATATTTGCTTACCCAGCTGAGTCACTTGCCGCAAAGGGAAAGCGTGGCTTTCTGATCATGGGCTGGATTTTGTTTACCGCCATCTGGAAAAGGATCAATTGTTGCCGGATGAATTAAAAATGATCGCTCAAAGGAAAAAGATTCCCATTGCCGGGTTGATTAATCCCAAAAGCAGAAATCTCAAAGATCTGGGCATCAAACCCGCTGATTTAGAAAATTTAACTGAAGAAACAGCACTGACACTGCTCACTAAGAATCCCAAGATCATGTTTCGCCCCATTGTCCTTACGGGGGAGCAAGTACTGCTGGGCTTTAAGGAAGAGGAGTTCAACAAGCTCATCCCCGAAAACAAATAAGCAGGAGGATCTCCAGGTGATAAATATTACGATGATGGATTATTTTGATTGCGGTCAGGCTGGTAAAACCTGTGGTTATCTAATAGAAGGAGATCATTTAACCTTGGTGGAAACCGGCCCCGGCCCCGCCGGTGAGATAATCCTCAATACTTTAAAAAGCAAAGGGTATACCCCCTCCGACCTTAAATATGTGATTGTGACCCATATTCATTTAGATCACGCCGGATCGGCAGGATGGCTATTAAATCAATGTCCTAATGCTCGTCTATTGGTACACCCTGCCGGAGCCCGTCACATGGCAGACCCCAGTCGTCTGATTGCCGGAGCTAAAATCGCTTATGGGGATGCTTATGAATTTTATGAACCGGTGCTGCCCATTGCTCCGGAACGTATTTGGGCTCTGGAGGATGAAAGCAGTCTGGATTTGGGGGAACGCACGCTTACCTTTTATCATGGCAAGGGACATGCCAATCATCATTTAACCATTATGGACAGCCTTACTAATGGTTTGTTTTGCGGAGATCAGTTGGGCGTCTACAACACCGAGTTGGCTCTCTACGGGATTGAATACAGTCTGTTACCCTCGGCGCCCAATCAATTTGATCCTCAAGCCTACCGGCAATCCTTGGAAAAAATCAGGCGCCTTCGGCCGGAACAATTATATTTTTCCCATTTTGGCGTCAAGAAAAATCTCACCAACGAATACCTGGACACAACCCTAAGAAACCTGGATCTTTTTTGCGCGCTGACAGAAGAAGCTTTTGCTAAAGGAGCCACCACTTGGCAGGAAATCTATGATCTCATGGAAGTAAAAATCAAAGATGTTTTGGAGGAACTGGGCTGGCCAAAGGACAAACCCCTGCCCTCGATGTACCCTTCCACCATTGAGGTCAGTGCCAAAGGTTTGGTGGACTGGTGGACGAAGTACCATTAAAAATAAGATTTCTAGCAAAATTACCTTTAGTAAATATTTTTTTATTTTATAAACCTTTGGTTGTAATATATGAGTTATTTATGTATTATAGTAATAAATGCGAGGAGTTCTATGGACTAAATGAATATAAGTTAATGCTGCAGATTAGGGCCCGCTTAACAGAACAAATTATTATGCTTCATGATGAGTTGCTGAAAACGATGGAATGCATGCTACGGTTATGATGCTTAAATTATCTGAAGTAAATAATAATTATTATGAGGAGTAGATATTGTATGAGAAACAGTATATCGAAAGAGTTAAAATTTAAAAATGAAAAAGTATTGAAGTATTTGCCGGAAAGCCCTGAAAGAAAAGAGCTTGAAGCTGAATTGATTAATTTGAAAAATTCATTGGTTGATATACCTGTCATCATAAATGGCAAGGAGATTAGGACTGGCAATAAAGGGCAATGCATTCTTCCTCATAATAAAAATAAAGTTATCGGGGAATATCATAAAGCAGGGAAAAAAGAAGTTGAAATGGCTATTGAGGCAGCATTAAAAGCAAAAGCAAACTGGGAAAGTTTACATTGGGAATCCAGGGTAGCAATTTTTATGAAAGCTGCTGAATTGGCCTCGGGAAAATGGCGGGCTAAACTCAATGCTGCTACCATGCTCTGCCAGGGCAAAACATATAAACAGGCGGAAATTGATTCAGCTTGTGAATTAATAGATTTTATGAGATATAATGCAAGCTGCCTGCATCAAATTTACAGTGAACAGCCAATATCTTCAGACGGAATATGGAATAGAACCGAGTATCGGCCTCTTGAAGGATTTATTTTTGCGGTCTCTCCTTTTAACTTCACTGCCATCGGCAGCAATCTTGTAGGAGCACCGGTTATCGCAGGCAATACTGCACTATGGAAGCCGGCAGCTGTTGCGGTTTATTCTGCCTACCTGGTGTTTAAATTGTTTCAGGAAGCAGGGATTCCAGACGGCGTTATTAACTTTATCCCCGGAAATTCACAAGATATTGGAGATCTTATTTTAACAAATGAAAATCTTTCCGGGATTCACTTTACCGGTTCAACAAAGGTATTCCAAGATATGTGGAGGTCTGTAGGAACCAATATTGACAAATATAAAACCTTTCCAAGACTTGTCGGTGAAACCGGAGGTAAAAATTTCGTCATCGGCCATGCTTCTGCCAATATAGAAGCATTATCACGAGGCCTTCTTGAGGGGGCATTTGAATATCAAGGGCAAAAGTGCTCCGCAGCTTCTCGCGCATATATAGCGAGCAGCATCTGGACTGAAGTTAAAGAAAACCTGTTGGAAAAAGTAAGAAATGTTAAAATTGGTGATGTTGAAGATTTCAACAATTTTATGGGGGCTGTAATCGATAAAAAAGCTTTTGAGTCAATTACATCATATATTGAATTTGTTAAGAATTCAGATGAGGCTGAAATAATAATTGGCGGGAAATATGATGACAGTATCGGTTATTTTATTGAACCTACCATAGTTGTTACTAATAACCCTCATCTCAGAACTATGGAAGAGGAAATATTCGGGCCGGTTTTAACGATCTATGTATATAAGGATGAAGATTTCGCAGACACACTTAGGCTTTGTGACTCTACCTCAAAATATGGATTGACAGGTTCAATATTTGCTGTGGATAGATATGCAATAGCCCAAGCTGAAAATGAACTGGTCAATGCTGCCGGTAATTTTTATATCAACGACAGACCAACGGGGGCAGTAGTGGGACAACAGCCCTTCGGCGGCGCTAGATTATCTGGTACCAACGACAAAGCAGGATCCAAAATAAATCTGATGCGCTGGATGAGCATTAGAGCAATAAAAGAAAAACTCAATTAGCACTACAGCAAGGTTTAACGCCGACCAAGGGGATTCCGATCTTGGTCGGCGTTTTCTCATTTTACATCAATAAAAATTATCTTTTAGGGAAAGACTGAAAAGGATGATTTTAATTTATGGGGTGATGCCGTGTTAAATGAAAAAGATATCATTCAAAAGCTGAATTGGTTTTACAGCTTAGAACTGAATCAGGTGGATCTCTATGCCGCACAAAGCAAAAAGGTTGAGGATATTTATCTTAAAAGAACCTTGGAAAGAGTAGCGGTCATCGAAGAGCAGCATGTTAAAAATATTTCGGAGATGATTAAACAATATGGGGGTCAGCCCACCGTGCTGGGGGAATTCGTTGCTCCCCTGACGGGAAAGCTGGCAGGAAACCTTTCCGGTATCTCAGGCGTCACTAATTTATTAAAAGCGAATATTCTGCTGGAGCAAAAAGCTATGGCGGATTACAAGGATTTTATTCTTAAGGCAGGGGGGCATCAGACCTTATTTGATTTATTATGGGGCAACTTAATTGATGAGGATCTGCATACAGCCTGGTTTAGCAATAAGGTCAAAGAACTTCAGTAGGTGACTTAATGCCCTGCCAGAAAATAAAATGAGCCGAAGGAAACTTTTGTTTCACTCTGACTCATTTTTTGCGTTTAAATCTCTGTTGGGCAACCAATAATAACCCCATCCTTGATATAAATACACTCATCCCCAAACATTTCGTTCTCCTTTTTATCATGAGTGATTAATATTGTCGGGATTTTAAAAAGCTCCTTAAAAGAGGCGAATTCCTGATAGACAATCTTTTTTGTTTCCCGATCCAAGGCGGAAAAAGGCTCATCCAAAAGCAGCAGTTTAGGCTTGGTGACAATCGCCCTAGTCAAGGCAACCCGTTGCTTCTCTCCACCGGAGATGTTGTTAGGCAGTTTCTTTTTCAAGTGGTGGATGCCCAAGGTTTTCATAATGTGCTCAGAATAAGAAAGAAGCTCCGCCCTGCTTTTTTTGTTTTTGTATTCGGGACTGTTTTTAATGCCATAAATAATATTCTGATGTACGCTCATATGAGGAAACAGGGCAAAATTTTGGAATAGATAGCCCAGATTTCTTAAGCGGGTGGGGATGTTGATTTCAAGTGTGTCGTCAAAGACCACCAGATCTCCCAAGCTAATCCTGCCTTGATCCGGATTCTTCAGATCGGAGATACAATTGAGCAGGGTGGTTTTGCCTGATCCCGATTCCCCTTGAACTACAAGAACTCCCTTTTCAAATGAATATTCCAGGTCAATGGTAAAATGGTCCAGCTTCTTTTTAATCCTAAAATAGATCTTCACGTCTACGCCCTACCCTTGTGGTCTAAATAATTTTTGTTCTTTAACCATGTATTTAATCCAAATATTAGGACAAAGCTAAAGATGGTCATAATTAGAACTAATGTATTGGCTAATTCCGTATTACCTGATTCCACGGCAAAATAAATTGCGGTGGGGATAGTTTGGGTTTTCCCGGGAATATTGCCTGCAATCATTAAAGTGGCGCCAAATTCACCGATAGCCCTGGCAAAGGAAAGGGCAATCCCGCTGATAATTCCCGGCCATGCTAAAGGAATGATCACGGTTCTGAATATTTTCCCTTCACTGCTGCCCAAGGTTTGTGCCGCCTGTTCATAAATGGGGTCGATGGTGAGAAAAGCTGCCTTGACGTTCTGATACATAAGGGGCAGTGAGACTATACATGCGGCAATAACCGCGCCGACCAAGGTAAAGACAATTTGCAGTTCAAAATTTTCTAATAAAAAACGCCCGATCCATCCTCTTTTGCCAAGTGCGATTAAAAGCAGATAACCTGTCACTGAAGGAGGCAATATCATCGGTAAGATCAGAATCGTCTCCCAAATATTTTTCCCGGGGACATTCTTTTTGTTGATTAAATAGGCGAAAAAAACGCCTAAAATCAAGGAAAAGACAGTTGCTATAGAGGCAATTTTTAGCGAGAGAATGATCGGGGCTAGCATTTAGTTAAACTCCTTTTATGAGTGGTTTTCTTTAGAGAACTTGAAAACCATATTTTTCGAAGGTTTTTTTGGCGTAATCTGTCTGCAGGAATTCATAGAATGCATTTGCTGCTTCCGGTTGCGCAGCATTTTTCATGATAGCGGCCGGATATACAATGGGGTCATGAGAATCCGCAGGCATATCTACAATGATTTTTCCTGTTTCCAGCAACATGGCATCGGATCTGTAAACAAGACCACAGTCAGCATTGCCGGAATCAACATATTGTAACACCTGACGCACATCTTTGGCGAAGACAAGTTTTTCTTGAATTTGATCCCAAATTCCCAAGCTTTCGAAAGTTTGTTTGGAGTAATTTCCTGCCGGCACCGATTCTGGTTCTCCGATGGCAATGCTGGCCACATCATCATTGGTAAAGGATTCTGGTCCGGTAATCAAATCCGCTTTTTCTGCCGTGGCTATCAGGGTCAAGGTATTACCCAATAAGTCTTTGCGGGAGTCTGTGACCACCAGCCCGTCTCCTTCTAAAGTATCCATATGCCCCTTAGAGGCTGAAATAAAGAGATCACAGGGAGCTCCTTCCTGAATTTGTTTCTGCAGGGTTCCCGAAGCGGCGAAATTGAATTGTAAAATGGCATTGCTTTTTTTAGCGTATTCGGCTTGAATCTCTGTCAGGGCATCTGTTAAGCTGGCGGCAGCTGATATGTTGATTTCTACTGCCTCATCTGTAGGTCCTTCCGCATCAGATGTTCCATTTTCGTTGCCACAGCCTGTAAGGACTAAAGCAAACATCATCAAGAAAACTAATAGTAAACTCATTTTTTTCATTTCTTTTTTTCCTCCCTTTTAAAATGTTTTAACAAATAAAACGAAAACCAACAAATACTAACCAAAACTAATTATAATGAGCTTAAATATGCTTGTCAATTGATTTTGCCTTTATTTGTAGTATAATGAATTTATCTATTTGAGAGTAGGAAGAATTAATTTTGGATTTGATGGGAGGGCACTACTGATGAGTGAAGAAATTTTGTACACCCCAGAGGAAGTGGCCAAGAAGCTGAAGCTTTCCAAATATACAATCTATGAAATGATTAAACGCGGTGACTTGAAGGCGCACCATATCGGAAGAAGCATCCGGGTTTCCCAATACCAACTTGAGCTATATCTCATGGGAACGGGAAAGGCTGAAAATGTCTTTGATGCTGAAATTATATCTGAAGGGGATGCAAAATTTGCTTTGGCCAACGGGGTAAAAATTTCTGTTTCTACCGAACTGGAAGGCCGTGTCAAGGTGTCGATTGCTCCTGAGGATATTATTTTAAGCGGCGGAACTTTTTTATTAGCAGTGCCCGAAATATGCTGAAAGGAGTGGTAACCGATCTGAAGATCGGCGATAGAAGTGTCCAAGTGCTATTGGATATCGGCATTCCCTTGGTAGTTTTAATTACCAGACAATCCTTGCAGGATATGAATATTCAGAAGGGTAATGAACTCTATGCTGTTTTTAAGACGATGGCAGTCAAGGTGATTAAGCCGTAGAATTGTTCAATTATCACCATGACATCAGACGAAAAGAGGATGCACAGAAACTTCATTGTTTTCCGCGCATCCTCTTTTCTTTTGTGTACTGGAGACGAGAGAGATTTTTATCTATTTAATGAGTGGCGTAGTGCCATCAGAGGATGACTTAGTACCATTCTGGGACCGGAAAAGCGCATCACAGATCTGATTCTCTCCCGCATTTCTTTTTGGTAGCAGTGCACAGTGCATTGGGCACATGTGGATTTCTGATTGCCAAAGGGACATTGATCCAAGCGTTTACCAGCATATTCCAGAAGCTTTTGACAATCATCACATAAATCGATTTTAGTTTGGTGGTTTTTCGTGCAATACAACCGGATCATCACCTCAATCACTTTTTTCTCCCGCTCTATTTTTGTTGTTTCTAAAGACAATTTTATCACCCCGCTTATTATAGCAGTATTCCCTGCAAATATAAAATTAGGTGTTTCCCTTGCGATGAAAAGTAAAATACCTTTTGACATTAACGTTGCAGGAGCATAGCCGAAAGCCTGGGGTTTCAATCAGGGGATGATGTTATTGCCTTTTAGCCTTAATTTTGCTTATAATAAGGGATATTGAGGTTATTGTGTATGATAATAATTGTGAAGATAATGAAAAGGGAGTGTTGAAATGAACAGTAAAATTGCCAAATTAGTAAAGCTTAAAAACCATCCGGTGGCCGTATTGCGTGCAGATCAAAAACCAGCAGGTGCTTTGGAATTCAAGGAAGGAAAGTGGGGCTGCGTCATTTCAATGTTGAACGCCGTTGCCACAAGAGGGAAAAGTGCCGTATTCGATGAACAAACCACCGGTTGTAACGGTGGGGCAGTTGGTCTGGGTTTTAAACAGTTTGAATTAGGTTTTATCGAGTATTTCCTATCTACGGGTGGGGTTGGCGGCATGGAGGGGGAATTTTACAAGAAAAATCCGGACCTGGCGGCGAAATTTGCCACCGGCTTGCCTGTTGTTCCTATCTCCAAAACATATCTGGTATTTAGACCTTTAGATGAATTGGCAGAAGGGGAAATACCGGAGACGATCATTTTTCTGACTAATGCAGATCAATTGTCGGCACTGATGTGGCTGGCCAATTATGATCAGCCCACCCAGGACAATGTAAAAATAGACTTTGGTGCGGGCTGTCATCAATCAATCCTTTATGGGCTTGATCAAGTGGATAAGGAGAATCCTAAGTGCTTCATAGGGTTAACGGATCCCTCAGCCCGTAAATTTATCGACAAAGACATTCTTTCCTTTACCATGCCATATAAACGCTTCCTGGAACTTGAGGAACAGGCAGAAGAAAGTTTTTTGACCAAGGAAACGTGGCTGCATATCGCGGAAAGGATCTAAGACTTATTTTGTGGATGGCGTCAAAGTGCATGAAGGCGTTCCCACCAAGGAGATTGTCCGCAAAATATTCGAAACATCTTTAAAAGACAGTCTTGTGTGACAATGAATATATTGCATATTTTTGCCAACGGGATTATAATACTTTTGTGTAATTTGAATACTAATATTATAAATGAAAGGGGGTGTCCAGTTACCGCTCATTGCCTGGAGCGTCACCTTGCATCATAAAATTTAAAAGAGGAGAGTGATCAGTAGCAGTGGAAGTACTTTCGAAAATGGGAAAAAGGATATTGCGCAGTTTTTTTATCGGGCTTGTTTTACTGCTTTCACCGGTGATGGCATTTGCCAGTGAAGCAGACCTGAAGATTCCTACCTTAAATCCGGAACAGAGTGCTTTATTGATCGGAGGAATCGGGATCGCGGTTTTAGGTTTATTTTTTGGTTTTTATCAGTTCCAAAAAGTTAAAAAGCTCAGGGCCCATCAATCTATGCTGGATGTGGCTCAAATTATTTATGAAACCTGTAAAACCTATCTGGTGCAGCAAGGAAAATTCTTAGTGGTCTTATTTTTGTGTATAGGTCTTTGTATCGCATTCTATTTTGGTTTTCTCGGAGATGCAGGATTAGGCGGTGTATTGTTAATTCTGGCTTGGACGGTTATAGGTATTCTGGGATCCTATAGTGTTGCTTGGTATGGAATTCGCATGAATACACTGGCCAACAGCCGTATGGCCTTTGCTTCATTGGAAAGGAAGCCATTGAAGCTGCTCAATATTCCTCTTGATGCCGGTATGAGCATCGGTGTGGTTCTGGTCTGTGTTGAGCTGATCATGATGCTTTTGATTCTGCTTTTCGTTCCCCGAGAATTAGCCGGAGCTAGTTTTATGGGTTTTGCTATTGGGGAATCCTTAGGCGCCAGTGCTTTGCGTATCGCCGGCGGGATTTTTACCAAAATTGCCGACATTGGTTCCGACCTAATGAAAATTGTTTTCAAAATTAAGGAAGATGATCCCCGCAACCCTGGGGTTATTGCCGATTGTACAGGAGATAACGCCGGAGACAGCGTAGGACCTACCGCTGATGGTTTTGAAACATATGGGGTAACGGGAGTAGCATTAATTACATTTATTGTATTGGCTGTAGACGTATCTCTACAGGCACACCTTCTTACCTGGGTTTTTGTAATGCGTGTTCTCATGGTGCTTACATCCGTAGCGGCTTTCTATATTAATAAAGCTATCAGCCGGGCCAGGTATAGTGATAAAGATGATCTGGATTTTGAACAGCCTTTGACTAGCCTGGTATGGATTACTTCGATTCTTTCTATTATTGGTACCTATGCAGTCAGCTATTGGATGTTGGGACCGACGTCTGGACTCGCATTAGAAAATCAGGATATTTGGTTCCTCCTGGCAACGATTATCAGTTTTGGTACTTTAGGCGCCGCCTTAATTCCGGAAGTCACCAAAATCTTTACCAGTCCCAAATCTACTCATGTGCAAGAGGTAGTGAAGGCCTCCCGGGAAGGAGGAGCCTCCCTGAACATCTTATCAGGACTTGTGGCAGGTAACTTTAGTGCCCTCTGGATCGGTTTGGTTTTCGTTGTCCTGATGTTCGGAGCCTATTTTGTCAGTGGATTTGGCTTGGATACCATCATGATTTACCCCTCGGTCTTTGGTTTTGGTCTGGTAGCTTTTGGCTTAATGGGGATGGGTCCGGTGACCATTGCCGTGGACAGTTATGGACCGGTTACGGATAATGCCCAGTCTATTTACGAATTATCCCTGATTGAAGAGCTGCCTGGCGGCGAAAAAGAAATTCAGAAAAAATTTGGATTTAAGCCGGATTTTGAAAAGGCTAAATATTATTTGGAAGCAAATGATGGAGCGGGCAATACCTTTAAAGCTACAGCTAAACCGGTTCTGATCGGAACAGCTGTTGTAGGGGCCACCACCATGATTTTTTCTATAATCTTAGTAATTAAGAATGTTTTGGGTGTAGAACCGGAAACGATTCTTAATTTGCTCAATCCTTACACGATTTTAGGCTTTATATGTGGCGGCGCGGTCATTTACTGGTTTACCGGAGCTTCCATCCAGGCGGTTACTACCGGAGCTCATTCCGCCGTTGAATATATTAAGAAAAATATTCAGTTGGATGAGAATGCCAGCCAGGCGGCCTCTACAGAGAAATCTAAAGAAGTAGTTAAGATTTGTACCCAATATGCCCAAAAAGGGATGGTTAACATTTTTATCGGAATTTTCTCTTTTGCCATGGCTTTTGCTTGTCTTTCCGCGCCTAAGAATGGCAATGCACCGGTTTCCTTTTTTATCGCTTATTTGATTTCTATCGCCGTATTCGGTTTGTACCAGGCCGTGTTCATGGCTAATGCCGGCGGATGCTGGGATAATGCGAAGAAAGTTGTGGAGGTAGATTTGAAGGCCGGAGGTACTCCTTTACATGACGCCTCTGTGGTTGGTGATACCGTGGGGGACCCCTTCAAAGATACTTCTTCCGTGGCCTTGAATCCAATTATTAAATTTACTACTTTGTTTGGTATGCTGGCCATGGAAATCGCCATTACGGAGTCCTTCAGAGATATTGCTCCCACGATAGGAGTTATCTTCCTGATCATTGCCTTATTCTTTGCCCGGCGTTCCTTCTATGGCATGAGAATTAAAAAGACAGAGTAATAAATTATTTAAACTGAAACCTCACAATCAGCCGATTGTGAGGTTTTTTTAACTTGAGGAAGAGGTGAAAAGATCGTAATATAGGTAGGATAAGGTTTTATGAATCGTTAAGGTGGCTGTATAACAATGGATTTGAAAGAAATATTTTTTATTATTTTTTCTTATCTCATCGGCTGTTTTTCCGGTGCTTATTATTATGGGATCATTTTTAAGAAAGTGGATCTTAGAAAGCTGGGCAGCGGAAATCTGGGGGCATTGAATGCCGGCCGAGTTTTAGGGCAGAAAGACTTTCTAGTGGTATTCTTGATTGATTTTCTTAAGGGGGCTATGGTGGTATTTATTGCGCAGCAATTGAATTTACGAGATAGTATTCAGATGATGGCAATGATTTCTGTAGTATTGGGTCATATTTTACCCTTACAGCTGCACTTTCAGGGAGGAAAGGGGATTGCAACATTTTTAGGGGTGATCACCGTTTTTGATATTACCGTGGTGCTGATACTCCTCCTCATTTACCTGCCGGTGTTTGTTATCCTTCGGCAATTCACCATCTCCGGCCTCATCAGTATCGGGCTCCTTCCTCTGGTGCTGTTCTTTCTGGACTATTCGGGTGAAAAAGTATTGGTGATCCTGCTTTTTGCGATTATAATAATAACGAAGCATCGTAAAAACATCCTGGATTACCAAAACTTTCGCAAAAAGAGAAATCATTGAGGTGAACAACTTGACTGAGCAGAATCGTTTTATCATCAAAATAGCAGATCAAAAGACCGAGTTTGAGCTGATTCATCGCTTGAATTACCAGACCTTTGTTGAAGAGATTCCTCAGCATCTCCCAAATGAAGATAGGCGTCTGGTGGATAAGTTCCATAATGAAAACACTTATATTATTTGTCTGGATGGGGAAAAACTGGTGGGATCAATTGCGGTAAGAGGAAACAGACCTTTTTCTCTGGATGAAAAAATTGATCATCTGGATTCATATTTTGGCGATTATGAAAACCTTTGTGAAATCAGACTTTTAATGATGGATAGGAAATACCGAAGAGGCTATGTTTTTTATTATCTGGCTGACGCCTTGGCAAGGTATTGTTTGGAGAAGAAATATGATTGCGCACTGATGTCCGGGACGACCAGACAGTTGAAATTATATCAACATATCGGTTTTGTACCCTTTCATCATTTAATAGGCAAGGAAGGTGCTTATTTTCAGCCTATGTATATCACAGTGGAGAATTTTGCTCAAGGCATCGGTCGCTTGTTTCACAAGAAGCAAGCACGGCAGGATCTCGCAAAGCGGGTCAATCTTTTGCCCGGCCCGGTGGAAATTCATCCGGCGGTTAAAGCGGCCTATGTTAGTGAATCGGTCTCTCACCGGGGCGAAGTCTTTTTAAAAGATTTTCATGATGCCCAAAATATGCTGTGCACCTTGGTCAATGCCCGGAAGGTGGAGCTGTTTACCGGTTCCGGTACTCTGGCCAATGAGGTCGTCGCCGCCCAGCTGTCTTTAATCGGCAAAAAAGGATTAATTCTGGCCGCAGGAGAATTTGGGGAAAGATTGATTCAGATTGCTGAAAGATGGGGCCTGGATTTTCAGGCCTTTCAGAAAACTTGGGGAGAAACCTTTATCCCTGAGGAAATCATAGAATTTATGGATCAAAAGGGCGAAGCCTGGGATTGGCTGTGGACAGTTCATTGTGAATCTTCCACAGGGGTATTGCTTGACCTGCACGGACTATCATCTCTCTGCCAAAACAGAGGGATGAAACTTTGCCTGGATGCTGTCAGCTCCATCGCCGCCGTACCTGTAGATCTTTCCCGGGTCTATCTGGCATCGGGGGCCAGCGGGAAGGCTATCGGCTCTTTAGCTGGAATTGCAATGGTCTTTTATAACCATGAAATTAAGCCTTCCCATAAAATTCCCATCTATTTGGATTTAGGCTACTATCATGAAAAATTTGGGGTTCCTTTTACCATTTCTTCTAATTTGGTTTATGCTTTAAAAAAAGCTGTTCAATTGCTATTAGATGACCATAAATTTGAGAAAAGAAAGAAGATTTCTTTGCTCATCAGGAAAGAATTGAAAACCTGCGGATTGGAAGCCATCGTGCCGGAATCCTGGTCGTCTCCGGCAATTATTACCTGTGCCCTTCCCCAGGGAGTAAGCTCCCAGTGCTTTGGAGATATTATGGAGCAAAAGGGCTATCACTTAAGTTTCCGCAGTTCCTATTTAATAGAGAAAAACTGGATTCAGATATGTCTGATGGGTGAAGTGTTACTTGATGAGATGAAATTATTTTGTACAGATGTAAAGGCTTCTCTAAAAGAAATGAGGGGAAATTAAGGGAGGAAGGCTTCGCCGGCCGGGGCAGCTATTTTCCCGGAAAAGAGGGTGTCTGATGAGGTTGTTTATTGCCATTCGTTTTCCTGAAGAGATTAAAAATATTTTGAACGAGAGCATGACAGAATTTAAGAAATTTGCCCTAAAGGGTAATTTCACCAGAAAGGATAATTTGCATCTGACGGTAGTATTTATCGGCGAAACAGATCAAGAGGCAAGGATTGAGAAGATCATGGAACAGGTACAAAGTGCTCCATTTCAGCTCACCATGGGCGGCTTTGGGCGATTCCAACGCCGAGGAGGCGATATCTATTGGGTTGGGGTTGATGCCAATCCAGTGCTGACGGATCTTTACCGGGAACTGTATGAGAGGCTAAGGTCCCAAGGTTTTAAACTGGAAAACAGGCCTTACCGGCCCCATCTTACCCTGGGGCGGCTTGTCGTGGCGGCAGACAATTTTGACTGCCAGGACTTTAGTCAAAATATACCCCCGATGAGCATGAAGGTGGATGCCATTAGCTTGATGAATTCTGAGCGCATCAATAATCAGCTCACTTATACGGAGATTTACCGAAAAGAGCTGTGGGATGCTTCGCATAAGGAATAAAACCATTTAAAGCAAGTGTTATAAGGTTGCTGCAAGAACGAGGAGGGGGATGACCACCCTCCTCTTTTTCTGCATTATTGTGTCAACCCATCTATTACTATTAGCTGCCAATAATTCTGAATCCTTCCGGCAGCGGATCCCTGGGATCCAGGACCAGTTGATTAAAGCCTGTGATTTGGGCAGTGCCGGATACCTCTGTGACCACCCCATCATAATCTCCCACTTTAGTTTCCTCTATCACTTTACCCTCAAAAGGGGTATCAATGATGCTGTAATTAACCAGAATATCTCCTTGTTTTAATTCACCCTTATGATAATGCAAGGCAACTCTTCCGCCGGTACCTGTCCCTGTCGGGGATCGATCCACCTGTCCTTCAGCAAAGATGCAGACATTTTTTGTGATTACACGATTTCCTTCCCGCACAGGAGTTTCAAAAAAGATTGTACCATAAAGCCAGTTCACGTCGGAGGTAGGATGGTTAAATTCCATGAGCTCCATTACCTTATACTTAATTTCCATGCCTACCTGAACCAATTTCTCCGTATGTTCCGGACTGACTGTCAATCCTACTTTTTTGACATCCAGATAAACATAAAAGGCACCGCAATAAGCTACATCGGCCAAAACACCCCCGATCCCATCCACCGGTACGGTGATATTTTCTTTGTAGACAAAGCAAGGTACATTTTGAAAACGAACTCTTTCTACTTCTTCATCTTTCACATCGGCAAAAGCTGTTACTCTTCCGGCCGGGGTATCGATTTTGACAATATTCTCCCCTTCCTTCATAGGCAACATCCCTGTTTCCAGGGCGACTTTGGTAACACCAATAATCCCGTGGCCGCACATGGAACTTAACCCCTCATTATGGGTAAATAAAACGCCTAAATCACCGTCTTCTGTAACGGGGTCCACCAGAATACAACCATACATACCGCTATGTCCGCGGGGCTCAAACATCATCAGCTTGCGCAAATGATCATAGTTCTCCAGCATAAATTGCCTTTTTTCCAAGATTGTCTTGCCCTGGATGGGAGGCAGACCGGTAGTAATAATCCTCAAAGGCTCACCGGCGGTATGGGCATCGATGCAATGGATATAATGCTTAAATTTCATCATGATAGTTGATCCTCCACTTGTTTTTCATATTTTTTCAATTAGTGTATTTATTATTTCTCATCAAATTAATGGCATAACCTCAGCTTGGGGTCATACTCGCCTATCAGAAATGAATTGGTGTTTTATCACCCAAGAATTCCATCGGCTTTAGCCATAGGAGTGTCAAGGGCGCAGTTGATTAATACTATTAAAAATTACTTGGCCGGCCAGAAGGTTTGCCTGTTTTTGGGATGGCACCCTGGCGGATTTTTGATTCCTGGAATTCGTTAAGATTTTCCTTATCTCGGTAAGGAATTGATCAAAGGAATAAATTTTAAACCTTTCTACCTCCCCGTTTGCGGCTAAATCCTCAAAGACACCGATAATAATATCCTGATAAGATGCTAAGGATGTAAGCCCTAAATTCCTGGCCAAAAGAGGTATCATTTTTTCAAACAGCATGCGCTTAGGAGTCATTTCTTTCAGGCCTAAAGATGCACCTAAGTCTTTAATATCTGCATCCGGGATCAGATATAGAGCATGAATAAAGAAATCCTCTTCAATAGGCTGGATGTAATACTTCTTACCTTTTAAACCTTTGATAACACGCAGGGCATCAAAATAGCCCATCGTTAAATTTCGCTGAATCATATTGTTATCAAAATTTAGAATACTGCCTAGGTCTTCGGAAGGCTTAACTGTAATTAATTTTACATTGGGAAATTTAATATCCTGGACGATTCCGATACTTAAGGTTCTGACGGCAACAATCTCTTGATACCCTTTCCTGGCCAGGAGATTGATCGGACAGTTGTCATAGAAGCCGCCGTCCAGAAAATACTTGCCTTCGATGCGCTCCAATTTGAAACCGGGAAAACCGGCGCTAGCCATAAGATACTCCATCATCTGCCCCTGGGGGATGTCTTCCTTATAAAGCTCCAAAGGCTTCATATCAGAGAGGGATACTGTCACCAGCCCAAAATCAATGGGGGAATTCCTTAATTTGTCTTCGTCAAGAATGCTTTCCATCAATTCTTTCATTTTGCCGGTATCGATTCCTTTATTGGTGATTAATTCTTTTATTTTGGCGGTCAGGTGAAAAATAGTCTCTTTATCAATTTGGCGCTGGGCGATTTTATCCAACCAGGTTTTTTCCAGGTCAAATAAAAGGGAATTATCGATATTCTCCCATATTTGATACCCCGTTTCAAAATCTCCCTGGGCGATAATTGCTCCATTCAATGCCCCAATAGATGTTCCGGTAATGCCGTCAAATTGATACCCTTCCTCAAGAAACGCTTTGACCACACCAAAATGGAAGGCGCCTTTAGCCCCGCCTCCTTCTAAGGCCAAACCCAGCATCTTGTTCCCTCTCTTCTAAAAAGAAATATTAAATATTATTTATCATTTCTGTCTTTGCAAGAAATATCCTGCCGAATTGCAATTGTTTTACTTAAATAAATTGGGATTGAGGCAATTGTATAGTTGTAAATACCCTTAGGTTATGCAAAAATGAGATAAAGAAAAGTTGTGATCATAGAATCATGGGAGGGATAAAAATGAGTGAACAGAAACAAAAACAATGGCAATGTCAAATGCCCAATTGCGGGTATATTTACGACCCGGAAAGAGGCTGTAAAAAGAATAAAGTGGAAAAAGGATGTTCCTTTGAAGATTTGCCGGAGAATTACAAATGTCCTTTATGCGGTGCCGGTAAGAAACAATTTAAAGCATGTAATTGGGACTAAAGATTAATAAAAGCTGATCCATCCATTAAAGGCTGCATTTTAAATGGATCAGCTTTTAAATTCAATATTTATTTTGGCATGGATTAGATAAGGATAATCCAGGAAGTCATGACATAAATAAAAAAACATATAAATAGATATAGCTCGGAAACTTTCAACAGAGTTTTTCCGTCTATATAATACTAAATAAATAAAGGAGGGGAACCACCATGAAAAGAATTTCATCAATATTAATTACCCTATTACTGCTTTTTGGTATCTTTCCCGCAACTGTTTTTGCTGCCTCGGGAACCGATGGACAATTGATGACCGTTGAACAGGCGATCAAAATTGCCAAGGATTTATTCCCATTAACCAAAGATCTGGATCAGTTTGATTCCACCTATGAGCAAAATGAAAATGACAATATCTGGTCATTGCGTTGGTATACGGAGCAGGGAGGAGGAGGGGAGCTGAATGTGCGGGTTAATGCTGTTTCCGGTGAAATAGCAGGCTTTACTTATTATAATCCCAATGATTATTCCGGCAAATTCAGCAGCATTCCCAAAGTTTCCCGCCAGGAAGGGGAAAAAATAGCCCGTAATTTCATCAAAAAGGTTGCACCCTCTAAAGCTAATGAGATTGTTTTAAAACCCAATAATGGTTCTTATTATGGGGGTCCTGTTTTTCATTACTATCAATTCGTGCGTACCATCAAGGGGATTGAATATCCCATGAATAACATCAATGTGGAGGTAAACGGGCAGACGGGGGAAGTACGCAGCTTTTATGTGAATTGGGAAAAGATTGATGTTCCTGGGCAAACGGCAAAGTTAAGTCTTGCAGATGCAGAAAAAATCTTTACCGAAAAGCTTGGTTTTGAATTAAAATACTTTAAACCCAGATCCAAGCCCATAAAGACCATCTATGAAATTAATAACCCTTATCAAATAGCCGTTGATGCCATGACAGGAGAAATAATTACCGATTCCTATTATGGCCCGTACGCTGACGATAAAGGCATGGGGGGCATGGGAGGGATGGAAAATAGCCCTTCATCTCCTCTCGAGCCGTATGAGCAACAGGAAGCGGATCAATTGAAAGGCTTGATCTCCCGGGAACGTGCTTTTGAAATTGCCACCAAAGCGATTACGGTTCCTGAGAATTATAAATTAAATTCCTCCAATTTAAATAAGGACTGGGAATTCCCTGAACTGCGCATCTGGTCCTTCCAATGGAGTCTGGAAGCAAAGGATCGCTATGGCTGGGCCAGCGTTGAAATCGACGCCAAGACAGGGAAGGTATTGGCCTTTGATAAGAACGAAGATCAATATCCTTACAGCAATCAAGGGACGCAGAAAGATTTAAAAATCAAGACCAAAGCTGATGCCGAAAAAATCGTCCAGGAGTTTTTAAAGGCTAACTATCCTGAGACAGTTGGCAATCTGCGCCCTCAACCGGAATATTTTGTGCGCCCTATGGGGATGAGCGATGAGAATAACCAACCAAGTTATTTCTTCCAATATGAACGGCTGGTAAATGAGATTCCTTTTACGCAAAATCTTGTTTATGCATCAGTGAATAGTTATACCGGGGAAATTACCAGTTTCCGGATCCGCTTTTTAGATCTAAATTTCCCATCTGTAGATAATGTCATCGAGAAAGGTGCCTTTACCGCTAAAAATTTGACGGAAAACCCCATGACCCTGGTTTATTCCAAGGACCAGGATCAAAAATTACGTTTAGTTTATAAGTTGGCAGTTTTGGAAAGCTATCGCTATGACGCCGTCACCGGACAAATGCTGGATTACAACGGAGAACCTCTGCAAGACAAAAAGGCCGGAGAGATTACGGACATCAAAGGGCATTGGGCAGAAAATGAGATCAATACCCTGAATCAAATGAGTTTATTGCATTACGAAAACGGTCTTTTCCAACCTAATGCTTCGATGACTCAGGCAGAATTGATCAAGGTCTTGGTAAAATCCGCTAACAGTTATCTCTCTGATGCCACATCCGGCAATTGGTATGATAATTATTATCAGCAAGCCAAACAATCGGGATTAATTACAGAAGCTGAGATCAAACCCCAGGCCTCCCTGACCCGGGAAGAAGTGGCTAAATTTATCACCCGTACGATTGTAGGCGATAAAATTGCCCGGTTAAGTATTTATCAAATTCCTTTTCAGGATAAGGCAAGTATTTCCCAAGGATATCAGGGTTACGTGGCCATTATGGATGGATTGGGTATTATGAAGGGAGAAGGTACATCATTTCTACCCCAAAGAGAGATGAAAAAAGGGGAAGTATGCGTTGCTTTGATACGATATTTGAGATTAGAAAAATAAGAGACAGGGATGTAAGATAGCTATCGGATATAGGAAAAAAGGTGCATTGTCCTTTGGGACAAATGCACCCTTTTTTATACTTTCAGAAAGTATAAGTCAGCTAGGTTTCCCCTAAGCCTTCGGCTTGGCGTAAGCCGAGTTTTCTTTAAAATTCAAAGCCGATGGTATGATCCTTTTTGACGACAAGTGCTGCGGAAAATGGTTTTCCTGCCTTTGATTTAAAACCGGTCATTTTTTCTGTTCTTCCCTGGACAATTAGTTTTTCTACGGCTTCTTCCGGAATTGGTTTACCGGCAATTGTTTTCCAAACGGTAAATTTGCAGCCGTTTCTCCAATTAGCACAACCAAAGGCTTTGGGGGATTCAATAACAGGATGGCCGCAAAAAGGGCAGGTACCTATGGTTTTTTCTGCTTTGCTGGCCACTGTTTTTCCTGAATTTTTTATCAGTCGCACCGGGGTGGCTTTGAGCGTTTCGATCATTTCATGAATATATTGGCTGAGTTCAGCCATAAAAGCTTCATCAGTCAGATTGCCCGACTCAATTTCAGCTAATTTCATTTCCCATTCTGCTGTGAGCATGGGGCTTTTTAATCTTTCATCACAAATGGCATCGATGGCATCAATACCAAAAGGGGTAGCCACCAGAGTCTTAATTTTCCCTTTTCCTCTTCGTTCCACCATTTTGATTTTAATCAATTTTTCAATAATGGCCGCCCGGGTGGCTTCTGTACCAAGTTCCAAGGTTTTTAACTGTTTTTTGAGGTCATCTTCCAATTCTTTGGAGACATTTTGCATGGCTTTAATCATTGTGCCATCATCATAAAGAGGTCGGGGCTTCGTTTGTTTTTCTTCCGCTTCAGCTTTGGTCACAGGGCGGGTTTCACCTTCTGTCAAAGGAGGCAGCACGCCTTGTTTTTCTTCATGTTCTTCACCGGATTGATCTACCCCGTAAACCACTTTCCAACCTATTTTCACCACTTGCCGTCCGGTGGTACGAAAGATGTGTTCTGGGGCTTCTATAATCTGAGTCAAGACGGTAGTTTTATCATATTCCGCTGCCGGAAAGAAAACAGCCAGGAAACGTTTTACTACTAATAAAAAGAGGGCCTTTTCATCACCGGATAACTTGCCCCATTTGGCCGGTGTTGCTGTGGGCAGAAGACAATGGTGGTCCGTGACCTTGGTACTGTCCACATAATTTTTATTAAGTTTGGGCAGGGGGTTGGCCAAAATTTCCTGGGCGATCAGGCCTACTTTCTCCAGATGGCTAACGGCACGGATCATGAGGGGCAGTTCTCCCACCATGGCTTCATCAATATGCCGGGAATTGGTCCGGGGGTAAGATAGACATTTATGAGTTTCGTAGAGTTTTTGAGCCAAATCCAGGGTTTTTTGAGCAGTAAAACCCAGAGCCTTGGCCGCGGCAACCTGTAAATCACCCAGGTTAAAGAGCCGGGGCGGGGTTTCTTTTTGTCGTTCCTTTTTTATTTTAATAATTTTGCCTTGACCGGTTTTAACTTTATCAATGATTTCACGGGCTTCTTGGATGTTTTTGGTTGTATAAAAAACATCACCCTTCTCAATCAAAAGAGTTCCTTGATAAAGATGGCCGAATTCTGCCATAATTTGATAGTAGGTTTCGGGGACAAAATTTTCATTTTCCAAGGTGCGATCGACAATTAGTTTTAAGGTGGGTGTCATTACCCGTCCCACGTTAATGGTAGGTCCTGCTGCCAGGCTCACAGCTGGTGAGGCATTCATTCCTACATACCAGTCAGCATAACTTCTCAGTTTTGCGGCGCGGCTTAACCCCTGATAATTGCTTCCGTCCTTCATATTAGACCAGGCTTTTTTAATGCTGTCTTCGGTAAAAGCAGATAGCCAGAGGCGTTTCACCGGGAGCTTGCTCCCGGCATGCTGATAAATCAGATCGAAGATATATTGACCTTCCCGTCCCGCATCAGTGGCACAGACGACGGAGTCGAAAAGGTTGGTGTCTTTCAGCATTTTTTTCAGAAAATTGAATTCCTTGCTGCAGCCTTCCCGAATGGTCAGGGGAATGGTGGCAGGCAGGAGCGGGAGATGGTCATAAGACCAGCGCTTATATTTTACATCTATTTGGGCAGGGGTTTTCAAGGCACATAAATGCCCCCGGGCATGGGCGAAAACAACACCGTTTCCTTCCAAAAAGCCCGCGCTGTTTTTTCGGGCGGCAGGGGCAATCACTTTGGCCAATTCCCGCGCAACACTTGGTTTTTCTGCAATACACAGTATCATTATTATCCCTCCCTGAAACCCCAGGCTATTGTTTCCTTAAGGCTATCATTATTATAGCAGAACTTTTGGGGGATGAGGGAAAATATCTGGATTTTTGTAGAAGGGAAAAAAGAAGGAATGTCGAAATATGAGGTTATGACATACATAGAACTTTGCTTATCAGAAGGGGGGAGGGTTTAGGGGATAATGAAGAAAAAAATAGGGATGGTTTTAGGAATTCTGGTTGTAGGTTTTGGGTTGATTTTGCTCACAAAACTGCCGATTCTGGGACTTGATGAACCGGAGTTTTGCGGCGGATGCCATGTCATGGATGGGCAGTTGGAAACCTATATGCATTCTGCCCACCGTGATGTGACTAATTGCGGGAATTGCCATATTCCCCATAGCCTGGTTCCCGGGGCGACTTATAAGGCTTATACGGGAACGAAAGATTTGATCGGTGTTGTCTTTGACAAAGATCCATATCATATCCAGGCATCGCCCATGGCCAAGGATATTATTCAGGAAAATTGTCTGCGTTGCCACGAGGATTTTCTTGGAGATATTGGGGATACCAGCGAAGACGGAGGCAAGTACTGTTTTGATTGTCACCGCAGTACTCCTCACATGAAATGACAAAGGAGGGCAAATACTTTTGGCTAATAAATATTTATCAGGAAAATATTTGGGACTTGTGATCTTTGCAGGAGCAATTTTATTAATACTGATCACCTTTGGCATATCTTCCTTTTTCTTTAATAATAAGGAACTGCAAAGGGAAACCGTGGGGGAAATTGGGGCCAGGGAAGCAGACCCGGCGGTATGGGGTCAGTATTACCCCCTCACATACCAGACCTATTTAGAGAATTTTGAAAACACGGAAAAACCTTCTCATTTTGAAACCAAACCTTATATGCAAAAAATCTATGCCGGGTTGGGTTTTGCCGTGGAGTTCAATGAACCCCGGGGGCATGTTTATACCCTGGAGGATATTCGCGCTATTGCACCCCAGCGCTATAAAACAGGGGCGGCCTGCAATACCTGCAAGTCTTCTCAGATTCCGGAAATCATAGATAAATACGGGGATCAGTATTATTTGATGGATTTTAAAGAAATCAATGATCAGCTGGAGCATCCCATTGCTTGTTTGGATTGTCACGATCCGAAAACTATGGAATTAACCATTACCCGGCCGGCTTTGATCGAAGCTTATGCCCGACAGGGGAAAGATATTACAGAAGCAAGTCAACAAGAGATGCGCAGTTTGGTATGTGCCCAATGTCATGTGACTTATTATTTTGAAAAGGATACCAAGAAGGTTACCTTCCCTTGGGATAAAGGGGTAAAGGCGGATGAGATTCTCGCCTATTATGATGAGGATGGGTTTGTCGAATGGACTCATCCTGATTCCGGTACGCCCTTGATCAAGGCGCGCCATGCTGAATATGAAACCTTTATGGGCAGCACCCATCAGACCGCAGGGCTTGCCTGTGCCGACTGTCATATGCCTTATCAAAAAATGGGTAATACCAAGGTCACTTCCCATAATTGGACCAGCCCCCTCAATAATATTGAGGAAAGTTGCATGGTCTGTCATCGGGAAGGCAGCGACTGGCTGAAGTCACGGGTAGAAGATACCCAACAAAAGACGAAGGAAACTCAAGATCGAGCTGGAAATACAGTAGTGAAGGCCATTGATGAAATTAAAATTGCCCGGGCAACCCCCGGCGTCAATGCCGAACTTCTGCAGCAAGCAGATGAGACATTGCGTAAAGGATTCTGGTATTTGGATTACGTGATGGTAACCAATGGTTACGGTTTTCATAATCCCACGGATACCATGAATAACTTAGGCAAGGCCATTGATTATGCGCATCAAGCCATTCAATTTGCCAAGGACGCAAGATAGTATAGCTTCATCTTTCTAAAAGGACAAAAAAGCGGCGTGAGCCGCTTTTTTGTATCTCTATATTTCAGTACTCAGTTTCCTCATGGCATCCAGGAAAAAAGTGATCTCTTCCTGAGTGGTAAAATAACCTAGACTTACCCGGCAGGTTCCCTGCTGCAGGGTGCCGATGGTTTTATGGGCCAGAGGGGCACAATGAAGTCCGGAACGGGTGATGATGCCAAATCTCTCGTCCAAAGCGAAGCTGAGTTCGCCGCACTCCATCCCGGCCAGATTGAGGGATAAGACGGAGGTTTTTTTATGGCTGTCTTTAGGCCCATAGAGGGTAAGACCGGAAATCTCACTTAATCCGTCCATGAGCAAATTCATAAGCGGCAATTCATGTTGGCGGATAGTGGATAAGCCTGTCTCCAGAATAAAACCAACACCTGCCCCTAAACCGGCAATCCCAGGGGTATTGAGGGTGCCGCTTTCAAATTTATCCGGGAGAAACTCCGGTTGGATAATAGTCTCGGATAAAGAGCCGGTCCCTCCTTCGATCAAGGAACGGATTTCCAAACCAGGCCGAAGGTAGAATCCACCCGTGCCCTGAGGACCAAATAAACCTTTATGTCCGGTAAAGGTTAAGATATCAATGTTTTCTTCCTCCACATCAATGGGAAGGATTCCGGCACTTTGGGCAGAATCCAGCAAAAATACGGCGTTTCTCTCCCGGCAGATAGATCCTACTTCTTTAATGGGCATTATGGTACCGGTGACATTGGAAGCAGAAGTGAGAGCAACCATCCTGGTGTTTTTTTGCCAGGCTTTTTCGATATCCGGGGGATACAGACTGCCATCCGGAGCACATTCAACGACAGTGACCTCCACTCCGCTTCTTTTTAGCACACTTAAAGGACGGGTCACGGCGTTGTGCTCCATAGAACTGATAATAATATGATCACCGGGATCGAGATACCCTTTCAGCACGGTGTTAATGGCCTCAGTGATATTTTTGGTGAAGACGATGCGGGAGATATCAGAAAGATGAAAGAGCCGGGCCAGTGCCTCCCGGGTATCTAAAAGAACACCTCCGGCGGCGAAGGTTTTACTGCTGCTCCCCCGGCCGGGGTTGGCGCCAATATTTCGATGGTAGTTGTCCATGGTTTGATAAACTATTTCTGGTTTAGGCCATGATGTGGCTGCATTATCCAGATAGATGCTTGGTTTCATTTTGCCCTCCTGCTCTTAATCCCAGACCTGAATCTAATTAAAAATTTCTTTCATCACAGTTTAATCCTATTTCTTTAAAATTTCAAGGAAAGCTTGAACTCCAGTGGGGATTTGTTCTATAACCTGTTTACTGTTATCCGTTTCCAGATGTGTTTTTCCATGAATTTTAATGGAAGATAATTTAATTATACAAGTGAGTTTTCCCCATGGCCAATAAATTATATCTATTACAAAGTGAAGAGAATAAAATTAATCTATCTTTTCTTGCGATCTATACCCGTGCCCTGTGGTCAGATTCGTGATAGAATAATTATGGTGATTAAGCAGATGACACCATATTCACAATAAACTTTGAGGAGATACAATGAAATGCCAAATACTATCGGCGTGGATGTAGGTTCTACTTCCACAAAAATTGTCCTGCTTAAACAAGGAGAGATACATTACAAGATTCGTCCCACGGGATGGAGTCCCCGAGATGCAGCCCATCAGATTTTGGAGGAGCTTTTGCAGGAACAAGCCTTAAGCAGGGAAGAGATTGATTTTATTGTTGCTACCGGCTATGGGAGAGTTGCCATTACCTATGCCCATAAGGCGGTCACGGAAATTACCTGTCATGGCAGAGGAGCAGCTTTTTTGGTACCTGAAACTGATACGATTATTGACATTGGCGGACAAGACAGCAAAGTGATTAAAATTACCCCCCAGGGGAAGGTAATGGATTTTATGATGAATGACAAATGTGCCGCCGGAACAGGACGTTTTCTGGGAGTGATGGCTGTCGCTCTCGGCTTGGATGTGGATGACCTGGGGAAATTCCAGGATGTGAAACCTGCCTCCATTACCAATATGTGTACGGTTTTTGCCGAGTCGGAGGTCATTGGGCTTTTAGCTCAGGGAACACCAAAAGATGCCATCATTTCCGGACTGCACCAGGCCATTGCCCGACGGGTGGCAGCTATGGTCAAAAAAAGGGGATCCTATGAAAAGGTAGTTTTTACGGGTGGAGTAGCTTTAAATCAAGGGGTGTGCCGCAGCCTGGAAAAAGAACTAGGCACCAAGATTCTGGTGCCTGAGTATTGTCAAATCGCAGGAGCTATTGGAGCCGCACTTATCGGTCAGGATTCTTGTCCTGCCCAGTCTTAGCATGTAAGATTTGTATGGTGCCACGGTGGATTTTTTCCATACCGTGTTTCGCGCGAATTTTATCCATAACCTGATCAATGCGCTCATTGTGCACATTATGCTCACCTGTGACGGGTTTGGGGGCAAAATCAAAAAGAGACATCTGTTCCGGATTTTCTTCAGGATTAAACCCGCCGATGCTGATACCCAGGAGACGAATAGGTTTTTTTGCCTGCCAGTTTTCCTCCAAAAGGGTACAGCCGGCATGGTAGATTTCTAAAGTAGCATTGGTGCGGGGGATAGTCATTTGTCTGGTGATGATTTTAAAGTCACTATATTTTAGGGTGATTTGAACCGTATTGCCCTTTTTTTCATATTTTCGCGCGGTAATACCTACCCTCTCGGTAAGTTCCAGAAGGATGATTTTGGCCTGGTTGAGGTCGGCAAGATCCTGGGGCAGGGTTTTGGAGCGGCCGATGGATTTCATGTCTCCCGAAGAACGGGGTGTTAAAGGGGAAAAATCCAAACCGTTGGCATGTTGGTGGTGCTCCCGTCCCGCCTTGCCCAAATTTTTAACCAATCGATCCGGATCCAATTTAGCCAGATCATCAATGGTATGAATCCCCATATTATTTAATTTTTCAGCAGTTTTTTTACCCACTCCGTACATGGATCGCACCGGCAGGGGCCAAAGCTTACTTTCAATTTCATTTGGCCACAAGGTAGTGATACCAAGAGGCTTTTTTATTTCTGAGGCCATTTTGGCCAGGAATTTGTTTGTGGCAATACCTACGGAGCACCATAAGCCCAGTTGTTCTTTGATCTCTGATAAAATTTTTTCGGCAGCATCCTCCGGTTTGCCAAACAGACCTTCTGTACCAGTCATATCAAGCCAGGCTTCATCAATGCTGTTTTGTTCTATCAGGGGTGAGTAGTGAGCAAGAAGATCCATCACTTGATGAGACTTTTCCTCATAGAAATGATGATCCGGAGGTACCAAGAGCATACCGGGGCAAAGTCTCAATGCCTCATGGAGCACCATGGCGGTTTTTACGCCCTGAGCACGAGCCTCATAATTTGCTGCCAGAATAATACCTGTGCGTTTTTTGGGATTTCCGGCTACAGCGGCCGGTTTACCTTTCAGCTCAGGATTTCTGGTCATTTCACAGCTGATAAAAAAAGCATTCATATCGACAAGAAAAATAACAGGTTGCACCGGTCATTGTCCTTTCTATGGAATCTCATAAGGGTCTTTTCATTATCTAAAAATCCCTTTCATAATATTATAGCAGATGATCTGGCGCGCTGACTTGAAATCTTAAAAAATTAGCATATAGTGGTTAATAAGAAGACGCTATACTATTGATGGAATTTTTATTATTTCTGGAGGGAAATATGGCAAATTATCAATTCGATTTTCAGGGAAAAAATTATCAACTTACGGAAGGGCTATGCACTTCCTTACTCAATAACGAAGAAAAACCGGTACAGGGAATCTCCGTTAGGGAACTGCTGCAATTGCTCCAAGATCATCAAGGGGTTCAATTCGATATGGAATATTATGATCAGCCTTGTGTCCATTGTGGGACTGGAAAAAAGGAAAAAACCACTGCTTTTCCATTTTTAGAGTATCATTTTTTCCTTTATACCAAGAATGACCAATATGTGATCAGCAGTCTTTCTAAAGAATATGAAAACAGCTCTTTAAATCAACTCCTGAATACCGGCATCGTTGATAACAGCTTTATCGTAATGATTACCGTCTGTCCTCATTGCAGTGCTTACGATATCGAAATCAGTCAATGTGAAGTATAGATTACTACAATTAAGCATCATTCTGGAGAAGCTCTTGATCCGTTTTATCGGTTCTCATCAAGGAGGGACACAGACATGATCCGCTTTACAGGCGTCAGTAAATCTGGGTTTGAGATCAGTTAGTTCGGAAAATCATGCTCTTGGTGCCTTGTTGTGTTTTATATATGGTGCATATTCGTAAAGAGAGATTCTAGTGACAAAAAGGCAGCAGGGTTTAACATCTTGCCCTGCTGCCTTTTGTATTTTTGAATCATGATCCTTATGATCTATTCTTCATTTCAAAATCTTTCATAAAATCGACTAACTTACGTACCCCTTCTATGGGCATGGCATTATAAATACTGGCTCTCATGCCTCCTACAGAACGGTGCCCTTTCAGGGTACTCAGACCCTGTTTTCCGGCTTCGCTGATGAACTTTTCATCAAGAGCGTCGCTGGAGGTGGCAAAGGGGATATTCATTAAAGAACGGTATTTAGCCATCACGGGTGAGGTAAAAAGATTTGATTGATCCAGAAAATCGTAAACAATCTTCGCCTTATCCCGGTTAAGGGCTTCCATCGCTTTTATCCCTCCCAATTGCTCCAGCCATTCAAATACCAGTCCCGCCATATAAATGCTATAGCAGGGCGGGGTATTATACATGGACTGATTTTCGGCATGGGTTTCATAGCGCAGGATGATAGGTGTGTCTTCTCGATGATATCCAATAAGATCATTGCGCATAATTACCACGGTGACCCCGGCAGGACCGATATTCTTTTGAGCGCCCGCATAGATCAGGCCAAATTTAGTCACGTCAATTTCCTCGGAAAGGATATTGCTGGACATATCGGCGATCAAGGGGATCTTTCCGGTATCAGGCAATTGGTTAAAAACAGTACCTTCAATGGTATTGTTGGTGGTGATATGAACAAAATCCGCATCGGGGGAAAATTCAAACTGTTCGGGAATATAAGTAAAATTCTGATCCTCTGAAGAGGCAGCCACATGCACTTCCCCAAACAACTTTGCTTCCGCCATGGCTTTTTTTGACCAGGTGCCGGTATGGATATAATCCGCTTTCTTACTTTTGGTCATGATATTCATGGGAATCATGGCAAATTGCTGGGAGGCCCCTCCTTGCAGAAAGAGGACGGTAAATGTATCGGGAATATGCATTAGATTACGCAGTCTTTCTTCTGCATTTTCAATAATGGAGAGATAAGTTTTGGAGCGGTGGCTCATCTCCATAACAGACATGCCGCTTCCTTGATAATTCATCATTTCAGCTGCAGCTTTTTCTAAAACTGATTCCGGGAGCATTGAAGGTCCCGCGGAAAAATTATATACTCTGTTCCAGGTCATTTCATCCATTCTCCTTTTGTGAACTAATTACGGTCAATGTAGAATTTTAAAGGGCTTCCTTGAATTTTTTTGCAATACCGGGAATTTTGTGTGTTGGAGTTGCGCAAATGGCAATGCGAATTCCCTGGCCGGTGCCGGTAGCGAAAATATAATCCTCGGTTAATTTTTTCAAACTTGCTGCGGGAGCGGCTGCCGGAAGGGTAATAAAGAAACCACTGTGGTAGGGAAAGGTTTTTAACCCTATTTCTTGGGCTTCATTTATAAAGATGGCCGCTCTGTTAGCCAACAATTCCTGGGAAGCATCTCTTTCTGCGTCGATTGCGGCCCTAAGGTCAGGATTCTGCATCACGTCTGCCAGCAATCTCTGGGCACACCGGGTACCGTTAGACCAGACGCCCCGGTTGGAACCGGTATTGACCTGGGCAAATTCATTCACCACTTCTTCCGAAGAACTTAGGCCGATCAATGCCCCGGAACGCAAACCATAGACTAAAAAAGATTTGGACATGCTGTAAGCAATAGTCACCAAGAGATTTTGGGGCAGGTGGTGGAACAGGCGGAAAAATCTCCTTGTTTCATCAGCTTTACCGGCGTAATCAATATAGGCGATATCTAACAGCAAGGTGATCTTTTTGCTTTTGTCCTCGGCACATTCTTTTAATAAATCAAGCACTTGAGTCCAGTCTGATTCCGTTAAACTGTATCCGGTGGGATTATGGCCGGGGGTGTTAAAAAGCAGAACTAAATGATTTTGTTCTTTCAGCGTTGCTTTGACCTTGTCCCGGATGTTGGGAACATTCAATTGGTTATTTTCATCAAATAATGAATAAGTATCGTAGCTTCGATCCTGCTCTGAGGCGATGTTTCTATAATTTCCCCAATGCCAGTCAGGAATCAGTACTTTTTGACCAGCCTCCAGATAATTTTTAAATACGTGACGCAAGCCACCCGTTCCTCCGGGAGTGGCTACCGCCCGGGCAAAAGTACCTTCCGGCATGTTCCCTTGAAAAGTTACATCAATGGATGCTTGTAAAAATTCGGGGATTCCGGCAATCGGTGCATAATTCATTAATTCTTCCGGTGCCATTTGCTTCAAATGATCTACTACGGTTTTAAAGGTAGCGAATTGTTCCTGATCATCATATAATGCGCCAATGGAAGCATTAACAACCTTCTCCCTTCCTACTTGCAGCGCCGCCTTACGTGCAGCCATGGCAACGGCAAAAATAGGGTCAGGACTAGCCCCCTTGTTTTCAGCATGAGAAGCAACCATAAAAGTTGACATAATATACTCCTTCCTTCTGGTTCATATTCGTGATTTTTTATTGCTGCGAGCTTTTTATTAAACTTTAATCTATTATACTCATATTTTAAGCAACTGTAATAAAAACTACAAATTTTTTTCATTTTTGATGCTATAATATCTGTTAAAATGACATTAAGGATCAAAAATGAAAGCTAAAAGTTGCTTGCGGATAAGGTATGGGCTGTGGAAAAATGTTCTAAGGGGGACGAGATGACTCAGAAGGAAAGGATCTATCAATTATTGGCAAAGGAAGCTTTTGATCAATTATTGGTGTTGTTTGATCAAAAACCTAATATGATACGGAAATATGCCACGATGGCAGCTTATCATCTGGATGAAGGATTTCGCAAGAAGTCGATTGATTTTTTTGGCTACCTGTCAGAGAAAAGAGCAGTTGCCCAGCCGGAATATTTCCGGGAAATTATGCGGCGGCATCTATGGGGCATGAATGAGGAAAGCGGCAATATTGACTGGTCCGCTCCGGAAATTATTGGGGCCATCGTTGCTGCTCAGCCAGACCTGTTTAAGGAATTTGCGCCTATTATGATCGAAGCCGCTCTTTGTGAACCTGTTTTTCATCAGGGAATGCTGAAAGCTGTGGAGAGAATGGCAGCCAAAGATGAGAGGCTGATTGAATATCATCTGCCACGGCTGAAAGAACTGAAGCAACGGTGGCATTAATGAGCCCGCTTGGATAATGGGTAAACTCATTTGAACTAAAAAATACCCACGCAAGAGGAAAATGATTTGATTAGTTGAAAAATCAAGATAAGAATAAGAGATATAAATAAAAGCCCCGGATGATGGGGCTTTTATCATAGAAGTTTCACTTAATCCTTAGTTAAACGAAATCATTCCACCACGGATGTACAATGAGGACATCTGGTTGCTTTTAAAGGAATTTCACTAAAGCAGAAGGGACATTGTTTTGTGGTGATCTCTGCCGGAGCTTCTTCCTTTTTGGTGATTCGGTTGATTTGCCTAATCACAATGAAGATGGAGAAAGCAATGATCAGAAAGTCGATAATATTATTAATAAAAAGTCCATAGTTTAAGGTTGCCACACCGGCTTCTTTTGCTGCCTGAATGGTAGAAAATTCCCCATCGCCCAGAATGATAAATAAATTGGAGAAGTCGACATTACCTAAGAGCATGCCCACCAGGGGCATAATAATGTCTTCGACCATGGAGGAGACAATTTTACCAAAGGCTCCTCCAATGATGACACCGATGGCTAAATCCATGACGTTCCCTTTCATCGCAAACTCTTTAAATTCCTTCCACATGAAACACGCCTCCTTTCTTCATCATATTTTCTCGATATATCATACACTTTGATGATCTTGCTTTCATTTTTATAATAAATGATGTAATATAATTAATCAATAGACCAATAAAAAATTTGTCTATTTGTGGAACAATGGATAATATGATAGATAATGAACGGCTGGAGAAAATATATGAATTTATTAACCGTGGAGAATATCACAAAAAGTTATGGAGAACGAATTTTGTTTAATATCCCTGCTTTTGTTATTGGGGAGCAAGAAAAGATTGGATTAATCGGGGTGAACGGTACTGGCAAGTCCACTTTTTTAAAGATTATTGCGGGAAAGGAGACGCCGGATCAAGGAAAACGAATCATAAGTCATCATATGGTTATTGAATTTTTACCCCAAAACCCCTTATTCCTGGAGGAAGCCACTGTGCTCCAACAGGTTTTTCAGGGGGATGCGCCGGTGATGAAATTGATTCGGGACTATGAAGGCATTCTGGACAAGGTGAATCAAGGCAGAGAAGAAGATGCTGAAAAGGAATTGGTTGCCCTAAGTCAGCAAATGGATCAGATGAATGCCTGGGGTATGGAAAGCGAAGCGAAAAACATCCTGCATAAGCTGGGTGTTGAGGATTTTTCAGCTCAGGTGAAAACCCTTTCCGGGGGACAAAGAAAAAGAATTGCTTTGGCTGCTGCTTTAATCCAACCGGCGGATTTATTGATTTTGGATGAGCCGACGAATCATCTTGACAGCCAAGGAGTGGACTGGCTGGAGGAGTATCTGAATCAGAGAAAGGGTGCCCTTTTAATGGTAACCCATGACCGTTATTTTCTGGATCGAGTGGCCAATCGCATCATTGAACTGGATCAGGGTCACTTATACAGTTATATGGGAAACTACAGCTATTTTCTCGAAAAAAAGTCAGAACGGGAAGAATCGGAGATTGCTACCCAAAAGTCCAGAAAAAACCTTTATCGTCAGGAACTGGCCTGGATGCGAAAGGGCGCAAAAGCCAGAACCACTAAACAAAAGGCGCGGATTGAACGCTTTGAAAAACTGGCCGGTGAGATGGGTGAGACAAAAAATGAAAAATTTGAAATACAGACGGGGGCAACTCGTTTAGGCAAAAAGGTTTTCGAAATTGAAAATTTGGGAAAGAGCTTTGGAGAAAAAACACTGATTCATGATTTTAACTATATCTTTACCCGCCGGGATCGCATTGGAATTATCGGATCTAATGGCATTGGGAAATCTACCTTATTGAACATTATTGCCGGGAAGATTCTTCCTGATCAGGGCCGGGTGGAAACAGGCACCACGGTAAGACTGGGGTTTTTTTCCCAGGAAAATCAGGAGATGGACCTTGATCAAAGGGTCATTGATTATATTAGAGAGGGAGCGGAAGTGATTCCCATAGAAGGCGGCGGCACCATCAGTGCTTCTCAAATGCTGGAACGCTTTCTCTTTGCCCCTCAGGTGCAGTGGAAACCCATTGCCAAGCTATCCGGAGGTGAAAAAAGGAGACTTTATTTATTGCGCATCCTCATGGAGGCACCGAATGTACTTCTTTTAGATGAGCCTACCAATGATTTGGATATTGCCACCCTGACTGTTCTGGAAGATTATCTGGATCATTTCCCTGGCGTCGTCATCACTGTCTCCCATGATCGTTATTTTCTGGATCGGGTGGTAGAAAAAATCTTTGCCTTTCAAGAAAACGGGGAGATCCTTCCCTATGTGGGCAATTACTCGGAATATTATAATTATCTCATGCATGTCGCTGAGCAGGATTTAAAGGAGAAAAAGGAGTCAAAAGAACAAAAGGGAAGGGACGACCGCAAGAGAAAGCAGGTATTAAAGTTTACCTTTAAGGAACAAAAAGAATTTGAAACCATTGATGCTGAGATCGAAGTGATTGAAACGGAACTGGCGCAATTGGATGATGAAATCAACGAGGCAGGAGGAGATTATCTCTTGTTGCAGGATCTGCTGAATAAAAAAGAAACACTAAAAGAGCAGCTGGATGATAAGATGGGAAGATGGACCTATTTAAATGAATTGGCTGAAGAAATCCAACGGTCCAGAAGTTAGTTTATTTGATAATAAGAGCCATCCGAGAGAAGGATATTTTGTAACAGTCTCCCGGATGGCTTTATATGTTAAGCTCCCTTCGTGTTATCTAAAAAAGGCCGTTGCAAGATGAACAATTCTGTACATTTAGCAAGGCCCTATTTTTGTTATTCTT
This sequence comes from Dehalobacterium formicoaceticum, assembly GCF_002224645.1. Taxonomy (NCBI): domain Bacteria; kingdom Bacillati; phylum Bacillota; class Clostridia; order Eubacteriales; family Peptococcaceae; genus Dehalobacterium; species Dehalobacterium formicoaceticum. Next base: position 388,263 of record NZ_CP022121.1, on the reverse strand, counting down.
TGATTATGCCACATAACACTGGGTATTATTGTCACAACATGACATATTATGTCGAATAAAACAAATAAACAACATATTATGATAAAATATATTAAGTATAGCAAAATATAGAACAGGGGGATAAATAAAAATCAAGGTAAATCACTTAAACTAAAATTAAGTTCAGAGGATATATGATTGTGAAGAGGGGATGAAGGATTTGGAAGTAAGGAAATCTCTACACAATGCTTTTAATAATGTTAATCTTGGGAGTGGAGTGGCATCTGGAGTTACAGGGCTTGCTTTTGGAGCTATTTCTGGAGTCACAGGTAATATTTTGGGCATGTATAATATCCAAACTCAAAATTTATTAAAGCGTGCCGCTACAACAGCTTTAAGTTTTGATGATGGCTTGGCCTTTAATAGCTCAATGTAAGGAATTTTTAATTCAGCATAGGCTACCAGAAATAATTGGGTAACAGCGGAGGCTACCCTCACCACCATTTATAATATGGGCTCGACGTATTTTGATCCAATATTTAAGCCGCATATAACAGGGTATGGAAATTCAATCATGCACAATAATGGAATTTTACTGATTGGTATGACACGCTTCTTACCAATTACAGTAACAGTTATTTTACTACTACCTATTCATACGGTAAGTATTAATAAACAGAATATCAGATTTTACTTTAGTATGAATGGCTATATTATAAGTTGTTATTTATAGTACCTGATTAAATACTTAGAATATTGTTTTGTTTTATAAGGAAAAGAGTAGGAGGGATTCAATGAAAAGGTTTCTATATCTTGAATATAAAGCCATTTTGGTTGTGTCTATATTTTTAGTTGTAACTTTTCTCATCTTTTTCTCTATCATGCTTTTAAGCAAACAAGAAATAGGAAAGATAATATTTTTACTTTGGTGTTTAGTAGAAATCTACATGATATGGTACTTATTTTGGGAAAAAATTGTTATTGATGAAATTGGAGTTAGGTTTATAACGCTATTTAAAAAGAATGAGCTAAACTGGAATGAAATTAAAGAAATTGGGATAGGACATTTTTACCCTAGGGGTTCCAGAGGTTCTGACTACATATACTTTTCTAAGCATGATGAATTGTTGGGCAATCTAATATATCCTAAGATGGTAGGTAGAGATTTTATTATAATGCAATACAGGCAAAAGGCAATAGATGAAATACGCAGATATTGGGACAAACCTCTTTAAGAGACAAACTATAATGCATCCGGGTGCACAGTCGGGTAAGCGAGGCGCGGTGACGCACCTCGCTTACCCGACTGTGCTCTTGAATGAAACGATTTTGACCTACAGGGCAGGCTGATTTCATCCACCAATGAAAAAGGGGAAATCACTGGGTATTATTATGAGAATACGACTTATCCCGGCAATCTCACCAAGATGACGAAAGAACTGGGGGGTGGGAAAACCAGGACAATTACCTATGACTACACCGGAGCTTATAATGCCTTTCCCACTACGGTCACCGAACACTACACGGAAGAAGGGACGGCCAAAACTTCCGTCACCCATAATAACTATGAATTTATTTGGGGCAATGTAACCAATAGCACTGACCCCCTGGGTAATGTGACCAACTTTAGTTATGACGGACAGGGACGAGTCAATCAGATTACCTATCCGGTCACCAAAGGTCAAAGCGGGGATTATTTGATCAAAGAAAAATATAGCTATTACAAGAGCATAGCCCCAGGGGAGCTTGGCGGACAGCATACCTATCGTGTGTACCATAGGAAGACGAAAACCCTTGTGGGACAGTCAACAGAAACAACTTATGCCTTCAGCTATGACTATTATGATGACCGGGGCAATCTTCTTTTAACCAAAGACTACGATTATGATCAGGGCAAATATATCACAGAAATCTACAGTTATGACTCTACCGGTAATTTATCCTGGATCAAGGATGCCAAATCCAATCAGACCAACTATGCTTTTGACGAATGGGAGAGGATCAAAGAGATCACCGACAGTCAGGGAAATCGTCAGCTCTATAACTATGACATTTTCAACCGGACAGAATCAACGCATTTTGTCCCTGCGTCTACCGGAGTGGCTGAAAACCATTACAGCGAGGGGTATGACCAATGGGGAAATCTAATCAATCGTAAAGGTTATCCGGATGGCCTGGGTGCGCCCGCCTTGGTGGAAGAATCATATCAGTATGATCTGGTGGGGAATTTGATCACATCAACAGATCCGGAGGATCATGTAACCGCCTTTCAATATGATGCCCTGAATAACCTGGAAAAGGTCACCGATGCTTTAGGCAAACGGTGGATTACCAGTATGATCAAATGGGAAATATCAGTGAAATGAAGCAGTATGAAGGTGCAACATCCTTTGCATCAATTAAGGCATATGATGAAAGAGGTCTGCTGATATCCAGCAGACAGCCCGGAGGGGAGACCACAAATATTAAGTACAACAGGGCAGGACAGCCGGTGGAGATGAAAGATCCTTCGGGTAAGATCACCACGATGAGCTATGCTCCGGATGGAAAGCTTTTTGAGATGCGGGCTAATCGGGATCGGATCAGACAATATATCAGCCCTTATGGGGGAATAGAAAAATATGAGGTCTGGAACGATGATACAGGAAACGGGGAAAATCTGAGTTTTACCTATTATTCCACCGGTTTAATAAAAAATAAAATCTTGGGGAGTAAAGCCATCTCCTTTCAATACGATGATGTGGGAAATCAGACGAAGGTGACGGATCCTTTCAGCACACCCCTGGCAGTGGACTATCAGTATGATACTTTAAACAGGAACACGACTATTACTGCCGGGGCCAAGGTATTCACCTATGAATATTACCCGGATGGGATGGTAAAAGCCGGAATTTATCCCACACTGGACAATGGTCAAACCCTAAAAACGCTCAAGACCTACGATAACATGAACCGTCTGAAAACCTTAACAAAATCAAATTGGCACCCAGATTATTTCCCAGTACAGTTATGGGTATGATTGTAACGGCAATATCACATCTATCAACCAGAATGGGGATACAACAACCTATCAATACGATGCCTTAAACCGCCTGAAGAAGATAACAAGACCCAATGGCAACCAAATTGAGTATCAATATGATACCAGGGGCAACCGGACCCAAACCAATGGAAGCATCACAGGAGAAAGCAGCTATATCTCCGGGGTACTTACCTATAACGCCTGGGATGAGCTGGCGGATTTTAAAACCGGTAATCAAACCTACGAATATCAATATGATTCGGAAGGAATCAGGAAGAAGAAAACGACACCTGCCGGAACGATCAATTATTACTGTGATGATCTAGGCAGAGTAATCGGAGAAGCTGATGGCGCAGGAAATGCCATCGCCCAAATAATTTGGGGAAAGCAGCCATTGGCCCGGAAGATAGGGAGTAACTTCTATTACTACATCACCAACGGACATGTGGATGTAGTGCAAATGGTTGATGTGAACGGCAACATTGTTAACAATTATTCCTATGACGAATGGGGAAATATTCTCAGTAAAACGGAAAGTATCGCGAACCCCATCCGCTATGCGGGGGAATACTTTGATGAAGAAAGCGGCTTTTATTATCTAAGGGCTAGGTATTATGATCCAAGCACTGGCAGGTTTATTTCGGAGGATCCTTATGAAGGTAGTATTGACAATCCACTTAGTTTGAATCTTTATACTTATTGCAGTAATAATCCGATAAAGTTTGTTGACCCTAGCGGATTTGTCCCAGTCGTCCTTAGAGATGCGCTGCCCAAAGGTGCAATAATTTCTTGGGATAATATATCTAAAACCGCTTATGCTACAGTAAATGGTGTTACAACAGCATATAAAGGAAACATTGATAAGAATAACCGGTTATGGGTGGATGATTCATCAATTGCCAATAGTCAAAACTTTACAATTTCGACAGGCCCTACAGGTTCAATTGGCGGCGGGCCAGGGGTAATGGGTTCTCTTACTTATGCAATGGATAATCAGGGAAATAAAACGGCGCTGATAACGATTGGAGGAGGAGGAACTACACCAAATGTTGGATATGGATGGACACTCACTATTACTAATGCTCCGACAGTATACGATTTGACCAAATGGGGTGGTGAAACAGGTGGTTCAATCGGATATGTAACCATTGAATACGTTCAAGCAGGGAAGTATCGGGGTGTTAGTTTTACCGGTGCACCAAAACCACCACTTTATCCGGTCGAAGGGCATGGATATGTTACCTATACTTGGAATATGAAGCCTTCGCCACAAAAGGCTGCTCAAATTGAAAAAGAAATCAAACAGAGAATGAATTGGTTGAACGATAATTTACCTGATGATATCAAGGAGCAGCTAAATAAATACATTGGAACGCCAGTTTTTTAATAAGTATGAACCTTGGGCATTCTGGAAATGGAGGTGTGTAATCATTTTTATTCCATATTATACACTGCAAATTAATACCAACCTTGAATCAGATGAAATAAGGGAAAAATTGCAAAGCATTGTTGCCCCGCCGTCATTGTTATGGAATCTGGTTTATCTCACTACAAAACCTTTTCAAGGGAAAATTGGGGAAAAACATTTTAAGATAACGCGTATAAATGAAGGAGGGAAAATTGAAGGAGGTGCATTTTCACCGGTAATTAAAGGAGAAATAAAACAAAACGCGATAATTATAAAAATGCGACTTAGAATAAGTATGACTGTGTTTATGAGTTTTGGAATAATTTTTGTCGGTGTAACGGGTCTCAGTGTGTTAATAGAAGAAAGAAATGTACTTGCTTACTTGATGTTCCTCATGATCATGGCTTCGGGATACGTTATGACTACAGGTTCTTTTAGATATGGAGCTTATAAAGCGAGTACCATTCTTAAAGAGTTATTTCAATAATTCATTTAATGCGTGAGTCGGTTGATCACAAAAGACCAGTAATACAAGTTGTATTCTGTAGCCTACTAATACAATGTTTCTCATAAACCAGGGGGACGGTCCCTCCTGGTTTTGTAGTTTAAGCGGAGAGAAGGAAATAACTACCTATGAGGCCTACCATTCTGAATTTAAGGATGCGGTGCTATTTGCAGCTTAAAGAATTTGACTCTGCGATTAAAATATTTAAAGATTTAATCAGTGACTACCCGGATTGGGAAAGACCGTACTTTAACTTGGGCAGAGTATATTTAGAGATGGGTGTGATGGACCAGGCTTTAAAATTGTTTGAGGAGGCTATTTTACTAAGTCCTGAAGATGAAGATGCTTATTATTACTTAGGTATTTACCATTACAATAATAAGGATTACGAGGAAGCAAGGAAATGTTATGAAAAATCATTAACTCTGAATCCGAACCAACCTGAAACCCATCTTAACTTAGGAACATGTTATAGTCAACTGAAATTGTATGAAAAAGCCCTGATAGAATTTGACCTTGTTTGTAAAATTGACCAAGAACTGCATGAAGGGGCTTTGATTGATTTTGACGCTCCAGATCTGTTTGATCAAGAATGTCTGGATGCTATTTATAATAAAGGATTAGCACTGTTTTACTTAGAAAAATATGATGAGGCAATTAAGAAGTACATATTATTAAACCAATTGACTCCAACGGATACTGAAGTTATGATGAAAATTGCTGACTGTTATTATGAAAAAAGAGATAAGGAGAATGCAATTATATGGTCAAAAAAAGTCTTGGCAGCAGAACCAGAAAATGAATCGGCCCATGATTTATAGAATTCAATTGAGGAACTGTAGGGTTTTATGATTCATGATTTTAACTATATCTTTACCCGCCGGGACCGCATTGGAATTATCGGACCTAATGGCATTGGGAAATCTACCTTATTGAACATTATTGCCGGGAAGATTCCTCCTGATCAAGGCCGGGTGGAAACAGGCACCACGGTAAGACTGGGGTTTTCCCCCAGGAAAATCAGGAGATGGACCCTGATCAAAGAGTAATTGATTATATTAAAGAGGGGGCGGAAGTGATTCCCATAGAGGGTGGCGGCACCATCAGTGCCTCTCAAATGCTGGAACGCTTTCTCTTTGCCCCTCAGGTGCAGTGGAAACCCATTGGCAAGTTGTCCGGAGCCATCCGAGAGAAGGGTATTTTGCATCCTGTCTCCCGAATAGCTTTTTTCGATAAAAAAGTTAATACAAACCGTAGGTTTTATTTACATCCAGGATAAAAATGATCCCTTTACCCGGTTCATCAATATGGATGATCTCCTTAATAGAGGTAACGATCTCCTCGGTCAGTTTGTTTTCCGCCAGGATCAGGACAATTTCTTTTTCCGGCTCGATAGGCATGGCGAATAAGGTATGGGTTTCATGAATTCCGGAACCGCGGGCGTTCATGATGGTCCCACCCCGGGAGCCTGCTTTCTGTGCCGCTTCAATGACGTCTTCTGCATTGCCTTTATCGACAACTACAAAAATTGCCTTATACATGGTATCTGCACCACCTTTATTTTCATTCATGTTATCAGAAATATTGCATTTTTTACTTCCCAGTATTGCATCCACAGTCAAAGTAAAAGCGATGCCGTGGTTGGGTTTGTTGAAATGGAACTCTTGATTTAACTTTTCCAAGGCTTGGGCACTCACTGATTTTTCGGCAATCATCATCACGATTTCTTTACGAGTATCGTTTAGATCCAAAAATTCTAAGAGGCGGTTTTTTATTGTGCCTTTGCCTAAAAGAATGGTCCCTCCTGTGATGCCGTTTTTCTTAGCAATTTTAACAACCTTGCTTCCAATACCAAAGTTTACAATCACATAGATTAATTCAATTTCTTTATGATCCCAGCTGTTGATCATCATTTTTCAGACCTCCTTTACCGGACTTCAATTTAAAAATCAGACCTAAGATCTGCAAAGTGATCAGGGGTGTTAAGGCAACCATGGAAATCACGCCAAATCCCTCTCTTAAAACATCTGCCCCTTCAACCGCTTCTGCCACACCTTGAGCAAAAGCCAGAATAAACGTTGCTGTCATGGGACCGGAGGCTACTCCGCCGGAATCAAAGGCAATTCCAACAAATAATTTGGGCGTTAAATAGCTCATGATAATTGCAATTAGGTATCCGGGCAAGAGGTAATGCCATAATTGCACATTGGGTACGATGATTCTGATCATGGACAAGGCTACGGCAAAACCAACTCCAATGGACAAGGCCAATAATACTACCTTGGTTTTCACATAACCGCTGGTAACATCTTCAATTTGATGGGTTAAGACATGGACAGCGGGTTCTGCCAAGATAGTGACTAAACCTAAAATAAATCCTACCAGAATCACATAAAAATTATTATCCAAGGAAGCCAAACTGTATCCGACCACACTGCCTACGTCCATAAAGCCGGCATTTACACCGACTAAAAACAAGACCAGTCCCAGAAAGGTATAGAAGATGCCTTTCAGGATTTTTCTGAGGCTTTTTGAGGTCAGATGAAAGGAACCTTTTTGAAAAAGAAGGAGCAGGATTAAAATGGGCAGCAAAGCAAGAGCAATTTCTCCTGCGATCACAGGGATCTTTTGGATAAAGGGATTCAGGATAGAAACGGATTCGGACACATTGTATTTAAGGCTGCCGGAGAGCTCATTTGTCTTAAAAAAGATATTCATGATCATCACTGTGATGATCGCACCGGTAGAAGTTACGGCTACCAAACCGAAGCTGTCTTTTTCTGAGGCCTTACTATCCTTTTTTAAGGCGGAAACACCAAAAGCCAGGGCTAAGATAAAGGGCACGGTTAAAGCGCCGGTGGTGGCTCCGGAAGCGTCAAAGGAGATGGCTAAAAACTCCGGGGAGGTAAAAAGGGATAAAATAAAAATGATGAAATAAAGCACTGTTAATACTTTGTATAAAGGAATATTATAGGCAATTCTGATTAAACCTAAGGACAGCATCAGGGCAATGCCTATGGACACAACGACAATGATGCTCAGTTTGGAAATGACACCTGCGGTCACAAAATCCACTTGGCCAGCCAGAATATGCAAATCCGGCTCGGCAATGGAGATAAAAAAACCCAGCAGGATACCGGCTACACCGACGACCAGGAGTTTGTTGGTTTTCATGATGGTTGATCCCATTAAGTGGCCAATAGGGCTAATTCCAATATCAACACCTACTAAAAAGATGGATAATCCAATAACGATCAGCACCGCCCCCAGGATAAATCTCATAAGTTGGGGCATCGCCAGAGGGGTAAGAGTAAAATGCAAGATGAGAACGATGATGGTGATGGGAAGCACGGAAAAAAGCACTTCCTTAATTTTTTCGATCAATATATTCAAATAAAACCACTTCCTGCCTATGAGTTTTTGTAGGTTTTCTTTATTTCTTGAACATGTTTTCGATACCGACGACATCATTCACAGGCAAAGAGAAGACGATGGTATTGGCATCACTTTTTGGGCCCGTCTCTACCGCAATGGCTTCCATAATTTGCGGCCGCAATTCTCTCGAAGTGAGAATTAAGATGATGTCTTTTTCCGGCTGAATGGTGACGCCAAAAAACTTTTCCGCTTCTTTGATGCCGCTGCCCCGGGCATGAATAATCGTTCCTCCAGTTGCCTGGGCCGATTTGGCAGCTTCCATGACCTCTTCGGAAAATCCTCGGTTGGCGATAGCAATAATTAAATCATGGGGATAGGTTGGTGCCACAGAACTCCCTCCATTTCTTTGTGCAGTGCCTCTTAAATGTTTTTCCGCTCGAAAACCGCATACACTGTCCATGGGGATAGAAAAAGCGATGCCCCGTCCGGGGATGTCCAGGGAAAGTTTCCGGTTTAATTCCTTTAGCAGGTGTTGGGATTGATTCAATGTCATGGTACTAAACAAGATGTCCTTTTCCGTTTCACCTAAGCCTAGGTAATTTAATATTTTTGAATCTGCCGTACCTAAACCATGGGTTAACAGGATGAAGGTCACACCTTCACCTGCCAGATATTGAGAGATTTTTTCACCCTCCCCCCGATCTATGATGGTAACCATAAATGCCAAAGGGGCATAATTGCATACTTTGCTCAAGAACCTTCTCCTCCTTTCCGGGATTCCTCCTCATTGATTTCAAAAGGCGATTCATAGGCTGAACTTTCGTCCATGTATTCGATAATTGCCAAATCCCGGTCGGATGGACGTTCCATTGCTGCTATAGGAAGAAATTCCTGGTCCAAATTATTGTCCGCCATAGGAAGAAGGATATCCTGGGCGCGGCGCATTTTCTTCTGATAAAAGAAACCGAGGATTTGGATGGAAATCAAAGGGGTAGAGGCTACCATAGCCACAAGACCAAAGGCATCAGTCATGGCATTCCCTCCGATGGCAGCAGAGACGCCCAGAGCAAAAGGGGTTAAAAAGGCAGCCGCCATGGTCCCCGCAGCCACACCCCCTGAGTCGAAAGCGATGGAGGTAAAGATACGGGGCACAAAAAAGGTTAAGGCCAAAGCCAGGATATAGGCAGGTAAGAGAAAATACCAGATGCTGATCCCGGCCAGAATACGTATCATGGCCAGGGTTAAGGCAATACCCACCCCGACGGATAATCCGGCCATCATCATTCTTTTGGAAATCGCCCCTACCGTGATTTCCTCTACCTGCTTGTTAAGTACATGAACCGCAGGTTCAGCCGCCACCACGAAAAAACCGATAACAAAGCTCAAGGGGATCAGGATCCAATAATTGGTTAAAGAGGCTACCGCCTCACCCAGATATCTTCCTACAGGCATAAAACCGATGTTTACCCCGGTAAGGAAGATGGTCAGCCCTACTAAAGTAAAGATAATGCCAACGGCGATTTTGATCACCTGATCCTTGGGTAATTTTAATTGTATCAGCTGGAAAAAACCAAAGAAAATCATGATGGGCAGCAAAGCAAGGGTAATTTCCTTGAAAAACAAAATCAAACCTTGACCGTATAAGGTGAAAAAGGCCTGGACACTGTGCACGGAAAATACGGTTTCAAAGGCGAAATTTACATTGGAAGCATCATAGAACATGCCCATAATGAGCACAGTAAAGATAGGACCGATGGAACAGATGCCGCTTAAGCCAAAGCTGTCTTCTTCGGCACTTTTGCCGCTGCGTACGGAAGATACCCCCATGCCCAAAGCTAGGATAAAGGGTACTGTGATTGGCCCGGTGGTGACTCCTCCGGCATCAAAGGCCACAGCCAGGTAGTCCGGTGCGGTAAAGGATCCCAGGATAAATACGAGAGTATAGGCGACAATCAAAAAATAATTCATCGGGATCTGATAGAGAATACGCAGCAAAGCCAAGGAGAGAAAGAAGCCTACTCCAAGGGCTACCGATGAGACTAAAACCTGATCCGGAACTGCAGGTACTTGCTTGGCCAATACCTGGAGATCAGGTTCTGCCAGCGTCACCAGTGTCCCCAGGATGAAGCTGGTAATAATTAAAAGCCATAGTTTCCGGGAGCGTACTAATTTGGCGCCAATGATTTCCCCCATAGGCATAATAGCCATATCCGCTCCCATCGTAAAAAGAACCATGCCGATGATCAGCAAAAAAGTGCCGGTGATGAACAAAGCCAAGGTACTTAACGGCATCGGGGTGATGGTAAAATGGAGTAAAAAAACCAGAATGGCAATAGGCAGAATCGATTGGGCCGGTTCCTTAAATTTATCCAGTAAGTTTTCCCACATGGGCAGCCTCCTTTGGATACCTAATTTTCAATAGGATGTCGGCAATGCTTAATTATAACATAACAGGAACTATCATGAAAGGCGCAGCACCCGGGTCTTGCATTCATGATGAAAGAAGGATAAAATTTAAGATATTCTCTTTTCGCGGAGGACAAACATGTGGGGGACAAACATAATGAGGAAAGTTAATCGAAAAAAAGACTCCCGACCGGTGCTGGAGATTTCCCGCACCTATGAAGATTGGTTTTTAGATGCGGCATCATTAATTGGCCTGATTTTACTGGTCAGTTGCCTGATCTATTATTGGCCGCTTTTGCCCAATACAATACCGACCCATTTTGGTTTCTCCGGCCAACCGGATGATTGGGGCGGCAAATCAACCGTGATTATTTTACCGGTTACTGCTGTCTTGCTTTATATTCTTTTATCCGCGGTAAGTTATTTCCCCCATACCTACAACTATCCCTGGGCCATTACAGAAAAAAATGCCCGGGCTCAATATCTTTTGGCCCGGTCACTGCTGGGGTGGATGAAGGCGGAAATTATTTGGTTATTTTTATATTTAACCTGGATCACGATTTTAATTGCTCTGGGTCAGAAGGACAGCTTGGGTCCGGCCTCTATCTTTATCTTCCTGGGTGTGATTTTTGGAACGGTAGGTATTTATTTCCTCCTATCCGCTCGAGCCCAATAATTTAGAGGCTGCCGTCAATATAGATCCTGACCTTAATCCTTCCCTCAATGGGGTCTAAGACCTCCATACGGATCAGAGTATCTTTGATTTTCCCTTGTTCCACCAAGCGGGTCAGTTCCCCCATATTGATGTCCTGCAAGTGAATTCCGCTTTTCCTCAATTCCTTGACCGTTTCTTGGGGGATTACGTTCAGTGCTAAAAGGGGAAATTTTGCGGTTGCCTTTAGGATCCCCAGGGGAATATTGATATCGGCTTTAATTTCGGAATCCGTGTGAATTTTGATATGCAGGAAACGTTGGTTGGTCATATTTACCTCCCTTGAATGATTCTTTCCTATAGGATATGAAAGTCGGGGGATTTATCTTCTCTTTTTAAAAAAAAGGGAAGGAGTTGCGCGCTAAAAATTTGTAAAGGAGGGGAAAGCTATGTGGACACCTGATCCCATTGCATTTCAAATTGGTCCCTTTGTGATTCGTTGGTATGGGATCCTGATCAGTATTGGCATGGCACTTGGTACGTATTTGGCCTATCGGGAGGCAGAAAAACAGAAGCTGGATCCGGAACATGTGATAAATCTGGTGGTAGTGGCAATCCCTTTAGCATTGCTGGGGGCACGCTTGTATTATGTGATTTTCTATAATCTGGAGTATTATTTAGCCAATCCAGGGGAAGTTCTTGCTGTCTGGCATGGTGGTTTGGCAATTCACGGCGGCCTCATCGGCGGTATTCTTGGCGGTTACCTGGTAGTGCGCCATTACAAACTTAATTTTTGGCAGATGGCGGATATCGTAGCGCCCAGTATTATTCTGGGACAAGCCATCGGACGCTGGGGTAATTTTTTTAACCAGGAAGCTTACGGTTTTGAAACAGATCTGCCTTGGGCGATGTATATTGACGGGGCATTTCGCCATCCCACCTTTCTCTATGAATCAATTTGGAATCTGATGGTATTCTTCATTTTAATTTTTATCAGGCGGAAAAGTTTTCTCAGAAAGGGAGATTTATTTGCCGGCTATGTTATCCTTTATTCATTGGGAAGGGTCATAATTGAATCTTTCAGGACAGACAGTTTAATGTTTGGTCCTTTCCGGGTGGCTCAGTTGGCAAGTATTTTGGGGATCATAGCAGGAATAGCTTTTATTCTTTACAATCACAGGAAAAAGTTAGCACCCGCTAACCGCCTCTAAGACATCCGTTTTTCACAGCTCCAATAGACAGCCGTTTTTTATAAAAAAGTGCGAACAAAGGAAAATATATCAGTTGACTAAGGATTGTAATAATTATATAGTTTATACAGAGGCAGGTTCCTAAAATAAAATCTATGAGGAGGAGAGACCAAATGATTAAACTATGGAAATGCTCTGTATGCGGTATGATCAATAAGGGGGATGAGATTCCCGATTTCTGCCCTAAGTGCGGCGCTCCTAAGGAGAAAATCGATTTTATGTCGGATGAAGATGCCCAAAAGGTGATTGCCTCAGATCGAACAAATGATATCCATATGGCAATTACTAAATTAGCTATGGAAATCGTAGAACTGGCCAAGGAAGGAATCAAAATTGATCTTGACCCTCCCTGTGTAGCTCTTTTTAAACAGGCTAAAGATGAGGCTTGGATTATTAAACAACGGAGCAAGGCTGAAATCGCCGGCCATGTAAGCAGAGGCAAATGGTAAAATAGAATTCTGGCCCTCAACTTCTCAGTAAAGAAGTTTGAGGGCTTTTTATGTGACAGGGGACGTTCTTTGACAAGAGAACATCAAGATGATATGATTTTCCCATCAAATAAGCAAATTTCCCCAGATTCTTAAAGATCCAAAAAAATTCTATGATTTTGAGGTGAAAGATGTGCCCCGAAAAAGTAATTTTTTCTGGACGGGAGATTTTCATACCCATTCCAGATATAGTGACGGCAGAAATACTATTTCTGAGATGGTGGAGGCCGCATGTGAGAAAGGTTTAAAAAATCTGGCCATCACAGATCATGGTCCTTCCAATATCGGAACGGGTGTCTCCGCATCGGAAACCTTTTTAGCCATTAAAGAAGAAATTAAGGGTATTCAAAAGAATCATCCCGAAATCAGGATTCTCACCGGGGCAGAAGCAGATATCGTCAGTTGCCAAGGGTATATTGATATCTCAAAAAAAGTAATTCCCCAGCTGGATCTCCTTTTAGTGGGTCTTCATCCTTATGTGATGCCGAAAAGCTTTCGTGATGGGCTTCGTTTTGTCCTTGGTAATCAAATTTCCCGAGTGATCCCAAGTTTACGCCCGCGCATACAAAATATCAATACCAAAGCTTTGGTGGAAGCGATGCATAAATTCCCGGTGACAGCCGTTACCCATCCCGGATTAGGTATGCCCATCGACGTGGAGGAGGTAGCCCAGGCTTGTGCCGCAACAAATACTGCCTATGAAATTAATACCGGCCATAGGTACCAAAAAAAAGATGAAATTAAAATAGCGGGGAAAACCGGTGTTCAATTTATCGTCAACTCAGATGCTCATTTTACTCAAAGTGTAGGCGATCTGGATTTTGGATGGTCACTTTTACAGCAAGGGAACATTTCATTTCAGCAGATTATTAACTTGGAAATCAAAGATATGATATAATGTATATAGATAATATTGTTGGAGTTATGATCTCTCTGATCAACTGGGATAAATAAGGTGAGCAGCAAGAATACTCCTAAAAGGATGTGCAAATCGTGCAGGAACAGAAAAGGCCAGGGTTACAGCTGGAAATTATTACGGGAATGTCCGGGGCGGGGAAAACTCAGGTCATCCATTCCTTGGAGGATATGGGGTTCTATTGTGTGGATAATTTACCACCCGCCTTAATCCCCAAATTTACTGATCTGATTACCCAATCACCCAGCAAAATGGAAAAAGTAGCTTTAGTGATTGACATTCGGGGGGGAGAGTTTTTCCCTGACCTGTTTGAAGCCTTATCCAAGTTGAAATCTCAGAAAATTCCCTATGAGATTCTATTTCTGGAGGCCTCCAATGAGACATTGGTGCGTCGTTTTAAGGAAACGAGAAGGCGTCATCCCCTGGCACCTATGGGCAGAGTACTGGACGGTATCATCGAGGAGAGGCTGCGCCTGCAGGAATTGCGGGGTATGGCGGATAAAGTGATTGATACCTCTGATCTCTCGAACCAACAGCTGAAGGATCAGATCTGGAATCATTTTGCTGATAATAAACAGGGACAGCTTTCTATTACCATCATGTCATTTGGTTATAAATATGGGTTACCCTTAGACGCAGATTTAGCCATTGATGTACGCTTTTTGCCCAATCCCTTTTATATCGAAGCTTTACGTCCTCATACCGGGGAGAATAAAGAGGTTATGGAGTATGTACTGTCAAATCCCCTGGCGCAAACATTTTTAAAGAAATATCTGGATTTATTAGATTTTTTAATACCCCATTATTGTGAAGAAGGTAAGATGCATCTGATGATTGCTATTGGTTGTACTGGTGGGCAACATCGATCCGTAGCCTTGTCCAATTGGATTGCAAAATCTTTGAGAGGGTGTGGGTATCAAGTCGTCGTTAATCATCGGGATATTCTGAAATCGGGTGTGAAGCATACATGAAGTTATTCAACAGGTTTTATCCCGGCCTGAAGCTTAAACTCCGGCACCATTATTTAAAAAGGGGCCCACGAATTGTCGCTATTGGCGGTGGTACAGGTTTATCCACTTTACTGCGCGGATTAAAAGAACTCACTTCCAATATAACTGCCATCGTCACGGTCACGGATGACGGTGGAAGTTCCGGTAGATTAAGGGAAGATTTAGGCATGTCTCCCCCGGGAGATATTCGTAATTGTTTAGTAGCTTTGGCAGAGCAGGAAAACATCTGCGTGAATTTATTTAATTATCGGTTTTCTCATGGCAAAGAGATGTCCGGACACTGCCTGGGCAATTTGCTTTTAGCCGGTCTCACGGAGATGTCGGGCAGTTTCGCCATTGCCGTCCAGGAGATGAGTCGGATCCTGGCAGTCCGAGGCAGGGTATTGCCGGTAACCTTAGAGAATGTGGTCTTGGTGGGCGAGATGCAAGACGGGCGGATTATTAAAGGGCAGACCGAGATGGTCCATGACCCCGGCCGAATTAAAAGAGTCTTTTTAGAACCTGACGCATGTTCCCCTCTTCAGGAAGCCATTGATGCCATTTTATCTGCCGATGCCATCATTGTCGGACCGGGCAGTCTTTATACCAGTGTGATACCCAACCTGCTGGTCCCCGGCATTCGTGAAGCGATTCAGAAAACTCAGGCCAAAACATATTATATTTGTAATATTATGACTCAACCGGGAGAAACAGACGGCTACCAGGCTTCCCACCATCTAAAAGCCATTCTTGATCATACCGACCAAGGCTTGATTGATAAAATTATCGTCAATAATGAAATCATTTCTGAGAAACTTAAGCTGAAGTATCAAGCCCAGGGAGCAAAGCCGGTGTTAACGGACGAAAAAAATTTGGGAAAATTAGATATAGAAGTAAGTAGTTATCCTCTTTGCGCAGAGGACAATCTGGCCAGACATGATCCTCAAAAAATTCTGTGGGCGATGACGATGGAGCTTAGACAGCATCGGACATGTCTATTTGCCAACACCGGTAAGAATCCTCGGAAATGAGCATTTCGCTAGGATGTGATCGCATTGTCTTTCTCTGTAAAAACAAAAAATGAACTGGCCCAAATTATTTCCCATAAAAAATGTTGTCAACTGGCAGAACTGGCTGCTTTGTTTCGCATGGACGGTACCATTCAAATCAGTGCTTATCAAAAGATTTCCTTAGCGGTTATTACAGAAAATGCGGCGGTGGCTCGCAAAATATTTAAGCTGACCAAGGAACGATTTGGTATCCAGACAGAGATTCTTGTGCATAAGAAGAACCGTCTGAAAAAAAATAATGTCTATTCTATTCGTATTCCCCCCCAACCCCAGGTGGCTAATGTGTTGCGGCTTTTAGGTTTTGTGGATGGGGAAAATAACTGGGTGATGAATTATCAGAAATCTTTTCCCAGTGAACTGGTGCGTGATGTATGCTGCAAAAAAGCTTATTTAAGAGGGGCCTTCCTGGGAGGAGGTTCTGTAAATAATCCTGAAGGGACATATCATTTGGAGATCATCAGCAACAACAAAGATCACGCGGAGATTATTGCAGATTTGATGCACGATTTTCATTTGCCGGCCAAGATCAGCCGCCGTAAAAACTGGTATGTTGTCTATTTGAAGGAAAGTGACCAGATTGTAAACTGTTTGAATGTTCTCGGAGCGCACCAGGCTCTTTTAGATTTTGAAAATACGCGCATTATGAAAGAAATGAGAAATCAGGTAAATCGCCTGGTAAATTGTGAAACTGCCAACTTAAATAAAACGGTAGATGCTGCTGTCCGACAGATTGAAGCCATTAATCTTATCGAAGCCACCACAGGTTTGAATAAACTTTCCCCGGCGCTGAAACAAGTGGCGGAACTACGTTTGGCTTATCCCGATTTAAGCTTAAAGGAGCTGGGAGAAACGGCGACACCTAAAATCGGCAAATCCGGCATCAGTCATAGGATGCGTAAATTAGAAATGATTGCAGATCGCTTGAAAGAGCATAATAAATAGAGGAGGTTATTTTTTGAGGAATCTGGTGCACCATTCAGTGGAGGGCAAAAACTCTCTGCGCTTTTGGCATCGAGCAGTTCATCCTCTGCGGGTGGTACTGAATTTTTTAATCATTCAGTTTTGCCGTTATTCCCCTTCCCTGAAGCTGAAGAATCCACTTTATCGGATCTTGGGGATGAAGGTGGGTAAGAACGTTTCCTTTGGACTGATGGCCATGATGGATGTCTTTTTCCCTCAAATGATTACCATTGGGGAGAACAGTATCCTGGGCTATAATTGCACCCTGCTCTGCCATGAATTTCTCATTCATGAGTATCGCACCGGACCGATTGTAATCGGGAAGGATGCGATGATCGGCGCCAATGCAACCATCCTTCCCGGCGTAACTATTGGGGATCGGGCTGTTGTGGGGGCAGGAGCAGTGGTTGCTGCCAATGTACCCGCTGATACAACGGTTTTTGGCATACCGGCGAAACCAAAGGAATTGATTGATGATCAAGAAGGAGAGGTATGCTGAAAACCATGGTGCAATGGATCGACGATTTATTACGAAATCCCAGGTTTTTAACAGGATTATTCGTTGTAAATGTGATCGGTTCTATTTATGGCTATTATTGGTATTGGGGACAGTTGTCCTCCACCCCAAAATATTTCTGGATTTTTGTGCCTGACAGTCCTTTGTCAACCACCCTCTTTGCCATCGTACTGCTGTCAGTATTCCTGGGGAGAAAATTAAGGTTGCTTCCTTTTTTGGCCAGTGCATTTCTCATCAAATACGGATTCTGGGCGGTGTTGATCAACCTGCAGCTCTTATGGATCGGTGAGAGCTTTACGCTGATGAATTTAATGTTGGCCCTATCCCATTTAGGCATGGCCTTGGAAGGGATCATTTATTATCCTGGCCAAAGGATTGCTTTTGGGGAGGCCGCCTCCCTTACCGTCATTTTGCTTTTTCAGGATTTTATGGATTATGGGTTGGGATTACATCCCTATTTATTTAATACGGCCCAGTATGTCTTTGCCCAAAATGGGGCGTTGATGCTCACTGGTTTGCTCATCGGGTTCATCTGGTATCACTATTTTTTCCCGATAACTAAAAAGAGTTTTTTTTATCTGAACATTAAGAAGAGGAATTTTGACTAATAAAAAGAATAGTATAAATATATGCATAATGAAGGGATAGCAGGGTGAATATATATGGAGCCAAGACTGATTCTGGAACAAAGTCAAAAATTGATCATGACGCCTGAACTGAGGCAGGCAATTACCGTCTTAACTTTGCCTGCGTTGGAGCTGACCAATTATATTCAAGAACAGATGGAAGAGAACTCCGTTCTGGAACTGCCGGATGGTACGGTTGAACCCGATTTGCCTCAAAATGAAGATGGAAACAGGGATTTAAAAGAATTATTTGCGGACAGCAGCGATTTAGGGATTGGTTCCGGAGTGCGCCTAGAAAAAAACGAAAACGTTTTTGAGCCCGTAGTGGTGCAGCATTCCTCTTTACAGGACTATTTAAAGTTTCAGTTGCACATCATAAAATTAACAGCACAGCAAAGCCGCATTGGGGAATATATTATCGAAAATATTGACCAGGAAGGTTATTTAACGGTTGAGCTGGCAGAAATGGCAGAAATGCTCAAGGTATCTCAAGGGGAAGTGGAGGAGCTTTTATCGATCATTAAGAGCTTTGATCCTGTCGGTGTGGGTGCTTCCAATTTGTCCGAATGTCTGAAGCTGCAATTAGATCCCAGTGATCCCAGGTACGAGATTCTATTGGAAATGCTGGAACATCATTTAGATGACATTGCCAGCAATCGATTGGCTGTAGTAGCAAAAGCTTTGAAATTAAGTATTAAGGAAATTCAGGATCTGGTCTCGGTAATAAAGACTTTGGATCCGAAACCTGGTTTGGAATATGCGGAAGAAAAAACGGCGGTATACATCATGCCTGATGTGGTTATTGAACGGGTAGGAACGGAATATGTGGTGCTGGTGAATGATACCACGGTACCTCGTTTAAATATTAATTCTTATTATCGCAAAATTGTCCAGGGTGACGTGCATTCCGATGAAAGCGTACGCAAATTTGTAGAAGGTAAGCTTAATTCCGCCCTTTGGTTAATTAAAAGTATCGAACAAAGACGATTCACCTTATTTAAGGTGGCATCTGTGGTGGCAGAATATCAAAAGGAGTTTCTGGACAAGGGGGTTGCCTTTTTAGTGCCTCTTACTTTAAAGGAGGTAGCGGAAAAGGTCGGTGTTCATGAATCTACCGTGAGCCGGGCAGTAAATAATAAATATGTTCAAACACCCCGCGGCACCTTTTCCTGGAAATTCTTTTTTGCCAGCGGTATTGGGACCGATAAAGGGGAGGCTACCTCTGCTAATTGGGTTAAGAAGATGATTCAGGATCTGGTCTCGGAAGAAAATGAAACCCGGCCTCTTAGTGATCAAAAATTGACAGATCTCTTAACCGAAAAAGGGCTGCAAATCTCTCGCCGTACGGTAGCAAAATATCGGGAAGAGTTGGGAATACCCAGTTCCAGCCGCAGGAAACGATATTAAAATCCCTTGGGCAACAAAGCTTACATTTCGCAATATCTTAGTCTTGTCCATAACAGCAACTAAAGGTAATATTTAATTTGAGGGAATGTAAAATCTCATTTAAAGAAGTGAAAATAGCAATTGGCCGTAAGAGAAGGACCCTCTGCGGCCTTTATTTTTAAGGCTATGACAGTTAAGAAGATAGATAATCTGATGTAGTGTCTAAACAATTAATTATTGAACCGGTTGAAAGGATGAAGGAAATGTCTGGTCCCATTGAGAAAATAATTTATGAAGTGTTATGCGGCAATGCATTAGGTGTGCGGAATCAGGTAAAAAAAGCCCTAGCCATGGGGGAAAAACCGGATCATATTATCTCCCATGGTTTGGTAGCGGCGATGGATATTGTTGGCGCAAAGTTTCAGAATAATGAAATCTATGTAACGGAGCTGATCGTCACTTCCCGGGCGATGAATGCCGGGATGGATGAAATTGCTCCCCATATGGAGGTCGTTGTTGGTGTCATCCCCAGTCGGGTGGTACTGGGCACAGTGGCTGGAGACTTGCATGATTTGGGCAAAAACCTGCTTAAACTATTGCTGGAGGCATCAGGTTTTCGCGTTTATGACCTGGGCGTGGATGTTTCGCCCGGTGCCTTTGTGGAAGCCGTTGCCAAGCATAAACCCCAGGTTTTATGTATGTCCTCTCTCCTGAGTACCACGGTACGATCCATGCAGGAGACGATCGAGGCTTTAACGGATGCGGGTTTGAAAGAACAAGTGAAGGTCATTGTGGGCGGCGCGGCTGTGACTGCAGAAATAGCGGAAGAGGCGGGTGCCGATGCTTATGCGGATGATGCCTTCGGAGGTGTACAGAAGATCAGAGAACTGGTCAGCACTTCCCAATCGGTCACGGCGCCTTTAAGCATAAAGCATATTTTATCACGTTCTTCCCTGCAGGAATTGCAAAAATCCTTTTCATATCTGACAGGATTGGATGTAATGGTGGTGGATGCCACAGGAAATCCTGTCCATTCACCGGGCAAGTTTTTGGATTGTTCCTGCTGCTGCTCGGAAGCTAAAAAAGTATTGGGGGAAATTGGTTATCAGACGATACCTCTCTGGGAAGGACTGAAAGATGCTTTTGCATATCGCTGCCATGCCGGCTTAATTGAAATTACTTATCCTTTAATTGGCAGTACAGGGCGGATCGGTGCCATTCTTTGCGGCCATTTTCTGATGGAAGAAGATTGTACCGGAAAATGCCTGAAGGATATTCCCATATTAAATCAGGAGAAGTTGGACAACATTTGCCGCTTCTTATCCTTTATTGGAGGAAGAATTACGGATCTAGGCCAGGTTTTAGCAGAGAAACATCAGTTTGAAGAGAAGAGGAGCAGTTTTATTCATTTTATGAAGAGACAGCATCGATTGGAAGAAGCCTTAAAGGATGCGGAAATGAATGCACTGCAATCCCAGGTCAATCCTCATTTTCTGTTTAATGCTTTAAATACGATTTCCCGCATGGCTTTGCTCAAGGGGGATTCTTCCACCGAAAAGGTGGTCGGCTCCTTAGCCCGCTTGATGCGTTATAGTTTGTATCAGGTAAGATCCTTAGTTACAGTTCAGGAAGAAGTGCGCTCCATTCAAGATTTTATGATCATTCAAGATGCCCGCTTTCAGGGCCGGATTACCAGCCGCATTGAGGTAGATGAGGAGATCATGAAGGGAGAAATGCCCTGTATGATTTTGCAGCCTTTGGTTGAGAATGCCTCCCTTCATGGTTTAGAGCCTTTGAAGGAGGGGGGCATGATCATGGTGAAAGGCTGGCGGGACAAGGAACAAATATGTTTTTCTATTGAGGATAACGGAGTGGGTATGACTGAACAAACCAAGGTAGATATCTTTCAAATGTGGGATCAGGAAAAAAGCCGAGGACAGGTCAGCGGTTTAGGACTGCCCAATGTGCTTCGCCGGCTTCAATATCAATTCGGCAGCGATTGTGCTTTAAATATTGAAAGTGAGTTGGGTAAAGGGACAAAATTGCAGTTATCCTTTCCTTTTATAAAACGTGAAGGGAGGTAATTCTGATGTTAAATATTTTAATTGTGGACGATGAACCCTTAGAACGTCAAGGGATCAGATTAATTCTGGAAAAATACCGACCGGAAGATCAAGTGGTAGGAGAAGCGGGTGATGGGGAGGAAGCGGTGCAAATCGCCACCCGGGTCAAGCCGGATGTGATTCTCTTGGATATTCGCATGCCGGGCTTGGATGGGATGGAAGTTACAAAAATATTAAGACCGATTCTTCCGGATACCCGGATGGTTGTTATTACTGCTTATGGGGAGTTTAATTATGCCAAAAAAGCAGTCTCATTAGGAATATCCGATTATTTGTTGAAACCGGTGGACACCCAAGAACTATTAATTTTATTGGACCGTCTGGAAACAGAGGTGTTGACGGAACGGAAATCAAAGGAAGAAATGAAACGTCTTCAGGAGACCTTGAATGATGCACTGCCTTTGATTCGAGTAGGCTTTGTCATGGATCTGATTAACGGCAGTCTTGCCAATCCTGAGGAAGTTTTCACCAGAGCCGAGTTTCTGGGCATTCATCAACCCCTGCGTCTGGCGATGCATGTGTGGATTGACGAGCAAATCGGCAATACCACCTATCATTCAGAATTGGAATATCAAGTGCTGCAAAAACAAGTGGGAGATATTATTCAAAAGATTTTCCAAAATTGGAAAGGCGCCTTGACTGCCCCTGTAGGCAGCGGTCAGTTCGTAATTCTGCTTCCCTTTAATAATGAAGAGGAGCCCCAGATGATTCGTGAAATTGGTCAAAAGATAGGAGATGATATCTGTTCCCGGGTACGGATCAAGACCAATGCTACCGTGACCATCGGGATCGGACGGGCCGTAAATAATGCTGTTGGTATTATCCGCTCTCACCAGGAAGCCCTGACGGCAGGTGAATTTCGTCTTATCTATGGAGGTGACCAAGTCATTCATGCCGATGATGTCACCACCCCTCATGATTCCGGGATATTTTTAGAACAGGGGAATGAAAAAGGGATTGCCATGACGATTCGTATGGGTGACTGGGAAAAAACAAAGCAGCATTTTCAGTTTCTCTGGGCAGATATGCCGCCGGAAAATCGGTATAATGCCGGGGATATTCGCATGAAACTTTTGGAGGTTTCAGCTCTGGCTTCCCGGGCCGCTGTGGAAGGAGGCGTCAAAGCCGAGGATATCAGTGCCTTAAAGATGCCTTCCGATCAAGATGCTATTACCGCCCAATCCTTATTAAAGATTTATGATCACGTTCTTGATTGGTTAGGGGAATTGGTTTCGCGGGTGCGCTCTTCCCGGGATTTTCGTAATAACAGCTTGATAGAAAAAGCGGTGCATTATATGGAGGAAAATCACCCTAATGAGCTGAGTTTAGAGGATGTAGCTCATCAGGTTTATTTAAGTCCCTGTTACTTCAGCCGCTTGTTTAAACAGGTGAAGGGCTGGAGTTTTTCCGAGTATTTAACCCAGATACGTATGGAAGAAGCCAGGAGATTATTAGTCAATACGGATTTTCAAGTTTCGGAAATCGCCTCCCGGGTGGGATATCGGGATGCCAGATATTTTAGTCAGGTCTTTAAACGGAATGAAGGATGTACACCCATCAGCTATCGCCGGGACAATATAAAATATAATTAAACAAAATTTTACTGAAAGAGGGTTTGCGCTGAACTGAAATCAAGCAAACCCTTTTTTATTAATGTATACGAAAAGTTAGTTAGAATAATAATAAGTTTTGAGCAGGATTTTTTTATTATGTGTTGAATGATTAATAATGACATGTGGGAAAATTATCCTATTATCAGTTTATTTAGATAAGTGAATGATCAATATAATTTAAGAGGGGGATTTATCATGACAGTAAAAATAGGAATTAATGGATTTGGCAGGATCGGAAGATTGGTATTTCGAGCGGCACTAAACAAACCCGAATTAGAAATTGTGGCGATTAATGATTTAACCAGTGCGGAGACCAATGCTCATTTGCTGAAGTATGATTCTATCCACGGTACTTTTCAGGGAGAAATCAAGGCAGAAGACAACAATATTATCGTGAATGGGAAAAAAGTCAAGGTTTTAGCAGAGAGAGATCCTCAGAATCTGCCTTGGGGAGATTTAGGTGTGGATATTGTGGTGGAATCCACAGGTTTATTTACAGATGGAACCAAAGCAGCTGCTCATCTAAAAGGCGGGGCTAAAAAAGTTATTATCTCTGCCCCGGCAAAAAACGAGGATATTACCATCGTTTTAGGGGTTAATGAAGATAAGTATGATCCCAATGCCCATCATATTATTTCCAATGCTTCCTGCACCACCAATTGCCTGGCACCTGTAGCCAAGGTGCTTCATGAAAAGTTTACCATCAAAAGAGGCTTAATGACCACTGTTCATTCTTACACAAATGACCAGCGCATCTTGGATCAGGCGCACAAAGATTTGCGTCGAGCGCGCACGGCAGGGATGTCGATTATTCCTACCACCACCGGAGCTGCCAAAGCTGTGGCCTTGGTTTTGCCGGAATTGAAAGGCAAATTAAACGGTTTTGCCATGCGGGTTCCTACCGCCAATGTCTCCGTGGTGGATTTAGTGGCTGAATTGGAGCAAAACGCTACCGTGGAAGAAATTAACGGGGCATTAAAGAAGGCTAGCGAAAATGAATTAAAAGGCATTTTGGGATATTCAGAAGAACCATTGGTCTCCAGGGACTATAACGGGGATGAGCGATCCTCTATCGTAGATGCCCTTTCCACAATGGTGATTGGCGATAACTTAGTAAAGGTCATCTCCTGGTACGATAATGAGTGGGCTTATTCCAAACGGGTTGCTGATTTGGCTGCAATGGTTGGCCAAAGGATTTAACCTGACTAACTTGCTTCAAATTGGAGGAGGAAGTATGAATAAGAAAACAATTCAGGATGTGGACGTTAAAGGGAAAAAGGTCATCGTGCGCGTTGATTTTAATGTGCCTTTGGATCAGGATGGCCATATTACCAACGACACCCGGATCAAAGCGGCATTGCCCACGATCAGCTATTTAAGAGAAAAAGGTGCCATTGTGATCCTGATGTCCCACTTGGGCCGTCCCAAAGGTCAGGTGAAGGAAGAGCTTCGTTTAGGGATTGTGGCAGACCGGTTAGGGCAATTAATCGATTGTAAGGTGCTCTATGCCAAGGATTGCATTGGGCCGGAACCGGAAGCTCTTATATCCGGGATGCAGCCGGGGGATGTGCTTCTTTTGGAAAATCTGCGTTTTTACCCTGAAGAGGAAAAAAATGATCGGGACTTTGCCCGAAAACTGGCTTCACTGGCAGAGCTTTACGTTAATGATGCTTTTGGTACGGCTCATCGAGCCCACGCTTCCACAGCGGGAATTGCCGAGTTCCTGCCTGCTGTCGCCGGTCTTTTGATGCAAAGCGAAATTGGCATCATGGGAAAAGCCCTGGAAAACCCGGAACGTCCTTTTGTCGCCATTCTTGGGGGCGCCAAGGTTTCCGATAAGATGGCCGTCATCGAAAACCTGATGAACAAGGTAGATACTTTGATTATCGGGGGCGGCATGGCCAATACCTTTTTAGCAGCCCAGGGTAAGGATATGGCCAAATCACTGGTAGAAACAGACAAAATTGATTTAGCCCGTTGTTTGATGAAACAAGCAGCGGAAAAGGGCAAAGCATTTCTTTTGCCCAGTGATCTGGTGGCAGCGGAAGCTTTCGCTGACGATGCCAAGCATCAGGTGGTAGCGGCAGATCAGATTCCTGCCGGCTGGATGGCGATGGATATTGGTCCGGCAAGCATTGGATCTTTTGGGGAAGTTATCAAAAATGCTAAGACCATACTTTGGAACGGCCCCATGGGGGTTTTTGAAATGCCTTCCTTTGCCAAGGGTACCAATGAAATCGCCCGAGCGGTGACCGAAGCCCAGGCTGTGAGTATCGTCGGCGGAGGAGATTCCGTGGCTGCCGTACAAAATACCGGACTGGCTCACAAGATTACCCATATATCGACGGGTGGCGGAGCAACCCTGGAATTTTTAGAAGGAAAGGAGCTGCCCGGGGTGGCAGTGTTACAAGATAGGAGTGAGTGAGATGCGAAAACCGATCATTGCCGGAAATTGGAAAATGTTTAAAACTCCGGACCAGGCGGTCAGCCTGGTGAACGAGCTAAAGGAATTAGTCCATCAGGATCAGGTGGAGGCAGTAGTTTGTCCTCCTTTCGTAGATCTGCCCGGCGTGCTCCAGGCAGCGGAGAAAACCGGGATTAAAGTAGGTGCCCAGAATATGCACTGGGAGAATGAAGGGGCTTTTACAGGGGAAATATCTCCTTTAATGCTCACAGCATTAGGCTGTGAATACGTGATTATCGGCCATTCAGAAAGACGCCAGTATTTTGCCGAAACAGATGAAACCGTTAATTTAAAGGTGAAAGCAGCTCTGCACCATGGCCTGAAACCGATCCTTTGTGTGGGTGAGACTTTAGAGCAAAGAGAAGCCGGAATTGCAGAAACCTGGGTCGAAGGGCAGGTGCGAAAGGCTTTAGCCGATGTTCTTCCCCAGGATGGGGAGCAGTTGATCTTGGCTTACGAGCCGATCTGGGCTATTGGAACAGGGAAAACAGCTACGGCAGATGATGCTGGAAAGATGTTGACTCATATTCGTGGAGTGCTCAAGGAACTCTTTGGTATGGAGATGGCGGAACAAATTCGCCTGCAATACGGAGGCAGTGTCAAGGCAGAGAATATCAAGGAGCTGATGGAGAAGCCTGATATTGACGGAGCCCTGGTCGGAGGAGCCAGCCTGAAAGCGGAAACTTTTAGCCGAATTTTGCTTTTTTGAATGGGGGAAACTTCGTGTTCACAAAGAAAAAACCATTAATACTTATGATCCTGGACGGCTGGGGGAGCTGCGAGCAAGTAGAGGGCAACGCTATTATGTGTGCCTGGCTGCCCAATTATCAGCACCTCCTGAGTACTTATCCCCATACACTTCTCAAGGCTTCCGGAGAAGCAGTAGGCTTACCTGAGGGTCAAATGGGCAACTCAGAAGTTGGCCATTTGACCATTGGTGCCGGACGGGTCGTCTTTCAGGAATTAACCAGGATTCATCGCGCCATTCGAGATCAAAGCTTCCGGGAGAACCACGTTCTCTTGGAAGCCTTTCATATGGCTCAAGAAAGGGGCTCACGGGTGCATTTGATGGGTCTGCTTTCTGATGGCGGGGTACATAGTCACATTAATCACCTGATAGCAATTCTGGAAATGGCAGCGGAACTTGGGGTGAAAGAGGTTTATCTCCATTGCTTCTTAGACGGCCGGGATGTGTCTCCGACAAGCGGCAAGGAATATCTTGCAGAGATCCAAGAAAAAATGGCAGCATTAGGTGTCGGGACCATTGCTACCATGATGGGCCGGTTTTATGCCATGGATCGGGATCAGAGATGGGATCGGGTAGCCAAGGCTTACCAAGCGATGGTTTATGGAGAAGGGATAAGGGCTGTTTCCCCTCAAGCTGCTCTGGAACAATCATATGAACAAAGAGTCAATGATGAATTTGTCGAGCCTGTGGTGTTTGTGGATGAGCAAGGCCGGCCCAAGGGCAGGATTCAATCCGGGGATACGGTGATTTTTTATAATTTCCGCGCGGATCGGGCCCGGGAAATTACCCGGGCATTTATTGAACCGGAATTCAGCGCCTTTGATCGGGGAACTAATCCCCCCCAGGTGCACTATGTATGTATGACCCAGTATCATCATGAATTTCAGGTGCCGGTAGTTTTCCCGCCTCAAAACTTAGACCATACCTTGGGGCAGGTATTGGCTGAAGAAGGATTAAAACAATTGCGCATCGCGGAAACAGAAAAATATGCCCATGTGACCTTCTTTTTTAACGGAGGGGTAGAGGAGGCCAATCCGGGAGAAGACCGGATATTGATTCCTTCTCCTCATATAGCCACCTATGACTTAAAGCCTGAAATGAGTGCGTACGAAGTTACGGAAAAAGTAGTGGAAAAAATAAAAAGCGGCATCTACGATGTCATCATAATCAACTATGCCAATCCTGATATGGTAGGACATACAGGCATGATGGATGCCACTGTGAAGGCGGTAGAAACGGTGGATGTTTGTCTGGGAAAGGTAGTGGAAGCAGTACGAAATCAAGGGGGCAGGCTGCTCATTACTGCTGACCATGGCAATGCGGAAGCCATGATTGATATTAATACGGGAGGTCCTCAAACAGCCCACACCTCAGATGAGGTACCGTTCATTCTTGTGGACGATGAACTGATTGGTCTGGAACTTAAGGAGAAGGGTGCCTTGTCAGATATTGCACCGACCATGCTGGAATTGTTAGGAATTCGGCAGCCGGAAGAAATGACAGGGAAAAGTTTATTAAAATAATTGCAAAAAAAGTAAGAAGAACCATAAAAATGGAGGGAATAGCATGTCGATGATTACGGATGTTAATGCCAGAGAGATTCTGGATTCTCGGGGAAATCCCACAGTAGAGGTAGAGATTTATTTGGAAGACGGCACCATGGGACGGGCAGCTGTCCCATCAGGCGCGTCTACAGGTGCTTATGAAGCAGTGGAATTAAGGGATGGAGATCAAACCCGGTATTTAGGTAAGGGCGTATTAGAAGCTGTGACCAATGTCCATACCATCATCGCGCCTGAAATCATTGGTTTAAGCGTTTTCGGCCAGACTCAAATTGATAAGGTGCTTTTAGAATTAGATGGAACGCCCAATAAAGGGAAACTGGGGGCCAATGCTATTTTGGGAGTATCTTTGGCTTGTGCCCGAGCTGCCGCCAATTATTTGGAACTTCCCTTATATCGTTATTTAGGGGGGGTAAATGCCAAGGAACTGCCAGTGCCCATGATGAATATTTTAAACGGAGGAAAACATGCCGACAATAACGTGGACATCCAGGAATTTATGGTGATGCCCGTGGGGGCAGCCAGCTTTGCCTCTGCTTTGCGTATGGGCGCGGAGATTTTTCATCATTTAAGGAAGGTGCTGCAAGGAAAGGGATATAATACTGCTGTGGGAGACGAGGGTGGCTTTGCGCCCAGTTTAAAATCCAATGAAGAAGCCTTGGCCGTGATTGTAGAAGCTATTAAAGCTGCCGGATATGAACCGGGAAAAGATGTGATGCTGGCCCTTGATGTGGCGGCAACAGAACTTTATCAGGATGGAAAGTATCATCTCCAGGGAGAAGGATTGGTCAAAACTACGGAGGAAATGATCGATTTTTATGCTCAACTGGCAGAGAAATATCCTGTTATTTCCATTGAAGACGGCTTGGCGGAAGATGATTGGGAAGGGTGGGCTAAGTTAACCCAAACCATCGGTCAAAAAGTACAAATTGTTGGAGATGACCTTTATGTGACAAACACGGAAAGACTGGTGAAAGGGATTCAAACCAAGGCCTCCAATGCTGTATTAATCAAGGTCAATCAAATCGGAACCTTAACAGAAACCCTGGATTGTATTGAGATGGCAAAAAGAGCCGGTTTTACCGCTGTGGTATCGCATCGTTCAGGTGAGACTGAGGATACCACCATTGCGGATTTGGTGGTAGCAACCAATGCAGGACAAATTAAAACCGGTGCTCCATCCCGTACTGATCGAGTAGCAAAATACAACCAGTTGATCAGAATAGAAGAGGAATTGGATGAAACCGCCTCCTACGCCGGACGGGAAGCTTTTTATAATTTAGGTAATTAAAACACAGGCAGCCTCTCCGGATTGATTTTTTTTACCGCATCATCTAAATTGATATAAGAAAAAAGCATTTGGTTGTAACATAATAAGATTTATGTTACAATGAATTGATATTTTTTGAGATGGGGGTGAAAAATGTTGAAAACGTTCTTGATGGTTATACAGGTATTGGTTTCTTTAGGTCTGATTGCAACTGTACTTTTGCAATCTGGAAAAAGCGCCGGTATGTCAGGAGCGATCGCCGGGGGGGCGGAAACCTTTTTTGGCAAGAAGAAAGGGATGGATGAACTATTATCCAAAATTACTGCTTATCTTGCGATAGGTTTCCTGGTTATCACACTTATGATCTCAATAGCTTTTTAAAAATTTGGGGGGTATAAATTTAGTAATGGAAACGTTGTATTTTGCTGCTCCCATTACGGGAGTCATTGCGTTATTATTTGCTTACTATCTTGCTGCGAAGATTAACAAGATGGAACCGGGTAATGCCCGTATGCAGGAAATCGCCCATGCTATTCATGAAGGGGCGATGGCTTTTCTTAACAGGGAGTATCGTGTTTTAGTTGTTTTTGTCATTGCTTTGGCTGCAATTATTGCAATTGTTGGTTTTGCAACCAGCGGGCCGGAAAGCATGCATCCTGCCACCGCGATTCCCTTTGTCATCGGGGCGGTTTGTTCCATATTGGCCGGTAATATCGGGATGCGGGTGGCCACCAAAGCCAATGTACGCACCACTAATGCTGCGATGACCAAGGGTATGAACAAAGCTTTAGATATTGCTTTTTCCGGCGGAGCCGTCATGGGAATGTCGGTTGTTGGTTTGGGCCTTATTGGATTAGGTATTGTTATCTTTTTATTCCCAGGGCAGTTTGCTATTATTAACGGTTTTGCTTTAGGCGCTTCTTCCGTAGCTTTATTCGGCCGTGTCGGCGGCGGGATTTATACCAAAGCGGCTGACGTAGGTGCAGACTTGGTTGGTAAGGTAGAAGCAGGGATTCCTGAAGACGATCCTCGCAATCCCGCAGTTATTGCCGATAACGTGGGGGATAACGTAGGGGACGTGGCCGGGATGGGCTCCGACCTTTTTGAATCCTATGTAGGTTCTATCATTGCAGCTCTTGCTTTAGGTGCCTCTTTAAGCATTGGCAGCAATGGAGAAGGGGTATTAGCTCCGGTATTAGTAGCTGCAGCCGGAATCATTGCCTCGATTATTGGCATGCTATTTGTACGCACCGGTGAGGGGAAAAATCCTCAAAAGGCGTTAAATATGGGGACTATGACCGCCAGTCTCTTGGCAATTGTAGGTACATATTTTGCTTGTGTGATGATTCTTCCGGACTCATTTACCGTTGTTTCCTTTGGTGTTGAAGCCACCTATACCAACACGGGGGTTTTCTGGGCCAGTATTGCCGGTTTAGTTGCAGGTACTCTCATTGGGAAAATTACGGAGTACTATACTTCTGCCGATTACCAGCCCGTTAAGGATATTGCTAAATCCTGTGAAACAGGAACAGCAACCAATATTATTTCCGGGATTGCCACTGGGATGCTGAGCACCATGTTTCCCATCATTGTCATTGCCATTGCCATTATCGTAGCCTTTCAATTTGGCGGTCTTTATGGGATTGCCATGTCGGCCATTGGGATGTTGTCCACTACCGGGATTATTGTGGCTGTGGATGCTTATGGTCCTGTTTCTGATAATGCCGGCGGGATTGCCGAAATGGCTCATTTGGATCCCAAGGTAAGAGAAATCACCGACAAACTGGACTCTGTGGGTAATACCACTGCAGCCATTGGAAAAGGCTTTGCCATCGGTTCTGCTACTTTAACAGCATTGGCTCTCTTCACTGCTTATTCTCAGGCTGTGCATTTGCAAATGATTAATATTTTAGATCCCAAGGTTGTTGTCGGATTATTTATCGGCGGGATGCTGCCCTTCCTTTTCTGTGCTTTAACGATGAATGCAGTTGGACGAGCTGCCGGTTATATGATCGCAGAAGTGCGCCGTCAGTTTAGAGAAATCACTGGTTTGATGGAAGGCACAGCCAAACCGGATTATGCTCGTTGTGTGGATATTTCTACCACTGCCGCATTACGTGAAATGATTATTCCCAGTTTAATTGCTGTAGTTGTGCCGGTTGCTGTCGGGTTAATGCCTGGGTTGGGTAAAGAAGCTCTGGGTGGAGTTTTAGCCGGTACCTTAGTCACCGGGTTCTTACTGGCCATTTTCATGGCTAACTCCGGGGGTGCCTGGGACAACGCCAAGAAATATATTGAAGAAGGACATCATGGCGGAAAAGGCTCCGAAGCTCATGCAGCTGCGGTCAATGGGGATACCGTAGGTGACCCCTTTAAGGATACTTCCGGACCGTCCTTAAACATCCTGATCAAATTAATGACGGTTATTTCCCTGGTGTTCGCACCGATGTTCCTCTAAAATTTAAGTCACTAAAAGTGTTGGGATTGCATCCAACACTTTTTTGACATTAAGGGAGTTGTTTGCTGATGGATCAAATGGATAAGATGTGTTTTGCCTGCGGTAAAAAGAACCCCATTGGTTTAAAATTGGAATTTTTTGATAATCATGGGGAATATACCACTGTTTTTACACCAAAGGAGGAACATCAAGGGTATCCGGGAATTATACATGGCGGAATTACAGCGACCATTTTAGATGAGGTGACGGCACGATACGTTTTGTCCCAGGGTATTGTTGCCTTTACCGCTTCTTTGAATGTGCGCTATCGGAAGGGGATTCCCATCGGTCGTCCGGTAACTTTCAGAAGTCGTTTGGTACGGCAAAAAGGGCGTTTATATGAGATGGAAGCTCAAGCAATTTTGGATGATGGGACTGTGGCAGCAGAGGCTTCAGCGAAGGTAATGGAAGCGAAAAAACCAAGCTAAAAAGCAAAAGGATCATAACTTATGATTCTGTGAATACGTCCATGAATGAATGGGGTAAAATATTACTAAAAGAAATGGACAGATGGAGTGTATGTGATGGAGAGAGAAATCTATTTTGATAATAGTGCCACCACCCCGGTTCATCAGGAGGTGGCAGACCTAATGCACGAAACAATGAACCGTAATTTTGGCAATCCCTCTTCTTTGCACAAAAAAGGGATTCAAGCAGAACAGGGCGTGAATCATGCCCGTAAAATCCTGGCCGCCGCTTTGGAAGTGCATCCGGAGGAAATTTATTTTACTTCCGGGGGCACGGAAAGTAACAATATGGCCATCAAAGGCATTTGCCATGCTAATAAAAGCCGGGGCAATCATATCATTACCTCCAATGTAGAGCATCCTTCCGTGCTAAATGTTTATGATCATATGGAGGAGCTGGGTTTCCGGGTTAGTTTTCTGCATGTGCAGGAAAACGGTGTTGTCGATACCGAAGAGTTAAAAGAACTCCTTTGTCATGATACCCTGCTGGTCAGTCTGATGCATGTCAATAATGAATCTGGCGCCATACAGCCCATTCAAGAAGTGGGGAAGATTTTAAAAGATTATCATAAAAAAGTCTATTATCATGTAGATACGGTGCAATCCTTCGGTAAACTGCCGGTCTTTCCCGATAAATGGGGCATCGATATGCTATCTGTCAGCGGGCATAAACTTCATGGATCCAAAGGGAGCGGCTTATTGTATCTGCGCAAAGGAACCCGGATCAAGGCCTTGGTTGAAGGCGGCGGGCAGGAAAAAAGAATGAGATCGGGTACGGAAAATGTCCCGGGCATCGTGGGACTGGGTAAGGCTGTGGAACTGGCTATGAAAGATCGGGAAGAACATGTGAAAAAGATGGCGGCCATCCGGGAAACCTTGGCGTCAAGAATCAAGGAGCAGGTTCCGGATTGTAAGATCAATAGTAATTTTGATGATACTGGGGCGCCTCATATTTTGAATATCTCTTTTCCCGGAATCAAAAGTGAGGTTCTCCTCCATTATCTGGAGCAAGACGGGATCTATGTTTCATCCGGTTCAGCCTGTTCTGCCCGTAAGGGAAAACTGAGCCATGTGCTCACCGCGATGCACCTGACGGATGAAGAGATGGAAGGTTCGATTCGTTTCAGTTTTTCCTATATGAATGAATTGGAAGAAGTAGTGCCGGTGGCGGAGAGTGTGGGAAAAGCAGTGCGGGAACTACAGCAGCTTACCGGCAGGGGGTAGAACAGGGGACGGTTCTTTGTTTCAAACTGCTATTTGCACATAGAGAGTAGAGAAATAGGGGAGGTAACCTATGTACGAATTGATTTTGGTGCGTTATGGGGAATTGGGTTTGAAAGGGAAAAATAAATCTCAGTTTATTAATCGCTTGGTCTTAAATATTAAAAGGGGGATCAAAGGCTTGGCACCCCGGGAAGTAATCTCTACCTGGGGGAGGATCTGGGTACCGGTGCGGGATGATTTGGATCAGACCATCGAAAGATTGCAGCAAGTATTTGGCATTTATTCCGTGAGTCCGGTGATCAAGGTGGAGAAGAATTTGTCCGCCATTCAGGAAGCTGCTTTAAAAGTCCTTCATGATGCCCTGCCCCAAGGTGGATCTTTCAAGGTGGAGACCCGGAGACCGGATAAAACTTTTCCCATGCTTTCTCCGGAAATCAGTAAGGCGGTGGGATCCTATCTTTTTGCTCATAGTCCCGATATCTATCAAGCGGAAATGCACCATCCGGAACATACCATCCAAGTGGAGATTCGCAGCGAAGGAGCATTTGTTTACGGTCAGGTGATTCCCTGTGCCAAAGGGTTGCCGGTGGGTTCCAGCGGCCGGGCTGTGCTGATGCTGTCCGGAGGGATCGACAGCCCTGTCGCCGGCTGGATGGCAATGAAAAGAGGTGTCACTATCGAAGCGGTCCATTTTCATAGCTTTCCGTTTACCAGTGAACGGGCGAAGCAAAAGGTAATTGATCTTTGTCAGGTTTTAGCCCTTTGGGGCGGCAAGATTCGTCTCCATGTGGTTCATTTTACGGAAATTCAAAAGGCGATTCGCCAGAACTGCCGGGAGGAATATGGTATCACCATTATGCGTCGGATGATGTTTCGCTTGGCGGAACGGATTGCCGCCGAAAACAAAGCCTTTGCCATCTATACTGGTGAGAGTGTTGGGCAGGTGGCCAGTCAAACCCTGGAGAGTATGTATACTATTAATCAGGTTACCAATATGCCGGTGCTCCAGCCCCTGGTAGGGATGGATAAGGAAGAGATTATCAAGATTTCTCAAAGCATCAAGGCCTTCGACATTTCCATTCGTCCTTATGAAGATTGCTGCACCATTTTCTTGCCGGATTATCCCAAGATTCGTCCCCGTTTAGAAGAGGCCATCATGATGGAAGAAAAATTGGATGTTGAAGCACTGATCCGGGAAGCCTTAGAAAAAACAGAAGTTCTGGAGATTATCCAGGAGGAGATAATATCATGAATGAACAGGAATTACTGTCCTATATGCGGGAAAGCACTTATAAACCGCTGAATGCGGCGGAATTGATTGAGGCGCTTCAGATACAGGATGTGAAAGATTTTCTGATGCTGCTTCGTAATATGGAAAGCAAAGGCTTAATTGTCTTAACGCGAAAAAATAAATATGGACTGCCGGATAAAATGGGGCTGACCGCAGGTCGTTTCCAGGCTCATTCCAAAGGCTTTGGTTTTCTGATTCCTGATGATCGGGAATTAAGTGATATTTTTATCGGCGCGGATAATACCAATGGTGCAATGCATAATGACCGTATTATGGTGCGCCAGTTGAAGCAACAGGGGGAAGGGGCCCGTCAGGAAGGTGAAATCATCCGTATTCTGGAAAGAGCCAATCAACGGGTGGTGGGGCGATTTGAGGATGCAGGGCGGTATGCCTTTGTTCTTCCTGATGAGCAACGCTTAGCCCAGGATATTTTTATCGCTAAAGATAGTTTCAATGGAGCCAAGGATGGAGATAAGGTGGTAGTTGAGATTACCAAATGGCCGGAGGCGAGAAGAAATGCCGAAGGAGCGGTGGTGGAAATATTCGGCCGGGCCGGGGATCCGGGAATTGACGTTTTATCCATTATTAAGAAATTCCAGCTGCCGGAGGAGTTTCCGGAGCATGTTTTAAAACAGGCGGAAAAAATCGCTGTGATCCGGGAAGAAGATTATCAGGGACGTCGGGATTTGCGTCTATTGCCCATGGTTACCATTGACGGTGAGGATGCTAAAGATTTGGACGATGCCGTTTCCCTGGAAAGAATGGAAAATGGTCATTGGTATCTGGGCGTGCACATTGCTGACGTAGGCCATTATGTGCAAGAAAACAACGCCCTGGATCGGGAAGCTTTTGCCCGGGGAACCAGTGTCTATATGGTGGACAGGGTGATTCCCATGCTGCCCAGACAGCTTTCCAATGATATCTGCAGCTTAAATGCCGGTGTGGATCGCTTGGCCATGACCTGTTTTATGGAGATCAATGAACAGGGAGAGGTTCTGTCCCATGATATCACTCCTGCCGTGATCAATGTCAATGAACGCATGACTTATACCGATGTGAACAAAATTCTCAAGGAAAATGATCCTGATTTGATCGAAAGGTACCGGGATTTTGTCCCCATGTTTAAAGATATGTCTGTGCTCATGTATACTTTGCAACAAAAACGTCTGCTGCGCGGAGCAATTAATTTTGAATTTCCTGAAGCCAAGGTAATCCTTGATGAGGAAGGGAAACCGGCAGCTATTGTCAAAAGGACTTCTGATGTAGGGGAAAAAATTATTGAAGAGTTTATGATCGCCGCCAACGAAACCGTAGCGGAGGAATATTATTGGCGCAAAGCCCCCTTCCTTTATCGTGTCCACGAATCTCCTGATCCGGATAAACTGGAGGAAGTAAACGAATTCCTGCATCGATTTGGCTACCATATTAAAGGATCGGTTCATGAGGTTCATCCCAAAGCTTACCAGGATATTATTGAAAAAGTGGAGGGACGCCCGGAGGATCGTCTGATCAGTACGGTGCTGCTGCGCTCTATGCGCCATGCCCGCTATGCTGCCGAAGCCTTAGGACATTTTGGCTTGTCCTCAAAATATTATTCTCATTTTACCTCACCGATCAGACGTTATCCGGATCTGGTAATCCATCGGGTGATCAAAGAGTATATCCAGCATGGGGAATTATCTGATCAGCGCAAGGAAAAGTTGCGCAAGCGTATGGACGAATATGCAGAACAATCTTCTTTCCGGGAAAAAATTGCCGAAGATGCGGAGCGGGAATCCCTGGAAATGAAGAAGGTAGAATATATGGAACGCCATGTAGGAGAGTCCTTTGATGGTGTCATTTCGGGAGTAACAGCCTTCGGTATCTTTGTGGAATTGGATAACACAGTGGAAGGCTTGATTCATGTTTCTACCATGACAGATGATTACTATGAGTTCTATGAAAAAGAACTGACTTTAATGGGCCGGCATACCAGAAAAGTATATAAGCTGGGCGATCCCATACACATTACCGTTGCCAGGGTTAATGTAGAGGAAAGGTTCATCGATTTTGAATTGGCTTGTGAGGAGCCATCTTGACATTTACTGGGCATATGATATAATATGTTTAGCAAGTTGACATGATTATGAATGAGAGAGAAAACCCTTTCGGCAGGTTGGAAGAATGTTTCATCTGTGCGTGAGGGTTTGTTTTTCGGGGTGCCGTATGAAAGAAAAACAAGGAATCAAAGTTGTTACTGATAATAGAAAAGCAAGACATGACTTTCATATTCTGGAAACCTATGAAGCGGGGATTTCCCTCCAAGGTACGGAGGTTAAGTCATTGCGTGGCGGCAAGGCCAATTTAAACGATGCCTATGCCCGGATTGAAGATGGGGAAGCATTTCTCTACAATATGCACATCAGCCCTTATGAACAGGGCAATCGTTTTAATCATGATCCGAAACGTACTCGGAAATTGCTCATGCATAAGTTTGAAATCAACAAGCTGTATGGCACGGTCAGGGAAAAGGGACTTACCCTGGTTCCTCTAAGGGTCTATTTTTCCAAGGGAAAGGCGAAGGTTGAACTGGCTTTGGCCCAGGGCAAAAAGCTCTACGATAAACGTCAGGATATGGCATCGAAGGATGCGCGTCGGGATATGGACCGAGCTCTTAAGGATAGACAAAAGGACTAAGCAAAACCTTGGTTAACTAGAAAATTATAGCGGTTGACAATTGGCATAAAATCATGTAAAATCAGCAATTGAAGGGTAAAGAATGTTGCTATTTGATAATTTCATAAATCATGGGGGTGTACTGGATTTCGACGGGGGATGAATTGGCAGAAGTAGCGAGCCGGGGTTCCATCAGCCCGAAAAACGTTGGAAAAATTAATTAAACAACAACGATAATTACGCTTTAGCAGCTTAATGCTGCTAACATCCTGCCTCATTTTCCCGCGGTGAGGATTTAGGGTGTCAAATTAGTGGGATACTCTGATACCAATTCTCGGAGGTAAAAAGAGGAATTTTATCGAGATAGCAACCCAGCAGGCTGTTTGTGGCCGTCTGGGAAGCGAAACTTAAAACACAAACTGCGCTCGGAGAAGCTTTTGTGGGTTTTCTTTCGGACAGGGGTTCGACTCCCCTCACCTCCACCACATTTAAACAGACCTGATAGATGGTCTGTTTTTTTATATTTGCATAAAATTTTTATAAAAACATTCTTTTTGTTTTTATAAATCTTCTGAGTATCTGCCATTTCGCAGTGTAACTTTTTTGTATTCGCTTAATAATAAAAATGCATCATTTTTCTGGTGGGGATAATAAAAAAACAAAAACCGTGTCGACATTATTAGACATTATTTCTAAAGGTATTTCGTGCCAAATAGCCGAATATTGTCCTCATATGTAGAGTGAAGGGGCAAATATGGTATGAATAATAACCAAAAGAGTGACAACATAAATGGCCTTTGTGAAGAAGCAAAAACAGAATTGCCCTGAGCTGCCGCGCCGAGGAGTTGGAGAACAAGGAGAAAGAATATCTCGAGATCATAGACAGCTTTGCAGAAGGTGCATATATAAAAGACCTTGAAAAAGGCGAAATATGCTTTTCAAACGAATGGAAAAAGAGACTGGGCATGGAGCATTTGTCCCCGAAACTTTTTGCAGGAGACCGCGGAGCGAACCTGGGATGCGGTAGAGCGGGCGAAAGCCGAAGGAAAGCCCAGAAAAGCCCAGAAAAGCCCGTGAGCTTCTGGAGGTTCGGGTTCGGGAACGAACTAATGAACTCGCTGAGGAAAGGCAAAGATTGTTAAATGTACTTGAAACGCTGCCGGTGAGACCGCATCCTTGACAACCACCCTTGATAAATCGTTAAATTGTATTAAGAACTAATCATTGAAGCAATGGTTGGTTCTTTTGACGTATGCAAAAGCTATGATGTGGTTAAGGTCTTGAATTATTCTTGTTGCAACTTTATTTAGTTTGTATTAATATATAATTTATAAAATTTTTGATATTAGCCTTTTAGCTTAAGATGGGGGATAAAATGGAACAATTATCATCAGAAAATCAGAAATTATCGAGAGGGCTAAAAAATCGGCACGTTCAATTACTTGCAATTGGCGGTGCAATTGGTACGGGGTTATTCCTTGGTTCCGGTAGGTCAATCCATTTGGCAGGTCCATCTATTTTATTTGCGTATATGATAACAGGAATAATTTGTTTTTTTATTATGCGTGCCCTTGGAGAACTATTGCTTTCTAATTCAAACTACCATTCCTTTGTAGACTTTGTATATGATTATTTAGGAGAAAGAGCAGCATTTATTACTGGATGGACCTATTGGTTCTGTTGGATATCACTAGCTATGGCTGACTTAACTGCTGCCGGACTTTATATACAATACTGGTCCCCAAATATTGCTCAATGGGTTCCAAGCCTTATAGTTCTTGTAATTTTACTAATTATGAATCTTACTACTGTAAAGTTATTTGGTGAAATGGAATTTTGGTTTGCTTTAATTAAAGTTGTGGCAATTTTATCACTAATTATAATTGGTATATTTATGATTATTAAAGGATTTTCTACAGATGCTGGTATATCATCCTTTACCAACCTTTGGAGTCATGGAGGCTGGTTTCCAAATGGAGTTGGTGGATTTATCCTTTCCTTCCAAATGGTTGTATTTGCTTTTACCGGGATCGAATTAGTTGGTTTAACTGCTGGTGAGACTGAAAATCCAGAAAAAGTTATTCCAAAGGCTATTAATAATATTCCAATTAGAATTATTATTTTTTATATCGGCGCTCTTTTGGTTATTATGAGTATATACCCATGGAATTCAATTAATCCAGATAAAAGCCCATTTGTACAGGTATTTGCTGCAGTGGGAATTGCAGCAGCAGCAAGTATTGTAAATTTCATTGTACTAACTTCAGCCGCATCTGCGTGTAACAGCGGTATATTCAGTACAAGCCGTATGGTCTACTCCCTTGCTAAAGAAAATAATGCACCTGAATCAATGAAAAAATTAACTTCAAATCACGTACCTGCTAATGCAACAATATTCTCCGCAACTGTCATATTGATTTCAGTTATTTTGAACTATATGATGCCAGAAGGAGTATTTGTACTAATTACAAGTATATCAACATTTTGCTTTATCTTCATTTGGGCAATTATGGTCATCTGCCATCTAAAATATCGTAATTTTAATCCTGAACTTGCTGCTAAAAGCAAATTCAAAATGCCATTTTACCCAATCGCTAACTATATAATTTTAGCATTTATTGCTTTTATTATCGTTGTATTGGCACTTAATAAGGAAACCCGGGTAGCCCTATTTGTAACACCTGTTTGGTTTATAATGCTTGGAGTGATTTACAAGATACTTAAATTGAAAGCGAGAAATAAAAAAAGTACCCAAAGTAGCTTAGGATATAATGGTCCAATAAATTAGGTAATCTAACTTTATAAATTCGGCTTTTTGCGATATTCCGAAGATATTTGAACCCCCGTAAGCAACTGAATAGGGTTTTTGAATAAAATGAGCAGGCGTATTTTCACAGTAAAGATACGCCTGTTTTTTTATCGCATTTTTAAGCTATTCTTAGAAATTTCTCAGATTTAGCTAATTTATTTCTCAGATTGGATCTTTAGACTAAGCGCTATAAACAGAATTAACAAATTAGGTTCTGTTGGAAATTATGATAACTGATTCAGATGGTGAAAAATAATGAGAAGACTAAGAAAAATATCAGCTTGATATTATTGAGCTCTCGGATAACTGCTTTATAGTTATCTCGATAATAAATTTAATGCTCTAAATGCAATTAGATATTTTCAAAGTGAAATGAGGTGCAGCAATGCTGATAACAAAAGATCTTGGGAAAAAATATGGCAG
This sequence comes from Dehalobacterium formicoaceticum, assembly GCF_002224645.1. Classification (NCBI taxonomy): domain Bacteria; kingdom Bacillati; phylum Bacillota; class Clostridia; order Eubacteriales; family Peptococcaceae; genus Dehalobacterium; species Dehalobacterium formicoaceticum. Next base: position 347,568 of record NZ_CP022121.1, on the reverse strand, counting down.
CTTTTCAGCAGTTGAACACTTAAATTTAGAAGTTAAGGAAGGTTCAATTTTTGGATTTCTTGGTCATAATGGAGCAGGAAAGACAACAACGATATCAATGCTGACAACGTTGGTCTTACCCACATCGGGGAGAGCTAACATCTGTGGTTACGATATAGTGAAAGATAACCTAAAGGTAAGAAACCTGATAGGTTATCTTCCGGAAAATGTGACCCTGTATGGAGATCTTACAGCAATGGAGAATCTGAAGTTTTTTGGTCAGCTTTCTGGTGTGAAGGATGTGGATGCACGTATAGAGGATATCTTAAAGCTGCTTGAGTTTACCGAATGGAAAAACAGGAAGGTGAAAACTTATTCTAAAGGTACGAGGCAAAGAATCGGTATAGCCCAGGCAATTTTGCACAACCCTAAAATCTTGTTTCTGGATGAACCGACATCCGGCCTTGACCCACAGGGAACAAAAGAGCTAAGGGATATATTGCTCATGTTGAATCAGGAACGGGGAACAACGATTTTTATGAATACACATCTTTTGTCAGAAGTGACGAAGTTATGCTCGGATATAGGCATTATCAGCAAGGGGAGACTGCTATTAGCCGACTCAATAAAAAATATCGAAAATAAGTTCCCCGAAGAAAAATCCCTTGAGGAGATCTACTTTAAAATTGGGGGGGCAAAAAAATGAATGGCATCATGACGCTAGCCCGAAAGGAAGTGAAAACGGCATTTCGGGATTATATTTTTTTAATTGTGACAGGTTTGTTCGTTCTGTTGTCTGTTATTTCGGTCTATATAGGCTCCAGCACGAAAAATGCAGAATTGCAGGCATATCAGGATATCGTACAGCTGCTAAAAAGCCAGGGGGCAACAAGTTTGCCTGTACCGCCGGCGATTTATCCGCTGTCTGTTTTAAGCAATATTGTAAGCTACGTGAGTATGATTGGAGCGGTTGTGGCAATTTTCCTTGGTTTCGAATCCTTCAGCGGAGAGCGAAATAATGGTACTTTAAAATTAATTGCGGTAAGACCAGTATATAGGGATCAGATCGTAACCGGCAAACTACTGGGCGGGGGAATGGTTATAGGTGTTCTTCTAGGTATCATTTTGATTTTTAATCTTGTGCTGTTTGTTTTCGTGTCCGGTCTGACTCCTGGCATAAATGAGATTATAAGGCTGCTGAGCTTCTTTTTGCTTGCATTTGTCTATATGATGGTTTTTTATACAGCAACAATGTATGTTTCGATCAGGACCAATGACAGCGCGTTTGGTTTCATGCTGATGATGATTATATGGGTTACAATTTCTTTTCTTTTGCCTCAGCTTGCAGATAGCCAAAGGAGCTTTGCTTATGCTTTAAATGCGACAGCACAAACTGTAACACAGGTTCCATCTGATACAGTTGTTTCAAAAATGATAGAGCTGTTTTCGCCTGCGGCACAGTTTCGGAGCATTGGGAAAGACTTGCTTCAAGTGATTCCTGAAACATCAAACATCGGTCTTGTGGAATTGCTGCTAAAACAAACAGGAGCCATTATTGAAATTTTGATGCCGGGGTTGGCAATGCTGCTTCTTTCCTATAAAGCTGCTCAGAAGGAGGAAGTAATATGAAGAGCTTGAAAAAAACAATACTGCTTTTGAGCATGTTAATTATTGTGCTCGCATTCTCCATATCGACAGCATTTGCAGCAGATGTGAGCGACAGGGAATTTTTAACCGGATGCAATTTGTCACCTGGAGCAAGCAAAGCAATAGCACTGTTCATAGGAAATGCTGATGCAGCATCACATAGTTACACCCTGACTGCAGGAGATTCTGCAAACAGTTATGAGTTGTATTTTTCTACCGACGGGGCTGCGGTAAAAAGCCTGACAGTGCCAGCAGGTACAAGCGGCCAAGTCGATTTAAATATAAACTTAAAAGGCGAGTCATCAGTAAATGAGGATAAGCTGAGCGTAAAAGCGGTCCGAGACGATGGGAAAGAGAATGTGATTAATCTTTCCATCATAATTAACAAAGATCATATGCTTACAGTTAAAAGCATGTTGGATAAATTTGACGTATTTAGCGGGAAGTCAGCTGAAATTACCCTTTCGGTAACAAACAACGGATCAAAGGATCTGAATAACATTAAGATTAAACCCGAACTGCCCTATAAATGGTTTGTCAGCCAGGGGACCGAGACTGTTATGAACCTAAAGCCGGGAGAAACCGGTACCTTGACGATAAAAGTTGATGTACCAAGTTCACAAGTAGCAGGGAATTTTGCAGCTAAATTCACAGCAATGAGCGACGAAATGAGCAGTGGCCAGATTAGCATCCCTGTGACTGTAAAAACCAGTTCCAATATTGGTCTCTGGATGCTTGGTATTTTGATTCTGATAGCAGGTTTTACGCTGCTTCAATTCAAAAGGCATGGAAGGAGGTAATGAGAAATGATCATTGAAATTGCGAAGAAAGAAATAAGTGATGCTTTCAGAAACAAACTATTTCTCAGCATTCTTGTCATGCTTCTGGTACTGACCATTGTATCGATAATCCTCGGTTCATACCAGGTGAAAATCGCAATGGATAATTACAACAACTCGATAAGCTTCCTGCAATCACTTGGTAAGGCTGAATTACCTCCTATGCCGAAGCTCAATCCGATTTCTGCATCAAAGGGTTTTGTTAATTATATCGGAATGGTCGGAGCGCTGCTGGCAATTGTGTTAGGCAATACCGCCATTTCGAAGGAGTATAAAAATGGAACCATGAAGTTAATTTTATCAAGGGGAGTGTTTAGAGATACATTTTTGAACGGGAAACTTCTGGGTAACCTTGCCATATTGGCTGGAATTACAGTCTTGACAGGAATCATTACTTTTGTAGCTTTAGTAGCAATCGGAGGCGTTGCCCTTACGACTTATGACGTGATTCGGCTATTGCTGTTCTTCGGGATGTCATTCCTATATATGACGTTCTTTACTGTACTAAGCATGGGAATTGCCACAGTATCCACGAAAGGGAGCCGGGCACTGCTTATAACAGTGATTGTTTGGCTGGTATTGTCCTTTGTTCTCCCTCAGATTGGAGATACAATGGACATGGATAATCAAATACCGGGAGGCTTTTTTAGTTCGATGGGAATGTCCAGGGATCAGGAGCATCAGGTACTTAAGCAATTTAAGTTTTATGAAACGCTCCGGGATGGAGTTGAAGAAATGTCGCCAACAAAGCACTATGAAAGGATAAGCTACGCTCTCCTGAATGTAAAGCCAGGGTTCGAAGCCAATACGCCATTGGAGGTGGTCGGCTTAAAATGGGTTAACCTTTTAGGCTTGCTGGCTCCAAGCTTAGCTGTATGGCTACTTACCTATATTGCTTTTTTAAGGCGTGAAAATATTATCAATTAAACTAAAAACAAAAATTAATTTGGGGGTAATGAAAATGAATAATAAAATCACTTCGTGTAAAACAAAAAAAACAACCTTGGCAGCGGCCTTAATTATTTCGCTTTCAATTGTTGTGCTTGCAGGCTGCTCATCGGGAAATAACTCTAATCAAGCTACTAATTCAGGTACAAGCACGAGTAGCTCACAGACTGCCGCAGGTAAAAGTTCAACGGATACTAATGGAGATGGCATTCCAGATTCAGTGGAGAAAACATATGGAACCAATCCATATGTTGCTGATACAGACGGTGATGGGGTTAATGACAAGGAAGACAAAGCACCTGTGGGGACTGAGAATTTAATAAAAGAGGCAAGTGCGGCGCAACTACCTATAAAAATCAAAGACGCTAGGGTTGAGGACAATGCGACTGCTGATCATCTTGAAATTACTCTGACCAACTCCGGAAATACAACTTTAAATAACTTTGACATCTATTATACGATTACGGATAAGGTTGACAAAACACAAGAATCCTATTATCAGACCATGAATGGTTTATCTTTGAATGCTGGAGAAACGAAGACGATTCATTTCGATAATCAGGTTAAAGAAGCCGGACACTATAATGGAAACATGAATGGGTTGTATGGAACTTCCGTTAACGGGCTGACATTTGATATACAACTCCATGCAAAAGGTTATCAGCCACTGAATTTTCAGGTTGAGAAAGCAAAGGGCACTGCCGAAGTAGCGGATTAAAAGTATAAAATAGGCGTAAAAAAGAGTATAATATATGATATTAGTGCCTAACATGAATAGATGAACTAAAAAAGGGATTGGGACATTATATGCCCTAATCCCTTTGCAAATGGGGTGATAAATTTGAAAAGCAAGGATATTCTTATTGTTGAGGACGATAAAGGGATTACGAGAGTACTGGAACTGGAATTTAAGCATGAAGGATATACCTATGATATAGCTTATGACGGAAAAGAAGGACTCGAAAAATTTCAAAATGGTCAATATGGCCTAATTTTACTGGACTTAATGTTACCCGAAGTCAGCGGCATGGAGGTTTGCAGAAAAGTACGCAAAATGTCCAGCATCCCAATTATTATGCTGACAGCAAGAAGGGATATTACAGATAAGGTTATTGGTCTGGATCTTGGTGCAGATGATTATGTGACCAAACCGTTTGAAATGGAAGAATTATTGGCAAGAATCCGGGCCGGTCTTAGACGAGGGAAAGCTGAGACCGGGGAACTTAAATTGTTGGGGCTTGCAGATCTCAGCATTAACGTTTTAACGAGAGAGGTCATAAAGCAAGGGAATCATATTGATCTAACCAAAACAGAGTATGACTTGCTGGAATATCTTCTGCAAAACAAAGGGCTTGTATTGACCAGAGACCAGATTATCGAACATGTTTGGGGTTATGATTTTGTCGGGGATAGCAACATCCTTGACGTTTATGTCCGCTATCTGAGGAATAAGATTGATTACCCTTATAAAACCAAACTGATTCTTACTGTTCGGGGTGTAGGTTATACACTTAAGGAGTAGCGATAGATATGAGTAAATTTAAATCATCTAAAATATCGCATAGATTAACGATTACTTATGCAATGCTTTTTTTTGCAGCCCTCGCATTGGTTAACTTTGCGACGCTCTTCAGCACTAATTATTATATCAATCAAACCGCAGCACAACAGCTTCAAGCGGTTGACCGGGTAATCATGAAGGAAATCAAATCTTTGAACGATATTCCCAAAATGGATCTAAAAGAATTTTCTCAAATTGCCAACAATGTAGATGTAAGCATCTTTTATAATAACAGGATGATATTTAACACAGGGGAGCAATACAATTTGCAGGAGGTAGGGGACAATGCCTTTGGTAAGGTATTTACTGCCGTATCTGGAGAAGATAAGATTATCTTTTTAAATGATAAGTTAACTTTAAATGATGGAGCGAGAATAACCATTCAAGTCGTAAAGGACATGGATAGTGAAGAGAATTTTATTCATGCACTTGCCGGGATCATGCTTTTTATTGATGGGTTTGTTTTCTTACTGGCAATAATTGTTGGTTATCTTATCAGCAGGAAAGCATTAAGTCCTATTGATAAGATTACAGATCAGGCGAAGCAAATCAGTGCGAGCGACCTTTCTGCCAGAATTCAAATAGATGGTCCGGATGATGAATTAAAAAGACTTTCAGATACCTTCAATGATCTGATTGCCAGAATCCAGTGTTCGTATGAAAAACAAAACCGTTTCACGCTGGACGCATCTCATGAGTTAGCTACGCCGCTGGCGGTGATCAAGGGCTATATTGATGTTCTCGACCGTTGGGGTAAGAATGACAGGGAAGTATTAAATGAAAGCATATCATCAATTAAGGTTGAATTAGCAAATATGACCGGTCTGCTGGATACCTTACTTTTCCTTTCAAAAGGCGATAATGAAATTTATAAGATGGAAAAAGCTAGATTCTTGATGAATGATTTAATAAAAGAAATTGTTAAGGAGAGCAATCTCGTCGATGAGAAGCATAGTATTGTTTGCAGCACATATCCTGAATTTCAAATTGAAGGAGACAGAAGATTAATTAAACAGATGCTAAGAGCGATCGTTGATAATAGCATAAAATATTCTCCTGAAGATACAAAAATAAATATTGATTACAGCGTAAGGGAAGAAATGGCTGTTATTGAGGTCTCTGATGAAGGAATTGGCATACCGAAGGAAGACCTTAGTCACATTTTTGATCGTTTTTACAGGGTAGATAAAGCCAGATCGAGATCCATAGGCGGATCTGGTCTCGGTTTATCATTAGTAAAATGGATTGTAGATATTCACAAAGGCAGCATTGAAGCAGAGAGTGAAATTGGAAAAGGTACGAAAATGACGATTAAACTCCCACTAGATTTCTAATCATAACCTAATATTTTCTTCTCATGGCTTTTTCAGCTGATTCTCAGATTCATTTTATTGTATTCTCATCTTCCGGCTTTATTATATGAGCATAGGAGGTGAAATAACTAGCTTGATAAGATGAAAGCAGTTAAACAAATGATTTTGATAATTGATTAAGGAGATGTAAAAATGGATAAGAAAAAGATTGCGACATTGGCTTTAGTGGGCGTACTTGCGCTTGGCGGAACGGGAACCGCATTTGCAATTTCTGCAAATTCAGCATCGCAAAATAACCCAAAGGCAATGTCGGACGAACAAGCTATAGAAACTGAAACACAGGACGAGAATGTTGTGTTGCCGACCGGCGGAATTGATCAGGCTAGCGCAGAACAGAAAGCCCTGGCATCAATTCCTGGCGGTGTAGTTGTAACAAGCGAATTAGAAGAAGAAAATGGTGCGATTGTATACGGAGTTGAAATTAAAACAGGGAACGCTGTTCATGATGTAAAGGTTGATGCAATTACCGGAGCGATACTGAAATCTGACCAGGATGGGGATAATGAATCAAATGAGCAGGGCGAAGAAAATGATGAACAAGAACTGAATGCTGCAAACACTAAGACATCAATCACTGAGGAACAGGCCAAACAGGTCGCTTTAGCTTCTGTGAAAGATGGAGTATTAAAAGAACTAGAGCTTGAAGATGAAGACGGTGTAGTTGTGTATGGAGTGGAAATACAGTCCGGTTCAAACATCTATGACGTAAAAGTCGATGCAAACTCTGGATCAATCTTAAAAATGGATCAGGACAACGAAAAAGACGAGAAAGGTAATATCGAAAAGGAATCAAAGAGTGGGGATAACAATAATGTCCTCCATGAAAACGATAATGAAGATTCTGACGGATATAAAGACTAAGAACTAAACCAGCTTAAATTCAACCTTTGCGCCCCTACTCCCATACTCCCATGAAAATGGGAGTATGCCTTTTCTTGATGTTTAACACACTAAGGGGCATTGGATTTATTTTATAACGGAATTATAGGGGTGACAAATGTTAACATATTTTAATAACCTGGATCAAACAATATTGTTCTTTATTCAAACAAATTTTCATATCCCAATATTAAATAAAGTAATGATTTTATCTACTGTAGCCGGAAACATGGGTTTCATCTGGATTTTGAGCTCTCTTTTGCTTTTGATTAATAAAAAAACGCGATATATTGGCATGGTAACCCTGGGGGCATTAATTTTAAGTACTATAATGGGTGAAGGAATCTTAAAACATATTATTCAAAGGCCTAGGCCGTATGTTGATTTTCCCTCGATCCATTTATTGGCAGGAAAATCTACGACATATTCCTTCCCATCAGGTCATACCACTACATCATTTGCTGCGGCATATGTTTTAACCAAATACTTAAAGAAATTCTCACTGATCATTTGGATTGTTGCAATAACAATAGCATTTTCGAGAGTATATTTATTCATGCATTATCCAAGTGATATAGTTGCAGGAATAGTTTTAGGCTTAATATGCGGTAAAGTCATATTGTATGTGTATGAGCATAAAATCAAGAATAAACTTATGATGTAAAATATGTAAAGCGGCCTTTTTTTGAACCCTTAACACTGCAATAACGTACTATACAGCTAGAACTTTAAGGCTTATAATATATTTATGTATAATTTTTGATAATGCAACTAATTGATTATTGATTATGGAGACAGGGTCTGACAGGGATGCAGGTATTTATGTAGGGGGGATGGCTTATGAGATCACGAGACATAAAAGAGTATGGTCTAAATATTGGATACAGTAAAGTTGGAATAACTTCTGCCGACAGTTTCACGGATTATGTGGCTGAAGTCCTTTCGCGAGGTGATAAATATGATTTTTTCGACTTCACATCAACAAATCCGCTTCAAGGAGCGATACCAAAAAACATTATGCCGGAAGCAAAATCTGTTATTGTCTTAATATATGATTATTTTCAGAATGATTTTCCAGAAGAACTTAAAAAAATGATCGGGAAAATCTATCTGGCCAGATGTTATAATCCTCTCCCCGGGATGCTGGCTCATTCAAGACTGGAATTGATGAAAGACTATTTATCTGCCAATGGCTGCAAGGTAAACTCATCCATTGGCATTCCGGCAAGATGGGCTGCCGCCCAAGCAGGCGTTACAACATTTGGTAGAAACAACTTTGCTTATGCAGGTGATACCGGCTCTTATATTGTTATCAGCACCATTGTTGTAGATATGGAATTTGATTATGACAAACCTACCATGGAAAGTAAATGCCCTCCCAATTGTAGTGCGTGCATAAATGCATGTCCAACAAAGGCAATCTATGAACCATTTAAACTAAATCCTAAAAGATGTATTTCATTTAACAACTGGATTACCCAGGATGGGAGAGGTTCAATTTCTTCATTCATTCCTTATGAATTAAGAGAAGCCATAGGCGGGAAGATCCATGGATGTGATATATGCCAGGATGTTTGTCTCCTCAACCAGAAAAAATTGAAGGCCCCAAAGGCAGTCGACAGATATATAGAACAAATTGCGGAGGATATTGCGCTGCCAGCGATCCTTAACATGACAGATGATTTTTTTATGAACAGAATCAAGCCAATTATGTATAACTATATTAAAGACAAACGATATTTTATGAGAAACGCTGCCCTTGCCATGGGCAACTCAAAAAATGAGGATTATGTCAAAGATTTAGAAATTGCAATAACAAATCCTGATGAGATGGTTCGGGAGTATGTTGTTTGGGCATTAGGAAAAATAGGCGGCCAATATGCAGAAAGAGTGCTGAAAAGCAGCTTGGCAAATGAATCGTCTGATAATGTTAAGCAAGCCATTAACCAGGCATTAGCTCAAGGCTAAAGCAGCTGTCATTTGAATATATATCAAAATAAAATTAAGGAGATTTTTTAGATGGAATTTGCTAACAAGATCGTAGTTATAATCGGAGATGACCTTTTGGTATGGCAAAAGCTAAATGTTACAGCATTTTTGTTAAGCGGAATTGGCGGGACTCACAATATTACCGGAGAACCGTATGTTGATGGTGATGGGGTAGCTTTCCTGCCCATGTCACAACAACCTATTATGATATATTCCGCAAGCAGCCAGGAGTTGAAAGAGGTGCTGAATAAGGCTCTTACCAAAGAGGTTAAGATGACTATCTATACTGAAGAACTTTTCAAGACCTACAATGATGTTGACAATCGTGCAAAAATTGCAGAGTATAAAACTGATGACCTGAACCTGGTGGGTATTGGCATGATTGGCAAGAAGAATCATGTTGATAAGCTGACAAAAGGACTTAAATTGCATGAGTAGATCGGCATTTTGACAGCGGTTCAAAGGGCTGATTGAAATTTCTATAAAATCCAGGAAACCGTACTTAATTATACTACTGCAAGCAACCGAATAAGGAAATCTGGCACAATGAATCGGGCGTATTTTCAAACGAAGATACGCCTGATTTGTGTCATTTTCGAACTCTGTTTATGTTGACAGGCGGAAATGCTGATGCTATATTTTTGCTATAACATCGAGCGTTTACTTGGCGTAGAAAACGGCAGCCTTTCTTCGCAGGTGATGCGGATATTCGGCGAGAAAGTGGCAGTTTGTGAATCAGTCCGGCAAATGGACGCGGAGGCTGAGCAGCGTGATGTCCGCACATTAGAACAGGGAGGAATGGGATGTATTACAGAATAATAAGAAATGACATCGGCAAGAACAAACTTATTACTGCCACGATCGTCGCGTTTGTGGCAGCAGCAGCTATGCTGATCTCGCTGGCGGCAATCCTGATCATAAACCTCGGTGGTGCGATCGACACCCTCATGGAGCAGGCGAAAACGCCTCACTTTCTTCAGATGCACACCGGTACGTTAGACGCGGACGCCTTGGACGCTTTTGCAAAAGAGCAGGCGGATGTGGACGAATATCAAATAATGGAGTTTCTCAATATCGACGGAGCGCAGATTGAAGTTTCCGGAAACACCCTTGCCTCAAGCGTACAGGACAACGGTTTTTCCGTCCAAAGTCCATTGTTCGATTATCTGCTGGATCTAAACGGGAATATCATACGTCCTGCGGACGGAGAGGTATATCTGCCCCTTATATATTGGAAGGACGGTTTCGCTGAAATCGGAGACATCCTCAGCGTGCATGGTCATCCCCTCACTGTGGCAGGTTTTTTGCGGGACTCTCAGATGAACGCATCCCTGTCGTCCTCTAAACGTTTCTTGGTCAGCGAAAGTGATTTTGATGTCCTGCGGCAGCAGGGCAGTATTGAGTACCTGATTGAGTTTCGGCTGCATGATATGGGAAGGTTGGGTGAATTTGAGAATGCTTATCTGTCAGCCGGTCTGCCTGCTAACGGCCCCCGCGTGACCTATCCGCTGTTCAGAATGATTAATGCGCTTTCGGACGGGATGATGATCGGCGTGATTCTTCTGGTAAGCCTGCTGGCGGTTGCAATTGCTTTTTTATGCATCCGTTTTACGCTGCTTACGAAAATCGAGGAAGATTACCGGGAAATTGGTGTGATGAAGGCTATCGGGCTTCGCGTGTCCGACATCAAGGGGCTATACCTGGCAAAGTACGCGGCGATAGCGGCAGTCGGCTGCCTGTTGGGACTCGGCCTGTCATTTGTGTTCCAGGGTGCGCTTTTGGAGAACATCCGCCTGTATATGGGGGAAAGCGGAAATGATGGCCTTTCACTGGTGCTTGGTTTTGCCGGATCGCTGGCAGTTTTCCTCGCAATCGTCTCCTATGTCAGTGTGGTATTGAGGCGCTTTCGGAAGATATCCGCCGCATCCGCGCTGCGGTTTGGCGCTTCCCAGGAGAACATGTCCGGGGTAAAACGACTGACCCTAAGCGGGCGTACATTCCCGCCGACCAATGTTTTTCTCGGTGTTAAAGATGTGTTGTCCAGAAAAAAGCTGTATGTCACCATGCTTGTGGTGCTGGTGCTGGCTGCTTTCATCTTGATTGTTCCGCAGAATCTTTATAACACCATATCAACGGCCGGCTTTGCCCGTTATATGGGCATCGGCCAGTCCGACATGCGTATCGACATCCAACAGACCATTGATATTTCCGACAAAGCGGCTCAAATCGCCCAGGTAATGGAACAGGATGATGACATAGATCAATTTGTCGTTCTTACCACCAAAGCTTTCACGGTGCGGGAGGAGGATGGCACCGAAGTCCGTTTAAATGTGGAGTTGGGCGACCACACCGTTTTCCCTATTGAGTATGTTAATGGTACGGTGCCGATTCTTGAAGATGAGATTGCTCTTTCCTCCATCAATGGGGATGAGCTGAATAAAACAGTGGGCGACACCATTTCTATTGTGACTTCGCTGGGAATGAAACAACTGACCGTAACCGGTATATATTCCGATGTAACCAACGGAGGCAAGACGGCGAAGGCTGCTTTTTCAGATGACGGTGCGGATATAATGTGGTGCGTAATCAGCGCGAGTTTTTTCGATCAGTCCCAGATTGAAGATAAGGTTGACGGGTATGCGCGGCGCTTTGAGTTTGCCAAGGTCTCCGATATCGCGGAATATATGGAGCAGACCTTCGGAGGCAGCATCCAGGCCATTGGCAAAGCATCTCAAGTGGCGGCTGCGGTCGCTCTCGTCATTACAGTTTTGGTGGTTTTACTGTTCATGAAGATGCTGCTGGCGAAAGATCATTACGCCATCGCTGTAATGAAAGCGCTTGGCTTTACAGAAAAGGATATCCGGACGCAATATCTGACTCGCTCCTTGTTTGTGCTCGTCTTTGCCGTAGCTTTGGGAGTGTTGCTGGCGAATACCTTGGGCGGGCTTTTGGCGGGGCTGGTAATCTCCTCATTGGGGGTTGCTTCCTTCCGGTTTGCCATAAATCCCATTGTGTCTTATTTACTGTGTCCCTTGGCACTGATCGCCGCGACCCTTGCTGCGACTCTGATTGGAACCGCCCGGACGGGAGAAATTAAAATAATGGAAAGCATAAAGGAGTAGGTCATGAAAAAAATTGTGATTGGAGAGAAGATCGTGAAATCCTTTGGGGAAGGAAAGGAAAAAACAAAGGTGCTGGATGGCGTTTCTGTTGAAATTGGTGCAGGAGAGTTCGTGGCCGTTATGGGACCATCCGGTTCGGGTAAAACAACGCTAATGTTTTGCCTGAGCGGTATGGAAACGATAAACAGCGGCAAGGTGCTGTTTGACGGTAAGGATTTAACTTCTTTCCGGGAGGACGAGCTGGCCGACCTGCGCAGGCGCAGAATGGGTTTTGTATTCCAACAGCCCACTTTGCTGAAAAACCTGAATTTGCTGGACAATATCATACTGCCCGCCCAAAAGGGCAACGAAAAGAAAGCCTCCGCGCTTACCGAAAAGGCGAAAAAGCTGATGGAAAAGATGGGCCTCAAGGGACTGGAACAACGGAATATTACCCAGGTATCCGGGGGGCAGCTGCAGCGAGCAGGCATTTGCCGCGCACTGATGTCCGACCCGGAAATTATATATGGGGATGAACCCACCGGCGCGCTCAATTCCAGAACCGCTCAGGAAATTATGAATATTCTGCGCGACATCAATAATGAGGGAACGGCGTTGCTTTTGGTTACACATGACACAAAGGTGGCGGCGCAAGCTCAGCGTGTTCTGTTTATGCGGGATGGGAATATCGTGAAGGAACAAACACTGCCAGGATTTGACAATAGCAACCTGGAATCCAGAATGAATCTTATAACGGAGGAAATACGCAAAACTGAAACTTAGTTGTAAAGGTTAAGCAACACTTAACCATTTTGAAGGGGAGACCCCTTCATAGCGTTTAAATACCTTGATAAAATGACTCTGGTCGGCAAATCCTACATTATTAGCGATTTGGGCCAGAGGCAGACCTTCCCGTAAAAATTGTTTACTGGCTTCAATCCGCACTTTATTCAGGTATTCCGAATAACTTTGTCCTGCGCTTTTTTTAAACAGATTGCTAAGGTAGCTAGGGTTTAGGGAAACAGCCTTCGCTACATCCTGCAAGGTGATATTCATATAGTTTTGGCGGATATATTCCATGGCATGGAGAATGGATTCATTATTATTTATGCTGCTTCCAATAAAAAAGGCTCTCTGAAAACGATCAGCCGTAGCATAGATGGTTTGATTCAAGTTTAAATAATCCTTTGCTTCCAGTAGTTGACGAATAGCAATATATTTTTCTCCAAAAACCAGTTCCTGATTAATATCCTTATTTTTGGCTATCTCAAGTAAGGCGAGGAAAACTTGTGCCCCCCGATGTTTGCTTTCTTCAAAAACCCTGTATTTAAAGATACTGTTTATGAAAGTGGACATGATCATTTCCAAAGCCTTTTTGTTAAGTTCAGTAATCGAATTGTTTTGTTTTGCGGAAAGAAGTTCAATTTCCTTTTGCATGACATAAGCTTCCCGTTCATACTCGGGGTAAAGTAACCGCTGAACCTCCTTGCGCAATTCCTTTATTAAAGAGCTTAGGATATAGTTTTTTTCCCGAAAACTATTCAAATTATTGGATATTATGGGGATTACTGCTCTTTGTAAGGTGTTGCTCAGTGCTTGTAAGCGCTCATCATCCACCAATGGCACACCCTGCAATAGATACTTGATATCATCGTAATGAGAAGACAACAATTCGTTTTGTTCCAAAAATCTGTTTATAACTAACTTGCCGGATGATTGGGTCAGTATTGGTCCGGAAGAGGCATAGTAAACAATTTCAGTTTCAGTAATAATCGGTACCGCAATATTTGAAAGTCCGTAAGGACAATCATAATAATGGGCCTCTCCTTTTTCCAGTGCCGGTTTGCAGCTGCCAAGATAGTCATGGGTACATACACCCTTATGGTCAAACTTTTTGATGAATTCACAAATATTATTACATTGGTAACAGCTTTTATCACCCGCACGTTTACCTGTTTGATCAAGGAGGTAACACTTTACCCCTGTTGCCAGCTCATAATCTCTAACAGCCGCTTTGATACAATTTAGGTTTTGGTAATGATCCTTAACCATAATCTTTACCTCCCATTTTACAGAAACACATATGAGTAAGCCATTTTCCTTTTCTGAATACTAATGCAAACCTAGCTTAATGGCCATATTTTCTATCCTTTAGAGATTCGATTTGGGAATTATACCTAAAATTCTATAAGAATTGCCTTTGCGACCCATGTTTGTTGGTTTTAACTTATAAATCTGGAATTTAAGTTACTGATCTGCAAAACGCGCATTTATGATATAATATTATACAATTGGAAGTTAATGTTTGTCAACTTGAGTATGCGTTGGGGGATAATAACAATTACTTATCATTAAGCTAAGTAAAATTTTAAAAAGGGGGAGTAACGCACATCAAAAAACGTGCTCTCTACTCCCCCCGGACACTTCGTATTAATAATGCTTAAAGCATTTATTTAAATTATCCCCGTTTAAAATCGGCTGCAACTTCGACCATAGCAAGAAGTTTATCCGTCGGTGTTGCCGGTGGTATCGAGCAAGACGGGGCCAGAAGATCATAACCAGCTTCAAGGGATTTTTTCGCTTCTTCTTTTACCGGTTCCGTTTCTTTACCGTAGAAAAGGGTGTTGACAGCATCAATACCACCCACAACAGTTACGGTACGGCCGCTTTTGGCAATTTTCTCCTTGATATCCTTGATATCAACTTTTGTATCCACACTGAAAGCGGAAACACCGCTGGTAATCATGTCTTCAACGAGTGGATTGATTTTGCCGCAGATATGAAGAATCGTGGGGATTCCGCCCAAACTATCCACAAGATTTTTAAGATGGGGATTAGAAATATCGTGGTAGATTTGGGGACTGATCATATCCATGGATGACATCATATCTTCGATTACGATCCCATCCGCTCCGGCGGCAATCAGCTCTTTGCCATAGATTTCCGATGCTGATTTTGCTACCTTCAGCCAGGGTTCCAGCTTCTCCGGTTCCATGACGGCAGCCATCATAATGTTCATTAGTCCCAGCAGGTTTGTGGCAACGCTGAAAGGTCCTACCACACCGCCCAGAACAGCAACTTCATCGCCTACCTTTTCCTTCAGGCTTTTTAATGCCTTGGCTACCGTTCGGATGCGTCCTTTTTCCACAAAATTATCAAGTGAAGGGGGCGTATCATTAACTTGATAGGGATGAGCGTCGATACTGGGTACCCCGGTTTTGCCGCCATCCTTCAAGGTGCAGCCCATAGCCTCTGACTCAATGGTCTGGCAAAAGGGCACACGTACGGCATCAAAATCAAGGATCTGATAAGCACCGACAGCCAAGCTAGCCATGACATCCGCATCAAAATGGGCTTCAGGCCAATAGGCACCAAGTTTCTCCATCTGCTCATAAGTAGCTGTTTGATTGGCACAAAACACAGAGGCGCGGTCTGTTTCTTTGCCCAGGAGGGCATTCATAAAGCGTTCTTTTTTATTCACTGAATCACCTACTTTGGCGGATTTTTCATTTCCCTAATTTAAGACCTAGTTTTTCCATGATAGCAGCTGCTTCGTCATAAACCTTGATATATTCATCAGAGGGGGTCAATGTGACAAGGTCATAGCAATCGTCGAATATTTTGCCTGCAGGAGCTGTCTTGTAATCTTTTTCATACATGCCGATCAACTCATCCAGGATTGGGTTAATAACATTGAGATCCACACCTGCGGAGGCACGGGCAACTTCCGCCATAAAACGTGCTTCCATTGGTGTATTGCAGTTGGTCGTTACCCCTTTAGCGGCGGCAACACCGGAGAGCAGCTCACGGCCGCTGGCCGTATCGGTGATCGCCTGGGCTGCCGTTTCCAGTAAGCACATAACAGTACAGGGACCAGCCATGGTATAGTATTGGTTAGCAAGCATCAGTTCTGTATTGGCGTTAATTGCCATGGCACAGTGGCCTGCCACTGCCAGAGCCTCTCTGGCGGTAGTAATTCCCCAGCGCACATGAACGGGACCATCCAACACATAATTAGCTTGGGCCATCACAAAAGCATTTAGCGTACTGGCTACGTCGCTAATGGTCGTCTCCTCGAGACCTCCGGCATAGCCTCCGTAGATGGGCATATGCTCACACATGATAGTTTGGTCACTCAATACATAATATGAACAGAAGGTGAGTGCACTGACATCAATCTTCAGTTCATTCAATTGAGAGACTTCATGGCTATCGGTGCGGCGCATTCCACCTTCGAAATCTGATGCAATGACACCTGCTGCGGAAAGAGATGTTTCACTCCCCTACAACCCCATGCCGCTGCGTCCGGCACGAGTTTGGGCTAAGCGCAGCATTTGAACTTCGGAGCGAACTGCTGCAATTTCCCAAGGGCTGTTGGGTACAGGGTCATGGCCGTGGATTTTCTGGAGCACACCGTTTACAATCGTATCCACGAGAGGTTCTTTGGCATAAGCTTCATGCATATTAAGAAATTGTTCTTCAGAGACAGGTGCGCCGGTGGGGCCGCCTTGAATAATGGGCGGGCGGCTGTCGGTATGTTTACGATCCTTCATCAAGACAGCATCATTGCCCTCGCCCAGGTAGAACTCTTTGGGAGCATCTTTAATGGCGGTAAGGATTTCTTCCTCGGTGTATTTGATCACGCGACCGGTATCAATACAATAGATGCCGGTTGTGGCCAGCATTTCAAAACCAGCTTTGAACAGATTATTGATCAGTTCCGGATCTGTGGGGATAATCTGCTTTTTGTCCATTTTAATATTGTATTTTTCTTTCAGGCGCGTAAGGTTCTCGGGAATAATCTTGTTATCCCACTCCGACTCACTGACCCGGGGACCTGTGATAGCACGGTGGTAAGCTTCGAATATTCCTACTCTTTGCTTATAAGTCATGGTCTCAACACCTTCCTTTTTATTTCACTAATTCTTTAGCTATTCTAACAGCATCGGCAGCATTGTCACCATAAGCATCTGCACCAATTTCTTTACACCATGCCTCTGTTACAGGGGCGCCGCCGAACATGACCTTAAACTTGTCGCGCACTCCGCGTTCAATCAGGCCATTGATTACATCACGCTGGGCAGGCATGGTTGTGGTCATAAGGGCAGAGCCTGCCACAACATCTGCGCCCCACTCAATGGCAGCGTCAATGACGGTGTCAGATCCCACATCACGGCCCAAATCTTTTACTTCAAAATTATTGGCCATCAGCATGGTCTTGACAATATTTTTGCCGATATCGTGAATATCACCGGCAACTGAAAAGAACAATACCTTGCCATTGCTCATTTTGGCAATATCTTCTTTGGAAATTCCGCTCTGTAATATTTCACAGGCATTTTGGAATGCTTGAGCAGCAATCAAGATCTGGGGCATGAACAGTTCCCCTTCATCAAAACGCTCTACAATCACACTCATACCTTCCGACAGTCCCTTATCGATCCCGTCCACCGGATTTATATTAGCTGCCATAGCTGCTTTGGCGGCAACAATAGCCGCATCCGGATTTAAATCTATTACAGCATTTTTTAAATCCTCAAATATTTTATCTGACACAATAACCCCCCCTTAATTTAAATAATGTTACACTGCAAAAAAAGGTCTTTGCCCCTCCTTTCTTTCAAAGTTAGATGTCTTGTCTTGTGATTAATAATAGCAATATTTTTGTATTGCTTTATTGTACTTTGTTTAGAACCTATGGTATTCTGTTTAGAATATTTGTTGGAATATTTAAACTATATACAATGTCTTGATTATTGGTACCATCTACCCCACCTGAAGTAAAAATAGGAACTCCCACTTATAGAAGTGGGAGTCTTGAATAAAGAATTATGGGTTTATTTACTTAATGGGGTAATGCGGCTGACAATTTTCTTAACTGTCGCATCAATTCCGGATGCATCCTTTAAATGGCTGGAAGGGATCCAAAAACTAAGGATATTATTTATATGCTTTTTCAGGTAAGAGTTAATAATTTGCGCTTCATCAAGATCCTGCTGAGTCAATCCGGAGCTGCTACTTTTAACTGACACAAGCTGATCTGTCAAAATATCTTTGAGACTCTGGATTAATTCACTTTGATCCACATGATTTGCTGATGCAGTATTTACCATTTTTCTATCAAGAAGTTTATTACCTTTAATCAGGAATATTTTATAATGCTTCTGATCAATCAAGTCAACCGCTAAGATGGTCTTGTTTTTGCTTGAGGATTGAGCTAATTGCTGTTTGGCAAATATATGCTTCAAGCCAAAGTAATAATCCCTGTAACGAGAGGCCTTTTCAAATTTCAAATCCTCTGCTGCTGTATTCAGTTTTTGCAGAAGCTCCGAGACGGCATCTTTATCATTTCCCTTTAACAGCCGGATTATTTTTTCCATGTGTATCCGGTATTCATCGGCTTCTACTTGTCCGGTACATACTCCCAAACAAGAACCCAATTGATAATAGAGACAACCATGATTTCTTTTTACTAATCCGGGGCCGGTGCATTTTCTGATCGGGTAGAATTCATTTAAGTATTGGATCGCCATATCCACCCGGTGCTGACTGGTAAAAGGCCCGAGATATACTGATCCGTCGTCGGTTTTCTGATGTACCCTCGTTACCTTGGGGAATTTTTCAGCGGGTATTTTTAGATAGATATATTTCTGTGGATTTTTCATCAATCGGTTATATCTCGGTTGCAATTCCTTGATCAGACGGCATTCATCGATTAAGGCGTCCAATTCCGTATCGGTAACCAAATAGTTAAAGGCATCAATGTGCCCGATCATCTCCGCAACTTTTGGTGCCCTGTCTTTTTGGTTGTGAAAGTATTGGGAAACCCTATGCTTTAAATTTTTTGCCTTCCCCACATAAATGATATTTCCTATTGCATCCCTCATCATATAGACACCGGGGTTTTGGGGCAGTTCCTTAGCCGTTTCAAGAAGATTCATGGGGTGCTCCTTCTCCTGTCAGATCATGTTTTGTCCGGTTTAAAAACTCGCCAATGATGGCGAGTTTGAATTTTTACTGCCCAAGGATCTCCCTCAAAACATCTATCCCGTGTATGAAACCCAGCAGTTGATCTTCTGTACTGATCAAGTCGGTTCTTTTTTTAAAGTATCTGTTAATTTTTTTAGCATATGGCATCATTTCATCATCAGTGGCGGAGAGGAAATCGGTGATGCCTTTATCATCATATACGGCGTGCAGATAGGATGATACGAGATATTTTAAATCGCTGAGAATAGAATCCTCCACCCAGTAGTCGATATGGGTGAGAGTGATCTTCTTTTCCATTAGCCTTGTGTATAATTCTAAACCATCTTCGTTAGACTCCCAGAAGTCCACATAGACATAGTCAAACCGGTTCAGGAACTCTTCATTATAGTAGTCGAAGGCATTGCCATGAATAATTTTCAGATTCTTGTTAGTCTTAAACTGGGGTCTGATATAGATTTCAAACAAATCGATGACATCCTGATTGAACTCAACGACGGTGACATCCTCCACTTCATCCTTCAACAGCCAAAGATAGGGAAGAACTCCGATGCCGAGGCCAAAAGTTAGACATTTCCCATGGCCTCTCTTGATACCCGGCTTCATGCTCTCAATTTCACTAACGGAAGGGGACATCCATACTTTATCTCCTTCCATCAAAACCGGTAAATCAATGTCGCTTTCAAAATAGCCCATGGGATGGTGGTGGAATAGGTATTTTCCCAAGGGCTGGTGGAAGTTCATGTTGATTAGGGTTCTTTTTTTGATGGTGGCTTTATCATATTTCACGGTAGGGGAACTCACCTCTTCAAGGTGGATATCTCTAAAATAAGGATTCTCGGATAGAATTTTCACATCGTATTTCAGGCCTTCGTGAGGTATCCGATATTTTTTTAGAATTTTAATTAGTTCCTTTTCCTGCCTCGGTGTAAGAATCTTCCCCGTATAATTCAGAACGGCCGATAGATAGTCACTCATATCCACCATGGAGATGAGAAGATTTTTCATGGCTAGATCCTGTTCTATATTTCTTTCAAATTTAATCATATCTAACCTCATAACTTCATAACTTCATAACCTCATAACTTCATAACTTCATAACTTCATAACTTCATAATTGGAATAATCTTATTTGATACTTAATCATAACATGACTTCGCTTTAGATGGCAAAGCATAAGATAGTTGACAATTGTCAAAAATTAAAAGTATCATATAAGATATCCTAATCGGAAAATTAAGCGGTATTTATCAGGAGGTTTCATTCATGGAAATAATCGCCCGGATTCATACAGATTTCCCCACCAAGTTCGGGATTCCCCGGCAAAGCGGTCTTGTAGATGCCCTGAAAGGGATGGTCGTGTTTGAACCGGCATATCGCAATCCTGACGCACTAAAGGGATTGGAAGGGTTCTCTCATATCTGGCTTATCTGGGCGTTTTCTGAAACGGTGCGGGACACTTGGTCGCCTACGGTGCGTCCGCCGCGACTTGGAGGCAACAAACGTACAGGCGTTTTCGCCACCCGTTCTCCGTTCCGTCCCAATCCCATCGGACTTTCCGCTGTCAAGCTTGACGGTATTGAACTTCTTCCCGACCTGGGCCCGGTTCTGCATGTTTCAGGTGCCGATTTAATGGACAACACTCCAATTTATGACATCAAACCTTATCTTCCTTATACGGATAGTCATCCGGAGGCAGTGGGGGGATTCGCTGATGAGTTGGAAGATGCTAAGTTGGAGGTGGAATTTCCTGATCAATGGCTGCATATCATTCCCGATGAACTGCGGGAAGCACTCCTGGGTGTACTAGCCCAGGATCCCAGGCCATCCTACCAGAACAATCCGGAGCGGGTGTATGGCCTTGACTTCGGGAAATTTGACATCAGGTTTACGGTACGGGAGACCCTGCTGACCGTCTGCGAGGTTGTGATCAGAGAGTTACCTTAGGCCCCTTTTTTTCTGGTAAATAAAATCGAATTAGGATATGATGAAGAAGAAATAAATCTTCTTTAAAGCGTGTGAAGGAGGAACTATAAGGATTATGATGTATCCAAATTATCGGATAGACGGAAGCACCAGGTATATCCTGTTTCAATTAGTCCAAAAATGTCTTGACCTAAATCTGGAGAATTTTAGCTTTTGTTATGACCAGGAGGGTGTTTATTTTTATTTGACGGAGCATGAAGATTATTGGCAGCTTGAGATAAAACAGCCGGATGCTGGAACCACTGATCTTTTTCAAATCCAGGATGATTCCATTTCCTATAAGGGGTCAACAAGAAAAGAGTAAATGATTTTTGAGATAACTTTATTCTAATTCTTTGGTATCTGACAAGGTCTGATTCATGCTGCCCATTTGATATCCGGTGAGATCCAGGGTCACATAAGTGAAGCCCAGGTTTTTTAATTTCTCCGCAATGTGAGCCATCCTGGTCGGCTCTAAAAGAAGAGGAACAGAGGAGGTTTCCACCTCGATCCGTGCTAAATTGCCATGATGACGCACCCGGACTTGCCCGGGGGAAAATTGGCGGATAATCTCTTCCGCCAGTTCAACCTGTTGTAGATTTTCTGCCGTGATGGGTAGTCCATAAGCTAGGCGGGAAGCCAGACAGGCCGCCGCCGGTTTATCCCAGACCGGTAATCCCCAATTTTTAGCCCCTGCCCGAATTTCCTCTTTGGAAAAGCCAATTTCCAGAAGAGGGCTTTTCACTCCCGCCACTTCCGCCAGACCTTTCATGCCGGGACGATAATCCCTTAGATCATCAGCATTACTACCTTCAATGACCCAGTTATATCCTTGTTCTTCTGCCCAGGAGCGCAGCTTAAGAAATCGATCTTTTTTACAATAATAGCAGCGATCAGGGGGACCGGCGGAAAATTTGCTATTGTTTAATTCGTCGGTTACGATAAATTGGTGCCTGATCCCGATTTGAGCGGCCATTAAGCAGGCATCTTGCTTTTCCCGTTGGGAAAAGGTGGGGGAGTCAGCTGTAACCGCAAGGGCATTTTCCCCAAGTGCCCGGTAGGCAACGGCAGCCAAAAAGGTACTGTCTACTCCACCGGAAAAAGCAACGACTACTTTACCCAATTTGTTTAAATAATCCTCTAGTTGGGCTATTTTTTCAGGATCGATTTCCATAGTATCCCGTCCTTTCTCGCAGACTAACGTGCGTTGAATAATCTTCCCGCTTTATTAAAACTCTATTTCTTCTGATTTTTCTTCAGGAGCTGATATCCTTTGGCTTGTGCTTCCAGGTAAATATCCTTTAATGGGATGCCGGTTTTCTCTGCCAGTAGACGGCAGTCCTCGTACTCGGGGCTAATATTTAAAATTCCGGCACCGGCTTTTCCTATTTTTATCCGAACAGATCCTAAACTTGTTTCTACAGTGTGTAAGGCACGATCCAGCGTATATCTTGCTACAGGATGTGTTCTGATACCAATGGTTGTAGATTCGGCAAAGAGGACATCCAAGAGGGGCTGGTGGTTGGCCAGACGGCTGGTAATGGTGACTAAGATACCCGGCCGATTTTTTTTCATTTGAATAGGGGTAAGAAAAACGTCGGCAGCTCCCGCCTGAAAGAGTTTTTCCATGAGAAAGGGATAAAATTCAGGATTCATATCATCAATGGTTGCTTCCAGAATAGCCGCCGTCTCCTGAGCCGGTGATGGGGGCTTCATTTCCCCCAGATACAGACGCAGTACATTGGGGATCGGCAGCTCCCAGGTACCGGCTCCATATCCGATGATCTCCGGTGTCAAGGGGGGTAGGGGGCCAAATTCATCGGTCAGGGTTGTAAGGATTGCAGCTCCCGTGGGGGTGACCAGTTCCCCCTTAACCTCCGTACTGTAAATGGGGATGCCTTTTAACAATTGGGCTGTGGCCGGAGCCGGCACAGGCATCATGCCATGGGCGCATTTGACCATACCATGGCCGACATGGAGAGGAGAGGCTGAGACTCTTTCAATGCCCAGGTAATGATAGCAGATAGCTGCCCCCACTATATCGATGATAGCATCCACACCGCCCACCTCATGAAAATGAACCTCATCCAGGGAACAGCGATGCACCGTTGCTTCTGCATCCCCCAAACGCTGAAAGATCTCCAGAGACAGCTTCTTTACCCTGCCGGCTAAGGAACTTTGTTCTATCAATTCACGGATATGGTGAAGATGACGAGAATGAGGTTGATGATCCTGATCATGGCAGGGTTTAACGTCAAAATAACAGGCGCCAATACCCTGTTTGGTGACGTTTTTTGTAATTAGTTGGTATTCATTGTCCAATGGCAGCTTAGCCAGTTCACATTTCAGATAATCCAATGGCATACCGGCGGATAGAAAAGCGCCAATGATCATATTGCCGCTGATGCCGGAAAAGCAATCAAAATAGGCTGTTTTCATGTTCCTTTCACCTCGGATCTTCGTTTATGATGGCAGCCAGCCTGCCTGCGCCAAAACCATTATCAATATTGACCACCCCAACACCGGCGGCACAGCTGTTTAACATGGATAAAAGGGCGGAAAGACCTTGAAAATTAGCGCCGTAACCAATACTGGTAGGTACGGCAATCACCGGGCGGGAGACGAGACCCCCTACGACGCTGGCCAAAGCCCCTTCCATCCCGGCCACGGTAATCAAGACATTGGCTTGCCGCAGCTTATCATTATGGGCCAGGAGCCGGTGAATGCCCGCCACTCCCACATCATAGAGGCATTCCACCCGATTCCCCATAACCTCTGCTGTAAGAGCCGCTTCTTCTGCCACCGGCAGATCGGCGGTTCCGGCACTCACTACTAAAATCAACCCTTTATTTTTCTTGACGGGATTGCGATTGACTACCACCATGCGGGAGAGGGGATGATATTCTGCATTGGGGCAGACTTCTTTAATCGCTCGAAAGGCTTTTTCGTCGGCTCGGGTTCCCAGGAGATTCATGTGATGCTGTGCCAGATAAGCCATAATGTCCTGAATTTGTTCCGGGGTTTTCCCCTGGCAGAAGATGGTTTCCGGATGATTTTGACGCAGCTCACGATGCTGATCGATTTTTGCAAAACCCAGATCCTTAAAAGGCAGATCTCTTAATTCTTCTAATCCTTCTTCAATACTCATTTCATTATTTTGCACAGCCTGCAGCAGCTTTTTCAATTTTTGTTCCTGATGTTCCATGGCTGAATTGTCCTCCTGATTTCATCACCGTTTCATTTATATTAGGGAATACTGGATATCCTTAATATTATAGCAAGAAATGCTTAAGTTCACTATACCCATTAATAGGGTTATTGGCAACAGATAAGGTGTAGTAATTGATTGACAATAAAAGGCTGTAAACTATGATATCCATGGTTTACAGCCCATTTATCAGGTGCATATCTTTTGTTATCAGTTATTATTGCTCATCGTAATATTGTTTACCGGGGGATCAATAAGCTTTGACCGGGGGCAATCATATCCGGGTCTTCAATGTTATTCAGATCTACAATAGCATCCACAGTGGTGCCGAAACGAAGCGCAATAGCATAGAGGGTATCTCCGGATCGCACGATATAAGTTCTAGGCGGACGAGGGGTCGGAGTAGGTGTAGGTGTTGGCGACGGAGTGGGCGTTGGTTGCGGAATCCGTAAACGTTGACCGGGAGCGATCATATCCGGGTCTTCAATGTTATTCAGGTTCACAATGGCATCTACGGTGGTGCCGAAACGGAGCGCAATGGCATAGAGGGTATCTCCGGGCTGCACAATATAAGTTCTGGGCGGACGAGGGGTCGGCGTAGGTGTAGGTGCAGGTGTGGGTGACGGAGTAGGACCCGGCGTAAAAATGAAGAGACGTAGACCAGGGGCGATCATATCCGGATTCTGGATGTTATTCATAGTTACAATAGCGTTCACTGTGGTGCCGAAGCGTTGAGCGATGGTGTAAAGAGTATCACCAGGCTGTACAACATAGGTTCGTATGGGGCTGCGGGCGTTTTCCGCATCTAATTCTTCGGAAGAACCAAATTCAGGTTGGGGCAGCGAGGGATTATCGTGGGTTCGGATGAATTCGGTAGGTGCTGTTTTACGAGCTGTAGCGTATTGGGGGACCATGATGGGCTGGTAAGTAAAAATCCGATCCAGATCCAGGTTTTTATTGATGGTTAGCAGCTCTTCTACCGTGGTATGGAAACGTTGAGCAATATTATATAGGGTATCACCGGGTTTAAAAAAATATATTTTCATGGTTTAACCTCCTTGTATTATAGGCCTAAAGCCTAAAAAGAGACAGAAAACTTGTGAAATAGCCAATCATCATCAAATAGACGCTTGGAAAAATTATTTTGCCGCTGGAGCCAGGCATCACT
Source organism: Dehalobacterium formicoaceticum (assembly GCF_002224645.1). Taxonomy (NCBI): domain Bacteria; kingdom Bacillati; phylum Bacillota; class Clostridia; order Eubacteriales; family Peptococcaceae; genus Dehalobacterium; species Dehalobacterium formicoaceticum. The sequence continues at coordinate 321,924 of NZ_CP022121.1, read as the reverse complement.
AAGCATAATGTCTGCAAAAATTTCTTCGGCTTGAGGAAAAGTTATTATTAGTTGAAGAAGTTTTTTAATACGCTGGGGATTAAGATGGCAGAGAGCAATGCGCAAGTAATTGTAATAAATATTTTCCATGGCAATAGCATAGGGATGTTTTTCGCGGAAGATATGCTGGATGGTAACCTCCGGAGTAACGAGAACTTGGTACCCCAAGAGCCAGTATCTTAAAGACAGCTCCACATCCTCATGTCCCCATACCCGTAAACCCTGGTCAAATCCCCCTGCTTCACGGAAAACTTTTTGCGGGATCATGGCACAGGCACCGGGAGCGATTAAAGCCGGGGCCGTCTGTATTGGAGCAGGAAGCCATTCCACGCCGAAGGAATCGGTTAAGGTAAAGCCAAAGCCTACCGCATCAGAATTATGATAGGATGAAATACCGGGAGCAACAATACCGATTCCCGGTTCATCAAAACAAACTAAAAGCTCTTCCAACCAATAAGGCTGGACAAAGATATGTGCATCACAAAAAAGTAGATATTTTCCCCGGGCATGCAGGGCACCTATGTTCCGGGCATAACAGGCACCTTTTCCGTGAGAATTGAGCAAGGTGATTTTTTGATTTGGAAAATCGGATATCAGGGTTCGACAACAGTGATCTGTGGAGCCATCATCAACAACAATGATTTCAAATGCCAAAAAGGTCTCATTGCTAATCATGGATTTAATTGTATGAGTAATGTTTTTTCCTTCGTTACGACAGGGGATGATGATGGATATTTCTGGCGGAGCCATAGTACACCTCCTTCCAATACTGATGTCCCTTTTATGATATGTAAAAAAGAATTGAATGTGAGGTGATGACTTGTACCTATTTATGGCTAATTAATATGCCGGGGAAATGAGGATAAAAGTATCATTCTTTTGGTAAACTAAACCTAATAAAATAGCGAAAAGGTGAGCAGATGAACATTTTATCAGACAAGATCCTGGCAGGTGCGCTGATTGGAATTTTTGCCAATGGGGTTAAGTTAACCTTTAACTACCTGGGCTATTTTTTGGGATGGACTGATGTGGTTTTTTGGCAGATTGTGGCTTCCCGATTTTTGGCCAAGGAAGATTTATTTACTCCCTATGCATATTTAGTTGGTGGGATAGCAGACATCGTGATGACTGCTTCCATTGGTATCATCTTTCTTTATGCCCTGGAATTTTTTGGGAAGGGGAATTTATGGTTAAGAGGCTCTGGAATGGGTCTCCTTCTTTGGGTTACATTATTTGGTACCCTGCTGGGTCAGTCTGTAGAAAATAAAATACCTCAGGAACCGTCAGGTCTTCTCGTCACGTTGGGAGCCCACTTTATTTATGGAATAGCTGTTGCTTTTTTTACGGGACTGTATTATAAAATCATGGAGAAACAAGGAGAAACAGATCAGCTTGCTCATTCCTTTGTTGCCCAGCCGGCCAGAAAGGTGCAGGTCTTTCGCATTAAAAAACCAGATCCGGAAAGCGCAGAGCAGACAAAAAAATTCATCAAACCCAGAAAGATTTAAAAGACAGACCCTTGATTGGTTTGTCTTTTTTGTTTTACATTCCTGAACTTTCAGTTTTGCTTTAAGGTGAAAATAAGGTATAATTTCAAATATAAGCATAGCAAAAGATATAAGCATACTAAAAGACGGAACGAAAGAAAGAGGAGCAGCTATGACAGTGAAAAAAAAGATTCTTATCAGTTCGGTTATTGTGATTGGAGCAGTCTTTTATCTGATCATGTCAGGTTTTAGTAATGTCAAAGTCCATGTTTCTTTGGAGGAACTGATTAAATCCAGGGAGGAATATCAGGAAACCTATGTGCAGACGGAAGGACGGGTATTGGGGGATTCTGTAGATTGGGATGCCTCCCGGGTAGAATTAACATTTGTGGTTACCGGTTTGAAGGATTCGGAACAGACGATGCCTGTGCTGTATAATAAGCCAATTCCTGATAATTTTCAAAATGCTACGGAGGTACTGGTTGGGGGTTATTATTCCGAGGATGGAGTGTTCCGTGCTGAGGAAATGGTTACCAAGTGTCCCTCAAAATATGAAGCCGAATTGGAATAAAACAGACAAACAGAAAAATATGACTGTAAAAATAGGAATCCGCGGGAGGTTTAGAATTGATTACAGCTACTTTTGGCTATGGTTTGTTAATTTTAGCACTATTAGCCGGTCTTTATACCCTGTATTTGAATCTGGCAGGCTTGAAAGAAAAACGGGAAGGGCTGCTTTCAAAAGCCCAGTTAGGGATGGCCGTTACGGGGGCTTTTGTCACCGCATCTTCACTGATTATGCTTTATGCTCTGTTGACCAATGATTTTAGTCTCAAATATGTTCACGATTATTCTTCTACCCAATTACCTTTAGCTTATAAGATTTCAGCTTTTTGGGCAGGAAATGCAGGGTCTCTCCTATTATGGGCCCAAATGTTGGTGGTTGCTGGAGTTCTGGTCACTTTTTCCCACCATCATCGGGATCAGAACTTCTTTGCTGTCGTCTCCAGTGTTATTTTGGTTAATATCATCTTTTTTCTTGTTTCCATGATTTTGTTTGCCAATCCTTTTGAGGGGCTGCCTCCCGGAGTGGAAGAGGGGCGGGGATTAAATCCCATGCTGAGAACTCCCTGGATGGTCATTCATCCGGTAGCGGTTTATCTGGGTTATGTGGGCTGGGTTGTTCCCTTTGCCTTTGCCATGGCTTCACTGGTCCATAAAAGGAAGGACCATCAATGGCTGGTTTATTCCCGTCAATGGGCTGTGCTCAGTTGGTTGTTTTTAAGCATCGGAAACCTCTTAGGTGCCCAATGGGCGTATATTGAATTAGGCTGGGGAGGATATTGGGCTTGGGATCCGGTGGAAAATGCCTCTTTTCTTCCCTGGCTGACCGGTACCGCCTTCCTCCATTCCTTGATGATACAAGAACGGAAGGGTATGTTTAAGGTCTGGAATCAGGTGCTGGTGATCATCACCTATGTCTTGACATTGTATGGGACCTTCCTGGTGCGAAGCGGGATCCTTGCTTCTGTCCATGCTTTTCCCAAGTCCAATTTGAACTACTGGTTTGGTTTTTTTATGTTTGCCATGCTCTTTTGGGCCTTATATTTATTGTTTACCAGACGAAATCTGCTGAAAGGGGAACAGGAAATTATTGCTTTCTTTTCTAAGGAGACAAGCTTTCTGTTAAACAATATTTTATTCATATGCTGTGCTGTTATTATCTTTTTCGGCACCAATTTACCGATTTTCAGCGGTATGCTCACAGGTGTGGAGAGGGCAGTAGGTCAGGAATGGTTTAACGCTTCTACCGGACCGGTGCTGTTGGCGATCATCCTTTTAATTGGTCTTTGCACCTTAATCCCATGGAAGAAAACTGAACCTCTTCAGCTTTTACGCATCTATTTTCTTCCCCTGGCAGGATCTTTAATTCTGTGCGTGATTCTTTTTCTGCAGGGTATGCACCATGCCTGGAGCCTAATCGGTTTCTCAGTGATCACCTTTGTATTAATTAACACTTTGAGGGCCATCGTTCAAGATATTGGCAACTGGAGCAAAAACAATGGAAGGGCAGGGGTGCGCCGGGGCATCGGGGGCCATCTGGCACATCTGGGGGTAACGCTTTTTGCCTTAGGGGTTATCGGGAATGCCTTTTATACTGTGGAGACCATTGAAACCGTATCCGTGGGAGAAACCTTTTCTGTGGGAAAAGTTAATGATTATGATATTACTTTTCAAGGGGTTAAAAGTCGGGAGGATGGTGCTAACGCCGTCATCTATACCGATTTATTGGTAGCACGCAATGGAAAATCTGTAGGCACCTTAACGCCGGAAAAGATTTTTTATCCCGGTTGGGAGAGTCCCCGGACGGAAATCGTGATTTTGGGAGGTCCCGTCGAAGATCTCTATATCGTATTGGCAGGATGGGGTGATCAAGGGTCGGAAGCGACCTTGGAAGTCCATGTGAATCCCTTGATGAATTGGCTGTGGATCGGTGGATATGTACTGATTTTAGGCACCCTTCTCGTGCTTTTGCCGTCAAAAAGGCTGCCGGATAAGAGGTTGATCCCATGATTCAGGGAGAAAATATATCTCTGACATTAGGGGGAAAAAGGATCTTGCAGGATGTTAATCTGACCTTGTCCCCGGGGGAATTTGCTGTTTTATTAGGCCCTAACGGAGCGGGAAAGTCAACTTTACTCAAGGTTTTATCCCGTATTCAAAAGCCCACCACAGGCAAGGTGGCAAGTAAGGGACAAATAGGATTCCTTGCCCATCGCTCCTTTCTGTACGACCGGCTTACCGCCTATGAGAATTTGAAATTCTATGGCAAGCTCTTTCAAGTGTCTGGACTGCCGGAGCGGATTGAAGCGTTGCTGGATCAGGTTGGATTATCTTATTTTTCCCACGAACCTGTTTATACCTTTTCCCGAGGCATGGTGCAGCGCTTAGCCATTGCCCGGGCTGTACTCCATGATCCGGCCCTTTTGTTTTTGGATGAACCTTTTACCGGTCTGGATCAAAAGGGGACGGTCATCCTGGATCAAGTCCTGGGAGAAATGCACCGCCGGGGGAAAACAATTTTAATGGTAACCCATAACTTTGAACAGGGCATGGAGTTGGTCAACCGGCTTTTAATTATGAAAAAGGGGCAGAAGATTTTTGATGATCCAATCATCTCACGGGGGGCAAAGGAGTTAAAAGGAATTTATCTTCAGCAGGTAGGAATGGAGTGAGGCCAATGAGAAAGGTACTGTGGATGATCTGGAAGGATTTATCTATTGAAATCCGTTCCCGGGAGGTAACAGGAGCCATGGTGCTTTTTGCCCTGATGGTCATCGTAATTTTCGCTTTTTCCTTCGTCCTTCCGGGGCAAAAAATGCCTTCGGAAATGATCCCCGGGATAATTTGGGTCACCATTATTTTTGCAGGCATGCTGGGTTTAAATCATTCCTTTTTACCGGAAAAGGAGAATGATTGTTTAATGGGCTTAATTTTGGCCCCTATCAGTAAAAGTATGATTTATTTGGGGAAGACGGCAACACATTTCCTTTTTCTCTTACTGGTGGAGTTGGTTGCCTTGCCTTTAATTGTGGTGTTTTTTAATGTGCAGATTCAGGGGCCATTTTTGAATTTGCTGCTGGTACTTTTACTGGGGACTTTAGGATTCTCCGGGGTAGGGGTTTTTTTAGGGGCTTTGGCGGCTAATACCAAAAGCAATGAGCTGCTTCTGCCCATCATACTTTTCCCGATTTTGATCCCTTTGTTTTTGGCAGGGGTCAAAGGAACGGGGATAGTTTTAGCCGGTTCCTGGGCAGATCCTGTTTGGGTGGCTGCCTACTGGTCCTGGATTCGTTTGATGCTTGTTTTTGATGTCATATTTTTCACAGTATCCCTGGTATTGATTGATTTTGTTTTGGAGGTTTAAGGATATGGCACATGTTGGGTTCAAGGAAAGGCTTTCGGCAGTTTTGGGACTGACGACCTTTATCGTCATGATGGTGGATTTATTTTTGATTTTTATCTGGGTACCGGAGGAAAAGACGTTGGGCGCGGTGCAAAAGATTTTCTATTTTCATGTGGGGACGGCCTGGGTGGCTTTCTTTGCTTTTTTCGTCGTGTTTCTGTTCAGCATTCTATATTTAAAAAGTCGTAACAGCAAATGGGATCGCATTGCGGCCGCTTCTGCAGAGATTGGCACGGTTTTTACCACCGTAGTTTTAATTACCGGTCCCATTTGGGCAAAAAGTTCCTGGAATGCCTGGTGGACCTGGGAACCAAGGCTGACCACCAGTCTGATTCTTTGGTTTATTTATGTGGCCTATATTTTGATTCGGGCCTCTTCCACTGAAGAGGAGAAAAAAGCCAGATTATCTGCTGTTTTTGGTATTATCGGCTTTATTGATGTACCCATTGTGTTTTTTTCCGTGAAATGGTGGAATGTTTCTCATCCCATGGTTTTTGATCAGGGGGGCATGAATTTGGCACCGGAAATGTTTATCACCCTTATGGTCAGTGTGGCAGCTTTTACCCTTTTCTATTTTTATTACCTGACCAAAGCAGCAGCACTTTTCCAAGCCAGGGATGATCTAAGGGAGCTAAAACGAAAAATGAGAGAAAGACTGAATTAGCTGATTTCATTGATAGGGAGGTTGCAGGATGGAATATCTGTTTTGGGCTTACGGAGCCACTTGGCTGGTGCTTTTTGCCTATACCGTCAGCCTGGGCTTGCGCCAGCGCAAAATCAATCAGGAAATTAAATGGCTGAAACAAATGATACAGGAAAAAGAGAGTTAATCATAGATGTGAGGGAATGAAATCTAATAGATTTTTAGGGGGGAATCATGATGTATTCAGTGCGGCAATATCTTTTTCCCCGGACTTTGGAGGAAGCCCATCAGCTGCTCCACAACCATCCCAGCAATACCATTATTGGAGGGAGTACCTACCTGAGGTTGGGGGGGAAAACCATTGATACGGCGGTGGATATTTCCAGGTTAGGGTTAAAGTATATCATGGAAACCGAGGATACCATTGTAATCGGTGCTGGGACAACCCTGCGGGAAGTGGAGAATAGTCCTCTCTTAAACAGGTATTTTAACGGTATTTTAAATAAATCCGTCCGTCATATCGTCGGCGTGCAGCTGAGAAATTTAGCCACCGTGGGGGCAAATGTTTTTGCCCGTTTTGGCTTTTCCGACTTGAATACAGCTTTACTCACCCTGGATGTGGATGTGGAGCTATATCAAGGGGGGCTCATGCCCTTAAGGCAATTTTTGCAAAAGGGTGTCGGAGGGCGTGATATTCTGGTGAAACTGATTATTCAGAAATCGGAGCGTCAAGCCTCCTTTCAGATGCTGCGCAATTCCCAGGGGGATTATGCCATTTTAAATGCAGCCGTATCCAGGCTGGAAAATGATTGGCGTATTGTGGTTGGCGCCCGGCCCGGGCGGTGTGAAATTGCCGGGGGCGCTTCTGCTTTCCTGGGGGAAGGTAGTTTGACACCGGAAAGGATTGACCAAGCAACTCAAATGGCAGTTGGGGAAATGACCTTCGGCAGTAATATCAGGGGCAGTAAAGAATATCGTCAGGGAATTTGCCCCGTGTTAATTAAAAGGGCAGTTCAGGAGGTTTTAGCATGGAAATAGATGTTAAAATCAACGGTAAAAATGTGCACATGGAGGTCAGCCCGGAAGAATTTTTATCTGAAGCTTTAAGACGTTATGGTTTCCTCAGCATTCGCCGGGGTTGTGATACCAGCTCTTGTGGCTTATGTACTGTTTGGGTTGAGGAGAAACCGGTACTTTCCTGCTCTGTTCCCGCCCCCCGGGTGGAGGGGAAAAATGTGACCACCATAGAAGGGTTGGAGGAGGAGGCACGGAAATTTGCTGAATTTTTAACCAAAGAAGGCGGGGAGCAATGCGGCTATTGCAGTCCGGGGTTTATTATGACGGTACTGGCCATGAAAAAAGAATTAAAGGATCCGGGAGAAGAGGAGATCAATCACTATTTAAAAGGCAATCTATGCCGCTGTAGCGGCTATCAGAGCCAATTGCGGGCAATTAAAAAATATTTGGGGGTGGATGAGCATGAAAGCGGTAAGTAATTCCATTCCTAAAATTGACGGTATGGCTATTGCCACAGGGAAACCTGTCTATACCGATGATTTAGCCATGGATCACGCCTTAATTATTAAGATTTTACGCAGCCCCCATGCCTTTGCCCGGATTAAATCCATAGATGTCCGGGAGGCTCAGCACATGGAGGGGGTTGAATGTGTTCTGACTTATCAGGATGTACCTAAGGTTCGTTTTACCACGGCAGGTCAAAGTTATCCGGAGCCTTCTCCCTGTGATCGATTGATTTTAGACGAGTATGTGCGTTTTGTGGGCGATGGGGTGGCCATCATTGCCGCCCGGGATGAAAAGACGGCTATAGCCGCTATGAAAGTTATCAAAGTGGAGTATGAGGTTTTAAACCCGGTTTTGGATTTTGAACAAGCGGTGGATCATGACTCTCTGATACATCCGGAAAAGGATCTTCATGTCAATTTTGATATTGGCTTGGATCAGGAGAAAAACATTGCGGCAACTTGCCGCATGGGTGCAGGAGATGTGGAAGAAGAATTGGCCCAGTCAGATCTTGTATTGGAAAGAACCTATTTTATTCAGGCCCAGGCTCATTGTATGATGGAAACCTACCGGGCTTTTTCCTATTTGGATCAACAGGGGCGGCTGGTGGTAGTGAGCTCTACCCAGGTACCCTTTCATGCAAAAAGAATGCTGGCGAGAGCTTTAGAACTGCCCAAAAATCGGGTAAGAGTCGTTAAACCAAGAATCGGCGGCGGCTTCGGCGGTAAACAAACATCTGTTGTTGATGTTTATCCTGCCATCGTTACCATAAAAACAGGAAAACCATGTAAAATTGTTTATGAACGTCAGGAAACTTTCAGCAGCTCCAATAGCCGTCAGGCGATGCGCATCAAGGTAAAAATCGGCGCCATGGCTTCCGGCATCATTAGGGCCATTGACTTAGAAGCACTGGCGGATACGGGAGCATACGGAGAACATGCCCCGACCGTTTTTAAACTGGTAGGATTAAAAACACTGCCTCTCTATAATCAAGCCAAAGGTGTCAGGTATCGGGGTACCGCTGTCTATACCAATAAAATGCCCGGCGGAGCCTTCCGGGGATATGGTGCACCTCAAGGAACTTTCGCGGTAGAGTCGGCTGTTAATGAATTGGCCCAAGAGCTGGGGATGGATGCCGCTTTATTGCGGGAAATGAACCTGATTCAAGAAGGAGAAACCAATCCCATTTTAGACGGTCCTGAGGAAGAAAAACCCATAACTTTAACCAGTTGTACCTTGGATCGCTGTGTGGAACAAGGGAAAAAACTCATCGGCTGGGAAGCTAAGTCGCCTTTCCGGCGCATCAATGGCCATAAAGTAAGAGGCTTAGGCATGGCGGTAACGATGCAAGGCTCAGGGATTGCCGGTGTTGATATGGCCTCGGCTTTGATCAAATTAAATGAAGATGGCTATTACACCTTGATGATCGGCTCTACCGATATGGGGACGGGATCTGATACCATTTTAGCTCAAATGGCGGCGGAGGTTTTAGAAACAACCGTTGATAAAATTGTCGTTCATGGCGTGGATACGGATATCTCCCCCTATGATCCCGGCTCTTATGCCTCCAGCACTACCTATGTCACCGGGAATGCGGTAATCAGGGCGGCTGAAAAGTTAAAAGAGCAGATCCGGAAAAAGGGAGCACATTTCCTGGATGTCTCGGCAGATCAAGTGGAGTTTGACGGGATGAAGGTTAAGACCTTGGATGATGACAAAAGCATATCTCTTGATGATCTTGTCTTGGAACTGATGAACGGCAGAGATAAGGACCAGTTGTTTGCAACAGGCTCCTTTGGCGGAAAAACAAGCCCCCCACCTTTTATCGCCGGTTTTGCGGAAGTTGAGGTAGATGTGGAAACAGGGAAGGTTGATTTGATAGAATTTGTGGCGGTGATCGATTGCGGTACAGTGATTAATCCCAATCTGGCTCGTGTCCAGGCCGAAGGAGGCCTGGTGCAAGGTATCGGACTGGCCCTTTTTGAAGATGTGAAATACAGTGAGGGAGGTAAATTACAGACGGATTCCTTTATGCAATATAAAATCCCCTGTCGTAAGGACGTAGGGAAAATCACCGTAGAATTTGCCCCCAGCTTTGAGTCTTCCGGTCCTTTTGGTGCCAAATCCATTGGAGAAGTTGTGGTCAATACAGCGGCGCCGGCCATCGCTCATGCTGTGTTTAATGCCACGGGGGTTTTTGTGCGGGATTTGCCGATCACACCTGAGAAGGTCTTCTTCGGAATGAAACAGAATTCTCTCTCGTAGGTCAGTGGCAGCGTTGACTGTGTTCTAGTATTAAAGTGCTTGCACTTTCCAGAATCATTGCAGGGCCTTTTGCCCATGTAATTAGGGTTCCTTAATTTAAGACGTTTAAAAAAATGGACTGTCTAAGTAGGATTTAGATAGCCCATTTTTATTTTAAGCATTATTAAATTGATGATATTGCTTTTTCGCATAAAAATGAAATTCGCAATTTAATAAACACGCATTTCCCCTTAATAAAGGATAGGGAAACAAGCTGTCGAAATAGTAAAATAGTAAAGTAAATGATAAATAAATCCCTGTTTTAGCAAAGAAATGGAGTAAGTGATCATGAGTCTAAGATTTATTTATGGCAGGGCGGGAAGCGGGAAGACTCGTTACTGCTTAGAAGAAATAAAAGCACGGATTGAAGAGGAGGTTTCTCATTCTATAATTCTCTTAGTGCCCGAGCAATTTTCCTTTCAGGCTGAGAAAGACTTAATTACGATGTTAGGTCGGGGGGGAGTATAGAGACCCAGGTTTTAAGCTTTCAGCGCATGGCTTTTCGTATCTTTAACCAGTTAGGGGGGATTACTTATCCCCATATTCATACGGCAGGTAAATGTATGCTTCTTTATCGCATTCTGGATAAAATGAAAGGTGAGTTTATATATTTTGCCAAATCGGCAGAGCGTCCGGGCTTTGTCAATACCTTATCCACCTTGATTAGTGAATTTAAGCGTTACCAAGTGACGCCCCGGATGCTGAAGGAATTCGGTGAGGATTTAGGAGAAGATCAACCCCTCAAAGAAAAATTGCAGGAGCTGCATGGTGTTTATGCAGCTTTTGAAGAAACTATTGCCGAAAGGTATCGGGACACGGATGATGACCTGACTATGGCCGGAGAAAAGTTGCAGGTTGCAGATCTCTACGATGGAAGTGAAATCTGGGTGGATGGCTTTACCGGTTTTACCCCTCAGGAATATTTGGTGTTGGAGAGGCTGCTGCAAAAGGCGTGCCGGGTCAATGTCAGTCTTTGTACTGATCACTTAGAGGGGGCAAAAAGACATCAGGGCAACGATGTTTTTTTCGGGGTAAAACAGGTTTATCGGAGATTAACGAACTTTGCCGATGATCAGGAGATTGTCATTGAACCATCTGTATTATTGGAGGAGCAGCCTTTGTTCCGATTTAGAAATAGTCCGGAACTGGCCCATTTAGAGAAGAACTTAAATGATTTTCCGTGCCGGACTTTTTCGGCTGAGACAGAGAATATTGCGTTATTTTCTTACGCTAATGTTTTTTCCGAGATTGAAGGAGCCGCTCAAGATATTCTTTCCTTATGCCGGGATCAGGGACTGCGCTATCGTGATATTGGTTTGGTAGTGCGCAACCTGGCCGACTATGAGCAATTGATTCAGGTGATCTTTGACGAATACGAGATCCCCTGCTTCATTGATCGTAAAATCGATATCACCAATCATCCCTTGGTGCGCTTAATCTTATCAATGCTGGACCTGTTTATTGAAAACTGGACCTATGAGGATGTATTCAGTTACCTGAAAACCGGATTGACTGATGTATCCAGAGATGACATTGATATTTTAGAAAATTATGTGCTTGCTTGCGGTATCAGGGGTCGGCGCTGGACGGATGGACAGGATTGGCAGATGAGCACTAATTTTTTGCCGGATGATAGGGAGTCCGATCAGGAAAAAGAACGATTGGAGGAAATCAACCGCATTCGCATTCAAGTGGTAACACCCCTCCTCGTTTTTCGTAAGACCACAAAGGGAAGAAGAACAGCAAGGGAAATATGCAGCGCCTTATATGATTTTCTTTGTCGGATTGGGGTGCCGGAGCGCATCGAAGCTTATATTGATCATTTTAGGGAGATAGGTGAATTAAATTTAGCCAATGAGTATGGTCAGGTGTGGAATATTGTAATGGCAGTTTTTGATCAGATGGTAGAGGCTATGGACGAGGAAACCTTTGGCCTGGAACGGTTTGCTAACATTTTGAAGATCGGACTGGAAGAATATCAGGTAGGACTGGTGCCCCCATCTTTAGATCAGGTTTTGGTGGGAAATGTCGAGCGGTCCAAAAGTCATGAGATCCAGGCCTTATTTATCCTCGGTATGAATGATGGGGTGTTTCCTGCCTCCGGAATGGAGGAGGGGATTCTTTCCGACCTGGATCGGGATGTTTTTACCCGAGCCGGAATTGAGTTAGCCGGGGATACCAGGAGGAAGGCCTTTGATGAGCAATACTTAATTTATCGCGCCCTGACGATCCCGGAGAAATTTTTGCGTTTAAGCTGGCCCATTGCTGATCAAGAGGGAAAGGCGATGCGACCCTCCATGATTATTTCCCGGCTCAGGAAGATATTTCCTCGTATTAAAGAATCCAGTTATATATCTCCGGGGGAAAATGTCCCGGCTGATGCCAGTGAGCTGATGATAGGAAGGAAAACAACCTTTCAGCATATGATCTCTGCTCTGCGTCAAAAAGCAGATGGGGGGGAGATTTCTCCGATATGGCCCCAGGTATATCGTTGGTTTGAAAGCCAAGAGGAGTGGCGGGGAAAATGCTTGTCAATGAGAGCAGCCTTTTTATATCAGAACCTGGCTCAGCCTGTAAGTAAAGTTAACATCGATGCTCTTTATGGGGATCCTGTCTATTCCAGCGTGTCCCGTCTGGAAAAATTCACAACCTGTCCCTTTGCCTATTATATGCAATATGGCCTGAAAGCTCAGGAAAGAAAGATATTTCGTTTAAGCCCGCCTGATGTGGGCACCTTTATGCATGGAGTGATTGAACGCTTTTCCAGTTTGATGGAGGAAGGGGAAATTTCCTGGCGCACCATGGATCGTCCCTGGTGCGGGGAGCAAGTTTCTTTGATTATTGATGAAATGCTGGAAGAGATGCAGGGGTCAGGGCTGGCCGGGTCTAAAAGATACACGGCCCTGGCAATCAGGATGAAAAGAGTGATGACCAGAGCGGTATGGCTCATTGCCGAGCATATTCGAAGGAGTAGCTTTGATCCCATCGGCTATGAAATGGCTTTTGGCGAAGAGGGTAATTTCCCCCCTATCACCATCCAATTGGACTCTGGGGCACAAATAAAATTAACCGGGCGCATTGACCGGGTGGATGCTTGTAAAACGGAGGAAGGCACTTATTTACGCATCGTAGATTATAAATCAGGAGCTAAGGATTTTAAACTGTCGGATCTTTATTACGGTTTGCAGATCCAACTAATCACTTATTTGGATGCTATCTGGAGCCAGGAGGGTGGCGGGGAATCGTCTCCTTTATTGCCGGGAGGGATGCTATATTTTCGGATTGATGACCCGATCATCAGGGAAAAGGGAAAAATCACCGAGGAAGAAATTGAGCAGGCCATTATGAAAAAGCTAAAAATGAGAGGACTGCTCCTGGCCGATGTAAAATTAATCAGGGCCATGGATCAAACCATGGAAGGGGATTCTCTGATCATTCCGGCCAGAATCAATAAGGATGGAACATTAGGCAGAGCTTCAGCGGCTACCCTGGATCAGTTTAAGTTGTTAAGAAAATATGTCGGTCATCTGCTCAAAGGTTTATGCCAAGAGATGATGCAGGGTAATGTTTCCATACAACCCTATAAGAAAAAAGACCATACTTCCTGTGCCTATTGCAGTTTTTCTGCCGTTTGCCAATTTGACCCGATGCGCAAGGAAAATACCTATCGGCTATTCTATGAGCACAAGGATCAAGAGGTATGGAAGATGCTAAAGGGTGGTGATGAGTAATGGCAGGGACAAAGTGGACTAATGAACAATGGGCTGCGATCACGGCCAAGGAGTGCAATCTTTTAGTGGCGGCGGCGGCAGGAGCAGGGAAAACTGCTGTCTTAGTGGAAAGAATCATTAAAAAAATTACGGATCCGGTTCATCCGGTGGATATTGACAGACTGCTGGTGGTTACCTTTACCAATGCCGCGGCGGCAGAAATGAGAGAAAGGATTGCAGGGGCTGTTGCCAAAGCACTGGAGGAAAATCCGGGATCCCGGAACATGCACCGACAACTGACATTGTTAAATAAGGCACATATTACCACCATTCATTCCTTTTGCCTGGAAGTGATGCGTAGCAATTTCCAGTATCTTGATCTTGATCCTAATTTCCGCATTGCCGATGAAACGGAAGCAACCCTGATGAAGCTGGATGTGCTGGATCACTTGTTTGAAGATCTTTATGAGGATGAAAACCTGGATCAGGACTTTTTGAATTTATTGGAATGCTATGGCGGCAATCGGGATGATCAGGCGTTGCAGGATCTGGTGCTGAATCTTTATCGCTTCATCCAAAGCAGTCCCTGGCCGGAAAAATGGCTGGCAGAAATGACAGAGGGTTTTCATATGACCGGCGCATCAGAGGACTTTGATTTTGGTGCTACATCCTGGGGCAAGATCCTCCTTGATACGGTATCTCTGGAGCTTACCGGGATGGAGGAGATGATGGCAACCGGGGTTAACATTCTTACCGGGGCAACCGGCCTGGAAAAAAACCTGGCCATTTTCCAGGAAGAGCTGTCCCAGCTGCGAGGATTACAAAAGCTTTGTTCGGGAGATTCTGAGGGGACATGGGATGCCCTTTATCGAGAAGTACAGGATCAGAAATATGCCCGATTGTCTTCAGCGGGTAAAAATGGGGATAAAGAGCTTCATGAAAGAGCCAAGACGCTTCGGGATAAAGTGAAGGAGCGCATGAAAAAAATCAGCACCGAGATCTGTACGGCGCCTTCCCAGGAAATTTATCAGGAGATCGAAGGCATTTACCCTTTGCTGAAATCCTTGACGCAACTGGTGATGGAATTTGGTACCAGATATGCCATTAAGAAAAACCGCAAAGGAGTAGTGGATTTTAACGACTTGGAGCATTTTTGTCTGGAGATTCTAACCAAGGAAGATGAAAATGGCATACCGGTGCCTTCCCTTGCGGCACATGGGTATCGGGAGCGTTTTGCCGAGATTTTGGTGGATGAATATCAGGACAGCAATTTGGTTCAGGAAGCGATTATTGGCATGATTTCCCGGGGCGATTTGGGCGAGCCCAACGTCTTTATGGTAGGAGATGTGAAACAAAGCATCTATCGCTTTCGACAGGCCAAGCCGGAGTTATTTTTGGAGAAATATCATCATTATTCTCCAAAAGAAGGCGATCCTTATCGCTGCATCCAGCTATATAAAAATTTCCGCAGTCGGTGGGAAGTGGTGCATGGAGTTAATTTTATTTTTAAGCAGATCATGTCCCAGCGGGTGGGGGAATTGGATTATACCGATGAAGAAGCTTTGAATCCGGGAGCCGTCTTTGCCCCTTGTGAGGAGGACACGGTTCTCTTGGCCGGAGGAAAAATGGAATTCCACCTGATGACCACCGAGGATGATCATGATCATAAAGAGGAGCCGGGGGATGATGAACGGGATCAGGAACGAGGTGAGGCCGAGAAGGTATCCCCGGAGGAAGAGGATGAAATACTGGATAAGATTCAGTGGGAAGCCCGTCTGGTGGCGACCCGAATTCAGGATTTGCTGCGGCCGGATGAGCAGGGACAGACCCTTGGGGTTTGGGATCAGAAAGAAAATCAATATCGGAAACCGGAATACAAGGATATGGTCATTCTTTTGCGTACGACCAAAAAATGGTCGGATGTTTTTATGGAGGAGTTGTCTAACCTTGGGATCCCGGCTTTTGCCGATACCGGAACCGGCTTTTTTAAATCACCGGAAATCCAGGTGGTTTTGTCCTATCTGCAAATTATTGACAATCCCTTACAGGATATACCTCTCCTGGGGGTGCTGCGCTCGCCTATCGTAGCCATGACCACGGATGAACTGGCGGAACTTCGTTTGTCGGATCGAAAAGGCAGCCTTTATCATGCTCTTCAGGCTTTAAGTCTCAATAACCAAGGACCGGGTGCGGCGAAAGCGACATCATTTTTGGAGCAATTAGCCAGGTTTCAGGAAGGATCACGGGTTCTTTCTACCGACCGCTTAATCTGGCAGCTTTATCAAGAGACTGGTTATTATAGCCTGGTAGGGGCGATGCCGACAGGAGAACAAAGGCAGGCCAATCTGCGCATTTTATTTGAACGAGCGCGTCAATTTGAGGCGACCAGTTATAAAGGTCTTTTTAATTTTATTAATTTTGTGGATAAATTAAAAACCAGCCAGGGTGATATGGGAGCGGCAAAAATTCTCGGGGAAAATAATAATGTGGTGCGCATTATGAGCATTCACAAGAGCAAGGGTTTGGAATTTCCCGTGGTGTTTCTCTCCGGCTGCGGCAAGCAATTCAATCTTCAGGATTTAAATGGGAAAATACTCCTCCATCAGGATCTGGGTTTTGGGCCGGAGGTGGTAGATCCGGAACTAAGGTTATCCTACCCTTCAGCTCCCAAACTGGCGATTCGGGAGAAAATAAGGAGGGAGACATTATCGGAGGAAATGCGCATCCTCTATGTGGCCATGACCAGGGCCAAAGAAAAACTGATCATCACCGGAGTAGTACCCAATCTGGAAAGAGCCTTGGCCAAGTGGGGCAGCGCCGCCCAGTCAGCAGGAGATAAGCTGCCTCCTTATGAAATGTTGAAAGGGAATCGTTACCTGGATTGGCTTGGTCCAGCAATGCTTAGGCATCCTGATGCCGGAATTTTAAGAGAGCTGGGCGGCCTGGAAGGGGAGTTAAACGGCAGCTTACTCACGGATGATTCATCGTGGCAGATCCGGGTATGGAAGAAGGGTGATCTTCTTGCCGTAAAAGAGGAGCGGGAACTGGGAGAAAACCAGTTTATCCGGTGGCTGGATGGGCTGCCTTCGCTGGAAGATAGCCCCCTGCCCCAAGAACTGGAGGATAGATTGAGCTGGGCTTACCCCTATCAACAGGTTTCCCGAATACCGGCCAAGGTAACTGTCACAGAATTGAAAAGATGGTTTCAGGTGGAGAGTACAGAAGACACCACGCCCTACCCGGAATATCCGGTGACATTGGTGCAAAAGCCCCTCTTCCTCCAGCAGAAAAAGGGTTTAAGCGGGGCGGAAAAGGGTACTATTATGCACTTTGTCATGCAGCATTTGGATTATCAACGAGAAGATATCGAGGGCCAGCTGGCGGAGATGCAGGCAAAAGACCTGCTGACCCCAGAGCAGGCAGCGAGCATTAATCCCGCCAGGATCCGTGCTTTTCTGGCATCTCCCTGGGGCCAAAGACTTCTTTTAGCAAGGGCGGTTTATCGGGAGGTACCCTTTTTTATGGAAATACCTTGTCATGAATTATATCCTAACATGGAGGAGGAAGCTTGCCGGAAGGAGAAGATTCTTTTACAAGGGGTGATCGATTGCTACTTTGAGGAGCAGGACGGCCTTGTCCTTCTGGACTATAAGACTGATTTCGTCACTGTCGGAAAGTCAGAAGGACTCCGGGAACGTTACCGTCTGCAAATTTCTTATTATACCCGTGCTCTGGAGATGCTCACCGGCAAGAAGGTAAAGGACAAGGTTATTTATCTTTTTGAGACGGGAGAAACACTGGCGTATTAAGCGTCTTAAAGGACAGGGGCAGCTTGATTTCGATCATGGTGCCTTGATCCAAGACGCTTGCTACAGTAACGCTGCCATGATGGAGATCAATCAGATGCTTGGCAATAGCCAGACCCAGCCCAGTCCCGCCGCCCTGGCGAGATTTTTCTCCTTTATAGAATCGATCCCAAATATGGGGAAGCTGTTCCGGCGCAATGCCCGGACCTTGGTCGTGGATGTTAATGGTGAGGGTCTGATCCTGCAGATCCTTAGTTTCGACAGAGACTAAAGTATGGGGAGGAGAATATTTGATAGCATTATCCAGAAAGATGACCAGCATTTGGCGCAAGCGGTCATAATCTCCCGGAATCGTGGGTAAATTTTTTTCCCCATCATAGCGCATTTGAATCTCCTTTTTATCGGCCAAGGTTTGGAGACTTTTCAGCACATCAGAAAGCAGGGTGGGCAGATGAATTTCTTCTATATTCATGGTAATCTTACCCGATTGGAGGCGGGACAGATCCAAAAGATCTCCTACCAAGCGTTCTAAGCCACGGGTTTCGGCAAGCATTCTTGAAAGATAGCGCTTCTTTTCCTGATCTTCAATTATGGTACCGTCTACCAATGCTTCCAGGGAACCTCGGATGACGGTAAGGGGTGTGCGAAATTCATGGGAGACATTGGCGACAAAATCACGGCGCAATTGTTCGAGACGCTCACTTTCGCTGACATCTTGCACCAGTGCCACACAACCTGTCACCATTCCGAGATTGTTGCTGATGGGGGAAAGGATAAATTTAAGTTTTTTCCCCTTCCAATCCTTCATAATGATGGAGGATTTTTTTTGCTCCATAATTTCTTTTAAATCAGCCTCCAGGCTCAGTTCCCGAAAATGATTGGCCAGGATTTCATCCGGGTAGGGCAAGCCATTATACATAATCTGAGACAAGGCAAAGTTCATGCTCTGGGGTTTTAACTCGCGATCAAAGGCGACCAGACCTTCCGCCATACTGGCAATAATATCATTTAACTTGCTCTTCTCTTGAAAAAGCAGATCGATGGTATTACCTAAGCGGTGTGCCAGAAGATCCAGGGATTGCCCCAATTGACCAATTTCGTCCTCCCGTTCAATCCCTGTCTGCACAGCATAATTTCCCCCGGCCATAGCCAGTGCGGTGCGGTTCATGGTCTTTAAGGGACGGGCAAAATAGCGGGAAAAGGCCAGACCCAAAGCGATGGCTAATAGCAGAGCGCCCAGCAAACTAAGGACCAAAATACGGTTGGCTTGATTTAATAATGGAGTCACCCCCGCCACCGGGGCGTGGAGGAGTACGGCCCCGGTAATCTGACCTGACGAATCTTGTACAGGCACTCCGACAGTGAGGGTAGCTTCCTGATAAACGCTGCTGAAACTTTCACTCACCGATTCCCCGCCGGACAGCACATCCACAATGACCTTTTCCGCCTCTTGGGGCAGCGGTTCGGAATTGTTCATGTTATTCAAATTATTCATGTGCCCGCGCCCCTTGCCCATTCCTTGACCCATCCCCGACATGGCAGCAGGATTGCCGGTCTGATCGATAATCCATATCTTGGCTTCCGCCAGGATATCCAGATTATGCATCATTCCACCCATACCCTGCATATGGCCGCCGGTTGCATTGATATTAACCAATTCTGCAATGCTTCGGCCCCGGGTCAGCATAGTTTCCTCACGGCTTTCGAAGGTATATTGCTTAAACATTTGGATAAAGATGAGGCCAATGGCCAGCATGGAAACCAGGACAATAATGACCACGCCGCCGGTTAATTGGAGGGTAATACTTCTTTTAAACATCCTGTACCTCAAATTTATAACCTACACCCCAAATGGTTTTAATCTCCCAAACCAGGGCTTCGGAGGTGCTGATTTTTGAGCGCAGTCTCTTAATATGAGTATCCACGGTGCGGGCATCTCCATAATAATCGTAGCCCCACACCTGATTTAACAAATTGTCCCGGGAAAAAACCTTGCCCGGATGAGAAGCCATGAGCCAAAGGATTTCTATTTCCTTTTTTGTCAGGCTTACCGGTTGACCGGAGATTTTCACCGCGTAGTCGGAGAGATTGATTTCCAGTCCGGGGAAGGTGAGAAGTTCTTTTTCCTGATCATCGGACAGATCCATACGTCTTAAAATCGCTCGGATGCGCGCCATCACTTCCTCAGGACTGAAGGGCTTGACAATATAGTCGTCAGCCCCAATGTCCAAACCCATGATGCGATCCCCGTCTTCGCCTTTAGCTGTGACCATAATGATCGGCACATTAGAAATTTTTCGGATCTCCCGGCAGACTTCAAAACCATCCTTTTTGGGCATCATCACATCCAGCAGGATTAAAATCGGATGATACTGGGCAAATAAAGCCAACGCCTCTTCCCCGTCACGAGCCAGAATGGGTGTAAATCCTTCTTTCTGTACATAGGTTTTTAATATATCCAGAATACCTTCATGATCATCAGCAATTAAGATGTATTTACTCAGGGGAATCCTCTCCTTTCCGATGATCTTATTATACCATTAAAGGCTAAAATATTTGTGTCAAAGATATGGCATGCTTTTTTATCAAATTTTTTTCAAAGTTTTGTCAAACTTTTGTCACAAGTATAGGGCATAATAGGATTAAAGAAAGTCGGTCAGCTTAAAGATCAAATAAAAATATAAGGAGTGGTAATTGTATGAAAAATTTAAAAAAATTGGTGGCCACGGTTGCGATAGTGGGCGTTTTAGCTACAGCAGGTGTAGCTCTTGCTGCTGAATTGCGCTCACCGGCGGAGATCGCATCAGATGTTACGGGCATGACCCTTGCCCAGGTAAACGAGGAGAGAGCGGCCGGTAAGACCTATGGTCAGATTGCCCAGGATGCCGGTCAATTGGATCAATTTAAAGCCGATATGCTGGAGCAAAAAAAGGCCCTTCTTGATCAAAGAGTGGCAGAAGGCAGACTGACCCAGGAACAAGCAGATGAAATCTATCAAAACATGGAGGAACGTCAAGCTCTTTGCGATGGTACCGGAATTGGCAGAAAAGACGGTGCATGCGGAGCTGGAATCGGTAATTGTAATGGTAAAGGAAATGGCATGGGTCAAGGGATGATGAGACAAGGAATGGGCAGAGGCATGGGTCAAGGTATGGGAGCAGGCTGGGGCAATGGTGCCTCTAATGGAAAGTAAAATAATTAAAGAGAATTAATTGTTTAATGAAGAGAAAAGCTAATGCCGGGCAGACAGCAGATGAAGCTGTCTGCCTTTGCTGTTGTCAGTTGGAGCAAAAATTCCATTTGGTGCCAAGAACTCTGTTTATCCTGTAAAACGTATACATATTTTGATATAATAAGTTGAAAATAAAGCATGGGTAAAGCTTCTGATTGACAGAAAAGAAAAAGAAGAAGAGAAAGAAATTTTGGAAAATAGATAAAAAGAAAGAGAGATTGATGCCATGCATCCAATTAAGAAAACAATCTTAAAAGCTCTTTCCTATCCTTATCTTAATTTAAAGAAATATTATAAAATATATCGTAAGTTACTCAATGCGATAAATCCATCTTTTAAACCATTATACAATTTGATGGATCATAAGGTTATGGTAGGCGACCGGGAAATACAGGTGAGATTATTTCAACCTAAAAAGCAAAAATCTAATAATGTGTTGATTTTTTTTCATGGCGGCGGATGGGTAACAGGCAACATCGACTCCTATACCAACGTATGTTCAAATATGGCCAACCAAACCGGACACAAGGTTATTTCTGTGAATTATCGATTGGCTCCGGAGCACCCCTTTCCAGCCGGTGTAGAGGATTGCTATCACGTTACAAGGGATATCTTTCTCAACCTGGATATACTAAAGTGTAAACAAACTGACATCACCTTGATCGGTGACAGTGCAGGAGGGAATCTGGCGGCGGCGGTATCCTTGATGGCACGAGATCGGGGAGAATTTTTGCCAACGAAGCAGATATTACTCTATCCGTCAACTTATTATGATCATAGCGATACTTCTCCCTTTAACTCCATCAGGGATAATGGCACCGATTATCTGCTTACGTCAAAACGCATTCAAGACTACTGGGATTTGTATATTTCCAATGATGAGGACAGATTCAGTCCCTATGCCGCTCCGTTACTTGCCGAGAACCTATTTAATCAACCAAAAACACTTATTATTACAGCAGAGTATGACCCGCTTAGAGATGAAGGGGAGGCGTATGGGATGCGGTTAAGGGAATATCATAATGAGGTTAAAATATATCGTATGGAAGATGCCCTTCATGGTTTTATATCCTTGCCCTGGGACTCAGAGCATGTCATTAAATGCTATAATATCATCAATCAATTCTTAAACGAAGAGATCATTGAATCAGGGTGTCGAGATGAAATCTAGAAAAGTAGAATGGACAAGGCTGGATAATGCTTCCAAGATTTTTCCGGCAACCTATGATGATAAAGATCCAAAAGTTTTCCGGGTTACCTGTGAGCTCACAGAAGATGTGCATCCGAAAGTTCTGCAGCGGGCACTGGATATTACGATGGAGAGCTTCACCTTATATAAAGCAGTCTTAAGGCGGGGAGTATTCTGGTACTATCTTGAATCCAGTGATATTCGCCCGATTGTTGAAATGGAATCAAAGCCTGTTTGCGCACCAATTTATTTTAAGGATAGAAAGGATCTATTATTTCGGGTATTTTACTATCATAACAGGATAAACATGGAGATATTTCATGCCCTTTCTGACGGAACCGGCGCACTTTGGTTTATGCAGAACATGGTACATCATTATCTGATGATGAAACATAAGAAAGCTTTTGCCTGCAAAATACCGGAATTGCAAAATAATGTCTCATTAAGCGAAAAAATGAACGATAGTTTTAAAAGACATTTTACAGGAGATCATGTTTTTCAAGATAATCTGAAAAACATTAAAAAAATAAAAAGCATCAAGGCCTATCAAATTCGCGGCACCAGATTAGAAGAAAACAGGACCCTATTAATAGAAGGCAGTATGTCTGTCAAGGCTGTTTTAGAAGAAGCTCATAAATACAAATCTACCCTGACCATCTTCATAGCATCAGTATTCATATATGCTATCTATAAAGGTATGACGGCACGGGGTAAAAAATATCCTGTTACATTAACAGTTCCTGTCAATTTGCGTCAATTTTTTGAGTCTGAGACGGCCAGAAATTTCTTCACCACAATAAATGTAGGCAGCATCTTTACAAAGGAGAATGTTGAAATCGAAGAAATTATCGCCGCTGTAAAAGAAGGCTTTAAAGAGGGCATGAAAAAAGAGCAATTGGCTAAGCAGTTAAATCAATATATTGCCCTGGAAAAGAACCTGGTGGCAAAAGTAATCCCCTTACCCTTAAAGGATTATGCCCTGCGCATTGCTGATAAGGTAATTGATAGGGAAATAACCGGTGCCATTTCAAATATCGGCAGAATAACGATGCCATTGGAATTTGATCATTATATCAAGCAGTTTAGCTTTTGTACCAGCGCCAGGAGGCCTCAGATTACCATGTGCTCCTATGGAGACAGGCTCGTAATAAGTTTTACCTCACCGTTTAAGGAAACAGAGATCCAAAAGACTTTTTTTCAATTCCTTTCCAAAAGGGGAATTGAAGTTGAAATTTCTTCTAATGTTTAACAATCATGGGGGGAACTATGCAATATTGCAATCACTGTCAGGTTAAAATTCGTGGAAACAAGGAAAGATGTCCTTTATGTAAGAATATGCTATCTGCGGATAACAGCAATGGAATGCGGATATATCCTCAAATACCATTAGGATACGATCGTCACCTTGTGATGCGTATGTTAGTTTTTATGAGTATTGTGGCATTAGTGGTAAGTTTTACTGTTTACATGTTGGTTCCTGCTGATATAAATTTGCCAATTTTTACGTTTTTGGGTCTCTTGAGCATGTGGCTTAGCATTATATTGGTTTTAAGGAAAAGAAATAATATCACAAAAATATTATGTGGCTGGTAACCCTTGTTTCTATTCTTTCTGTTTTATGGGATTGGAGGATCGGCTGGAAAGGCTGGTCTTTAGATTATGTGATTCCTGCTGTTTGTGTCGCTGCTATCTTTACCCTGTATGTGACAGCTAAGGTAATGAAGCTCAGTGCCAGGGATTATATTGTTTATTTTCTATTAGGTGGTTTATTTGGCATTGTGCCGCTTCTGTTTATTCTTTTTGGCTGGTTAAATGTGTTATACCCATCCATTATAAGTGTAGCCGCAAATATTATATTTTTATCAGCCATCATTATCTTTCAAGGTGAAAATATAAAATCGGAACTTAGCAAAAGAATGCATCTTTAAATCAATGCGGGGACATTTCCCTGATTTTTTAGCCATCATCGCAGGTAAAACTAATTAATTTAGGTGAATTATAGGGGAAGGGTGATGAAAGGATGGATATCATCAGTAGAATTGCAGAGCAAAAGATTCTTGAAGCGATCGAACGGGGAGAATTGAAGAATTTAGCGTATGCGGGGAAGCCTGTAGAAATTGAAAACCTGTCCAATATACCTGAAGAATTAAGAATGGGTTATAAAATTTTAAAAAATGCTCATTTCTTACCTGAAGAATTGGAATTAAAGAAAGAGATCCTCTCTCTGCAGGATTTAATAGACTGCTGCCATTCTCCCGAAGAAAGGAAGCATTTAAAAAATAAATTAAGTGAGAAAGCCATCCGGTTTAACATCTTGATGGAGAAGCGGCGCCGTTCCCGTCCGGCTTTAAGTACCTACCGTAAGAAAATATACCAAAAATTCGGATGGTAAAAGGATATTTCTAATCCCTAAATAGTCTGCTCTGCAGCATGTTAGGGATTTTTTATGTATCAAAGTATTTTACCTTGTTGATTGATAATGGTATGATAGTAAAAGAATCATGAGGAAGATAATAAAAGGAATACTATGATAAAAAGACTAATACTAGGTAGGAATGGGCATGGAATACATTAGTGGCGTAGTGGAAAGGATTACATTTCAAAATGAAGAAAACGGTTTTTCCGTGATCAAAATTAAGGCGAAGGGTTTTACCGACTTAATTACTGTTGTGGGCAGTCTGGCTGCCGTGAATGTGGGCGCCATTATCC
Organism: Dehalobacterium formicoaceticum; assembly: GCF_002224645.1. Taxonomy (NCBI): domain Bacteria; kingdom Bacillati; phylum Bacillota; class Clostridia; order Eubacteriales; family Peptococcaceae; genus Dehalobacterium; species Dehalobacterium formicoaceticum. Next base: position 297,317 of record NZ_CP022121.1, on the reverse strand, counting down.
GCCTAAAGGGTGATTGGAAGATGGATAGTAAATACGGGAGACAGTTTGCTGTTCAGGATTACCGGGAAACCATGCCGGCCACGGTGGCAGGGATTGAAAAATATCTAGGCAGCGGTTTGATTAAAGGGATCGGGCCGGTGTATGCGAAAAAGATCGTCCGTCACTTTAAAGAGGATACCTTGCGGGTTCTGGAAGAGGAGCAGGATGCTCTTACTCAGGTGGAAGGGATCGGAGAAAAACGCCTGGTAATGATTAAAAAGGCCTGGCAGGAGCAGAAAGAAATCAAAAATGTCATGATTTTTTTACAGAGTAATGGAGTGTCCACGGCCTATGCGGTAAAAATATTCAAAACCTATGGCAACGAAAGCGTCGAAATCGTAAAAGAAAATCCTTACCGCCTGGCGGATGATATCTGGGGGATTGGATTTAAAACGGCAGATAAAATTGCCCGGCAAATGGGCTTTGATAAAAATTCCTTCCCCCGCTGCCGCTCCGGTCTGGTCTATGTACTGAACCAATTGTCCAACGAAGGCCATTGCTTTGCCTTTCGGGAACAATTATTACTTGAGGCGGAAAAAATCCTGGAAGTTGATCAATCCCTGCTTAATGATACCCTGGATCGAATTATTAAGGATCAGACGGTGATTTTAGATGGGGAGGATGCCATTTTTTTGCCCCCTTTTTATCATAGTGAGTTGGGAGCGGCAAAACGAATTCGTGAGATTACTGCCCAGCCCAGCCCATTCCAGGCCAATGATGCGGAGAAAATTATCGTTGATATTCAGGATCAGCAAAAGATCACTTATGATCAGGTACAAAAAAATGCGATTCAAACAGCCGCCACCTCCAAATTTATGGTTTTAACGGGAGGCCCCGGCACAGGAAAAACCACGACCACCTTGGGGATGATTCAGATTTTTCAACAATTGGGAGCACAGGTGCTCCTGGCGGCTCCCACTGGCAGAGCTGCCAAAAGAATGGCGGAAGCAACGGGCATGGAGGCTAAAACCATTCACCGCTTGTTGGAATATAAACCTCCCGAGGGGTACAAAAGAAACCGGGACAATCCTTTAGCCTGTGACGTGTTGATCATTGACGAGACCTCCATGGTGGATATTATTCTGATGTATAACCTGCTGCGAGGGGTAGCTGATGAGACGGTGGTAATTCTGGTGGGAGATGTGGATCAATTACCCTCGGTAGGGGCGGGCAATGTATTAAAGGATATTATTGATTCCGGCATGGTGGATGTGATTAAACTCACGAAAATTTTTCGCCAGGCTCAGGGGAGTGCCATCATCACCAATGCTCATAAAATCAATCAAGGAAAGTTCCCTGAATTAAAAGGGGGTAAGGATAGCGACTTTTTCTTTATTGACGAGGAGGAGCCGACACAAGTAGTTCAAGTGATTCAGGATTTATGTGTGAAGAGGCTTCCCAAATATTATAGGGTGGATCCTTTGCAGGATATCCAGGTACTCTGTCCCATGCACCGGGGGGAGACGGGAGCGGCAAACCTGAATATGGTTTTACAGGAAGCCCTGAACCCTTCAGGAATTTCTTTGAAATATGGAGCCTACGTTTATCGTCTGGGGGACAAGGTGATGCAGATCAAAAACAATTATGATAAAAACGTTTTCAATGGAGACATTGGCAGTATCACCCAATTGGATCCGGAAGAACGTACTTTAATCCTAAATTTTGATGGCAATGATGTTCCTTATGAGGCTACGGAGCTGGATGAAGTGGTTTTGGCTTATGCCACCTCTATTCACAAAAGTCAGGGCAGTGAGTATAAAATTGTGGTCGCCCCTTTTACGACTCAGCATTATATGATGCTGCAAAGGAACCTGCTTTATACCTGCGTTACCCGGGCAAAAAAGGTATTTGTCCTGGTGGGAAGCAAAAAAGCCGTGGCTATGGCAGTGAAAAACAATAGGACGACCAAAAGGAATACCATGCTGGCCCAACGATTAAACCCAGAGGTAAGCTGGGAGGGTGAGATAGGGTGAGATAGGGTGAGAGAAGGTGAGAAAGGGTGAGAGGGATCATGGATGAAAAAGTATTAAAACCCATTACCGAGGTTTCTTATTTAACGGCAGCCAATGTAGGGCGTTATCGAGGGATTTTGCGCTATTTTTATACCCAATATGAACGGCTGCATCACTATCTCTTCCCCGAAGAGGTTTTATCCTATCTTCGGCAAAGCATGTTTTTTCAGGATTATACGGAAGAACAGCTGCAGCAGGATTTGAACCAGCTGGTGGAGTGGAAAAATCTGATTCCCCGGCAGGATACGACCCGGGTTACCTCTGTGGAGGAATTTAAAAAGAAAAAGTTTCGCTATCAATGTACGCCTTATACGGTGGAAATAGAACGTATGGTTCAGGGATTGGAGGAAATGGGGGATTCCTTTGGCGGTTCCCTGGAAAGAACTTTATTTGACCGGCTCTTAAATTCACTGATAAAGCTGCTGGCATACCGGTCAGACTCTTCCCATCAGCACCGTAAAATCTATGGGGTAGAGGACATGTCTGATGAAGAGCTTTATGCCCTCTGGCAGGAATTGTATGATAATTTTCGCAAGTTAACAGAAGGAGCCACAGATTATTTGGCTCATTTACAAAGCGAAAAAGTAGAAGAAATGATGATGACCGAAGCTTTTTTATCCTACAAGGATGCTGTTACCGATTATCTGCGTAATTTTATGACCGCTTTACAGCATACCTCTTTTCGTATCGAAAACCTGCTGGCAGATGCTCCGGATCAGCTCATCCAATTGATTACAACTCGTTTGGCTGATTATGAACTAAAAATCCCGCGCTTGGATGAACGTCCCCCAAAAGAGAGTTTAATTGAAAGATTTTTCGGTCAGTGGCAGGATCTGACCACCTGGTTTTTAGGTGATGAGAGTGGGGAGAGTGATCTGATCTATCTCCAAAACGTGACTAATGAAACGATACGCCGCATCACCCGTTTTGCGCAACGCATCGGTGAACGGCATCATATTTTAAAAAGCCGGCGTCAGGATTATCTTTTTCTGGCTGATTGGTTTGCCCGTTGTGACACTTTGGAAGAGGCTCATGAAATTTCAGCTTCTGTTTTCGGTGTTTTTCATACCCGGCACTTATTTTCCGGCGGGAAGGCCACAGAAGATATTTATGCCGAGATCTGGGATGAAGAACCCACGGAAGTGACGATCAAGCCACGGGTGCGAAGGTACCGAGAAAAAACAAAACCGGGTGCTATCAAAAGCCTGCAGCAGGAAAAACAGCAAACCCTGACCGCATATTTAAAAGAGCGGGAAGCAGAACAAAAGCTGGTGGCAGAAATCGTGCAGCAAAATCAAATTGTGCTGGCTGATTTGCCCCTGGTCGATCCTTATATTCGTAAAACGCTCCTGCGCTGGATCGGAAAATCCATGACCCATCAGGAGCGCATGGCAAAAACAGAGACAGGGCGCAAGTTTCGTCTGATCACAGTTGATGATCAGGAAATTACCCTGCGGGCAGAGGACGGCAATCTGGTGATGCCAAACTTTGTGATTCAATTTTTAGAATAGGTGATGAAATGGATTCGGGGACAAAAAAATATTATTTTGATGAGATCGCCGCAGAAGCGGCAGCAGATCTTTTAGAACAATTTTGGGTGTTGCGGGAAAAAGAACCGGAAAAATATCAGATGATCAGGGAACGGGAGCAGGTGCTCCGCACCTATTTTTTAGACAAGCTGGGCTTTCGTCTTATTGTGCATCGTTCCTTTGCCAAGCTGGAAAAAATCCCTGTTAAAGCGGAGGCTTGGATGGGTATCCAGGATTTTATCCATCCCCGGGACTATGGGATCTTTTGTTGCCTGTTAGCCTTTTTGGAGGGCAAAAGTGTGGATGAACAATTTTTGCTGTCTCATCTTTGTGAGGACTTGTTAAGCCTTTATCCCGGAGAGGATGGACTGGATTGGACCCATTATGAGCATCGAAAATCCCTGGTGCGCGTGCTGCAAACAGCCGTAGATATCGGAATTCTCAAGGTGGTCGATGGAGATATCGCTGATTTTGGCTATCGGGAAGAATCGGAGGTCCTTTATGAGGTTCCTTTGGCAGCCCGCTATTTCATGCGTTCTTACCCCAAGGATTTATTTCAGTTCAGGACCAAAGAAGAAATTTTAGCAGCAGAATGGCAGGGGGAAGAGGAAGATGTAGGGATCAATCGACGCCATCGGGTTTATCGCATCTTGTTTCTTTCCCCGGTGATGTATAGTAAAAGCTCTGATGATCCGGATTTTCTCTACCTGCGTAATTACCGTAACCGAATTCGGGAAGATATTGAAAGCCATAGTGGGTTTCAATTTGAATTATATAAAAATGCCGCACTCCTGTCCTTGCCGGAACGTAGGGCTCGTTTTACTCTTTTTCCGGATAATAAGGCGATCTCCGACATTGCCCTGCAATTTGCTCAAATTGTCCGGGAGCAGCAGCAGACAATGGAGCTTCCCCGGCAGACAGACGGTTCACTTCAGGTGACACAGGTTGATTTTACCAAATGGGTGCAAATCTGTCAGGAACGCTTTGGTGCTGGGTGGAGCAAACAATATCGGGAAGGAGACATCCCCCAGATAGCCCGTGATTTATTAGCTCATTTAATTGATTGGCAGATGGCATCAAGAGCAGGGGATACGGGAACAATCATACTTTTCCCATTATTGGTGCGTACTGTGGGCAAATATCCGGCAGATTTTGCCGCCGACGGGGAGTAGAGAGGATGAGGTCGTCATGACAAAAAATAAATGGCAGCTGCATCGGGCCGGATTATTAAATTTCTGGTATTACGATGAAGAAGAATTTGATTTAACAGATGGGAAATTGCTTTTACGGGGTGGCAACGGTTCCGGGAAATCGGTAACCATGCAAAGCTTCATTCCGGTTTTGCTGGATGGACGAAAGAGTCCGGACCGTTTGGATCCTTTCGGTTCCAGAGCACGCAAAATGGAAGACTATCTGTTGGGTGAAAAAGAAATTGTCGATCGTGATGAGCGCACCGGCTATCTTTATTTGGAATATAAGCGCCGGGATACAGATCAGTATCTAACCACCGGTATAGGTTTACGGGCGAAAAGGCAGAGCAATTTGGACTTTTGGGGATTCGTCATCCTGGATAATCGTCGCATCGGGCGGGATTATTTTCTCTATAATACGGAATACAATGTGGAAACAGGACAACAGGAAAAAATACCTTTAAGCAGAATCCAATTGGAAAACGCCTTGCAAGAGGGGGGCAAGGTGGTGCGCAGCCAAAAAGAGTATATGGAGCTGGTGAATAAGCATATCTTTGGCTTTGAGTCACTGGAGGCATATGAAGAACTGATTAAATTATTAATCCAGCTGAGAAGCCCTAAATTATCCAAGGACTTTAAGCCTACGGTGATTTACGAGATCTTAAATGAATCCCTGCCTGGCCTGTCGGACGAGGAATTACGCCCTTTATCGGATACCATTGAGAGCATGGATCAAACCAAGCAACAATTAGATTTACTTTTACGGGATCAGCAATCATTGAAAAGACTTTGTCAGCAATATGATCGCTATAATCAATTTGTCCTGGCCGAAAAGGCGGAGGGGTTACTTGCGGCTCATAAAGAACAAGAAGAATTGGTGCGCCAGGGAAAAGAGCTGGAACAGAAGTTGCAAGGGCATCAAGATAATCTGATCACCTTGGCAGCACAGATGAAGCAGCTGGAGGAAGAACAAATTGTCAAAAAGGAAGAAGAGAAGAGCTTAAGGGAGCATAGCGTTTTTAAAGCAGAAGAAGAGCGGCAGCGGATCCTGGGGCATATTAAGGATACGGAGGAAACAAAAAATAAGAAGCGGGGGATCTTGGATACCAAGCAGAGCAAGGAACGGGAGCTGGATGGAAAATTACGGGTTGAGGGAGACAAAGTGGCTCAATATGAAGCAGAGATCCAGGATCTTGCTGACTTGCTGGATGATGCGGGAGGGGAAAGTTATTTTCCCGGTCATGAAATCGCCATTGGTGAGTTCCGGCGAAAATTCGGAGAGGATTTTTCCTTCTATCTATGGAAGGAAGAAGTCAATGAATATCAGAAAAAGATTGAGCAAATCCTAATAAATTTTCAAGAAGAGATAAACACCAAGGAAAAATATCAGGAGGGTGATCATGAGTTAGGTGAAGCCCGGAAGCAATTGGACCAAACTCGTTTTGAGGTCAAAAAATGGGCTCAGCTTTTTGAAGAGGAAAAGGATCGGCTGCTTAATCTTTTTCATCAATGGTTAAAGGAAAACCAGGAATTAAGGCTTTCCCAGGAAGAAATCCAACTGATATCTCAACGCATCATGCAAATTTATCAGCAATATCGCTTTGAAGAAGTCCTGGTACCTTTGCGCCAGGCCCAGGTACGCTATCAGAATCAGTTAAATTATCAGATCATGGGTCAAAAATCCCTAATTAAAGATAAGGACGAGGCAATTCTTCATAAACAAGAGGAAGTGGAAGCGTGGAAAAAGATCAAAGAGCCGGAGCCCCCTCGTCATTCTGATACGGATAAGGAACGCCGGGCTTTGAAAGAAAATGGGATTCCCTTTGTACCCTTTTTTAGTTCCGTAGAATTCCAGGATCATATTGCACCGGAGCATCGGGAACGCATTGAGGCGGCCATCACCCAAATGGGTCTTTTGGATGCCTTGGTGGTTTCGGGAAAACAAGCTCATCTGACCGGACAATTCGATCGGGTAATTCAACCCCAACCCCATCTTTTTGCCCATACTCTGGCTGACTTTCTCTACCCTACTCCGGTTGAAGGGAGCGGGGTTGCTGCCTCAGACATTGATCAAGTGCTGCGCAGTGTTTTGATTGATGACCAAGGGGACAAGAGCACGATGCTCCGGGAAGACGGCACCTATCGTATTGATCTGCTCAAGGGTCATGCGCCAAAAACAGAGGGATCCATCTATATTGGCCGAGAAGCACGACGCAGTTACCGGGCCAGAGTAATGGAGCAATTGGCTCAGGAATTGGCCGACTTAATTAAAGAGAAGGAAAACCTGGAGCAGGAAAAAGAGGTCTTGACGGCACGGTTGAAAAAGCTTCAGGAGGAATATGAAGGGTTTCCCCAAGATCATGATACCGGGGAATCATTTCGCGTCCTGGAGGGGCTGCAGGAAAAAGAAAAGATTCATAGTCATGAAGTGGATGTGAAAAATGAAAAAGTACGCCGGCTGCTGGAAAATTTACAAAATATTCGTCAGCGACTGCGTAGTTTGACGGAGGAGCTATCGGTTCCTCCCCGGCAGGAAGATTATGAGCTGGTTCTTCAAAGGATCAAGTCCTATGGACATGATCTCCAGCAACTAGAGCTGACCCATAAGGATTTTATTAATGGAGAGAAGGTTTTGCAGCAATTGCAATCAACCTTGGAAGAAACACGGGCAGATGTGGATGAGCTAAAAGGGGAAATCAATGTTCTGAAGAGTGAGCTTGATATGGATGCCTTACGCTTGCAGCAGGTAGAAGATCGCTTGCGGGAAATGGGGGCTGAAGAAATTCAAGCGCGTATCGCCCATCTGGTAGAGCGTCTGGAATTGATTCCTAAGGAATTGCGGACCCTGGAAAAAAATATGAGTACGATGGAAAATCAAATTGACAATCGAATTAAAGAGCTGGAGGAACTGGGTAAGAGGCTGAAGCTCAGTGAGCAATTTCATGCTTTATGGCAAGAAATTTTATGGGAAGAGCTGCAACTTAGTCTGGTACCCAAGGTTGTCCCGGAAGAAACTTTGCAGGCAGAGCAATTATTGAAATGGGGCAAAGATATCTTACAGGAATATGGCTTTCTTCTTAAGGAAAATACTGATCGGGATAAGATCACCCAAAGATTAAATCAAACCTTCTATCAGGAACAAGGCGTTTTGATGGAATATCGCTTGACCCAAGAGTCTGTCTTGGAAAAGGATACTCTTCCCCTTGGAGCAGATGATCCTCTGATGTATTTTAGGAGGGAGGAGCTCAAACAGAAATCACGCCGGGTACAGCTGTTAATGGAATACCAGGGCAAACGGGTCAGCCCCTATTACGTTTTTGAGCAGATGAATAAGGATATTGAACTGCAACAAATGCTGCTCAATGAAAAAGATCGGGAGTTGTATGAAGAAATTATTATGAACAGTGTGGGGCGGATTATCCGGGGCAAAATTAATCGTGCCGAACGCTGGGTGAAAAAAATATCCGAACTGATGGAAGAGCGAGATACCTCTAGCGGGCTTACTTTTTCTTTGCGCTGGAAACCCAGAACTGCTGAACATGAAGCGGAAATGGATACCAAAGACTTGGTAAATTTACTGCGCCTTGATTCCCGTCTGCTCAAAGAAGCGGATCTGGAACGGGTAACCCAGCATTTTCGTGCCAAGGTGGATCAGGCCAAAGAGGTATTGGAGGATAAAGGATATGGGGAGACCTTTCATCAAGTAATCAAGGAAATGCTGGATTATCGGCAATGGTTTTCTTTTACCCTTTACTACCAAAGGGCAGGGGAGCAAAAAAAGGAGTTAACCAACAATGTTTTCTACCAGTTTAGTGGAGGGGAAAAAGCCATGGCCATGTATATTCCCTTATTCTCCGCGGCCTATTCCCGCTATCTGGAAGCTCGGGAAGACGCCCCTTTTATTATCTCTTTAGATGAGGCTTTTGCCGGTGTGGACGAAAACAATATTCGGGATATGTTTGATTTGGTAGAGAAACTGGGCTTTAATTTTATTATGAATTCTCAAAATCTGTGGGGTGACTACGATACCGTATCCTCTTTATCAATATGTGAACTGGTGCGCCCCAAAAACGCCCCTTATGTGACGGTGGTGCGCTACCGCTGGGATGGGCAGAAACGTTATCTTTTAAGCCAAGGGGACTTTAGTCAGGTGGACGATAATGAGGAGAGAGAGGCGATTATTGGTGCCTGAAATTCCATCCAAAACTTGCCAGGCGGCAGCTTTTTTTAAAGGTGAAAAAGGATTCCGCCGTCTTTTTCCATTGTTTGCCGAAAAGTATCGGGGTTTGGGCAGGATTGGCGGCAGTGTACGCCTCACCAACCTGACCAAGGAAGAAAAGGAAGCTCTGTCCATGCTCTTATCCAAGGATTATAAGCATCAGGTTTCGGCTGAGATTTCCCTGGAGACCTTTGAACAGTCCTTGAATAAAACCAGATACGCCGGTATTAAGCTGAAAGATTTATTAGATGCTTATTTTGAAGAGGATATTTTGACCAAGGCAGAGGCTTATCAGCAGTATCAGGAGCAAAAAGAAGATTTTTTTAAGGACCTGGAGCAAAAATATGATCATCAGAATTGCCGGGGGTGGTTGGCTCATATTCAAGAAAAAGGTGCCGGCACACGAGGAATACACCAAGCCTATGATAAAAGTCCGTCAACCCTGAAAAACCAATTGAAAAATATCTTGAGTGCTTTGTCCCGGCTGCCTCAAGATGGTTTCTTGCGCCTTCCCATCTTTGCCAATAGCATCTGCCAGGATCCTCATGGGTTTGATTTGGGAACAGAGCAGGGACGTTTCTTTATCTCCGCTCTGCAATTTTTAAGAAATCAAGCAGATGATACTTATCCGATAAATTCTTCCCCATCAACGGAAGAAAAGAACGAAGTTATGGAGTATTTTGGATTGCTCAGGGATGATATCCTGAACTTTGTTACCTCTACGGGGATCGTGGCTTTTGATGAACAGGATGAAATAATGCCCATATGGCAATGGGCTGCTCGGCAAGGGATCGTACTGAATGTGCCTATTCGGGAAATTGTAAAGGTCAATAGATTTGTCCCCATGTCATTTGATCAAGGCCAGGAGTGTCCCCATCGAGTATTTGTGCTGGAAAATTCAGGTGTATTTTCAGCTGTGTTAGATCATTTTAGCGCCGGGAGCCGGCCGGCGATGATTTGTACCCACGGCCAGTTTAAGCTGGCCGCCCTGTTAATGATGGATCGCCTTGCAGCAAGTGACATTCTTATTTATTACTCGGGAGATTTTGATCCGGAAGGTTTGCAAATGGCTCAACAACTCCTGCGGCGTTATCCCGGGAAGGTAAGGCTTTGGCATTTTGGCGCGGAGGATTATGCAGCATCCTTGTCTGCCGTTTCGATCTCTGAAACCCGGTTAAAGAAATTAAACAGTGTCATGACAGAGGAATTGCAATCAGTAAAGGAGAAGATGTTATGGGCAGGAAAAGCCGGGTATCAGGAAGAGTTGATCCCGATATTGGTTGAGGACATGAAGGAGTATATAAAAAACTGCCCGTCCTTTTCAAAGTGAGGCAGTAACAAAGGTAATTGATAAATTTATCAAATAAATTACTGCCCAAAATACCGTCCTTTATATGTCCTTACCTGCGCTCTCGCAGGTGGGTATCCTGAGTCTGTTTTTGTCATCCGTTCGAGGACGGTTCGACAGCTGCATGACATTAGATTCCCAATTCATCAATGTAGGTAGGACATAATAAAGTAAACGCGTATTTCAGGCAAGTTTTAATCCCCGGTTTGAAAATTATAATAACATTTTTAAAGTTGGATTGCAACTATCCGGCTTTGCTTCATGGAATAAAAGGATGTGGTAATTATTCTCAATGAGCGAAAGAAAAGAAACATTATCATTGCTTTAATGGTGGCCATGTTTCTTGGTGCAGTGGAGGGTACTGTGGTGACCACGGCAATGCCTACCATCGTACGGGAGCTTCAAGGTTTTCGGATTATGAGCTGGGTTTTTTCTATTTATCTTTTAACCTCTGCCGTAACGACGCCCATTTATGGGAAATTTGCTGATATGTATGGCCGTAGGAAAACTTTATCCATCGGTATTATTATTTTTATCATCGGGAGCTGTCTTTGCGGGATTTCCCAAAATATGATCCAATTAATTATTTTCCGTGGCATTCAAGGATTAGGAGCCGGAGGAATTTTTACCGTAACTTATACTATTGTGGGAGATATTTTTACCCTTTCGGAACGAGCACGGGTTCAAGGCCTGTTAAGTTCGGTATGGGGCATAGCCAGTATCGCCGGACCGCTGGTGGGGGGCTTTTTCATTGACTACACTTCCTGGCACTGGATTTTTTTCATCAATCTTCCTTTCGGTATTTTGTCTCTGGTAATTTTGCAGAAGAATCTTACGGAAGATTTTGTCAGGCAGGAGCATACCATTGACTATGGGGGCATTGCTTTTTTGTCTATCGCTATTACCGCCTTTTTAGGTGGCTTAGTCAAATGGTATTCTTTCATTATTTTTCTGATAGCACTGATCTTTTTTTATTCTATCGAAAAAAAAGCCAAGGAACCTGTAATTCCTCTTGAAATTCTTACCAAGGACAGTGTCCTGGTTAATGGCCTAAGTTTTCTTGCCTCGGCAGTTCTGATGGGCGGGGATGTTTATTTGCCTCTTTTTATTCAAAGTGTCCTGGGATACCGAGCCACCATTTCCGGCTTGACCATGGCCCCCATGTCCATTTCCTGGCTGATTGCGGCTTTCTTTCTCGCTAAAGCCATTCCCCGTTACGGGGAGCGGTGGGTGATGATCCTTTCCTTTGGAGTTATTTTGGCAAGCTGTTTCATGCTGATATTTTTGGATCCCCAAACTTCATTATTTTTGATCGGGATCATCGTTTTTTTATTGGGACTTGGTTTTGGCGGATGTTTTACAGCCCTCACCCTTATGGTCCAGTCTTCTGTGGGTTATGAACAACGGGGAGCAGCCACGGCTCTTAATGCCTTGGTGCGTACAGTGGGTCAAACCATTGGTGTTGGTGCTTTAGGCAGTATGCTTAATTTATTTATGGCACGCTTTTATACATTCCATGGATCCTCGGGAACGGGGCAGGATATTTTAGCTTTAAATTTTTCCATCCATGCCCTATTCATTGCTTTCGTGGTGATTGCCTTGATTTGTTTCCTATTTTCTTTTTTCCTGCCTAATCATTTGAAAGAAGAACAGGGAGGGCTGTCATGAAAATTTCTTCGGAACATGCTGGGGTAATTTTCACATTAGCCTCAGCGATGCTTTTTGCTGCCGGCCCTATTATTATTAAATTAGCCTATCAGGTGCAGTTAAGCAATTGGCAATTTTTGTCCTTGCAATACCTCTGGTCCGTAGCATTGCTGCTGCCTCTTTATCTTCTGGGCAGGAACAAGCATCCGGAACAACCGATGACAAAGGAGAAGTTAGGTTCTTTAGCTCTTCAGGGGAGTATTGGTGCCTTTGGAGGTGCAGCCTTTCTTTTTACCGGGTACCAATATATCGGCGCCGCTGTGGGGACGGTGATCTTTTACACTTATCCGGCCTTTGTCGCTTTAGGGGCAAGAATTTTTTTCCGGGAGCGCTTGGGAAAAACCCATTTTATTTGTCTGTTCTTAACTTTTATTGGAGTTCTTCTGACCATAGATTTGCAGAGTTTCGGACAGGGTGATGTTTCATTAAAAGGAGTGCTGCTTATCTTTGCTTCCACCCTTTGCTATGCCTTTTTTAGTTTATATGGGGAGAGGAATTTAAAGCTCTCCTCTCCCCTGGAAGTAACTTTTTTTACCCAGATGTTTGCGCTGCTCACCTGCTTGATTATCAAGCCGCCCTATTTTTTATTTCAAGGGGTCTCCAAGCATGCCCTTTTGCTGGGATTTGCCATGGCATTTTTAACTTCAGTCTGTTCCTATCTCCTCTTATTTAAAGGGATATCTTTAATTGGCGCCAGTAAGTCTGCGGTGATTGGTACTTTTCAAATTCCCTTTGCCATTTTTTTAGCGATGGTAGTTTTAAAGGAGCATCTCACTTTATCCCAGTTTATCGGAGCATCCTTAATCTTGGGCGGAATAATTTATCTCTATGCAGGAAAAAACCATGACGATCGTCATGGTTTTCGGCAAGATTCATGTTAAATGATTAATAAAAGTCATTCCGGCACTACAGGTGTTTCCTCTTGTTTTTTTGGCCGACCAAAACTGAGGGCGATGGCACCTAAGCCGGTAAGGAGAGTGATCAAAATTACGGGGAAGCCGACCCAGGGTATGATGCTTGCGACACTATAGATTACTAACCCCAGAAGCGCCAGCCAGACACCCTTGTGCTTTTCCGGCCAGGAAAATTTATTGGCGACCCATGCTCCGATAAAGACGGCCACAACGATTTTTGCCAGATAGAGACTGACACTGTAAATTAAGCCTAAAATAATGCCTAAGGGAATGCCGATCATCGTTACCATGAGAAGAATGGCGACGATAGGGGTCAGGATCAGTACCAGTGCCCCCACCCCGATGGTTTTCAAAGGCTGCTGGGTAATAGTCCGGGTTGTTTTTGCCCATGCTTCAGGGCGCCATATTTTGATGACAAACCAGAGCAGCAAGGCGGAGGCAATGCTCCATAGCATGTTCATCAATGCACCCTGCCAGGGCATCATCGGTCTCTTTTCATCTTTGGCTTGTCCGGGGGAGCTTTTATGCCAGTTTCTTTCTCCCGTGATCTGAGCTTGGGATGAAATCAGTGCTTCATTAGCACTGTTGTAATTAAGATTCCCCTTAATAACGGCAGTATCCTGAATGGAAATATTTTCGGCGGCGATGTTGGCGTTGTCACCGACTGTTCCTTGCAAAATCATTCTGTTGACACCGACAAAAAGCTGACGGCCGGCTGCACCGGAAAAGGTAACGGTTTCTCCCGCTAGAAACACATCTCTGGAAAGCAGGGCATCGGAAGTAACGGTGGCCATCTGTCCAACTCCAAAAACGTCTCCCGTCACAGCTCCTTTGATTTCCAAGTTTTGTGCCGCGGCATAGATATTTCCTGTGACTTTTCCGTTGATATGAACGTACTGACCGGCGACAATAAGATCTCCGTTAATAATCCCGTCAACAATAACAGACTGACCGGCAGCAAAGGTGGTTCCGTCAATGTTTCCCTGAAGGTGAACGGTACTGCCGCTGTAAAATCCCGGGCCTTTCACATTTTTTTCAGCAGATACAACCACATTATCTCCACTGAGGGCACTGCCCGGGGCAAACCAGTCTTCATATTGATCCCCAAGGGCTGCGCAGGAAAACACCAGCAACATTGCTGTGATCAACAGGAAACATCCAAGTGTTTTTTTTAGTTTGATCATAGGAAACCCTCCTTTTCATCAAATACAGATTTTTCGTGAAGTCTTTAAAAACCACCCCTTTCCATCTCACCGTTCTGCATGTTACTGGAAGTTGAACCGGGTTATTCCTTGATTACCTTGTTTTTGTTCTTATTATATAACAAGAAGAGAGAAAAAATAAAGTATAATGATAAGTTCCAATACAATAATTAAGAAAGTCTTCATTTCATAGTGAATAGGCTGCATATTAAAATTTTAGGAGGAAAACTATGTATTCAGACTGTGAGGAAAAGGGCTTTGCATGCCTTGCCCAAATGATTGGGAAAACTCCTTTGCTGGAAATTAAATTTCGCTATCAGGGACAAGTTCGGGAAATATATGCTAAAGATGAGCGTTATAATTTTACCGGGAGCATTAAAGACAGAATGGCTCTGCACATCCTTTTTAAGGCATATGAAAAAGGTGCTTTAAAACCAGGGAGCAGGATTATCGAAGCGACCAGCGGCAATTCGGGCATTTCTTTTACCGCCATTGGCCGGGCTTTAGGTTACCAAGTCACCATTTTTATGCCGGATTGGATGAGCAGTGAAAGAATTAATCTGATCAAAGGTTACGGGGCGGAGAGTATTCTTGTCAGTAAAGAGGAAGGAGGTTTTTTGGGCTGCATCAAGATGGCCGATGAAAGAGCAGCTCAGGTGAAAGACTCCTTCCTGCCTCATCAATTTTCCAATCAGGATAATTGCGAAGTCCATTATCTCAGCACCGGTCCGGAAATTTGGCAGGAGCTCCAAAAGCACGACATCATACCAGATGCACTGGTCGCCGGTGTAGGCACCGGCGGTACAGTGATGGGTGCGGGGGCATATTTAAAGGAAAAAAACCCCGAATTAAAGGTTCATCCTCTGGAACCATCTAATTCTCCCACTATCTCCACCGGTTTTCAAACAGGGCATCATCGCATCCAAGGGATTTCAGATGAATTTATCCCCCCTGTCCTGAAGGTGGATAAACTGGATCAGGTTATTGGGGTAGATGATGGGGATGCCATTATTATGGCGCAAAAAATGGCTCGGGATCTGGGGATCGGAGTGGGTATTTCTTCAGGAGCCAATTTCTTGGGTTCGGTCAAAGCCCAATCCCAGTTGGGGGGTAATGGTTCTGTGGTGACGATGCTGGTAGATGACAACAAAAAATACATCAGTACGGATCTGATGAAGGATGAACCCCTTCAGGAAAACTTTCTGGCCCCACAGGTGGAGCTTCTGGACTTTAGACGACTTTAAAGACACTTGATTTTAATATCACAGGTCATAGTTTAACTTTGGTGATAGAGGGAAAAGATTGCGTCAAGAAAATCATGCACCTTTTCAAACATCAGCCCCAGGACAAACCAAACAGGAATAAAGTAGGGGGTAATAATGCTGTATATCAAGCCGTGAGCACCATAATTCCATGGACACTCCCCGATTAAGGAACGCAGCATGAGACCTGCGGCCAGCTCTACAAAAAAAATCAGCAGCATGTAAATTGTGCCCCGGAAGAAAAAGTTTTCTTCTTTCAATTTGTCTTGAAGCGGTTCCAGAAAGACCGCGAGACCATAGATGAAAAACATCCAGACATAGGTTCTCCCTTCCATAGTGTAGTCGGAATAAAGAAGAGATTGAAAGCCGGTCCAAAAAATTTCCAGACAGATGCCCAGCAGACCATAAATCAAGTATTTATATGGTGTGATTGTTTTATTCATATTCTTATTATCAATAATTTCGTTTAAGATATGCGAAAATCACACAGGGAAATAGTGGGATTATCCCAGCAACTCTGTCGAACTTCGGACAGCCTTATTGGAAAGGTTTACCGAGGATTTAATTTATTAACAATATATGATATACTGTTACAATAAAATTAGAAATCTAAAAGTGGAGAGATTTTAATGCAGGATAGGGATATTGAACTGATCAAGCAATATTTAATAAAAAAAATATCACCGGATGTTATTTATATATTTGGCTCTGCAGTTAAGGGAGTGGTTCATAGAGATAGTGATATTGATATTGCCTTTCTCAGTAATAAAAATATCGATAGTTATGACGTATTTATAATTGGTCAAGAATTGGCGGATATTTTAAATAAAAGAGTAGATCTGGTCGATCTGGGGAAATCATCGACGGTATTTCAGTCTCAGGTGGTAGGCAAAGGTAAAATAGTGTATTGCAAAGATGAACTGCGAAGGATGAATTATGAGCTTTTAGTCTTAAAAAAATATGCAAGATTAAATGAAGAGCGAAAAGATATTATTGATAAGATAATTGAAAGAGGGACTGTTTATGGTAAATGATGTTGTTCTTAATAAGGGTCAGACTATTGAGAGATGTATAAACAGGGTAAAAGAGGAATATCAGAATACACCAGAAAACCTGAGTAATTATACCAAACAGGATTCAATTATCTTGAATATTCAAAGGGCTTGTGAAGCAAGTATTGATTTAGCCATGCATTATGTTTTGGAAAATAAATTTGGAATACCACAAAGCACGAAGGATGTATTTGATTTTTTATATGATAATAAGATTATTGATGAACACCTGGCAAAAAGCTTGAAGAGCATGGTAGGTTTTCGAAATATAGCTGTTCATGATTATCAAAAGATGAATCTGGAAATAGTACAGAAGGTGATTGAGAACCATTTAGAAGACTTACTTGAATTTTCGAAAATTATGCTAAAGAAATAATTCAAAGACCTGTCACGAACTTTCAATAATGTTTCGTGACAGGTCTTTCTTTGATTTTTTATAATTCTGCTCGTCCAGCCATAAAGATTAATCCTCGTTTAACTTCTTCTTCTAATTCTGCCAGGTAGGTATCTTTTTCCGGGCTTTTCATCAAATGGGCATAGCGACCCTGGCACCCGATATATTCCTCCACAGGAATGGTTGCTGCTTTTCCTTGGGCATACAGGGCAGTGGGATTATTCAGGGTTAATTTGCCGTATTCTCCTTCCCACAGCATCCAGGCGCCGGATTTTACTGCTAATCGGCTCATCTGCACTGTATCACTGGCAGCAAATTTCCATCCGGGATAACAGGGGGCATGAACCTCAATATATTTGAAGCCTTTGATGCTCTTGGCCTTGGCTACTTTGCGGTACAAATCCATGGGATAGGCCAGAGAAGCAGTGGCTACATAAGGAATCCGGTGCTCCAGCATCAAAAGGGGCAGATTCTTCCGGTTAACTTCTTTGCCAAAAGGGGTGGTAGTGGTGGTGGCATAAAGGGGTGTCGCCCCGCTTCTTTGTACCCCTGTATTGGAATAAGCCTCATTGTTGTAGCAAAAATGGATAAAATCATCGTTTCTTTCTGCTGCGGCAGAAATACCTTGGAAGCCGATATCATAAGTGCCGCCATCCCCCACCCAGTTAAACACGGTGGGCTTTTCTCCCTGGAGACGGCCTTTTTCATAAAGAGCGTCCAAAGCCAGAGACATACCGCCGGCAGAAGCGCCGGCTGAGGCGAAGCAAATGTTCAGGGTGGGCACGGAATAACAGGATTTGGGCAATAGCCCGATGCTGGCTACGGCACAGGAGGGAGTCATAATCATAATGGCGTTTTCCCCCAGGGCTTTCCCAACCACACGCAAGGCCATGACAGAAGGACAACCGGCACAGGCTGCCGAGCCGGAGACGACAAATTCAGTTTCAGAAAAATCTTTCAGTTTTACACTCATTTTATCACCTCCATCATTTCCCGGGCTTTTTGCGCTAAATATGCGGCAGGCAGGTCTTCTCCGCCTAAACCCATAATCTGTCCCGCTACTTTAAGATTGTCTCTGCGGTCAAACAAAGCGTTCTTGGCTTCGCTTAAGAGAGCACCCCCGCCCGTACCGAAGGCACAGTTGCGGTCAAAGACCAATAATTTGGCACCCTGAGGCAAGATCTGAGAAAGTTCTGCTCCCGGGAAAGGGCGAAAGACGCGGAGACGGAGTCCAGCGGCAGGAATTCCTTCTTCTCGCAGCATATCGACGGCAATTTCCATTTCCGCAGCCATGGAGCCCATGGAGAGGAGAAAGACCTCTGCCCCGTCCTGACGGTAAACATCGAAAAGATCACCGTGCCAATGACCGGTCAGCTCCTGATATTCCCGGCTGAACTTCTTGATCAGATCACCGGTTTTCATAATATCCTCGGCCTGCCGGGTGCGAATAGGCACATATTCATGGGAAGGGGTCACGTTGGCAAAGGTACCGCCCCATTTTGGATGAAGTTGCCAAGCGGGCTCATAGGGAGGTAAAAACTTATCGATCACTTCCTGTTCCACCAGTTGGAAGGGCATCATGGAATGGGAGAGCAAGAAGCCGTCAAAGTTGACCATCACGGGAACATTGCTTGCTTCGGCTACCTTATAGGCCAAGAAGACAGTATCATAAATTTCCTGGTTGGAAGCAGCGTAGAACTGAATCCAGCCGGTATCCCGCTGGGAAATGGAATCCTGGTGATCCACATAAAGACACCAGGGAGCACATACGGCACGGTTCACATTGGCCATAACCAAAGGCAGCCGTCCTCCGGCCGCATAATGAATAATTTCATGCATATACAATAAACCCTGGGATGAGGTGGCGGTAAAGACCCTGGCACCGACAGTGGATGCGGCCGAAATCGCGCTTAATGCGCTGTGCTCTGATTCCACAGGGAGATACTTGGCGTTCATTTCTCCAGAACCAATATAAGAAGCCAGCTTTTCTGCAATCGAGGTTTGAGGAGTAATGGGATAAGCGGCAATCATATCCACATGGGCAGCTTTAACTGCCAGAGCACAAGCCGCATTTCCCGTATCAAGAATTTTTTTCATTATTCCTCCTCCTCCTTTACCATAGTAAATGCCTTCTGGGGACACTCCACCGCACAGATACCACAGCCTTTGCAATAATCATAATCAACGCTGCGATCTTCTTTGCGGATGACACCCTCCGGACAAAAGATCCAGCATAAGAGACATCCATTGCATTTTTCAGGATCTAAAACCGGGCGGATAGTGCGCCAGGTACCGGTAGGGCCACCGGCTCCTCTTGTCGGTTGGGATAGAGGAAAGACGACAGATTTAGTCATGGATAGCACCTCCCTGTACAACTTTGACAGATTCATAGGATTTCTGGGCTGCCCTCACATTGGGAAGGGCTTTTTTTTCAGTCCATTGCTCCCGGATGGTTTCCTCTACCAAGGGAAAAGGAATCTCCAGAATCCGGGCGAGTGCCCCCAACATGGGCACATTAATAAAAGGTTCTCCCCCAATGACAAGATCACTATCTAAAGCAATGCCGGTGGCGTCTACCAGCCATTGTTTTTGGTCAATGGCCAGGGGATGGGTGCCATTAGAGATAATGATCCCCTCCTGGGCGATCCCGTCTCCCAAGCCGATGGGGAGCAGGTTTTGATTCATAAGCACCAGAATATGAGGATGATAAGATTGGGAATGAACCTTAATGGGCTTTGTGTCAAAGCGAACAGCGGCTTTGACGGCAGCGCCTCTTCGTTCCACACCAAAGAAGGGCAGGGTTTGTACCTCTTGTCCTGCCTTCAGCGCAGCTTTGCCTAAAAGCTCAGCCAGGGTGACCACACCTTGTCCGCCCCGGCCGTGAATGCGCATTTCTAACATTAAAGGGACCTCCTTAACAGGGGAGTTCCGCAGACCCCCCGGATAATTTCCAAAGCTTATCCATTGTTATTAGATGCAGGTATTTCCTAAACTAACGCTGCATCTCAGTTTTATGGATGCACAAAGGATGTAGAAAAAGATATCATTCTAACTAAATATACTATAACAAAATGAAGAATTTCGTCAATGCAAAGTTTTGGTCTAAACAAGGGACGTCATGGAGTGAAATCCAAGACGTCCCTGCACTTTTATTTTAACGAGGCTACTTTTTCTTGGCCATAGCTTTTTTTAAAAGATCGCCTAAGCTGGTTCCTACATCCTCTTTGTCGGAATAAGTATTAATCAGCTTTTGATTAACCATGCTGGCCTTTTTGGAACTGCGGAAATTACCGAATTCTTCTTGCTTTTCCTGCTGCCGGTATCCACACCCTCGGTCGGGACAGGAGAGCATGCGCCCTCTTTTTCCGTTGACCAGGAGCATGTATTTACCGCACATAGGACACTTGGTTTTGCTGATATTATCTGCTTTATAAACGGATTCCTCGTCGTTTGCGATTTCTTTTACCAGGTGCTCCGTGTTGGCCTGAATGTCGGAGATAAAAGCCTCCTTTTTCCCTTTGCCCTGGGCAATATCGGAAAGCTGTTGTTCCCATTTGGCGGTTAACTCCGGGGATCTCAAATCAGGTGCGACCAATTTGATTAATTGCTTTCCTTTTGAGGTTGGCACCAGTTCCTTACCATGGCGTTCGATGTAGCTGGTATGGAGCAATTTTTCAATGATTTCCGCCCGGGTTGCCGGTGTCCCCAGCCCACTTCCTTTCATGGTTTCCCGCAGTTCCTCGTCCTCAATGAATTTACCGGGGTTTTCCATGGCAGTAAGGAGGGTAGCTTCGTTGTATCGGGCAGGGGGCTTGGTTTTAGCTCTTTTCAGGAGCACCTTCTTAACCTGTTTTGTTTCTCCTTTTTTAAACAGATCCAATGATTGTTCCGGCACCTGATCATCAGAGACTTCGTCCTTTTCTTTTGACGGAGCGCTTACGGCACGCCATCCCTGATCGATTACTCTTCTCCCCTTAGCATAGAATTTTTCTCCCTTGACTTCTGTCACCAGGGTGATCTGCTCATAACGATAAGGCGGATAAAGCAGAGAAATAAATCTTTTGGCGATCAGATCATAGAGGTTTTTTTCATCATGACTGAGGGCGGCCAGGTTTAAGGGCTGTTCTGTGGGAATAATGGCGTGGTGATCCGTCACCTTGCTGTTATCCACAAACCGTTTGGTTAGTGACAGGGTTTTCCCTAGAAGGGGCTGCACCAAAGACAGATAGGAGCCGGCAGCCATCCCTTTCAAGCGAGCCGGGAGAGTGGGTGCCATGTCGGAGGTAATGTACCGTGAATCTGTCCGGGGATAGGAGACTAGCTTGTGCTGTTCATAAAGATTCTGGAGTACAGATAAGGTTTTCTGAGCGGCCCAGCCAAAACGTCGGTTGGCATCCCGCTGTAGTTCCGTCAGATCATAAGCGAGAGGCGCCGGTTCGCTTTTCTTTTCCGTTTTAACTTCTTTAATGGTCCCGGTTTGATTCTGGATGCGGGCAAGGATTTCTTCCCCTTGAGCAAGATTAAAAATCCGGCTTTGTCCCGATGAATCCCGCCAGTCCCCAAAAAATGATCCAAAATCTGCCCGAATGGTCCAATAGTCAACAGGCCGAAAATTGTTAATCTCCTCTTCTCTTTGGACAATCATGGACAGGGTGGGTGTTTGTACCCGGCCCGCATTGAGCTGGGCATTAAATTTACAGGTTAAGGCGCGGGTGACGTTGAGCCCCACTAACCAGTCTGCTTCTGCCCGGGCGACAGCCGCATCATACAGCTTATTATAATCTTTACCCGGCTTTAGATGAGCGAACCCTTCCCGAATGGCCGCATCTGTTTGGGAAGAAATCCATAAGCGGCTGAAAGGTTTTTTCCAATCAGCCAGCACCATAATCCAGCGCGCCACCAGTTCTCCTTCCCGCCCGGCATCGGTGGCAATTACCAATTCGCTGATATCATTCCGTTTCATCAGTTTTTTTACCGTTTGATATTGATGTGAGGTCTGCCGGATCACCTTGAGCTTCATCCGTCCCGGAATCATGGGGAGATCCTCCAGACGCCATTCCTTATATTTATCGTGATAGTCCTCCGGCTCCGCCAGAGTGACGAGATGTCCTAAAGCCCAGGTGACCACATAATCAGGCCCTTCAATAAAGCCTTTATTTTTATGGGTGCATTTTAATACCTGTGCAATTTCCCGGGCTACGCTGGGCTTTTCGGCTAAAACGAGTTTCTTCATGGTCATTAACCCTCAATTCCATTTCTTTCATTTACATTCATTGCTATTTGTCAAATAAGCCGCCTTTTTTCGGTTTCTTTTTCTTAATACCCGGCTGATTGCTGCCGATGCTGGCCGGAGCCCGTTTGTTCAATCCCTGGGAAGCACTTTTTTGTTTTTTTTCATCTATAATTCTTTGCATAATTTCTCTGGTTTTATCCGTCATCAGGACCCCTCCAATTAACAAGCCTTAGGGTATCATTATATCACAAAATATCACAAATTAATTTTGAAGAGAATTTTCTTTAGAAGAAGGGTTTTTAAGAGAGAAGAACATGTTATTGCTCAAAAAGCATTGCAGCATTGTCAAGATCAAGTGAGAGGGATATGATTGCAGGTGAGGAAGAATAAAGAGACACCGATCATACAATATGGGGAAGGCGTTTCCCTATGAAAAATATAAGGGGATGAGCAAATATGAAAGAAAGACATCAATTTCAGGATGCCTTTAATTATTCACTGACAGCTTTTCAAAATCGAAGGCCTCAAGTGATGGCGGATTTGGCCAATGTTATTTGGGAAGAACCTTTTTTAAAATTCAACTATTTGAATATACCCATTCAGGTTTATTGGCCGACCGGAGAGATTTTTCCGGATGAATTGTCCATGGAAGAAAAGATTATCATATATCAGTATTTGGCGGAAAGTACGATCCTTCCCCACACCGGGCAAGGCTGGGTTTCCTTTCTGGAGCTGCCGGAGGGGCAGCACCACTATCAGCCCTTTATCAAGGAAGCTTTTGAGCCTTTGGCAGAACAATTCGGGGAAGATATTTCTTTGTTTCGAAAAAAGGGAGAAGCCCTGGAGGGAGTTGCCATTAAGGGTGGGGATGCCGCTTTTAGGATTCAGGTTCTGCCCAAAATTTCTATGCAGATTTTGATTTGGGGAAAAGATGAAGAATTTCCCGCCCGGGCTAATATTTTGTTTGATAATCAGGTGAGCTGTCATTTATCAACATCAACCTTATACATGTTAGGCATTGCCGTTGCTCAAAGATTCAGGAATGGGGGTTAAAGAATGTTTAAATTTTCTCCTAAGGATGATAGGTTTTATGACTTGTTTGTTTTGCTGGCCAAAAGAATTCATACTTCCGGAGAAATGCTGAGAAATTTTATTTACGAACCGGCTGATGGAGAAGATAAAGTTAAAGAAATTAAAGCAGCGGAGGTAAAATGCAATCAGACCTTGCAGCGCATTTTTAAGGAACTGAACAAAACCTTTATCACTCCCATTGACAGAGAAGATATTTACATTATCGGCAAAAGAATGGATGATATTGCCGATGATATTGAAGCTGCCGCCAACCGTTTTAATATGTTTCAGATCAAGAGAGCAACATCTGAGGCCAAGGGAATAAGCGATCTGGTAGTCAAAAGTACCGCCCAGGTTATTTGCTTAATAAAAGAATTTAAAGTTGTTCATCAGAACCAGAATTTACAGAAAATCATTGTGGAAATCAATCGATTGGAGGAAGAAGCAGAGGTCGTATTCAGGAAAGCCCTCGGAGGATTATTCAGTGCTTCTATCCCGACCATTGAGGTCATAAAATGGAAAGAGATCTATGAGCGTCTGAGAAATATCCTGGAAGTTTGTAAAAACGTGGCCGATACGATTGAAGGAGTAATTATTAAACATGCCTGAGAGCATCTGGATGATGACCATGACCATTATAGCTCTGGCCTTGATTTTCGACTTTATCAATGGGTTTCACGATACCGCCAATGCCATAGCTACCTCTGTTGCTACCCGGGTCTTGTCACCTGCTGCCGCCATCACCATGGCAGCAATCCTGAATTTTTTAGGCGCTTTTATTTCCGTCAAAGTGGCGGAAACCATCGGTGCCGGATTAGTTCCCCCGGAGAGCATTCCCCAAACTGCTATTGTTGCAGCCCTTTTGGGCGCGATTATTTGGAATCTGATCACCTGGTATGGAGGATTGCCCAGCAGCAGTTCTCATGCGCTGATCGGCGGCTTGCTGGGCGCAGCTATTGCCGCCGCCGGTTCTTTGGCGATTGTCAATTGGCAGGGCTTTTTCAGCAAAGTTCTTCTGTGGTTGGTTTTATCCCCTTGCATTGGCTTGCTCGTAGGTTTTTGCTTTATGAATCTATTGAACCTGTTACTAAAAACCTGGCATCCGGAGAGGGTCAAAAGAGTTTTTTCCAAAGCACAGATTATTTCCGCAGCTTTGATGGCCTTTAACCACGGGGCGAATGATGCCCAAAAATCCATGGGGGTCATCACGATGGCCTTGTTAAGCGGGGGACTCATTGCCCAGTTTGAGGTTCCTCTATGGGTAAAAGCAGCCTGCGCTTTAGCCATGGCTGCCGGCACTTCCTTTGGAGGATGGAAAATCATTAAAACAGTGGGACTGAATATGGCTCGTTTAGCACCGGTAAATGGATTTGCCGCAGAAACAGGAGCGGCAGCAGTGATTTTTACCGCGACCATGTTTCATGCGCCCGTGAGTACAACCCATATTATTTCCACTTCTATTATGGGGGTAGGTGCAGCGAAGAGGCTTTCCTCTGTGCGCTGGATCGTGGCTCAGGAAATCCTGATGGCCTGGCTCCTCACCATTCCGATTACAGCAATGATATCCGGATGTATCTTTTATCTGATCGATTTGGCAATGATTTAACGATAAAAGTTGATTTTAGTCCATGAACATCTTAAAATGGAGGGGAGAAGGAATAGTGAATGATAAAGGTGTTCAGGAGGAATTTGACTGGTGAAAACAGTGATTATCGGTGACTCATGCAGTGATTTACCCGGGGATTATGTTGCAAGTAGTCGGATTCCCGTTATGCAATATTCCTTTTCTTTGCAGGACAAGGAATATTTCGATGATTTTGGCGTTAGTCTATCATATGGGGAGTTCTATCAGCGGGTACGGGAAGGAGAAATGCCCACAACCTCCCAACTTAATGTCCATACGATAGTTGCCATGTTCCAGAAATATGTCAAGGAAGGAATCGGGGTCATATTTTTATCCTTTTCTTCCGCGCTCAGCAATAGCTATAACAATGGAATTTTAGCCCGTAAGATGGTTCTGGAGGAATACCCCGAAGGAGACATTACGGTCATTGATACCTTGAGTGCTTCCTTGGGCGAGGGTTTGCTCCTCCGTTCTGCTGTAGAAATGCAGAAAAATGGAGCAGGCAAGGAGGAAATCGTTTCCTGGGTCGAAGAAAATAAGCTGAAAGTCAATCATTGGTTTACGGTGGAAGATCTCCACCATCTTAAAAGAGGGGGACGGGTTTCCGGAGCAGCCGCTTTTGTGGGCTCCATGCTGCAAATAAAACCGATCCTGCATGTGGATGATCTGGGACGACTGATTCCCGTTACCAAGGTTCGGGGCAGGAAAAAATCAATAAAAAACCTGGCGGATATTTTGCAGGAACGGATTGTGGAACCGGAAAAGCAGATCATCGGTATCAGCCACGGAGATTGCCTGGAGGATGCTAACTATTTAAAAGAAATAATTATGGATTGCACCCCTGTCAAAGATGTCATAATTAATTTTATCGGACCGGTGATTGGAGCTCATGCCGGCCCGGGAACCTTGGCCTTATTTTTCTTTGGGCAGGAACGATAGAAAGGTTTATCATGAAAATTGTGTTGACCACCCTCAATGCCAAATTTATTCATTCAGCATTGTCCTTATATTATTTAAAAAATTATTGTGCTGTTCCGGAAGCGGAAATATTAATCAAAGAATATACCATTAATGAGCAGCTATTGGATATTGCCGGTGATCTCTATGGAGAAAAGGCGGATCTAATCGGCTTTTCTTGTTATATCTGGAATCGGGAGATGATTTTTAAGCTGGGCCGCATCCTGAAAAAAGTGCAGCCCCAACTCTTTATCCTCTTGGGCGGACCGGAGGTGTCCTTTGACGGGGAGGAAATTATCCGGGAAAATCCTTGGATCGATGGGATTGTAGCAGGAGAGGGGGAAGAAACCTTTCACCAACTGGTAGAAAGTATCAGTCGGGGGTTACCATTGACCAATCTTCCCGGACTGATTTTTCGACGGGAGAAGCAGATAATCCCTAATTCGGCAAGGCCCTTGATCCGGGAATTGGATCAAATTCCTTTTCCCTATACGCCGGAGGATTTGGCAGGGTTTGCCGGAAAAATAATTTATTATGAAGCCAGCCGGGGATGTCCTTTTAACTGCCAGTATTGCATGTCTTCAACTACTCATCAGGTAAGGTTTTTTTCTTTGGAACGGGTCAAAGAAGACTTGGAGAAAATGATCCTGGCCGGGGCGAAGCAGATCAAGTTTGTCGACCGTACCTTTAATTGTCACATGAAGCGCACCAAAGAACTCCTCGCTTTTCTGCTAAAATTTCAGGAACATAAAATCAATTTTCATTTTGAAATAGCCGGGGATTTTTTGGATGATGAGAGCATTGCATTAATGGGACAGGCACCTGAAGGATTCTTTCAGGTGGAGATTGGGATTCAATCAACCAATCCCCAAGTGCTGGATGCCATCAAGAGAAAGATGGATTTTACCCGGGTTGGCGTTCAAGTCACACAGTTAAGAGAAAAAGGCAATATCCATATCCATTTAGACTTAATTGCCGGGCTGCCCGGGGAGGATATGAAATCCTTTGAAAAATCATTTAATCAGGTTTACGATTTAGCGCCCCATCATCTCCAGCTGGGCTTCTTAAAGCTGTTACCGGGAACAGGACTCCGGGCGCAAAGCGAAGAATACGGTTTATCTTTTGAGGATCATGTTCCTTACGAGATTCTAAAGACGAAAGTGCTTTCCTTTGATGAACTGGTTCAATTAAAAAAGATTGAAAACGTCCTGGAGCAGATCTATAACTCGGGGAAATACCGTCATATCCTAAGCTATGCTATCCCCGCTTGTGGCAAGGGAGCTTTCCGATTTTTTTCCGGCTTAACAGACTTTTGGAAGCAAGAAGGGGCAGAAAAGTTGCTGGGAGGACAGGAAAGAACTAGGCTTTTATTTCGGTATCTGAAAAGTGTTTTGCCCGATGAAGACGAAACATTGCACCTTGATTTATTGAAACTGGACTGGCTGACCGGGGAACAGCGTAATACCCTACCTCCTTGGTTAGGAGGCAGCCGGGAGCAGGATCGCAGTCTGGATTTGGCGCATTACCTTAACTGGGCTAAGGGCATGACCCCTAAGGAAATATTCAAAAAAGTTACAGTGGTAAGCTTTCATCATTATTTTGATATCCAGGGAGAGCTTATACGTACCATGCATAAAGAAGAAAGCAAAGCCATTATCGATTATTCTCAGGTTCAAAGGGACAAAAAGACACCCTCGATCTTATTTGTAAAATTAAAGAGCTAAATATGTTAATAAAGCAAAGATTTAGCATTGTGATTGCCAATATAAGTTGTTATAATTGTGCTAATTAGCACAAAGTTATAAGAAGAGCTGCTGATGGTTTGATATAAAATTTTCAGATGCAGCAAAATACAGCAAAAAACAAGTACAAGTAAATAAAAGATTATTTAAGGAGGTTTTCTAAATGTGTGACGGATGTGCATGCGGACAAAAAGAAAGGCAGGTGCCTTTGGGGATTTCAAATCGACATATCCATTTAAGTCAGGAACATATTGATGTTTTATTCGGAGAAGGGTATCAACTCCAGGAAATCAAAGATTTATCTCAGCCCGGCCAGTATGCCGCTAATGAAGTATTAACTGTCGTGGGAAATAAGGGTGTATTGCAAGGAATCCGCATTTTAGGACCGGCACGCAAACAAACCCAGGTGGAACTGAGCCAAACAGAAGCCCGTCAGTTGGGAATCAAGGCACCTTTAAGGGAATCCGGTAATCTGGCGGGAACTCCCGGTTGTGTGCTGATTGGTCCTAAAGGCCCTCTGGTGATTAATGAGGGTTGCATTGTAGCCAAAACCCACGTTCATTTCCATACGGAAGACGGACTGCGGATGAACATCAAGGATGGAGACAAAATTGACCTTCTGGTTAAGGGAGAGAAGGAAGTTATTTTCTGCGGTGTGATAGCCCGGGTAGGGGATACCCACAAGCTTGATTTCCACCTTGATACCGACGAAGCCAATGCCGCCATGGCGAAAAACGGGGATTTTGCTTATATTGTTAATCGGGATTAAATCTTGATTAAAAGAGCGCCTTTTCAGGCGCTTTTTTTTCTGTCTGGGCTGTGGTAATATAGATAAGATATGGCTTTTGGATCAGGAGGAAATATGCAGGAAATCATTTTCATTTATTATCTGGTTTTAAATGCTGTGACATTTCTATTGATGGGATGGGATAAAAGGCAGTCCCAAAAGAGGGGAAGAAGAATTAGCGAAAAATCTCTTTTGCTCCTTGGCATCCTTGGAGGTTTTTTCGGAGCTTGGGTTGGGATGAGGCTTTTTCGCCATAAAACAAAGCACCATTACTTCGCGGCAGTTTATCTTGCTTCTTTTCTGCTTCATATCGTAATCATTTGGGGGTTATGGAGTAAATATGGGGTTGTAACCTTGGGAAAACTGATATAATAGTAAGTGGTGAAGAGCTTATGAGAATATTTGGATTGGGAGATTTGCATTTATCCTTGTGTCAATCAGTCGTTCCCGGGGCATGGCAACATCTCAGTGAACATAAGCCCATGGATGTTTTTGGGGAACACTGGCATCAGCATGTGGAAAAAATATATCGGAACTGGATCGACAGGGTAAGACCTGAGGATGTTGTTTTAGTGCCGGGGGATATTTCCTGGGCAATGAGCATGGAAGAGGTGGGCTTTGATCTGGAGTTTTTAAGCCTTTTACCGGGAAAGATTATTATGATTCAAGGCAATCATGATTATTGGTGGCAAAGCATCAGCAAAGTACGCCAGGTTTTACCGCAAAACGTTCAAGTGATTCAAAATGACGGTGTTTTGCTGGGAGATATATATATTGCCGGGACCAGAGGCTGGGTATGTCCCGGCAGTACCGGGTTTAATCAGCATGATAAAAAGATTTATCAAAGGGAGCTAAATCGACTGGCCCTGTCCTTAAAGTACGCGGATCATCGGGCCAGGAAGATTATTGCTATGTTTCACTTTATGCCCTGCAATGATCTTCATGATAGAAGCGGTTTTATTGATTTGTTGGAGGAATACGGCGTGGAACAATGTATATACGGGCATCTCCATCAGGGAGCATTTCATCTGCGCCTGCCCGAGAAAAAATGGGGTATTAACTTTTCTTTAGTCAGCGGAGATTATCTTAATTTTCAGCCTTTATTGCTGGAAGAAGAGGTGCACACAAGTTAGGAGGAATGATTTTTTGAACGATGTTTTTCTCAGAGCCTGCCGCAGGGAACCAGTGGAATATACGCCTGTCTGGTTAATGCGCCAGGCGGGCCGTTACATGGAAGATTATATGAAAATACGCAATAATCATACCTTTTTAGAAATGTGCCGTAATCCGGAAATAGCAGCAGAGGTAACACTTCAGCCCGTTAACCGTCTGGGGGTAGATGCCGCGATTATTTTTGCGGATATTCTTCTTCCCTTGGATGGGATGGGACTTAAGCTGGAATTTACCAAAGGGGAAGGTCCCTGTATTCATAATCCGGTACGTTCACAAAGGGATGTAGACCGGATTCCGATCCTGGGGGGAGAAGAAATGACCCCCTACGTGATGGAAGCCATCCGTTTGGTACGTAAGGAATTAGAAGGGAAGCTCCCTTTGATCGGTTTTGCCGGTGCTCCCTTTACCTTAGCCAGCTATATCATTGAAGGAGGCAGCTCCCGGGATTATCACCAATGTAAAAAAATGATGTGGGGCGCGCCCCAGGTTTGGCATCAATTAATGGATAAGGTAACGGCTGTGACCTTAAATTATCTCCGGGCTCAGGTTAAAGCAGGGGCACAGGCCATCCAGCTATTTGATTCTTGGGTAGGTGCCCTGCATCAGGATGATTATCGGCAATATGTGCTGGCTTATTCCAAGCAGATCATCGATGGCTTAAAAGATACCGGGGTGCCGGTGATTCATTTTGCCAATAACGGATCCACCCTTCTGGAAGCAGTTGCCGAAGCGGGAGGGGATGTAATTGGCATTGATTGGCGCATCAATCTTGATGAGGCGTGGTCCCGCATAGGTTTTGATAGAGGGATTCAGGGCAATCTGGATCCATCGGTTCTTTTTGCCCCCACTAAAATTATGCAGGACAAGGTGCGCAAGATTTTAGATCAGGCGGGGAATCGTCCGGGGCATATTTTTAATTTGGGTCATGGTATCAATAAAGAGAGTCAGGTGGAGCAGGTCATTGCCTTGGTGGAAACCGTCCATGAATATTCCCGGCGCAATTGAGCCTGATGGGTACCGTTTAGGGAGGAAAAGATGAGCATAGTGAAAACAGGCAAAACAGGCATTCTTCTACTGGGATTTGGTGCACCACGTAATATGGCGCAGGTGGGGCCCTTTATTACCCATATTTTTCGGGGCAAGAACCCCCCGGGGCAGGTGATCTTGGAGATGAAAGCCAGATATCAAGCTATCGGTGGAAGCTCTCCATATCTTGCCGCCACCATCACCCAAGGAAAGAAATTAGAGGAATCATTAAGAAAATTGGGCCAGCATGCTCCCGTTTACCTAGGCATGCTTCATAGTGAACCTTTTATTGCTGATACAGTGGATCAAATGGTCCGGGATGGCATAGAGCAGATTATTGGGATTACCCTGGCACCTTTTTATTCAAAGGTCAGCACGGGAGCATATCAGGCTGAAACAGAAAAAAGAGTTAATGCCTATCCCCAGATAAAGGTGGATTATCTTGATCATTGGCACAGTCAGCCTTTCTTTATCAAAGCCTGGGCAAGAAAAATTACCGAGGTTTTGCAAGATTTCCCTCCTGGGGCGGAAGTGCCCCTCATTTTTACTGCTCATAGTTTACCTAGTGATCCCCCGGATGATGCAGCCTGTTATGAAAAGCAGTTTCAAGAGACGGTGCAGTTGATCATCAATAAGTTGGCTCATAAAAAGTTTCATTTGGCTTATCAGAGCAAAGGCAAAAGGCCGGGTCATTGGTTGGGGCCCCAGGTGGAAGAAATGTTAGATGAACTTTCTGCCCAGGGAGAAAAGCAGGCTTTGATTGCCCCCGTCGGGTTTATTTCCGACCATATGGAAACCCTGTACGATTTGGATATAGAATTAAAGAAACCGGCTAAACTAGGTAAGATAGATTTGCGCCGTACCTCTGCCCTGAATGATGATCCTGAATTCATTCAAGGGCTGGCAGAATTGGTTTTGGCTATGAAGTAATGGAGTGATATCATGAAAAAGGTTGTCATTGTAGGCGGAGGTATTTCCGGATTGGCCGCCGCCTATACCTTGCAGGAAAGTAAAGCACAAATTGAATATACACTGATCGAAAAGGACACTCGCTTGGGAGGCAAGATCCAAACAAAATATGATGATGGTTTTGTGATTGAAGAAGGTCCGGATTGTTTTATTTCTACCAAACCCTCCGTGATTCAGTTAGCGCAAAAAATTGGTCTTACCCATCACTTAATTGGCACCAATGATGAACATAAAGGAACCTACATCTATTCCGATAAAAGGCTTCATGCTCTCCCCGAGGGATTGATGCTGCTGGTGCCCACGAAAATTGTCCCCTTTGCTTTAAGTCCCTTAATATCCTGGCCGGGTAAGTTCCGGATGGGTTTGGATTTTGTCCTGCCCCGAAAAAAGGAGCAGGAGGACGAAACCCTGCATAGCTTTGTGGTACGACGTTTGGGCCATGAAGCGATGAATAAAATTGCGGAACCCCTGATTGGGGGTATTCATGGGGGAGCACCGGAAACCATGAGCCTGAAAGCCAGCTTTCCCAGCTTCCTTGATATGGAGAGAGATCATGGGAGTCTTGTTAGGGCCATGCTGGCCGGAAGAAGGAAGGCAAAGAAAAGAAAGCCCTCCCCCCGGGAAGGAATACCCAAAAGTCATTTTATCTCTTTTAAAGGCGGCATGGGGGAACTGGTAACCACCCTGGAAAATAAATTGGAGGGGCAGGTGCTTAAAGGGAAGGAAGTAACAAGGATTACATCTACAGATACCGGTTTTCGCGTAGAAATTGCAGGAGAGGAGGATATTCTGGCTGATGGAGTGATTCTAGCTGTTCCGGCCCCTCAGGCTGCTGCCTTATTAGAAACAATTGACCCCCAGGGGGCGGATCTTCTTCACGCCACACCAATGGCTTCTTCCGCAACAATTTCTTTTGCCTATAAAAGCCGCGAGGTACCCCAGGCCAAGTCCTTTGGTGTCCTGATCCCTTATGTGGAGCAAACAAAAATGAACGCCGTGACCTTTACCTCTGTTAAATGGAATCATCGGGTGCCTGGAGAAGAATATACCTTATTGCGGGTATTTTTCGGCGGAGCTAAAAAATCTCATTATGCCTCTGTGCCTGATGAAGAGTTATTGGGCTGGGCCAAAGAGGAGCTAAGCTCTATCCTGGGCATTACAGCGACTCCGGAGCGCTACTGGATCCACCACTGGATTGAAGCCCGTCCTCAATACACTATTGGTCATCTGGACCGCATGCAGGAATTGACCGAGCGTTTGGACAAGACCCCTGGATTGGTTGTGGCAGGCGGTTCTTACCGGGGGATTGGTGTTCCCGATTGTATCAATGATGGAGTAAAGGGAGCGGAGGAAATCATCGCTTACCTTGGTAAATGAAAAATCATGGGGTTTTCTTAATAAAATTTTAACCCTATTCATGGGAAAACCTTAATCATTTTGGATTAAGATTAAATCGTTAATTAAAAACTCCTTACCCTGTTAAGTTCTTCAATTTCGTTGGAGAACTTTTTTTTCATGCCTTTTCATGCCTTTTCATGCCTATGAAGTATTAATTAAAATTAGCATTATTAAACAATAATACCAAATTAATTAATAAATATGGTATAATAATCAAAGTTCCAGCAAAAACAGATTACAAAGATCAGGAATTATAATAAACCGCGCAGTGCATCAAATATGCAGAAGAAGATATTGTTTCGAGGTGGGTAAGAAATGAGTCATAGCCATATCGGTATGATTATTAAAATGTATCGAATCGGATTAGGAATGAGCCGTAACCGTTTAGCCGAAAATGTGTGTTCAGAAAAGTATATTTATCTAATAGAAAAAGGGGAACGCGAACCGGCGACAGAAATGACCCGAAAATTGGGGAATAAGCTTGGTGTGGATCTGTTTGACTTCTACCAATATCTTGACTGTGCTGATCCGATCACAGTACGGGAAAGCATCAAGGATTTTGAATTTTACCGGCGTACTAATGATTTTGTTGCGCTTAAAGAAACGACGGATCAATTAATAGATTTACCTGATTTCCAAAAAAAACCATGGCTTTATGAAATTGCAATCAATCAATTATTATATATGACTTTTATTGAGAAGAGATATCAGGAAGTAATAATTGAGTCAACCAGATTGATTAATATGACAGATACGCAGATTTCTAATTGGGACTGCGTTTTGAGTTTGTATATAATAATGTCTTCCAAAACTGGCTGCCATTTTTTTGTTCCTTTTTAACAAGGTCAGGATGGTGCATATGACTGATATCGAACTGAAAAAATTGAAGCGGGCCGATTTGCTGGAAATGCTGATTGACCAAAGCAAAGAGAATGAAAATCTGCAGCAACAATTAAATGACGCTTTGGATCAGCTGTAACAAAGAGAAATAAAAATAAATAAGGCCGGTTCCATTGCGGAAGCAGCTCTTCAAATTAATGGCCTGTTTGAGGCTGCTCAAAACTCCTGTGTCCAATATCTGGATAACATTGAAAGACTTAATGTGGAACTGGAAGAAATCCGAGCGGAGCAAGAGGCAGTCAGCACCCGGATTTTGGCCGAAAGTCAGGAAAAGGCGGCACAGGTTCTTTCTGAGACGCAGGAAAAGTGCGATCAGATGGTCGCCGCCGCAGAAAGAGAATCGGTAGCATATTGGGACGAGATATTTCAAAAGCTTGAGGCATACCATGAAGAGTACAACGGATCCCAGGAGCTTCTCTTCCTTTTGAACAAACTGAGTAAACAAAAGGAAACTATAGATGAAAATTAATAAGAAGAAAAACAATTATAAAAGACCGTCCATACCCCCCTTTTAGAAGCTGAGTTAAAAAGGGAACGTCACCGCAACCAATATTTCAAAGTACTGCGCAGCACGATCTACACCTTGATCACAGTGGCGGCGGTAGCGATCCTTGTCGCACCCTGTGGCTGCCTGTGCTCCAGATTTACGGCAGCTCTATGACGCCCACCTTGCATGACGGGGATATTAGGATTTACGGTAAGCTACGCCACATCCGGCACCACGACCACGATTACCAATAGCGCCAAGCAAGAACCACCCGGAGTATTGGAACCATCTGATCCAGGTGATCCTTCTAATCCGACGGATCCCGTTCCTGTGATACCTTCACCCACGGGACCGCCCAACCCGCCGGGGATAGATGTGCCTCCCTGGTCTGTGCCCTCGTCACCTCTTAAACCGGGGGCTGCTCATCGACACCTGCCCTTGCCGGACCGACGACTCCCCCTGAGGGTGGAGGTCTGCTGGTCAAAGCAGGGCAGCTTAACTGGCCAATTCCTTTACTAGCGGTTATTGGCCTGATCCTCTTTGCCCTGGGTTGGCAATGGACTTTCCTTAATAAGAGAAAAGAACATGAATAAGAGAAAAGAACATGCGAAATAAAACGGGCAAGGGAAAGAAACTTATGATGGCAGGAGCTGTGTTGGTTGGTGCGGCATTGCTCTTGCTTGTGCATAACCTTTATGAAGATTATTTGGCGGGACAGGCCACCGGAGTGTTGCTGCCTGATGTGCAAGCTGCCATAGTGGATCAAAATCAGGGTTTGGGGCGGTTTCCCGGCGATGATATGACGGTCAGGGAAATCGACGGACATGATTATATCGGCTATCTTTCCCTTCCTGCTCTGGGTCTGGAGCTTCCTGTAATATCATCATGGGACGAGGAAAGGCTGAAAATAGCTCCCTGCCGCCATTTCGGTTCCACCTGGAACGAAAATCTGGTTATCGCCGGACATAACTACAAACGCCATTTCGGTACTTTGTCAAAGCTGGAAAAGGGCGATGCTGTTTTTTTTACCGATATGGACGGAATTGAAAACACCTATAAGGTTGAAGAGATCATTCTTGTAAAGCCGACGGCGGCGGATGAATTAAAAAACAGTAATTGGGATCTGATTTTGTATACCTGCACCTATGGGGGTCAAGACCGGGTCGCAGTTTGCTGCGCCCGGTCCCAGTGATATCAGAATTATGAATCTTTTCCTTTGTTATTTCTTCTTCTTATAATCCAAACCAGCCCTAATACAACTAAAGCAACCAGCGCCAGTGTGGGTAGGGCGGTAAAGAAAAACACCACCACATTCCCTGTTTTTGCTAATAAGGAATTAAAGCCATAAATAAAACCACTCCAGCTGCGAGAAAAAATATTGAGATTCTCCATATTAATATTGGCGTCACTGTTTCGGGGTTTATAAAGGCTTACCTGAATAGTAGCATATTCAATGTCATTCTTTAATGCCTTGAGCTGCCCTTCCAGGGACTCCCTTTCTTGTCTCGTGGAAGTAATTTGAGCTCGGACTTTAAGGATATCCTCTACCTTGTCCGCCTGATTAAGTAAATTCAATAAGCTTTCTTCCTCAGCTCGGAGCACTGTAACCCGGGCATCCAGATCCACATATTGGGTGGTGACGTCATTGGTATATTCTCGTTTATAATCAGGTTTGCCTTGTTGGACAACAAAATCTAACAAAGCTTGATAGTTTTGACTGGGAACCTTCAGTGACATATTGGCATTGGCGGTATTTTCGTTGATGTGCACGGCATAATCTGCCAGAAAACCTTGCAATTCCATGGTCTTGTTTTTAATTTTCTCCCCGATCCCTTCAATGTCATCCACCCGCAAATTTACCTCAGCAGTATAAATGATCTTGCGGTCCTTCAGGGTAATCTGAGTATCCTGATTTCCCATAGTGTCCTGCACTTCGGTTGTCTTCTGTTCTTCGGTTGGGGCAACATCCCCACCATCCCCACCTGCAAAATCCGGCGCAGAATTTTCATTAGTACTGCTCCCGCACCCGGAAAGAAATAAGAGCAGCAAGATCAAAATCATGCTAAATTTTTTCACATCAACTCTCCCCACGGAATCAACCCCTTCATTTACCTTTTTGTTCTTAGACGAAAAATTTGGCCAAAAGTTCTGCCAGGCATAAACAGATTTCGGGGGGCTCATTATTCGTCAAGGCGTCCTCGCAGTTGATTTAGAGGAAATAAATAATATCGGCTTATATTAAATTATGATATTCTCGTCTTCCACCCACAATGGCATAAATAATAATTAACTTATCTTCCTCATTTATCTTATAAAATACAAGATGCCTTTCAACAATCACTACTCTATAGCCTTGCTTTTTTAAAATCGAATATCTGGGAATGCTTCCCGACTCCGGAAACTCCTGAAGACGATTAATTGCTGTTTCAATCTTATCCAGATATCCTAATGCAATATCAACATTTCCGGAATCATCTGCAATATAAAAAATAATTTCACGGAGCTGTTCCTCTGCTTTATCCGTTCGTAAGATTGTATACTTCATTCGTGCTTCCTTTCAAGTAAAGATGCACGGAGATCGTCAAACGAAGGCTGCATTGGTGCAGTCCGCCCATTTTTTACATCATCTTCCGCCTCTGCAAGGGTTCTAAGTAATTCCAGTTCAGATTTCATCTGATAGTAATCCTGCAATCCAAGAACTGCCGTATCACCTCTTCCATTCACGGTAATAATAACTGCTTCTCTTGTTTCTTTGCACTGTTTGGAAATTTCATTATAGTGATTTCTTAAATCTGCTGAAGGTCTGATTGTCGTTCCCACAGTATCACCTCTATTTAGCATATCTTATAGTCATACCGTATCATAATATGACTATAAGATCAACAAATTATTGCTTACATCTGAATTTGAGAGTCATCAAGAAGTGTTTGCAGCTGGTTTATATCAGTAATAGGAGCTTGACAGGAAAAATTACGGCACACATAGGCAGTAACTTGGCCATTTTGTGGGGTATACCCTTTCATAAAAGGAATATCTTTTTCTAGAGTTTGATCTGCTGCCAGAACTACAGTGAAGGGACGAAATTGATGATTGATTTCCCGGATCATTTCCCTCAGACTGGAAAGACCATTGGGGCTTACCAGTACAATTTCTTGAGTATCGCTGAGACGAAAGAGCAGTGCCATGAGCAAATAAGAATATCCTGATGGGTATTGGCTAACCGTCGGAGAAAAGGTGCGCAGAATCCCGAGGGCTTTTTCCTCCCATTCATGTTGCCCGGTAAGACGGGCCAGTTTCAAAAAATTGAGGGCAGTTACGGAATTCCCGGAAGGCGTGGCTCCATCATAGATTTCTTTAGGGCGGGCAATAAGCTGTTCCCCGTCATCCCCATAGAGGAAAAATCCGCCTTTTTGATCATCATAAAAATGAGTGACGAGATCCTGGGAAAGAAGCAGCGCTTCTTGTAAATATTTAGGCTGGAAACTTGCCTGATACATTTCAATGAGTCCCCAGGTCAGAAAAGCATAATCGTCGATATACCCTAGATAAGCCGCTTCTCCTTGCCGGAAACGAGCCAATAGGCGGCCGTTATCATTGCGTAATTTTTTAAGAATAAAATCTGCACATCTTGCTGCCCCTTGAGCCCATTTTTCGTCCTCTAAGACACGAGCGGCAATGCTGAATGCCGCGACCATCAAGCCATTCCATGAGGTGAGAATTTTATCGTCCTTAAAGGGATGGATTCTTTTTTCTCGTTCCTCAAGAAGCTTAGCTCTTTGTTCCTGAAAGATTTTTGTTTGAGATAAGGTTTTCTGGTTGATCAGGTTAGGAACATTTTCTCCTTCAAAATTTCCTTTCTGGGTAATATCATAAAAACGGCAGAAAGCTTCCCCATCATTTTCTCCCAATATAGCTTTGATTTCCCCGGGAGTCCAAAGATAGAATTTTCCTTCCACCCCTTCTGAGTCGGCATCCTCCGCGGAGTAAAAACCTCCTTCCGGTGCCGTCATGTCCCGCTGTATGTAGGTGAGAATTTCTTCCGCCACTTCCTTAAAAAGTTCGTTCTTCGTTGCCTGATAAGTTTCCAGGTAAGCAATCGCTAAGAGAGCGTTATCATAGAGCATCTTTTCAAAATGGGGGATGAGCCATTTTTCATCGGTAGAATAACGGGCAAAACCATAGCCGATATGATCATATATTCCGCCCTGAAACATATGGGTCAGGGTTTCCACGACTATTTTTAAAGCCTGGTCTTCATGATAGACTTTCCAGTAGCGTAAAAGAAAACATAAATTTTGCGGGGTAGGAAATTTAGGTGCCTGGCCAAAACCACCGTAAACCGGGTCAAAGTTTTCTTTTAGGGTATGAAAGGCATCTTGGAGCACTGCTTCATCCAAATCTCCAGAGGACTCTGCATGGGATAAATGGTCCTCAAGGGTTTGAGAAATATTTTTACCGGCAGCGAGCACTTTTACCCTATCGGTGTTCCATAAATCAGCGATTTGCAGAAGAATTTCCCGAAGGCCAACCATTCTGCCCTGCCCTGTTTTGGGAAAGTAGGTGCCGGAAAAAAAGGGTTGCTTCTCCGGGGTCATGACCACAGTGAGGGGCCAGCCGCCTTGTCCGGTCATCGCCTGACAAACCGTCATATAAATATGGTCAATATCAGGACGTTCCTCCCGGTCTACCTTGATAGAGATAAAGGAGCGGTTGAGGATTTCTGCGATTTCCTGATCTTCAAATGATTCCCTTTCCATCACATGGCACCAGTGACAGGTGGAATATCCAATACTCAAAAAAATGGGTTTGGCTTCAGCTTCTGCTTTTGTAAAAGCTTCTTCTGACCAGGGAAACCAGTCCACAGGGTTGTAAGCATGTTGCAACAGGTAGGGCGATTTTTCATGGATTAATCTATTTGGTTGTCCATTCTTAGCCATCGAGCATGACCTCCCATTTTGTTAGACTTCAATTTATTCTCTCCAGTAATATTTTCCGTATCCTTTTAGTTATCGGATAAAAGAAGATATTAATAAAGGATTTCCATATACCAGTGCATGTATATGGAAATCTTTAATTAATTCCTGCCCGCTGAGTTCAGGATTTTCATGTAAATCTCTCCTGAAATGAATAATAAATTCTTCAATTGATTTCGCTTGATCTAAAAGGATTGACATAAAAATGCTCCTTTCTACGATACTTATAAAAATAGTATTATGATTTGCCGGTGCAAAAGTCAAGGCCAAATTAGCGGACGTATTAGGCAAAAAAATTTACTCCCGAAAGGCTAAGTGCTATAATGAATGAAGTTATACGATTGAATTTTGAAAGAAGTGAAATACATGATTTGCGGTTTGGGGACGGATATTATTGAGATTTCCCGGATTAAAAAGGCTGCCCAAAGGCCCTCTTTTTTAACGCGGGTTTTTACGGAGCAAGAAATTGCCTTGTGCCGGGAAAGACATAATTTTTTTGCTTCACTGGCGGTGCGTTTTGCCGCCAAAGAGGCGGTCTCCAAAGCATTAGGTACGGGATTTCGAGGATGTGGTTGGCAAGAGATCGAAATTCTATCGGACCCCTTAGGAAAGCCTTCCGTTGTCCTTGGGGGTAAGGCTAAAATAATCGAAGAAGAATTAAAAATTATCAATTGGGAGATCACCTTGTCCCATTGTAAAAATTATGCGGTAGCTTTTTGTGTTGCGGAAAGGGAGTGACAGGATGAAATTGGTTACAGCGGAAGAAATGCGACAATTGGATCACGCTGCCATCAATGATTACGAAATTCCGGGCATCGTTTTAATGGAAAATGCAGGAACCGCCCTCATGTCTGTGATTCGGGAACAATTTCCCGAGAGTTTAAATCGGGGACGGATCTTAATCTTGGCCGGCAAAGGAAATAATGGGGGAGATGGCCTGGTCATTGCAAGACATCTGGCCAATGCCGGTTGTGACGTTAAAGTATTTCTCCTTTGCAAACCGGAAGAGTTACAGGGGGATGCACTGATCAACTGGAACATTATTCGTAAGATGAATCTGCGTTATCAATTAATCACTACCGACCGGGATTTGAATTTGGTGAAGGTGGGGTTGATGTACACGGAATTAATCATCGACGGGATCTTTGGCACCGGTTTCAAAGGCCAGGCCCAGGGGACGGTGGCCAGGCTCATTGATTTAGTTAATGAATCTGGAAAGCCTGTTCTGGCCATTGATTTACCCTCCGGCATGGAAGCAGATACGGGACGGGTCAAGGGGCCTTGTATCCAGGCGCAGGTAACTGTAACTATGGGGCTGCCTAAGATCGGTATGGTGTTAGATCCGGCGGCTAAATTTGTGGGAAAGCTGATTACAGCTGATATTTCTTTTCCCTATGAATTGATTTCCCAGGGACAGTTTACCCGGGATTTATTAGACCAAAAGTTCTGCCGAAATCTTTTTCCCCTGCGAGAAAAAGATGGTCATAAGGGTTCCTATGGCCATGTGGTGGTGATCGGAGGTTCGCCGGGCATGACCGGAGCCGTCGCTTTATCTTCCTGGGCAGCGGTACGTTCCGGGGCAGGGCTGGTCACGGCGGCGATTCCCGCGGGACTTAATGGGATCTTGGAGAATAAGCTGACGGAAGCCATGTCTTTGCCCTTGCCGGAGACGCAGGAAGGAAGTATTTCAACAGAATCACTGGAACTCTTAAGAAAGATCCTGCCCCGTAAAGTGGCAGTCCTAGGGCCGGGCTTATCCCGCCATCAGGAAGCACAAGGGCTAGTCCGGGGCTTGGTCAGGGATGTACCCTGTCCCCTTGTTGTGGATGCGGATGCTCTTTATACCTTGAAAGAATGTGGGGAGCTCCTGGAAAACAGCAGTTATCCGGTGATCCTAACCCCCCATCCGGGAGAAATGTCCCGTTTGATCGGAAAAACCGTTGCTGAGATTCAGAATGACCGGGTTGGAGCCGTAACAGAATGTGCCAGGAGGTATCGGAGTATTGTGGTGCTTAAAGGAGCAAGAACCTTAATTGCCACCCCGGAAGGGCACCTTTATGTGAATACCACCGGTAATTCCGGGATGGCGACAGGAGGCAGCGGCGATGTGTTGGCGGGTATGATTGGGGCATTCTTAGCTCAGGGCCTGGAAGGGGTGTCGGCAGTGACCTTAGCCGTTTATATTCATGGGCAGGCAGGTGATTTGGCGGCAGCTGAAAGAAGTCAAACCGGCTTAGCTGCCGGAGATATTATTGAATATTTGCCGAAAATATTTTTGGGATATGAGGGATGATGATGATGAAGGAGATTGCCCGCCCGGTATGGGCGGAGGTGGATTTGGGAGCGGTGGCTCATAATGTTCAGGCTGTTAAAGGTTTGCTAAAACCGAAAACGAAGCTGATGGCCATTGTCAAGGCCAATGGATATGGCCATGGAGCCTTTCAAATTGCCCGTACGGCCTTAAAACATGGGGCGGAATATCTGGGGGTAGCCACCCTGGGTGAAGGGGTGCGCCTTAGGGAACAAGGCATTGAAGCCCCCATTATTGTCCTGGGATATACACCGGCGGACGAGGTACAGGAAGTGTTGGATTATAGAATCGCAACCACTCTTTATACCTGGGAGATGGCCGAGGCTCTGTCGCGGGCAGCAGTCGAGAGAGGGGAGCAGGCGTACGGACATGTTAAAATTGATACCGGTATGGGTCGCATCGGCTTTCTCCCTGAAAAAGAGTCAATCGAAACGATTAAAAAGATTGTCGCCCTGCCCGGCTTGACAGTGGAGGGGCTTTTTACTCATTTTTCTGCAGCGGATGAAGCTGATAAGACTTATACCCGAAAACAATTAACCCTGTTTAAGGAATTCATCTCTCAGTTGGAGCAAGAAGGAATTGATATTCCTCTCAAGCATGCCGCCAACAGTGCCGGGTTGATTGATCTGCCGGAAACCCATTTTGATATGGTGCGGGCGGGGATTATTTTGTATGGTTTGTATCCATCAGAGGAGGTAGAGCGGGATCGCATTAAACTCATCCCAGCGATGACATTGAAAGCCAGGGTTTCCTTCGTTAAACAAGTGGAAGCAGGTGCGTGTATCAGTTATGGGCGCAAATATACAGCGCAAGATAAAAGGGTGATCGCCACTTTGCCCTTAGGATATGCAGATGGTTATCCCAGATCCTTGACCCACAAGAGTCAAGTGCTTTTGGGAGGGCAAAGAGTACCTACAGTGGGCAGGATTTGTATGGATCAGCTCATGGTGGATGCCTCAACGGTACCCCAGGTGAAAATTGATGACGAGGCCGTAATTTTTGGTTCCCAAGGGAAGGAACGTATTGCAGTAGAGGAAATTGCCGAAATGCTGCAGACGATTAATTATGAAATTGTGTGCATGCTCAGCGAAAGAGTTCCTCGTATCTATCTCAATGAAAACTGATTACCAATATTTACCTGAATTTAAAGTTATGGAGATGTTGCAAATAATATGGAAAAACGTATATAATATTTTTAACTCTGGAGATATATCTTATGGAGGTGTACCTTGTGCCCAATTTAAGAAGGATTATGATTAGCGTTCCTGATCAGCTGCTTCAAGAATTCGATGGGATTGTTAATGACGAGAAGAGAAATAGAAGTGAATTTATCCGAGAGGCGATGCAATTCTATATTGTAGAGCGCCGCCGTCGTATTCTTCAGGAGCAAATGAAAAAAGGTTATCAGGAGATGGCTGTGATTAATTTATCCATTGCCTGTGAATGCTTCTCTATGGAAAGTGAAGTGTTCGAGAACACGGCTGGAAGCCGGGTGGAGCGTGGAAAATGATTGTACGACGCGGGGAAGTATTTTTTGCTCAACTAAATCCCGTTCAGGGCTCGGAGCAAGGAGGCACCAGGCCTGTTTTAGTTGTGCAAAATGATATTGGCAACCAATATAGTCCGACGACAATTGTGGTCGCAATTACCTCCCAAATCAATAAAGCAAAACTTCCTACGCATGTGGAACTGCCCAAAGAAAAAACCGGTATGGAAAAAGATTCGGTCATTTTAGCGGAGCAGGTGCGCACCATTGATAAAAGCCGCCTGCAACAAAAGATAGCTGTCATCGGTGAGGATGTCATGCAGCGTGTCGACCGGGCTTTGGAGATTAGTTTGGGATTAATAGAAGTATAGAGTTTTTGGTCAGGCTGAGCTTATAGCCTGGCTATTTTTACTTTCAGGGAGGAGATATCTTGAAAATACCCTTGATTGGGATTACCTGCGGAGAAGATGGGCTGAATTTTTATGTCCGGAACTTCTATATTAAGGCGATTGAAGCGGTGGGTGGAGCAGCTTTACTGATACCTCCCACAGCCCGGCAGAGCATCAGGGAAAAATATCTGAAATGCATTGACGGACTGATTTTATCGGGAGGAGTGGATGTCAATCCCCTGCTGTTTGGTGAAGAACCCATTCTGGGCATGGGGGAAATTACACCGGAACGGGATGCTTTTGAATTGTCTTGGAGCAGGGAATTCTTCTTCTCAGGAAAACCGATCCTGGCAGTATGCCGGGGTTGTCAGGTATTGAATCTATCCCTGGGTGGTACGATATTCCAGGATATTAAAAGCCAGATGGTGCCCGCGTTGAAGCATGACCAGGAGGCCCCCAGGGAGTGTCTGACCCACTCCGTTAATCTGGTTCCCGGAACAAGACTAAGCCAGATTATGTCGGGGGATCATATCCAGGTAAACAGCTTTCACCATCAGGCAGTGAAAACTCCTGCTCCGGGATTGCAGGTTTCTGCTGTTGCCGCGGATCACGTGGTTGAAGGAATTGAAGGGGAAGAACATTCTTTTGCCTTAGGTGTGCAGTGGCATCCGGAATGCCTTTGGCGGCAGGATATCGGAAGCTATCGTTTGTTTCAGGCGTTTATTCAATCTTGCCGGCGATGAAACTTTCCTTGGTGATCATTGCAGGGTTTTGGCTTTTTATGGCGAAAGTTTTATTGTTTAACTGATAGGAGGTTAGATTTTAATGCTGGCTGTTGCAAATGGAAAAATCATGACCATGGAAGGAAACACTTACCAAAAAGGGACTCTGTTAATTGACCAGGGCAAGATTGTAGCCATTGGTGATAATATATTGATTCCCAAGGGAGCAGATGTCATTAATGCCCAGGGCAAGGTAGTGATGCCGGGATTAATTGATGCCCATACCCATATGGGGATTGCAGAAGAGGTTTATCAATATGAGGGAGATGATACCAACGAAATGACCAATCCCCTGACCCCTCATCTCCGCGCCATAGACGGGGTTAA
Source organism: Dehalobacterium formicoaceticum (assembly GCF_002224645.1). Lineage (NCBI taxonomy): Bacteria > Bacillati > Bacillota > Clostridia > Eubacteriales > Peptococcaceae > Dehalobacterium > Dehalobacterium formicoaceticum. Next base: position 252,814 of record NZ_CP022121.1, on the reverse strand, counting down.
TCCTCTGGATCTGGCATTTGGCGATGCCATCAGCGGAGGCGTTACCACCGTTGCTGTTGCTCCCGGCAGCGCCAACGTAATCGGAGGACAGGTGGCGATCCTGAAAACCTATGGACATATTGTGGATCAAATGGTTTTAAAAGAACCGGCGGGATTGAAAATTGCTTTTGGGGAAAATCCCAAACGTGTTTATGGAGAACAAAAGAAAACTCCTTCTACCCGTATGGCTACAGCAGGAATGCTCCGGGAGATGTTTTCCAAGGCACAAAATTATGCTGCGACACCGAAAGAACGGGACCTTCTTTTGGAACCGGTCGTGAAAGTGATGAATAAAGAAATATCCCTTCATGCTCATGCTCATCGTTCCGATGATATCTTGACGGCGGTGCGAATTTCCCAGGAATTTGATATGCCGGTCATTATTATTCATGGAACGGACAGTCAAAATATCGGAAAGGAATTGGCTGAGAGGAACATTCCGGTGGTTTCCGGACCCCATCTGGTGAATCGGGCCAAAGTGGAGATGAAGGATAAAAGCTGGAAAACACCCGGTTTATTAGCCCAAGCCGGTGTGAAAGTGGCGTTAACAACAGATCATCCGGTAGTGCCCATTCAGTACCTTTCCCTTTGTGCTGCGCTGGTTTGCCGGGCTGGGATGTCAGAGGAAGAGGCCCTGAAATCAATTACCATCAATGCGGCAGAAATTCTTGGGGTTGACCACCGGGTGGGCAGCCTTTCCGTGGGTAAAGATGCGGATATCCTTATTGTTAGCGGCAGTATTCTAGCTATGGAGTCCATTGTGGAAACGGTGATCATAGACGGCAGTGTTGTTTATCATGACCAGGGGGAACCGGCTTAAGGATATGGTTGGCTAAAGCTTTATATTTTGGTTATAATGGAAATATATTTTTTTGCTTCTTAGAGGAGAGGGAGAAATCTTGCTAACGATCAGAACAAAAAGTCCCGAAGAGACTTTTAGGTGGGGTGAACGTCTGGCAGCTTATCTGACCCCTGGGATTGTTGTTGCACTCACGGGAGAGTTAGGTGCGGGCAAAACCAGTTTTGCTAAGGGCGTAGCCCAGGGCTTAAAAGTGCAGGAGCAGATTACCAGCCCCACTTTTACCATCATTAATGAATATCAAGGAACCTATCCCTTATATCATATGGATGCGTATCGGTTGGAAGAGGATGAGGATCTGGAGGAACTGGGTATGGAAGAATATTTTCATTCTTCCGGGATTACTTTGATCGAATGGCCGGAGCGGGTGGCCTCAATTTTACCTGACTCTTACCTGAAAATCGATATTCAAAAGGGATGGGAACCATCCGGTGATGAATTTCGTATTTTGTATTTTATGGATGTAGGTAGGAAATGGGCAAATGTGATCGGAGCGTTAGAAAACGATGAAAATATTAGGGATTGATGCAGCTACCAAGGCAGCCGGCGTGGCAATTGCAGATGAGACAGGTGTTTTGGCAGAAAATTGGTTAAATAATGGAAAAACACATTCCCAGAGTTTACTTCCTTTATTGGACAGTCTTTTAAAAAATGCCAATATACCATGGGCAGACATTCAGGGAATTGCTGTGACCATAGGTCCCGGCTCTTTTACCGGGCTGCGCATTGGATTGGCAACGGTACAAGGTTTGGCTCAGGTTTTGGATCTGCCGGTGGCGGGTGTTGTTACTCTGGATGCTTTAGCGGAGAATCTGCCCGGGGTGCCGAATCTGATCTGCCCCATTCTTGATGCACGAAAAAATGAAGTCTATACCGCAATGTACCGGTATGAGGCCGGGCGCATGACCCGTTTATCTCCTTATCAGGCTGTGACACCGGAGAAACTAGTGACAGAGCTTTTGGTTTTAAAGGAAAAGGTCACCTTTTTAGGTGACGGGGTGCCTGTTTATCAGGAGTTTATTTTAGATCGTATGAAAGAAAAAGCAGTTTTTGCCCCGGCAAGCCACAATTTGTTGCATGGTGCCCAGGTGGCACTTTTAGGATTAAGCAAGTTTCAGCGGGGGCAGGAAACCAGTATTTTTGAGATTAAACCTTTTTATTTAAGACCATCTGAAGCGGAAGTGAAGTGGGTAAAGACCCATGGTGAGGTCTGTTTATGATGATGGATATTGATTTTGTGCCTTTACAAGAAGAAGATTTGGAGCAGGTTATAAAAATTGAACAATGTTCTTTTCCCACACCATGGAGCAAACAGGCATTTATTAGTGAAATATATGATAATTCACTATCCTATTATTGCGTCGGAAAGCTGGATGGCCAAGTTATTACCTATGGAGGAATGTGGATCATCATTGACGAAGCCCATGTTACCAATATAGCAGTTCATCCGGATTATCGGGGACGGAAAATCGGAGAAAATCTGCTCCTCCATTTAATTGTCCAGGGTATCATGCGGGGAGCGCTGCGTATGACCTTAGAGGTACGGCCATCTAATTTGTCAGCCCAAAAGCTTTACCAAAGGATGGGCTTTGAAGCTGCAGGGCTGCGTCGTGGTTATTATACTGATACCAAAGAAGATGCCATTATTATGTGGAAGACATTGGTGGAAAAGTTTACGGAAGATTAGAACATGAATTGAGGAAAGAAAGGAGGTAATTACATGGCAGGACATGAAGAACCAATGGAGTTGATGAGAAAATATCCCATCCCTCAAACACCGGAAGATGTCCATAAATATACTTTTATTGGATATGGTGTATTTGCAGTTTGCTTGATCGGAGTCATTGCCTTAACTTTAGCTTTCGTATCATAATAAAAATAAAGCCCATATGGGCTTTATTTTTTCAGAATTTAGGGAAGCTATTTTTTAATAAAAGTAAAGGAGATTAATATGGCGGTAAATATCTTAGCCATTGAAACCAGTTGTGATGAATCCTCTGTTGCTGTTATTCAAGACGGAAGAGTCATCAGATCTAATATTATTTCATCACAAATCGAGATCCATAAAAAATATGGCGGTGTAGTTCCGGAAATTGCTTCCAGAAAACACTTAGAAGCTCTGCCTTTTGTGGTTCAAGAAGCATTAAGTGAGGCAGAAGCGGATTTTAAGGATATTGACGGGATTGGGGTTGCCTACGGGCCTGGCTTAGTTGGTGCCTTATTGGTCGGCCTTTCTTATGCCAAAGCGGCGGCCTATGCCATAGAAAAACCACTCATCGGAGTGCATCATTTGGAGGGGCATATTCATGCCGGTTTTTTGGAATATCCTGATTTAGCTTTCCCCTTGGTGGCTTTGGTTGTATCGGGGGGACATACCAGTTTGGTTTATCTCCCTAAAAGGGGTGCATACGAATTATTAGGGCAAACCAGGGATGATGCAGCGGGGGAAGCCTTTGACAAGGTTGCCCGGCATTTAGGCCTGGGTTATCCGGGGGGACCGCAGATTCAGCAGGCTGCCCTTCAAGGTAACAGAGAGAAGCTGGTATTTCCCAGAGCTTGGTTAGAAAAAGACAGTCTTGATTTTAGCTTCAGCGGCTTGAAGTCTTCGGTGTTAAATTATTTGAATCAATGCAAAATGAAGGACGAAGCCTATGATATCCCTGATATTGCGGCTGGTTTGCAGGAGGCCATTGGGGATGTATTGGCAACCAAGGCCGTGGTTGCGGCAAAAAAGAAAAAGGTGCCAACGATTCTTTTAGCCGGTGGAGTCGCGGCCAATCTCAGATTAAGAGAAATGCTGCAAGAAAAAGCGGGGCAAGAAAACATCAATGTGTTATGGCCGTCTCCTGTTTTGTGCACGGATAATGCGGCGATGATTGGCTGTGCTGCTTACTATAAGTATCTCAGAGGGGAATTTTCCGATTTGACCTTAAATGCGGTACCCAATTTATCATTATTCACCTCATGAATAATAAAACCCAGGGTATTTTACAGAAAAACATTAAGTATTTAAACCATAGCTAATTACCCACTTGTGGACGAAGAAACTGTGGATAATGTGGATAAGTTTGTTAATAACTTAGAGCGATGGGGATGAAAAGGTGTGGAAGAAAAAATAGCTTATCTGGGGAATAAAATAGGGTTTCTGGGGATAACTATATAAAACGCCAGCTAAAGAGCTTATCAGCTGTGGATAGACCGGTGGACAGACAAAAATGAAGAACAAACCTATTTGATCTTGACAAACGAAAAAGAAATGCTTCACAAAGAAAAATTTATGGATTTACTAAGAAAAAATACCTGATTTCGGATATCGTGGAGTTAACATCCATGAATAAATATGCAGAATAATAAATGAATATTAATGGGAGGGTTCTATGAAAAAGAAGCAGCGCAAAGAACTTTTAAAAATAAGGGGATCTCTGGATCGGAATCAAGTAAGAGAAAAAAGCAAAATTATTTGCGAAAAAATTTTACAATTTCCGAGCTTTCAAAAAGCAAGTACAGTGATGCTTTATCTTCCGTTTCGTAATGAGGTGGATGTCATGCCTTTAATCGAGCACCTGTGGCAGGAAAATAAAAGGGTAGTGATACCCGTCTGTGAGCCAAAAAATATCGTCATCGTTCCTTCTGAACTGAGGGACCTGGAAGAGGATTTGGCGCCGGGCACATGGGGTATCTTGGAACCAAAAGCAGATAAAATGCGGCCCGTAGCACCGGAGGAACTTGATTGCGTCATTGTCCCCGGGGTAGCCTTTGACGAAGCTTGCAACCGACTGGGTTACGGCGGGGGCTATTATGACCGCTTTTTACCCCGCTTAAAGGAGCAAACCCCGAAAATCGCTGTGGCCTTCGCTATGCAGATCGTCCCCTCCTTAGATCCGGATCCGTATGATATTCCCATGGATCTGGTAGTGACGGAAGACAAGGTATATTCTCGGCCATAAATGACAAAAAAAGCCTTTTCGAAGTGTTTTTGACGAATGATGCTGGAATTATACTAAAGGGAAAAATCTACCGGGCACGAATTTATTAAATATTGCGCTTAAGAAAACGTTTTGGGGAGTGGTTACGATGCTCTCACCCAGTTATTTTTTCTGGTGGGGAATATATTTAATGAGTGTTTTGCCCTTGGTGGTTTTACCCTTCTTTTTTGGGGATCCGGAGTTGCAGGTTCTGATGATCTTCCTTTCTCTGATCTGGGGTATTCTGGTCCTTGCACTTTATCGAAGTTTTTTCCATCATTATTACCATCATGAAGCAAATGAAGAGAAAGATGCTCATTTCTGGATCGGTGAAATCCTTGACCGCATGCCTTTCGTAATCTTTATCGTGAGTAAGGAGGAAACCATTGTCTATATCAATGATTATGGGGCGGAATTCATAAACTTAAATCGGCAAGACGTGGTGAGCAAGAAACTCCAGGAGTGTATGGGGAAAAGGGTTATCCTGGATGGCTCTTTAGAACTTTCTGACTTTATTAAAGACACCTTATATCATAGAATTGCTTATGAACAGGTGCCTGTCGGTGTTCGAATCAATGGAACAAGGGAGATGGTGCGTCTTACAACCTATACATTGAACCAAAAAGAGGGTTTCCAGGGGACTTTTGTCATGCTTACAGATGATAGGACAGGTAAGGTTTTTGAAGAACAAATCGAGCGAAATGAGTGTCTTACTGCGGTGGGACAAATGGCTGCCGGGATTTGCCATGAAATCAGGAATCCCCTTCAATCGGTCAAGGGTTTCGTGCAGCTTCTGGGAGAAGAGAATCAAGATAATGAAAATGTTAAGGCCTATGGAGAAATTATTATTAGTGAAATTGATCGCGCCAATGGGATAATTCAGGAATTTCTTCAATTGGCAAAACCCTCTGTGGCGAAATTTCTGAGAAAAGATATGAACGCTTTAGTGGAAGAGGTGATCTTGCTGATGAGCAGTGAGGCACTGATGCAAAATGTGGCCATTGAAGCCCGCTTCGATGAGAAAATGCCTTTGATGCTGGTGGATGAAAGCCGGATAAAACAGGTGCTGATCAATCTTCTTTCCAACGCATTCGGGGCAATTTCTGCTCAGGGATTGATCGAAATTGACACTAAATATGATGCTGAAACCGCGGAAGGCAGAGTTACCATCTCAGATAATGGCACGGGGATGGATCCAGAGACTTTGGCATGTATCAATCAGCCTTTTTTTACGACCAAGGAGGGGGGGACCGGGTTGGGTCTCCCCATATGTTATTCAATTATAGAGGATCATGGGGGGCATATCCAAGTGGAAAGTGCTTTGGGAAAAGGGACTACCTGTACAATTATTTTACCGGAATCGGCATATTTTCAACCTGACTAACTTGGCGTAAGTCTCCCGCCTCTTATTCCTCTTTGGAGGAATTTTTTTTTGCGTGCATAAAAATCAGATTAATGGAAATAATTTCTCAAGGAAGTAATTTCCCCACTGAAAAGCTCTGTTCAATATTAATTAAATTAGCGAGAAATATTAAGCATTCGAGTTAAATTATCCATAAATTGAACAAAAATGCTTAAAAACAGAGGAATTAAAAGGTTGCGGATTAGTACTTCCCTTGATTATTATATTTAAAGGGTATTAGCACTCGATCATAGTGAGTGCTAACAATATAAGTAATAAAAACAAATTTTTCTATTAAATGAAGGAGGCAAAGTAATGAATATTAAACCCTTAGGAGATCGTGTCGTAATCAAAGTACTCGCATTGGAAGAAACCACCAAAAGCGGCATCGTATTGCCTGATACTGCCAAAGAAAAACCTCAGGAGGGCGAAGTTGTAGCAGTTGGCCCAGGAAGAGTCTTAGAAAATGGCGAACGGGCTGCCTTGGAAGTTAAGGTTGGAGATCGGGTCATTTATTCAAAATATTCCGGTTCCGAAGTGAAAATGGATGGAGAAGAATATTTGATTTTAAATGGCGATAGAGATATTTTAGCAGTAGTTGAAAAATAAAGCTTAGGAGGAGGATATAAAAATGGCCAAACAAATTATTTTTCGTGAAGAAGCGCGTCATGCTTTGGAAAGAGGGGTTAATTCTTTAGCAAACGCCGTTAAAATTACATTGGGACCTAAAGGTCGTAACGTTGTATTAGAAAAAAAATTCGGATCCCCTTTAATTACCAATGACGGGGTTACCATTGCTCGGGAAATTGAATTGGAAGATCCCATTGAGAATATGGGTGCTCAATTGGTGAAAGAAGTAGCTACTAAAACCAATGATATCGCTGGTGACGGAACCACTACCGCGTGCATTCTGGCCCAGGCTATTATTCGAGAAGGAATGAAAAACGTTGCTGCCGGTGCCAACCCCATGTATTTGAAAAAGGGTATTGAAAAAGCTGTAGCTGCAGCTGTAGCTGAATTAAAGAATAGCTCGCAAAAAGTGGAAAGTAAGGAAGCCATTGCTCAGGTTGCCACTGTTTCCGCTAATGATCCTGAAATTGGTGACTTGATTGCTGACGCTATGGATAAGGTGGGCAATGACGGTGTTATTACCGTAGAGGAAAGCCAAAGTTTCGAAACCACCCAAGAAGTAGTTGAAGGGATGCAGTTTGACCGGGGTTACATTTCTCCTTACATGATTACAGATACGGACAAAATGGAAGCAGTATTAAATGATCCTTACATTTTGATCACCGACAAGAAAATTGCTGCCATTGCAGACATCCTGCCTGTATTAGAAAAGGTTGTTCAAGCCGGAAAAGCTCTCCTGATTATCGCTGAAGATGTAGAGGGGGAAGCGTTGGCTACCTTAGTTGTTAATAAGCTCCGCGGTACCTTTACCTGTGTGGCAGTTAAAGCACCTGGATTTGGTGATCGCCGCAAAGCGATGTTAGATGATATTGCTACCTTAACCGGCGGCCAAAGAGTTTCTGAAGAAGTAGGTATGAAGTTGGAAAATACCGAACTTGGCATGCTGGGCCGTGCCCGTCAGGTGAAGGTTGGCAAAGAACATACCACAGTTATTGACGGATCAGGAAATTCTGCTGATATCGAAGCCCGTGTTAACCAAATCCGACGACAATATGAAGAAACCACTTCAGAATTTGATAAAGAAAAGCTTCAGGAACGTTTGGCAAAATTAGCTGGCGGCGTAGCAGTTATTAAAGTAGGTGCTGCTACCGAAACTGAATTAAAAGAAAAGAAATTACGAATTGAAGATGCTCTTTCTGCAACCAGAGCAGCTGTTGAAGAAGGTATCGTTTCCGGCGGTGGTACAGCCTTGATTAACGTCCTTCCTGCTATTGAAGCGCTTCAAGGTGAAGGCGATGAATTGACCGGTGTCGGCATTGTGAAAAAAGCTTTGGAAGAACCGGTAAAACAAATCGCTTATAACGCTGGAGCAGAAGGCGCTGTAGTTGTTGAAAATGTGAAATCAGCTGAAAAAGGTATCGGTTTCAACGCTGCTACCGGTGTTTATGAAAATATGATTGCTGCCGGTATCGTTGACCCGGCTAAAGTTACCCGTTCAGCTCTTCAGAATGCAGCTTCTATCGCTGCCATGATGTTGACCACAGAGACGGTTGTGGCTGATATTCCCAAAGAAGAAGCAGCTCCCATGGGCGGCGGAATGCCTGGCGGCGGAATGCCCGGCATGATGTAATAAACAAAGCCAAAAATAGAATAAGCAGCCACTGGCTGCTTATTTTTAATTTTCAGAAAGTATAAAAGGGCTCTTGGCATAAAGGCAGGTTTTTTTTAAATCAAAGGATATAGTGTTAGGAACTGAGGGAGGGAGGTTTAATATTAAATTCTTTATTGAAATTTTCCAGTATTACTTCAATAGTCAGACTGCTGCTTTCCTTCTCTTTTGAGATGGCGGTCATCGTGGCCTTTTTGATCATTTTATCCTTTTTATCAATCCAAATGATATAGTTCAGATCTTTAAAATAACCATCCAGCCATTTGTTGTTAATCCTGGGCCGACATGTTATTTTATACATTTTATGACGATCTATTTTTTCCATTCCTAAATATTCTGCCGAAACGATTTCCTTGAAATAAAAATTGGATAGGGGGTTAAGCTCTGCCATTAATAAGGATTCCCTGAGCAGCGAATTATTCTCTGTTACAATCCATTTATTCGTAAGGGAATCTAAACGATAAGTGGTGTCTCCGATTTGGTAAACATTAATGTCTGTTCCCAGCATGGAACCGGTGACATGAAAGGTTTTACTATCTCCTCTTTCTCCGGCAATATCGCTGAAAGTTTTTTCCTGGCCGTCTATGATGATGCTGGACTTAGTATGAAATTGGTAGGATTTTGCCTCCAGGGTATTGGTTAGAGCCGTATTCAACAGTTCCTGAGGGACGATATTTGTTGACTCCTGAAGATAGAAGGCGCCGCTGATAATAATGCTGATGATAATGGCGGTGATGATCAGATTTTTTAAATTGAAATACCTTTTCCACGATAAATTTTCTGAGGACATTTTTTTTCCTCCCTTGCCGTACTCTTACATATAATTTATATTTACTAGGATAAGGATGATAATATGTCTTAAAGACGACAAAATTTCTTATGCAGCAGGATTTTATCAAGGTTGAGGCGAAGTTAATTTGCATGTAAACAGATTGTATTTAAAAATCGGGGAGGCCTTACTTTGGAAAGAGATTTGCTTAAAATATTGATTTCAACAGAAGATATTCAGAAAAAGGTAAAAGAGCTGGGAGAAACTATTTCCAGGGATTATCAAGGCCAAAATCTGCTGGTGGTAGGCATTTTGAAAGGCTCTGTTATTTTTATGGGAGACTTAATCCGGGCAATTAAGATCCCTGTCCAGATTGATTTTATGGAAGTATCCAGTTATGGCAGATCAACAGAATCATCCGGTGCAGTTCGCATATTAAAGGATTTAGAATCCAATATTGAAGGTAAAAATATTTTAATCGTGGAAGATATCATCGATACGGGATTGACTTTAAGTTATTTGCTGGACATGTTGAAAGCCCGAAAACCGGGAAGTATCAGGATTTGTACCTTGTTAAATAAACCTTCCCGCAGAAAAGCATCATTAAAAGTAGATTATGACGGATATGACATTCCCGATGAATTTGTGGTGGGTTATGGATTGGACTATGGCGAGTTATACCGCAATCTGCCTTTTGTGGGCGTGCTGAAACCGGAAATATATGCGCGCTGTGGGGAAGATACAACCCCCTCTAAGTGAACTCGTTCAGCAAGCTCTGCATCGGGGCTTTCAACCTTTTAAAGGTTATACCTTCTGAAAGTATAAATAAGAACCCCACTTATGAAAGTGGAGTCTTGGAATTTGATAAAAAACCGGGGATTAATTTCACCCCCCGGTTTTTTTCTGCAATTTGGCTTGTTATAAGACCAGATTCCAAATTTTAGAGTTATGGGAACATAAGGAATGGGTCAGCCTTAACAAAGAGGGACTGCAATTTTTCTTTTTTCAAATCAAGGCCGATGAAGCTGGCAATACCTGAGGTAGTGGAGGAGATCTTGTCAATCTGATATGCTCCGTTGACGATATTAAATTCCCAGCAATTTTCCCGGGCATTAACAATCCCCTTGCCCCTCAAAATCTTTCCATATTGGGCAGTAGACAATTGTCCCAAGATTTCTTCCAGTTCAGTCTGCTCAAAAATTCGTCCTGTTCTGATGCCTACTGACTGAAAAACATGGGGCTCATGTACATGATGATCCTCCGACATTTCCTCCAAATAATTTTTCAGAGCATACTTGGTGTTACCATCTAATATCAGCATCATTTCTTGATGGGAAATATCTCCCCATTCTTTGGCAATACAGGGGGCGCGGTTATTTTTTTCTTTGAGCAACTGAACAATTTCTTCTATTGCTGCCGGTGCCATGTTTTGGGTTTTGCTTAATACCAAAGTGGAAGCGTGCTGGATTTGGTTATCAAAAAAACGGGTAAAGCTATTGTTGTTTTGATGAAAATTAGGAGCATCAACAATGGTAGTTACGGAATTAATGTAACATTGCTCAGCTATTTTCGGATCCTTAAAGAGATTAAAGATTTCATCAAAGATAAAGATCCCGGAGGGCTCGAATATAATCCGATCTGGCTTTTGTTGCAGGATTTTTTGTAGGGTAAAAGCAAATTCTTCCTTTAGCGTACAGCAGACACAGCCTTGGAGCAACTCGTGAATTTCAATATCCTGATCCTTTAATAAGGCACCGTCCACGTTGATTTGCCCGTATTCGTTTTCAATCAGCACGATTTTTTCGCGGCGTTCTATGCAGGCTTCAATTATTTTTTTGATAAAGGCTGTTTTCCCAGCACCTAAAAATCCGGAAACAATATCAAGTCGAACCATGCGTATTTTCCTCCTATCAAGCCAATATTATTTCTAATTTTTTATTAACTTTTATCTTAAGATTATTTTGCACCATTTTCCAGGGATCTTCTTGACAAAAACATCACTATTCTGTGCAAAAAAACAAACATAAGAAAATAGCAAGGAGAAAAATTTTAAATTTTCATCACAAAAATTTAAAAAAAGAACAAAAAAACAAACAGGACAAGATTTGACGATTTATCAAAAGATTGTCCCAAGGGAATTAATTAGTTTGTTAGAATATTTAAAATACAATAAAGTTCTCAAAGCAAAAAAAAGAAAAAATAAGATTTTTAGGAGGAAACAAAATGGCAAAACTTACTTTTAATGAGCTCGCTTATAACAATCTGGATGAATTTATTTATGGGTATGCCAAAAAACCGGTTACTTTTAAAAACGGGATGGTGATTGGAAACGGGATTGTTTATCCTGAATTGAATGTTACTTTGCCTCCGATAAGCATTAATGAGTCTACGATGAAAAAAGTACTTTCCCAATATAAGGAAATGATTACCGGGGCTTGTGAGAAGGCGATAAAACTACATGCTCCCGGAATTATTGTAGAAATTGAACTTCTTCCTCCCTGTACCTTTAATCCCCAATGGGGCATTGATGTAGCTAAAGTTGTCAAAGATGTGCTGCGGGAATATGAGGGTCAAGGACTTAAAAGTCTTTTGCGTCTCACCCCCGTCGACATTCGGGAAGGCAATGACTTAGTGCATATGTATCATGGAGAACATTGGGATAAAGTTATGAAAACCTTCCAAGGTTCTGCGGAAGTCGGTGCCGATATGCTGGCTATTGAATCCGTGGGCGGCAAACATCTTCATGATGAAGCAGTGATGAATTGTGATTTGCCCAAAGCCTTATTCGCCCTTGGAGTAGTAGGTGCCAAAGATATGGAAGTGCTTTGGACCAATATCGTAAAAATCGCCAAAGAAACAGGTTCCGTGGCATCTGGTGATACCGCTTGTGGTTTCGGTAATACCTCCATGGTTTTGGCGGAAAAGAACTTTATTCCTCGAGTATTTGCAGCAATTGATCGGGTGATGTGTGCGGTTAGAACCATGGTGGCTGTGGAATGTGGTGCTACCGGTCCGGATAAAGACTGCGGTTACGAAGGAGTATATCTCAAAGCGATTACAGGAACACCTATTTCTATGGAAGGGCGAACCAGTGCCTGTGCTCATTCCAGTTCTGTAGGAAATATCGTCGGAGCCCTCTGTGACTGCTGGAGCAACGAATCCGTAGAATTTCAAAGAATGCTGGGTGGAATGGCTCCTACTGTTTACATGGAACAATTAATCTACGATTGCCGTTTGTTTAATACCTTTACTGCTTTAGGTCAAGCTAAGATTTATCAAGATGTTATGGTTGCTTCAGATAAAAAATTGGATCCTCATGCTTATATTCTTGATCCGAAAGTCGTCTTAGATCTAAGTGCCAAAATTATCAAAGGAAAAACCACTTTTGAAAGAACGAAGATCGCTGCCCAAGCTACCATTGAAGAATTAAAACGGGGCATTGCTGCGAAGGAACTGGACGTGACTGAGCGTGAAGTAAACTATTTAGATATTCTGGAACAGCAGTTGGCCACTGTACCCGATGATGAAGCTCAATTTACAGCAGAAATGATTAAGAACAATACCAACGATAAATTTGACCCCAAGCAATATGATCTATAAGAAACAAAATATCCAAAAGATTCAGGCTAAATAACATTAATAAGATTAAGTGGCGCTTAGCAGAAAATAACTAAGCGTCACTTAGTCATATCATTATTTAAGGACGGCTGTACTTAACCTTATTTATGGAATAAATATCAATAATAGAAATGTTTTAAAATAAACTTCAGAATCTGTTATAATAGGATCAATGAATAATAGCCGTAATCATAATATATTTAAAGAGATTTTCAAAAAAAAATAAGTATGCAGGACGGATATACAGACGCATTTCTTTGACAACTTGGAGGCATGGAAACCCAAATAGGAGGTGGCCTACGTGATGAAAAAAGGAACATCGTCAAGGAGTTTGGAGTGGCTGGAGCAATTAGTAGATCATGATATTCTGCAAAAAATGCTTTCCTCCTTTTCAAGATCTACCGGTCTAAAGGCTGTTTTTGTGGATACGGAAGGAAATACCATCATATCCCCAGAAAAAGAAATCGTGGATTGTAAATTTTGTCAAATGATCAGGTCGGATCAAAAAGGATTGGCAAAATGTCAACGTTCTTATGCTCAGGCGGGAAAAGAAGCGGCTAAATATGGAGAACCTTATATATTTCGCTGCCATGGAGGCTTAATCGCTTGGGCTGCGCCTATCATTCTGGATGAACATATAGGTTCCATGATCTGCGGCCAGGTTTTAATGTGGGAACCGGAAGATTATTTTCTGGAAGAAATAGAAGAAATGGTGAAGGGGCTGGATCTGGATCTTGTCCAAATTAAGTTGGCAGCATCCCAATTGAATGTACTGTCCAGTGGTAAAGTCCAGGCGGCAGCCGACTTACTATTTATTGTCGCCAATCAAATCATGAAAAGCGGTTTAATTCTCTTGGAACAAAGAAGGAAAATTGCTGCTCAGCAGGCAGAATTAGCAGATGAAATGCAGGCGCGGAAACAAGCAGAGGTGGCGATGCGCACCATAGAATCCCGATCCCAACGCATTTATTATATGGAGAAAGAGCATAAATTGAAAAATGAAGTGCGCAATTGCGAATATAAGGACGCCAGCTTGCTTTTGGAAAAACTTCTTGCCGAAATTTTAACACAAACCAGTGGTGATATGGATGCCCTAAAAATGAGAGTTATTGAACTGTTGGTGATTGTTTCTCGTTCAGCCCTGGATGGGGGTGCGGACATGAATCAAGTTTCAAAATTGAATGTCCGCTATTATCGAGAGGTACTTGATCAATTTAAAATTGATGAGATGTGTCTATTGGCCCAAAATATGCTGAAAACCTTTATTGATTTGGTAGATGTTTCCAAAGATAAAACGGGTTTGCAAGCGACTCAGAAAGCGGCAGAATTTATTAGAAAGAATTTCCGTGAAAAATTAACGATAGATGATATTGCCCAAGAAGTATATCTTAGTCCTTGTTATTTAAGCCGCATCTTTAAAAAAAGTCTAGGATGTACCTTAATGGATTATCTTGCCCAGGTAAGAGTGGAAAATGCTAGGGTGATGCTTAAAAATCCTCAGTATAATGTGATGCAAGTAGCGGAAGAAAATGGCTTTGAAGACCCAGGTTATTTTACCAGAGTATTCAAAAAAATCGAGGGGATCACACCCAGCCAATATAAGCAGAAAGCGTTATAACCAACCGGGATATGGGGAGGAGACGAGATGAGTTATGAATACGCCTTAATTCAGGAAGCCTTGTTGGAGGGCAAAGCCAATGTGGTAAGAGACTTGACAAAGGATGCCCTAAGTAAAGGAATTGAACCGATGACCGTCCTGGAAAAAGGACTTCTCCCCGGAATGCGGATTATCAGTGAAAAATTTAAGAATAATCAAGTCTATATTTCAGATGTGTTAATTGTTTCCCGGGCGATGCATGCCGGACTTCATGTTTTGAAACCAATTTTATCGGAAGCCCAGCAATCATTAAAAGGCCGTGTCGTAATTGGTACGGTGGCCGGTGATTTACATGATATCGGGAAAAACCTGGTGGTGATGATGATGCGGGGGGCCGGTCTGGATGTCATTGACTTGGGTGTCGATGTGCAGCCGGAGGATTATGTTCAGGCAGTAGTGGAGTATCACCCGGATGTCTTAGCCATGTCGGCGATGCTTACTACCACCATGGGTGTAATACCGGAAACAATTCAAGAACTGGAACAAAAAAAGCTTAGGGATCGAATCAAGATTGTTGTGGGCGGCGGTCCTACCACGAAAGATTTTGCGGATAAGGTTAAAGCAGACGGCTATGCTGCCGAAGCTACCGAGGTTGCGGATTTAATGGAACGAATATTATCCGATCATTAACAAACTTTGTCGATCAACAAATGAGAAATAATGAATTGAAAATATATAAAGGGTGTATCGCCGGCTTTGGTATTATAAGCGTGCGATGCACCTTTTTTTATGAAACTCCTTAAATGATTTCTTTGCAGGAATTTACTATTGTTCGACGAAATTAGACATATTACAGAAGCATAAAAGATAATGCATAAAAGACAAAATGAACTGGGAAATGTTCTGGATGGAGAGGGGAAAAAATTTTGAAAAAGAATTGGGGGGTTATCTTAGGGATTGCTGTGCTTGCTGCACTTTTCCTGATCGCGGGCTGCGGGAGTAAGAATGAACAGAAAGAGACAGGGGATTCTCAGGAAGTGGAGCAGAAGATCACCTATAATGTAGGGGGAGAACCTGAAACCTTGGATCCGGCGGCTTCTACCAGTCTAGTGGACGGTACGGTGCAAATGGCTTTATTCGAAGGTTTAGTACGTTTAGATGAAAAAGAGCAGCCTACTCCCGGGATGGCTGAAAGATGGGATATCAGTAAAGATGGGCTTACCTACACCTTTTATTTAAGAGATGCTTTGTGGAGTAATGGAGATCCTGTGACAGCCCAGGATTTTGAATATGCCTGGAAAAGGCTGTTGGATCCAGAGTTGGCTAATTATTATGCCTATCAGCTTTATTACCTGGTACAGGGAGAAGCATATAACACAAGGAAGGGGACAGCTGAGGCGGTAGGTGTAAAAGCCCTGGATGAAAAGACATTGGAAGTTAAATTGATTGCCCCCACCCCTTATTTTTTGAGTATGACCGCGCTTTCCAATCTTTATCCGGTCAATCAAAAAGTGGTCGAGGCTGATCCTGATTGGCATACAAGTCCCGAGACTTACGTCAGCAATGGTCCTTTTAAGCTGGTGGAATGGTCACATAATCAAAGATTAGTGCTGGAAAAAAACGAAAACTACTGGGCAGCAAAAGATGTAAAGCTGGAAACCTTGATTATGACCACGGTAGAGTCTGATACCACCCAATTAACGCTCTTTGAAACAGATCAAATTGATATTGGGGAGGTTCCCCCTTTTCAGGAAATAAGCCGGCTTTTGGAAGAAAAGAAAGCCGGCATTCATCCGGATTTAGGCGTTTATTTCTATACTTTTAATACAGATGTAAAACCGTTAGGGGATGTCAGGATACGCAAAGCATTGTCTATGGCTATTGATCGGCAGAGTATCATTGATCATGTGACCTTAGCCTTTGAGAAGCCGGCTTATGCTCTGGTGCCTTATGGGGTTGTCGATGGGGAGAAGGGCGATTTCCGGGAAAACGGCGGCGACTATTTTACGGAAAATGTGGTAGAAGCCAAAAAATTGCTGGCAGAAGCAGGCTATCCTCAGGGGCAGGGATTTCCTGTTTTAAAAATTCTATATAATACCTCTGAAGGACATCAAAGAATTGCCGAAGCGATTCAGGAAATGTGGAAAAATAACCTGGGGATCCAGGTGGAATTGACCAACCAGGAAGGCGGTGTTTACGCCAAGTCCATGAACCTGGGAGATTATGAAATCGGACGAGCCGGCTGGACTCCGGATTATAATGATGCGATGACTTATTTGGATTTATGGGTGACCAGCGATTTACCCATGTATTATACGGGTTGGAGCAACAAAACATATGATCAGATAATCCGCAAGGCAAAGACTGAACTGGATGGGACTGCCCGGAGAGCAGCTTTACATGATGCAGAGGCCCTTTTAATGGACGAAATGGTGGTGATGCCTATTTATTTCTACACCAATCAAAACCTTGTTAAACCTTGGGTAAAAGGGGTAATCGTTCCAACCATGGCCTCTTATCAGGAATTTCGTTGGGCTTATGTAGAAAGATAATGCTTCCGATAAAGGGCAGGATTATACCAGTGCTGAACCGATAGCCGGGGATAAGCTATGCAGTTTTAAGGTGTGAAGGGGGGTGTGGTGTGGCGCATTATCTTTTACGGCGTATCCTGAGTATGGTTTTAACGATGTTTTTTATCATTTCCCTCACTTTTTTTATGATGCAGGGGATTCCAGGGGGACCCTTTGATCAAAACAAAAAATTACCGCCAGGGATCGAAGAAAACATTAATGAAAAATATCACCTGGACGATCCCCTTTTCGTTCAGTATCAGGATTATCTTGGGGATGCCCTGCGCTTTGATTTTGGCCCTTCTTTTCGCTATCAGAGCCGCACGGTGAATGACATTATTAAAGAGGGCTTTCCCGTATCCGCTCTGTTAGGGTCTGCTGCCATTTTGATTGCCTTACTGCTGGGGTTTATACTGGGCATCATCTCAGCATTATATCCCAATAAATTCCCGGACTATTCAGCCATGATCATTGCCACCTTTGGTTTTTCAGTTCCTGGTTTTGTGATGGCCAGTATTTTAATGTATGTTTTTGCTTATCGATTAGGCTGGTTTCCTGCAGCGATGTGGGGCACGTGGCATCATCTGGTTTTACCGGCCCTTTCATTATCCTTTTTTCCCATGGCGGTCATTACCCGGCTCGTAAAATCCAGTTTTCTTGAGGTTTTACAGATGGATTATATTAGGACGGCAAAGGCCAAGGGATTAAGCAGAGGAAGGATTCTCTGCCATCATACCTTAAGGAATGCACTGACCCCTTTAAACACTTATTTTGCTCCCCTGATTGCCACGACTCTGACGGGAAGCTTTGTCATCGAACATATTTTAATATTCCCGGTTTAGGGAGATACTTTGTTACCGGAGTTTTAAACAGAGATTATACCTTAATCATGGGGACCACGGTTTTTTTTAGCTGGGTTTTCATGCTGATGAATTTGCTTAGCGATCTGTTTTACGTTTTAATCGATCCCCGGGTAAGGCTGATGGAGCAGAAGAGGTGAAAAAAATGTGGCGGCGGTTTAGGGAGAATAAGCTGGCTTTGGCAGGGTTAATCATGGTGATAATTTTGTTGACTTTCGCTAGCCTTGGCCCCCTGTTCACACCATTTTCTTATTCGGAGCAGATCTTGCCATTGAAAAATAAACCGCCAGGATATCAATTTTACGTTAAATTGGAACTGGATAATCAGGGCAACCGACACATCGTGGATTACTCCCAGGAACCTATTACAGCAGGGACCGGCTTTCAGGTGGAGTCCAGAACCTTTTGGTTTGGAAGCGATGCTTTGGGGCGGGATTTGTTTGCCCGGACCTGGTACGGAGCCAGAATTTCCCTGGCCATCGGACTGATTACACCTTTAATCGTTTTTATACTGGGTCTGATTTATGGGGGTATTTCCGGTTTAATCGGAGGTTGGGTTGATGAGATTATGATGCGCGTGGTAGAAATTCTCTCAACCATCCCTTTTCTGTTATACGTAATCTTGCTCATGGTAATCATGGAACCGGGCTTAAAAACAATTTTTATTGCGATCGGCGCCGTCTATTGGCTGCCGATGGCGCGCTTGGTACGAGGACAAATTCTTTCCCTTAAGGAGGAAGAATTTGTTCTGGCAGCCCGCACTCTGGGCGCAGGGATGAGGCACATTATTTTTCGTCACATCATGCCTAATTGTCTGGGACCGATCCTGGTTTACCTCACCTTTGTGATTCCTGAAGCGATTTTCACCGAGTCCTGGCTGAGCTTTTTAGGATTAGGCATATCTGCGCCTGTTGCCAGCTGGGGTACCCTAGCCAGCGACGGCATCAAAGGGATTCAGTCTTATCCTTGGCAGCTTTTTTTCCCGGCAGGCCTGATCAGCCTGACGATGCTCTCCTTTCATGCTTTAGGAGATGGCATGAAAAATGCCCTTGATCCTGAATTATGAAAGTAGATGTTCTCATTATTGAGATAAGAATCAGTATGTGAATGAATTTTCAGGGCAAAATAGAAATTGCCTGACAAGAGAAGGATGGATTGAATTTCCAAAGAGGAAATGATAAAATGTTTTTATTGTTAAACTCTTTCGGCAGACGATCGTCATTATCGAAATATCGCCAAGAGAAAGGGGCAAGATGCATGAAAATAAGAATCACGATTTGGTCATTGCTTATCATTACCTTTATGGGGACAACTTTGGTTTTTGCTGAGACAACCGATCACAGCGTGTTTACAGATTCCACTCAGTGTTTGCAATGTCATGGTTATGAAGGAGTAACCATGGAGCAAGACGGGAAGATGGTTTCCATTTATGTGGACAAAGAGGTCTATGATGCATCTGTACATGCTTCCGTGGATTGTCTTTCTTGTCATCAGTTTACCCAAGGAGTGAGTTCTGATCCCACCCAATCTTGTGGGACATGCCATTCAGGAGCAGTTGATGATTATCAGCAGAGCGTCCATCAAAACTCCTCCTATGGACCCAGTTGTACCAATTGCCACGGCGAAGCACATGGCATCCTGCCTGCAGACAATCCTGCCTCACCTGTGCACAAAAAGATGATTATTGAAACCTGCGGAGACTGTCATGGCGGCGTAATTGAATCCTATCAAGATAGTTTTCATGGTAAGGCGGTGGCCTTAGGCGCGAAAGATTCTCCTGATTGTACAGGCTGCCACGGTGCTCATAAAGTGCTCAGTAAAAATGATCCTTTATCCATGACTCATCCGGATCAAAAACCCCAATTATGCGGAGAATGCCATGGTAATGGGGCCATTGGGGTCAATGCCAAGGAACATTATACTTTAGAACCGACAGGCTACAGCGCACCCATGTACTGGATTAATAAGGCGTTTATGTGGTTAATTTTATTGGTGGTGGGATTTTTCCTGATCCATATTATCTTGGACTTGTTACATAGACTTCGTACCCGAAAACAATAATCTGCCAAGGAGGTGGTTTTTATGGACAATCCTGTGGAGCATAAATCGGAACGGCTTTATGATCGTTGGGATATCCATCAGCGGATTCAGCATTGGTTCATGGTGCTTAGCTTTACACTACTTACTGTAACCGGCCTGATGATGCATTTTGCATATACCGGCTGGGTTCAGAAGGCAGCTCAAATTTTCGGATCCTTTGAGAATCTTTTTCTGGTTCATCTTACCGCTGCGGTGCTCATGATGATCAATGCCTTTTATCATCTGATCTATTTGATAGTGCTGGCTTTCCAGGGGAAATTGCGCGGATCTATGCTGCCGCGTATCCAGGATGCCAAAGACATTATCGCCAATCTTCGTCTTTTCTTAGGTTTTGCCAAAGAAGGTCCTCGGTTTTCCAAATATTCCTACAAGGAAAAGGTGGATTATCTGGCAGAATATTGGGGTACACCGGTGATGATTGTCACCGGTCTGATACTTTGGTTCCCTCATGTAGCAGCTAATATCTTTCCCCGTCAGGTGATTGACAGCGCTCATGTTATTCACCAAGGAGAGGCACTTTTAGCGATTCTGGTAATTTTTATCTGGCACATTTATTCAGTGCATTTTACACCCAGCTTTTTCCCGATGAATCAGGTTTGGTTAACCGGCCGGCTCAGCCGCGAGGTGATGGAAGAAGAATATCCCCTGGAATTGGCACGATTGGAAGAGGAGGAGAAGGACCATGAGCGGTAAATATGAAAAGAATAGGATATTAATGCTTGTAGAACTTTTGTTTTACAGTGGATTATTGGCGATGCTTATTTGGTATTTTCTTCCTCGGGCTCTGCAATAACAAATAATATAAAGAAAACTAAGGCTTAAACCAAGCCTCTGGTGCCGGTAGAAGCCTTAGTTGCACGGATACGTTCAACCTTAAAATTAATACTTTCAGAAAGTATTAAAAAGAGGCTGGTGTTGTGTTTCAACATCAGCCTCTTTTTAATATTATTTTGCTTTCGCCTGGTCTAAAGCTTGATTTACCAGATCAAAGAATTGATTGTAGTGAATGGTCGCACCTGAGATTGCATCTGATTTTCCTTCTTCATCAAAGGTAACACCGGTGGCACCTTGCTTTTCAATGATGTAGTCTTCAATTGCTTTTGCCTGCTCATCCCAATCGGCTTTAGCTCCTGCTGCCTTCATGTCATATTCTCCATTGGCCACAGCAGTCAATTTGTCTCCCTTGGCAGGGTCCTCGTTGATAGCGTTTAAAATCACATCGTCAATTTTTCCATCTCTAATGGTTACGGTCGCATTGTCTTTCCAACCTTTGTCATCGAATTCCGGCATTTCGGCAAAATATTTACCATCCACATAACTTGTGGTAGTTGGTTTATTCGTGCCGCCGCATCCTGCTGTAAATGCTAATGCTATGATCAGCATTAGACCAAAGATACTTATTTTTTTGTAATTCTTCATTCCTAAAATGCCTCCTTAAATAATAATTTAATACTTTTTTAACATAGTGAAAGATTACTATAATTATTTGATCTTGTCAACATCTTAAGAATATTTAATACAAAACATTATCGTTTAATTATGATTCACGAAAAATAGTTGAAGCATTACGGCAGTTGAAAATTAAAAAGAATCCAGAGAGAAGGAGTCTCTTTAGATTCTTTTTAATCTTTGTGCCGCTTGTTTCAATCGTAGATCGATGTCTTTGATCTTGGACGTGTGCTTGCCGTGACCATTGGCCTTGATCAGCATTTTCCGGTATTCTTTGCCTTGCTCAATATAAGTTTGCAAAAGTGCCTTGTTGCTCATTTTTTTACCCCTCCGTAAGGTGTTATCTATGTATATGGGTATGCTTCCCAATAAATAACACACTTAAACATAAATGGATAAATTATCCTAACTTCTTTTTGCGGGATGATTGCCATATAAATATAGAAGTAATTGGATATTGACTCTGGAGTCCAGTAAATCAAGGGAAATAAGGGGGAAAAAATTTGGACTATTTAAAGTCATTAGAAGAGTACAGACGTCAACAGGAGAAACTACGTTGGCAAGGGTCCTTTCTTGAATATATGGAGCTGATTAAAAAAGATCCTGCCATCGTAAAAACAGCTCACACCCGAGTCTACGATATGATTGTGCAAGCCGGAATTGAAGAAACTGCCCTAGGGAAAAAATATAATTTCTTTTCCCATGAAATTTTTGGTTTGGATGGGGTGCTGCAAAAATTAGTAGAAGAGTATTTTCATTCTTCCGCACGTCGTTTGGATGTGCGCAAACGGATTTTGCTCCTGATGGGTCCGGTGAGCGGCGGAAAATCCACGATTGTGACCATGTTAAAAAAGGGATTAGAAAAATATACCACCACAGATGAGGGTGCTGTTTATGCGATTAAGGACTGCCCGATGCACGAAGAGCCCTTGCATTTAATTCCTGACCCATTAAGAGAGGAATTTGAACAGGAGATGGGGCTCAAGATTGAGGGAAGTCTATGTCCCTCTTGCCGTATGATGGTGCAGGAACGATATCAGGGTCGGATAGAAGATGTGGAAATCGAGCGCATCACTTTTTCCGAGGAGAACAGAGTTGGTATTGGCACCTTTAGTCCATCTGATCCTAAATCTCAGGATATTGCCGACCTCACCGGCAGTATTGATTTTGCCACGATCACTGAATATGGCTCAGAATCAGATCCCCGGGCTTATCGCTTTGACGGAGAATTAAATAAATCCAATCGAGGTTTGATGGAGTTTCAGGAAATGCTGAAATGTGATGAGAAATTTCTTTATCATCTATTAAGCCTTTCCCAGGAGGGGAATTTTAAAGCCGGCCGTTTTGCCTTGATTTCTGCAGATGAAATGATCCTTGCCCATTCCAATGAAACAGAGTATCGTTCATTTATCAGTAATAAAAAAAATGAAGCTCTCCACTCACGTATTTTAGTGATGCCCATTCCCTATAATTTAAAAGTGACGGATGAAGTAAAAATTTACGAAAAACTCATCGGACAAAGTGATTTAAAAGATGTTCATATCGCACCCTTTGCTCTGCGGGCTGCTGCTATATTCACCATTCTTTCCCGCCTGAAGGAATCTAAAAAAATTGGTGTGGACCTCTTGAAAAAAATGAAGCTCTATGATGGAGAAGATGTAGAAGATTTTAAGCAAAAAGATCTCAAGGAACTGCAGTCGGAGAACGAAGGCGAAGGGATGAGCGGCGTGGATCCCCGCTATGTCATCAATCGAATTTCCAGTGCCTTGATTAACAGTGATACTAAGTGTATCAATGCCCTGGATGTGCTTAGAGCCTTAAAAGAAGGGATGGATCAACATCCTTCCATTTCGAAAGAAGAAAAAGAAAGACTGACTAACTTTTTAGCTTTGGCGCGCAAAGAGTTTGATGATTTTGCCAAAAAAGAAGTTCAAAGGGCCTTTGTATACTCTTATGAAGAATCTGCCCGGGCCCTGTTTGAAAATTACCTGGATAATGTGGAAGCCTTCTGCAGCGGGGTTAAGGTGAATGACCCCATCACTGATGAGGAAATGGATCCCGATGAAAGGTTGATGCGTTCCATCGAGGAACAGATCGGAATTTCTGAAAATGCTAAAAAGACATTTCGGGAAGAAATTCTCATCCGCTTGTCTGCCTATGCCCGCAAAGACAAAAAATTTGAATACAGTTCCCATGAGCGCCTTCGGGAAGCCATTGAAAAGAAAATGTTTGCCGACCTGAAGGATGTGGTAAAAATTACTACCTCTGCAAAGAATCCTGATCCGGAACAGCTGAAAAGGATTAACGATGTTGTCGCCCGTTTGATCAGTCATCATGGTTATTGCCCGGTCTGTGCCAATGAAACTCTGAAATACATCGGCAGCCTATTAAATCGCTAAGTGTGGTGAGCAAAATGAAAGATCAATCGATTATTTCCCGAGATAATTGGTCCCTGCACAGAAAGGGGGAATTGGATCAGCAGCGCCATAATGAAAAAGTCAAGGAAGCAATCAAAAATAATCTTTCAGAGATTATCAGTGAAGAAAGCGTGATTATGTCCGACGGGAAAAAAATCACCAAGCTGCCTATTCGCACTTTGGATGAATACCGATTTCGTTTTAATTACAATAAACAAAAGCATGCCGGTCAGGGAAGCGGCGGCAGTCAACCGGGAGATGTGATTGGAACGGAACCTGGCGATGGCAGCGGCAGGGGGCCGGGGGCAGGGGATGAGCCGGGTACTGACTACTACGAGGCAGACGTGAGCTTTGAGGAATTGTCAGAGATGGTTTTTGCTGATTTGGTACTGCCGCGTCTAAAGGAAAAACAAAAGGAGAATTTGAAGGCCGTTTCTACCCGTTTTAACGATGTGCGTAAAGCAGGAATTTTTAGTAATATTGACAAGAAACGTACGATTATCGAAGCCATCAAGCGCAATGCCCGTCAAGACTCGGGAAAACATAATATCATTCGGGATGATCTGCGCTTTAAAACCTGGGAAAAGGTTTACAGTGCAGAATCCAATGCCGTAGTTTTAGCAATGATGGATACATCCGGTTCCATGGGGAATTTTGAAAAGTATATCGCCAGAACCTTTTTCTTCTGGATGGTGCGGTTTTTGCGTACCAAATATCAAAATGTGGAAATCGTCTTTTTAGCCCACCATACCCAAGCCAAAGAGGTTTCAGAAACAGAATTTTTTAATAAAGGGGAAAGCGGCGGCACAAAATGCTCCTCCGTATACCGGCTGGCCCTGGAACTGATTCATGAAAGATATTCCCCGGATCGGTATAATATCTATCCTTTTCATTTTTCCGATGGGGATAATCTTCCCTCGGATAACGAAACTTGTGCTGCTCTGATTAAAGAAATATTGCCCTTGTGCAATCTTTTTGGCTACGGAGAGATTACCAGCCCATATTATCGGAACAGCACCTTGATTTCCGTATTTCAAGGTATTAATGAGGATAATTTGACCGTAGTAACGATAAAAAATAAGAAGGAGATTTATCCTGCCTTAAAAAAATTCTTTTCTGAGAAAGGAGAATCCGGTGGACACTGAGCTGTATCAATTGGAATTGGCGATTGATCAAATTGGAAATAAAGCGGCAGAGTTTGGTCTGGACTTCTTTCCCATGCGCTTTGAGCTTTGCCCTGCGGATGTTCTCTATACCATTGGAGCATATGGCATGCCTACCCGATTTACCCATTGGAGTTTCGGGAAAAATTACTTTCGTTTGAAAACTATGTATGATTATAATTTAAGCCGGATCTATGAATTGGTGGTAAATTCCAACCCCTGTTATGCTTTTCTTTTAGAGGGAAACACCTTGATCCAGAACAAGCTGGTCATCGCCCATGTTTTTGCTCATTGTGATTTTTTTAAAAATAATGCCTGGTTTGCCAAAACGAATCGGGATATGATTGAAACCATGTCTGTCAATGCTGAGCAGATCAGGGAATATGAGTTTTTGCATGGTCAGAGGGAGGTAGAAAAAATCCTGGACAGTGCTTTGGCGATTCAGGAGCATATCGATTTTTATCAAATAGTAAAAGAAAAGGAGGAGCCGGAGTATCAAAAAAAATGTCAACGGGAAAATCCTTATGAGGATATCTGGTCCATCGGGGAAGGAGAAAAAGAGGAGGTATCCCCGGAAGAAAAAAGGTTTCCCCTTGCACCGGAAAAGGATATCATGGGCTTTGTCATGACCAATAGCCATAGTTTAAAAGATTGGCAGAGGGATCTCCTGGCCATGTTACGGGAGGAAATGTTTTACTTCTGGCCTCAGGTAGAAACAAAGATCATGAATGAAGGCTGGGCGGCCTATTGGCATGCGCGCATTTTACGAGCTATGGATTTAAGTGATGAGGAAACCCTGGAATTTGCCCGTCTCCATGCCAGTGTGCTGCAAACCAGCCGTAGTCAGCTTAATCCTTATTTTCTGGGCATGAAAATATTTGAAGATATCGAAAAACGTTGGGATAAACCTTCTCCAGAGGATCAGTTGAAATATGACCGCCGGGGGGGAGAGGGTCGGGATAAGATTTTTGAAGTACGGCAGATGGAAAATGATCAATCCTTCCTACGTAATTATCTTACCCAGGATTTGGTACGGGATTTGGATCTCTATCTTTTCAAAAAACAGGGTTCCCAGTGGAAAGTAAGTGATACGGAATGGGAAGCAGTGCGTGATGGAATTGTGGGCAATTTGGTCAATGGGGGCCATCCTTATTTGACGGTGGAGGATGGAAACTTTCGGGGGAACGGCAATCTTTACATTTTGCATCACCATGAAGGGGTGGATTTAGATACTTATTATCTAGAAAGGACCCTGCCTTACGTTTATGATCTCTGGGGAAAGACCGTACATTTGGAAACGATCCTGGAGGAGCGGTCCGTGCTTTTCAGCTTTGATGGGAAAAAGCATACCAGAACCAGTAGCTAAAAGTAAGAGCCTGATCAATGAAATTAGGAGCTCACAGTGTTGAAACTGTGAGCTTTACTTTGTACATAAAAAACACTTTTTATTGAACTGGGTTACATATTTATGCTATTATGCAGGAAGGACAAACAATTTAACCTTAAGGAGAAGTTATTTACAAGGGAGGTATTATTAATATAGTGAAAAAAGGTTTTTTTATTGAGTTGTTTTGTATTTTTAATGGTGGCTTCAATTAGTAGCATGGTTGTTGGGGCAGATAAGCAAAAGATTAATCTGAATATTCACTACCTGCTCTGAAGGGGACAAAGGAACTGAACTGGGCTTCTTCTCAACTTGCTAAGTTATCATTATTTATGATAAAATAAACTTAGCTATAAATGAATATATAAGTAATGATAGAGATAAGTAGGTTAATGATACTTTTTCAGGGAGGAAATGCCGGAGACTGAGAGCATTTCAAAGTTTAGTTAACTGAAATTCACTCTGGAACTGCGTGGTGAACCTTGGGGCGTTATTCCGAGCTGTAGCCATCGCCGGGCATTCCCGTTAGCGAAGACAGGTATCGGATTTATTTCCTTGTATTTTTCCTTTAAGGTGGTAGAGCTTTTGTCCTTAGTCAAAAAGCTTTTTTATTCCTTTTCTTAAGGAGAGGGCATCTATTCCGGACTTAGATAAGTGGGTTTTTACCTATTTGGGTGGTACCGCGGTGCACTTTCCGTCCCATAAGACGAGAAGTGCTTTTTTATTTTGGAAAATGGATATATGAGGTGATGAGATGTATTGGAACGAGATTTATGAGTGTATGCCCCGAGAGGGATTAGAGCAGCTGCAGCTGGAGCGCTTGCAGCAAACTGTAACCAGGGTCTATCATAATGTACCCCATTATCGCAGAGCTTTTCAGGAGAAAGGGTTGGAACCCGGGGATATTAAGTCTTTAAAGGATCTTCAAAAACTTCCCTTTACCGTAAAAACTGATTTGAGGGATAATTATCCCTATGATCTTTTTGCCGTGCCCTTAAGTGAAATTGTACGTATTCATTCTTCATCCGGTACCACCGGCAAACCTATTGTTGTTGGATATACCCGGCAAGACCTGAATAGCTGGTCGGAAATTGCTGCCCGCTCATTACATTTTGCCGGGGTGTCGAAACAAGATGTAATCCAGATATCCTTTGGTTATGGTTTATTTACCGGCGGCTTAGGGATCCATGACGGAGCGGAAAGAGTAGGAGCTTCCGTGATTCCTACTTCCGGGGGAAATACGCAAAAACAAATTATGATCATGAAGGATTTCGGCAGTACGGCGTTGGCTTGTACTCCTTCCTATGCCCTGGTTTTGGCAGAAGCCATGGAGGAAATGGGCATTGACAAAGAGGAAATGAAACTTCGCGTAGGGATTTTTGGGGCGGAACCATGGACCCAGGGTATGCGTAGAGAAATTGAAAATAGATTGGGTATCGTAGCCTATGATATTTACGGCCTCAGCGAAGTGATGGGGCCTGGTGTTGCCATGGAATGTTCAGAAAAAATAGGTTTGCATATTTTTGAAGATCATTTTATCCCCGAGATTATTAATCCGGAAACAGAAGAAACCCTCCCCTATGGTGAGCCGGGAGAATTGGTTTTTACCAGCATCACCAAAGAAGGATTTCCTGTACTGCGTTACCGAACCCGGGATCTGTCTTGTCTCCATTTGGAGGAATGTCCCTGTGGCCGTACTCATGTGAGAATGGATCGAATTATGGGCCGTTGTGATGATATGTTAATTATTCGAGGTGTAAATGTTTTTCCTTCTCAGGTGGAAAGTGTGCTTATGGAAAATGGAAATGCCAGCCCTCATTACCATTTAGTTGTGGATCGGGTGAACAACTTGGATGTCTTGGAGGTACAAATTGAGGTTTCCGAGGACATGTTTTCCGACCAAGTACGCCGCTTGGAGGAATTGGAAAGGATCATTAAGCAAAAATTAGACAGTGTACTAGGTATTTCGGTCATGGTAACTTTAGTTGAACCAAAAAAACTAGCCAGAAGTGAAGGGAAAGCAAAAAGGGTGACAGATAAACGTCAGCTAAAAGATTGACATATTCAGGATAGAAAGTAATATGAAAAGTAAGAGAAAATCATTCTGTAAGGAGGTTATACCATGAGGGTTAAGCAGATTTCAATTTTTCTGGAAAATAAGCGCGGACGTTTGGCTGCTGTGACGCGATTATTGGCGGATACCAAGATTAATATCCGCGCCCTATCCATTGCCGATACCACGGATTTTGGCGTTCTGAGGCTAATTGTAGATCAACCTGATCTTGCTTATCAAGTATTAAAGAAAAATGATTTTACCGTCAGCGAAACAGAGGTGATTGCTGTGGAGATGCCGGATAAGCCTGGAGGACTGGCCAAAGTGTTGGAAATTCTGGATCAGCATAATATTAATTTAGAATATCTTTATGCTTTTTACGGTCAATCAGGTCATGAAGCTTTAAATATTTTCCGGGTGGAGCAAATCGATGAGGCCATACAGGTGTTGGGTGAACATCATATCAAATTATTACCTGGTGATGCAGTATATGCTCTGTAAATTCATCTAAAAAACTTGTACTAAAATTCTCCCCTTCTTTATACATATTAGTAATCCCATTTAATAAATTAAGGAAATAGTATGAGGAGGGGAAAGGAAAATGAAACGTTGGCAGGGTAATGGAGGTATTTTGCTTATTGGATTCCTGGTCTTGTTGCTTCTTTTGGGAACAGCAGTCAGCGGATGTGCCTTGGTGGACCGCCTCCAGGCATGGAAAACGGTGGAGGAGGAAGTGCCTTTATCAGACAACCATGCAGGAACGGAAGATCTTGAGTTAACGAATCAAGCATTAATTGGTGAAACGAAGGAAATTGCCTTATTCTTTAGTGATGCAGCGGGAGAAAATCTTGCATTGGAAATGAGAGATATTCCTAAGACAGAAGGAGTTGCCCGAGCGGTGATGCAGGAATTGATTGCAGGTCCAAGTGTGGAATCAGGCTTATTGCCTACGATTCCTGTGGGAACAGAATTGCTGGATATTAATGTTCGGCCGGATGGTGTCTGCATTGTAGACCTGAGCGGAGAATTGATTGTGAATCATCCGGGAGGTTCTTTGAATGAAGAAATGACCGTCTATTCCGTAGTCAATACCCTAACCCAATTTCCTTCCATTCGGGAAGTGCAAATCCTGGTGGATGGGCAAAATGTTGAGACTATTGCCGGCCATATGGACATATCAACAACCATGGCCCGTAATGAAGAGATGATAGGAGAACGATAAAGAAAAGGCGCTCGGCGCTTTTTCTTTTTCTTGACCCAGGACAGAGACTTTACCGGAAAATTTTTAGATGATATACTAAAATCCGTAAAAGCTTTATCGAGATGGAAGGAGACAAATGAATGCGGTTTGATGGAAGAAAGGCGGAAGAATTACGACCGGTGAAGATTAGCCGAGGATATATAAAGAATGCAGAAGGTTCTGTCTTTATCGAGATGGGGGATACCAAGGTAATTTGTACGGCAACAGTAGAAGAGAAAGTGCCTCCCTTTCTGAAAGGGAGTTCCCAGGGTTGGATCACGGCAGAGTATGCTATGCTGCCCAGAGCAACCCAAGTCAGAACGATTCGGGAATCGGCGAAAGGGAGAATCACCGGGCGTACCCACGAAATTCAAAGATTGATCGGTCGCTCATTACGCTCGGTGGTGGATTTATCCAAGATGGGGGAAAGAACGATTTATATCGACTGTGACGTCATTCAAGCCGATGGGGGAACCAGAACCACCTCCATTACAGGGAGTTTTATTGCTTTGGTTGATGCTTTAACCAAATTAAAGAAAGATCATAAGTGGAAGGAACTGCCCATTCTTGATTGGCTGGCCGCTACCAGTGTTGGCAAGGTGAATGGTGAATTGCTCCTGGATCTTTGCTATCAGGAAGATTCCCAGGCAGAGGTAGATATGAACGTTGTCATGACCGGATCAGGTAAATTTGTTGAGATTCAAGGCACAGCGGAGTCCGAGCCTTTTTCCCGGGAAGAGATGGCACAGATGCTGAAATTAGCCGAAAAAGGGATTGGCCAATTAGTCCGGACACAAAGGAAAATATTACTTTCAGATTTATGTTTGTCCGATAGCTAACTGCTAATAATACTAAGAACGCTGTTAATAAGGGGATCAGGAATGAAAAAAATAATCTTAGCTACGGGAAATCAAGGGAAATTACTGGAGTTTCGCAATTTAATCAGCGGATATCCCTGGTCGGTACTTTCTTTAAAAGATTTTCCTGAGTTGCCGGCGGTAGAAGAGACAGGTACTACCTTTCGGGAGAATGCCCGCCTAAAGGCAGTTGCAACTGCAGAAAAAACAGGATTCATTGTTTTGGCAGATGATTCCGGGCTGGAGGTGGATTATTTGAATGGCATGCCTGGTGTTTACTCTGCCCGCTTTGCCGGCGAGCCGGGAAATGACCTGAAAAATAATCAGAAACTGTTGAGCATGATGGAAGGGGTACCGGATCCCTTAAGAAGCGCAAGGTTTTGTTGTACCATTGCGGTGGCAACACCAGGGGGTCGGGTTGAATATTTTGAAGGGTTCTGTGAGGGACAGATTTTGAAGGAGCCTCGCGGCTGCAATGGTTTTGGCTATGATCCCCTGTTTTACTTGCCGGAAATGGGTAAAACAATGGCCCAGCTTACGGGAATGGAAAAGAACCGCATCAGTCATCGGGGTAAAGCTCTCCGAGGGATTCTTCCTGTGCTGGAAAAAATATTATCCCAGGATGGATAATTTTCTTAAAATGGGAAATAATCAAATAGGGTGATCAAAGAAAAAAGTTCGAAATATCGCGGAAGGAAGAGATATACAGAGTATTATTGATTATATTAAACAAGATGACTTAAAATAACCTCCCGTGCCTGGAAAATCGTTTTTGACCAATGGTGCTGTATAGGTTATACTAATCTTTGTCAGTTCGAAGGACTAACTGATTATGATGCGGGTGTAGCTCAATGGTAGAGCTCCAGCCTTCCAAGCTGGTCACGTGGGTTCGATTCCCATCACCCGCTCCAATTTATTTTAGGCTGACTTTTACGTGCGCCTGTAGCTCAGGTGGATAGAGCAACGGACTTCTAATCCGTGTGCCGGGAGTTCGAGTCTCTCCAGGCGCGCCAATAAACGAAAAAGCGCTGAAAAGCGCTTAACTTGACATCTCGGCCTACTTTTGATAATATTGTCTGTGCTAAAAGTAATATATGGTGGATGTGGCGAAGTGGTTAACGCACCGGATTGTGGCTCCGGCACTCGAGGGTTCAAGTCCCTTCATCCACCCCAAAATTATTGGGGCGTAGCCAAGCGGTAAGGCACCGGTCTTTGGATCCGGCATTTCGTAGGTTCAAATCCTGCCGCCCCAGCCATATTGGACCATTAGCTCAGTTGGTAGAGCACCTGACTCTTAATCAGGGTGTCCACGGTTCGAGCCCGTGATGGTCCACCAAGTACACGAAAATCCTGTATTTCAGGATTTTTTATTTATAATAATACTATGACAGACACTTGATGAATCATCAATTTAATGTGTGGTCGGCGGAGGTAATCTGATGAGAAAATTACATGAAAAACTATCTGAGATGAGCTGCGTTAAAATCCTTGATATTGCAACGCGGGACGGAGCATTTATCCATAGATTAAGCCAAGGTTTAAAAGGGTATGATGAGATGATTGGTATCGATATTTCAGAAAAAGGATTTGCCAAGGCAAAGGCGAAATTTGGAGAAAATGACCGGATAAGATTTCAGGTCATGGATGGCTGTCATACTGACTTTGAGGATCAGAGTTTTGATTTGGTCTGTTTATCAAATTCCTTGCATCACATCGAAGATATGACCGCTCTTTTCAATGAAATGCGCAGGCTCAAGAAAGATGACGGATGTATTTTAATTAGTGAAATGCCCGCCGACGGACAGACAGGGGCTTCATTAACTCATGCCCTGATTCACCGTTTGGATTGCTTAATAGATACCTATCAAGGAAACTATCACCACCTGACCTATACCCATGAGGAAATAAACGATATGGTTTCTAAGGCCGGGTTAGAAATAATTGATGCTTTTGATGATGCTGAGATAGATCTTCTCAATGACTCCCTAAAAAAACGGGCGGAAAAGGCCCTGGACAAAGCCAATGAATGCAGCAAAGCTGAAAATTTCACTGAGATGCATGATTTGGCACTAAAGATACAAGAAAATTTTCAATCGTTTGGAGTAAATTCGGCAGTGCAATATGTTATATTTGCCAGATAGAATTATTTTGATGACTGACTACGCGATAAAAATATAAATAAAAGGAGAGAATATGAAAATCACCATATGGCCGACAAGCGGTATGGGCTTCTGGTCCGCTTTTCTGAGTGTCATATTTTTTATTTTGTTTTATTTAGAGACCAGGAATATTATACTCATTCCCAGTATCGGCATCGCAGCTATAGGATTGGTGGGTTTTTTCAGGGGCACGATGTCAATCATTCAAGACAAGGAAAGATCAATTCTGGCATTTCTTTCAATTCCGGCTGGGGTCATTGTCATTTTTAGAATCTTGTCTGAAATTATTAACTCACAGTAAGAATCCTCACTATCATTCATTTGAACACTTCAGAAAAATCGTTTATTTTTATAAAGGCATTTTAAGCAAAACTTTTGGGGTTTTTATCTCAAGGGTTTTTTTATTGTTTGTGGTCAAGGAGAATCCTCCACTTGAGAGGCTTGGGATTATTAAATATTAATAAGAGGATTATTATCAATAACAAATAAAAACAATAGTTTACTTATCACCCTGGTGCTGGTAGAATGGAAAAAAAAGAAAGGTGATGAGTTCCCTATGATCAATCAAAAAATCATCCCGGGATTATTATTCTCTTCTTTATTGGCTTTCCTATCTATACTGGTACCTAAAATGAGTATCTTCAGCCAACTCCATGTTAATTCATTGATAATTGCCATTGTGATTGGAATGATTATAAAGAACTTTTTACATGTCCCAGCTTCTTTTGAACCAGGAATTCAATATGCCTTTAAGAGAGTTTTGCGTTTTGCCGTGATTTTATTAGGCTTTAAATTAAGCATTGGTGATATCGGTCAAATTGGCGGGAGGGGACTCCTGTTAGTGGCTTTGGTTACGGGAGGAACTTTATTATTTGCCGGTTGGCTGGGCAAAAGAATGGATATCGATCGGGGCTTGACTCTGCTTATTGGTGCAGGATCCTCCATCTGTGGAGCTTCTGCCATTGCTGCAGTGGCGCCGGTTATTGAAGCAAAAGATCAGGATATTACCTTTTCCGTCGCTACTGTGACTATATTTGGTACCTTGGCCATGTTTTTATATCCTGTGATTTATAACGTATTACAACTACCGGATATTTTCTACGCTGTCTGGGCGGGTTCTTCCATTCATGAGGTGGCTCAGGTGGTAGCGGCAGGTTTTGCTGCCGGGGATCAAGTTGGGGAATATGCGACGGTGGTAAAACTATCTCGGGTACTCTTAGTGATTCCAACGATTTTTATATTGGGGTTTCAGGACATGAAAAGAAAAAGTGACGGCAGCTTCTTTCATAAAGGAACCTTCCCTTGGTTTGTCTTCGGTTTTTGCGGTGTTGTGCTCATCAATTCTTTTTCTTTGATTCCTCAGGAAACGGTTGCATCCCTAATCTCCTTTGATAATTTTCTTTTAACCATTGCCATGGTAGGCTTAGGCTTAGGTTCTGATTTTAGTAAATTGAAAGATACAGGATTAAAACCTATTTTTGCCGGATTGTTCATTTCGATATTCATCTCCGTATTTAGTTTTGTATTAACCGGTATCTTATATTATGCTTAACGATCATATCTCATCCTTGCAGATTTCATAAAAAGCCTAGTCGTCAAACATAGTTTGATGGCCAGGCTTTTTATATTATTATTTTTTTGACATTTACCCTTGATAAATTCTCAAAAAAACCATTTATTTTCTTGACGAAGATAATGACTTATGTTATTATACACCTTGCGACAGTTGATTTTATGCGGGAGTGGCGGAATTGGCAGACGCACCAGACTTAGGATCTGGCGGGCAACCGTGGGGGTTCAAGTCCCTTCTCCCGCACCATTCAAACTTGTGCTTTCAGAATTTATAAGTATTGTTATGCGGGCGTAACTCAGTGGTAGAGTGCAACCTTGCCAAGGTTGAAGTCGAGGGTTCGAATCCCTTCGCCCGCTCCAAATATTTTGAAGACCCCCAAAATGGGGGCTTTTTACTATCCGTATTCATCTCTTTTATTACAATAAAAATTATTATTCTTATTGTATTTTAGGAGGAAAATAGTTGTAACTTGCAAATTGAAGAAGTAAAATAAGAAAAAGAAGATCTTTGTTTAAAATTAATAACCGATGGGAAATATTAAATGAAGATAGGTAGATAATAAGGAGGATCATATATGAAGGTTAATCAATCTGAGAAAATAGAAAAAAATACAATGAGCTTGGAAATTGAGGTCGATCAAGAAGAAGTGGCGAAAGCAATTCAGCAAGCTCATAAAAAATTAGTAAAAAAGGTTAATATTCCTGGATTTAGAAAAGGTAAAGCACCCCTATCTGTTTTAGAAAGATATGTTGGAAAAGGTGCTTTGCTGGAAGAAGCTGCAGAAATTATGATTTTCCCCAATTATGCTGCCGCCGTGCAGGAAACCGGGATTGAACCTATTGACAGGCCTAATGTTGAGATTGTAGAATTAGACGATAATAAGCCTTTTACCTTTAAGGTTAAGGTTGATGTTAAGCCGGAAGTGGAGTTAGGGGAATATAAAGGCATTAAAGTAGAAAAAGCCAGCTATCCCGTTACTGAGGATGATGTTAATAAAGAGCTGGAAAGATTGCAGCAAAGATATGCTAAACTATCGGAACTTGGGGAAGAAGATACAATCCAAAATGACGATATGGCCACTATTTCTTACCAGGGTTTTGTGGATGGCGTTCAATTTGAAGGGGGCACCTCAGAAAACCATAACTTGGGGATTGGGTCAGGTTCTTTTATTCCCGGCTTTGAGGAACAGTTGATTGGTGCTAAAATTAATGAAAGCCGTGATGTGAACGTAACCTTCCCGGAAGAGTATCATAGTGAAGAGTTGGCTGGTAAAGAAGCATTATTTAAAGTAGAGATTAAAGGTATTAAACGAAAAGAAGTAGCACCGATTGATGATGAATTCGCCAAAGATGTCAGCGAATTTGAAACCTTAGATGAACTTAAAAAAGACATTCAAACAAAAATGGAAGAAAGTGCAGCAAAGAGAGCAGAAGATGAGGCTAAGAATGAAATTTTAAACAAAGTTGTTGAAGCAGCCAGCGTAGAAATTCCCCCGGTGATGATTGATCAAAAGATTCAAAGCATGCTGAATGAATTAAATGAAAATCTTGGCAGACAAGGTTTGCAGCTAGAACAATATTGCCAGTTTACCAATACCAGCATTGAGCAATTGGGCGAACAATATCGTCCCCAGGCGGAAAGGGCGGTAAAGACCGATCTGGTTTTAGAACAAATTGCGAAACAGGATAACATTGAGGTTCTTGAAGAAGAATTGAATCAGGAATTGGATAAGTTTTCCAAACAGTATAATCAGCCCATTGATGCGATAAAATCAACCTTGGTTGCTACCGGACAAATGGATATGCTGAAGCTAGGTATGACCATGACGAAGACAGCTAATTATTTGGTTGAGCAGAATGAGATTGCATAAATTACTTTTATTGTGGGTATAAAAATCTATAAAAATCATATTGTTTAAAAGCAAGGAGAGGTGGAAAAAATGAGTACATTGGTGCCAATGGTTGTTGAACAGACCAATCGGGGAGAGCGAGCTTATGATATTTATTCCCGATTACTAAAAGACCGCATCATATTTTTAGGGAGTCAGGTCGATGATTATGTTGCAAACTTAATCATTGCCCAAATGTTATTTTTAGAAGCGGAAGATCCGGATAAAGACATTCATCTCTATATTAATAGCCCGGGTGGATCTATTACTGCCGGGATGGCTATCTATGATACCATGCATTTGGTGCGACCGGATGTTTCCACTATTTGCATCGGGATGGCAGCCAGTATGGGAGCTTTTCTCTTAGCCGCCGGTGCCAAGGGGAAGAGATTTGCCCTTCCTAACAGCGAAATTATGATCCATCAGCCCTTAGGAGGTACCCAAGGGCAGGCAGTTGATATTGAAATTCATGCCAAGAGGATCTTGCGCATTCGCGACGAATTAAATAAGATATTAGCAGAGAGAACCGGACAGCCTTTGGAAAAGATAACTAAGGATACAGACCGGGATTTCTTTATGAATCCCATCGAGGCCAAAGAGTATGGGCTGATTGATGAAGTGATTTCAAAAAGAGAGCCTGTAGGTAAGAAATAGGCATAGCGAGGTGGATTATGTATAAATATACGGATGAACGTGGACAACTGAAATGTTCTTTTTGTGGGAAGCTTCAGGACCAGGTTAAGAAATTAGTCGCAGGACCCGGCGTATACATCTGTGATGAATGTATCGAGTTATGTAATGAAATCATTGAAGAAGAACTGGGTGAAGATCTCAACATTGACATGGGGGAAATCCCCAAACCCCATGAAATTATGAATATTTTGGATCAATATGTTATTGGTCAGGAGAAGGCAAAGAAATCTTTATCTGTTGCTGTATATAATCATTATAAGCGCATCAATTTGGGCAATAAGATTGATGATGTGGAATTGCAGAAGAGTAATATCGTGATGTTGGGACCAACGGGAAGCGGAAAAACTCTATTGGCTCAAACCTTGGCACGGGTGCTTAATGTACCTTTTGCCATTGCTGATGCCACCTCTCTTACAGAAGCTGGATATGTAGGAGAAGATGTGGAAAATATCCTGTTAAAATTGATCCAGGCTGCTGACTACGATGTGGAAAAAGCTGAGAAGGGTATTGTCTATATTGATGAAATTGACAAGATTGCCCGCAAGTCAGAAAATCCTTCCATAACGCGAGACGTATCCGGGGAAGGGGTACAACAGGCTCTGCTGAAAATACTGGAAGGCACTGTTGCCAGTGTCCCCCCTCAAGGCGGGCGAAAGCATCCTCATCAGGAATTTATTCAATTGGATACCACAAATATTTTGTTTATTTGTGGAGGTGCTTTTGATGGCATTGATAAGATTATCCAGAACAGATCCGGTTCGAAAACCTTAGGTTTTGGTGCGGAAATCGAAGGCAAACAGGATAAAAAGATTGGTGAGATTCTGGCACAAATTTTACCTGAGGATCTTTTAAGATATGGCCTAATTCCCGAGTTCGTAGGGAGGATGCCTATTATCGTGACCTTGGATGCTTTGGATGAAACTGCTTTAATACGCATTTTGACCGAGCCGAAGAATGCTCTGGTCAAGCAATATCAAAAGCTTTTCGAGATGGATGGAGTTGAATTAGAGTTTAAGGAAGAAGCACTTAGTTTTATTGCCCAGGAAGCCATCAAGAGAAATACCGGTGCCCGGGGATTGCGCTCCATTATCGAGGATATGATGCTGGAAGTTATGTATGATATCCCTTCCAGAAAAGACGTGGTTAGATGCTTGATTACCAAAGAAGTGGCAGAGAAAAAAGAAAAACCACTTTTATTAACCAAAGAGGACGTGAAGCAAAAGGAAGCTTCTGCATAATAACAGAAATTAGTTAAAAAATACCCATGATCATGGGTATTTTTTCTTTCCCATGTCAATAATAAGCTAAGACATGGAAAAGGGGTGTTAATCTTGAATCAAATTCTGGGATTTGTGCAGATTTTTTTCATTATTGTAATCGGACTTTACTTTTGGAATCTGCTTAAAGGTCAGCAAGGAAACAAAGTGGCTCTGGAACAGGAATCAAGGAAGGAAATGGAGAAATTAAAAAAACTGCGGGGCATTTCTTTAACGATGCCCTTGACAGAAAAGACCCGACCGGCACACTTTACAGAAATCGTCGGTCAGGAGAATGGATTAAAAGCTCTGCGTGCTGCTTTATGCGGGCCTAATCCCCAACATATTATCATTTACGGACCCCCTGGGATTGGGAAAACAGCGGCTGCCCGGTTGGTTCTGGACGAAGCAAAAAAATGTGCCGATTCACCCTTTGCAGAGGATGCCAAGTTCGTGGAATTGGATGGGGCGACAGCTCGGTTTGATGAAAGAGGCATTGCTGATCCTTTAATCGGTTCCGTGCATGACCCTATTTATCAAGGGGCAGGAGCCATGGGCATGGCAGGGATTCCTCAGCCAAAACAAGGTGCGGTGACCAAAGCCCACGGGGGAATTCTATTTATTGATGAAATCGGGGAACTTCACTCCATGCAGATTAATAAACTATTAAAGGTACTTGAAGATCGTAAGGTGATGTTAGAGAGTGCTTATTATAGTTCGGAAGATAACCATATCCCATCTCACATTCATGATATCTTTCAAAATGGCTTACCGGCAGATTTTCGTCTGGTAGCTGCGACTACACGCATGCCTGAGGAAATCCCTCCTGCGATTCGCTCCCGATGTTTGGAAATTTTTTTTCGCCCGCTATTACCGGATGAGATTAGGATCATTACGGAAAATGCTGTGGGGAAAATTGGTTTGCAGATGGATGCATCAGCCGTCAGTGTGGTTGCCAAATATGCCGCTAATGGACGGGAGGCGGTGAATATTGTGCAGATTGCCGCAGGTTTTGCCCTTACCGAAGGGAGAAAAGATGTTACCAAGCAAGATATTGAATGGGTGGTCTATAACGGCCAGCATACGCCCCGACCGGAAACTAAAATACCCTTTAAACCTCTGGTAGGCTGTGTCAATGGTTTAGCTGTAGCCGGACCTAATCTGGGGATGCTCTTGGAGCTGGAAGCAACCGTTCATCCGGCGGAGCAAGGCCAAGGTCAAATTATCGTTACGGGGGTAGTAGATGAAGAAGAAGTAGGAAGCGGCGGCGGCAAGAAAATGCGCCGGAAAAGTTTAGTAAAAGGGTCAGTGGAAAATGTCCTGACCGTATTAAAAAACAACCTGCAAGTAGAACCGAAGAATTTTGACATTCATGTTAATTTCCCCGGGGGCATACCCATTGATGGGCCATCAGCAGGTGTTGCTATTGGAACGGCCATATACTCTGCTATCACAGGGATCCCGGTAAATAATGAAGTGGCCATGACAGGTGAGGTCTCTATTCGGGGATTCGTTAAACCCGTAGGAGGAGTTGTGGCCAAGGTGGAAGCTGCTCGCCAGGCGGGGGTCAAAAAAGTTTTGATCCCGAAAGATAACTGGCAGCAATCCTTTCAAAATGGGGGTAATTTTCAAGTCATTGCAGTGGAAAATATTGCTGAGATTTTAACTTTGGCTTTGGTGAAAAATAAAGGAGATAAAAAACGAGTTTCTTCGCCTGGAATAGAAGATTTAAATTCCGGGACTTTCAAACAATATTTGCAGGAAATCAGTTTATAGAGTAGAATATGGTAAATATTCTTTATGACTAATCATACGGGGGTGAACTTTTTTGGGAAATGAAACAGGATTAATTAGTGAAATGCCGATGCTGCCCTTACGGGGCGTCCTGGTTTTTCCATATATGATTGTTCATTTGGATGTGGGACGGGAGAAATCCATCAATGCCATCGATGAGGCAATGCTGGATAAAAGAGAAATATTTCTGGCGATGCAAAAAGAAGCCCATACAGATGAACCTGAAGAAAATGATATTCATGAGATCGGAACGGTAGCTGAAATTAAACAGCTGCTCAAACTACCCGGGGGGACAGTCCGTGTTTTGGTGGAAGGCCTTTACCGGGGAAAGGTGGAGAAATATCTTTCCCATGATCCTTATCTGAAGGTAGCGGTGAAAAAGGAAGAGGACGAATTGCTAAAAGGTGATCCGGAAGCGGAAGCCTTAATGCGCAATTTAGTGAATCAATTTGAACAATATGTGAAAATGAGCAAAAAGGTGACACCGGAAACGGTCATATCCGTGATCACTATTGAAGAACCGGGTCGATTGGCTGATGTTGTAGCCTCCCACTTAAATCTCAAGCTTTCCGATCGGCAAAGCATTTTAGAGGCAATTTCCGTTAAAAAAAGGTTGGAGGATTTAGGCACTATTTTGGCCAAAGAAATGGAAATCCTGGAACTGGAACGGAAGATCAATTTACGGGTTCGTAAACAGATGGAAAAGACCCAAAAAGAATATTATCTTCGTGAACAGCTTAAGGCAATTCAGAAGGAATTGGGCGAAAAAGAAGACCGGGTTGCCGAAGTAGATGAATTAAGAGAGCGCATCAAGAAGGCCAAATTCCCTAAGGAAATCAATGAAAGAGCCTTGCGTGAATTGGATCGGCTGGAGAAAATGCCGCCTATGGTTGCTGAAGCCATGGTGGTGCGCAACTACCTAGACTGGCTTTTAGACCTTCCCTGGAATAAAGAGACGAAGGATCGTTTGGATATTAATGTGGCAGAAGAAATCCTTAATGAAGATCATTATGGCTTGACGAAGGTAAAGGAAAGAATTATCGAATACCTTTCTATCCGTCAATTAGCCAAAAAAATGAAGGGACCTATTCTTTGCTTTGTAGGCCCTCCCGGCACAGGAAAAACATCCTTGGCCAAATCTATTGCCCGGGCATTGGAGCGAAAGTTTACCCGGATGTCTTTAGGAGGCGTACGGGACGAAGCGGAAATTCGCGGTCATCGCCGTACCTATGTGGGGTCCATGCCGGGCCGTATTATCCAGAATATAAAAATTGCCGGTTCCAACAACCCGGTTTTTTTGCTGGACGAAATTGATAAGATGGGCGCGGACTTTCGAGGTGATCCAACATCTGCCCTTCTGGAAGTATTGGATCCGGAGCAGAATGCCACCTTCAGTGATCACTATATCGAGGCTCCCTTTGATCTTTCCAAGGTGATGTTTATTACCACAGCCAACGTAGAATACAATATTCCCCGTCCTTTGCTGGACCGGATGGAAATTATCCGCATTTCCGGTTATACGGAAGAAGAAAAATTAAATATTGCGACAAAATATCTCTTGCCGAAGCAGATTAAAGAGCATGGTTTAAATGATAAACAAATCTCCGTTTCAGAAAATGCCATCCGCTCTATTATCCGGGAATATACCCGGGAGGCCGGCGTACGCAGCTTAGAGCGAACCGTTGCTACCCTATGCCGTAAGGTTGCTCGGGATATTGTGGCTAAAAAGACTGAGGAAGCGAAAATTACCGCCCAAAACATCAGTCAATATTTGGGCAGTCCTAAATACCGTTTTGGTTTGGCGGAAAAAGAAGATCAGATTGGCGTGGTCACCGGGCTTGCTTGGACAGAAGTCGGCGGTGAGGTCTTAACGGTGGAAGTGCAGTCTCATCCGGGGAAAGGCCGCCTTGCTCTGA
Source organism: Dehalobacterium formicoaceticum (assembly GCF_002224645.1). NCBI lineage: Bacteria > Bacillati > Bacillota > Clostridia > Eubacteriales > Peptococcaceae > Dehalobacterium > Dehalobacterium formicoaceticum. Next base: position 210,894 of record NZ_CP022121.1, on the reverse strand, counting down.
CGGGACAATTGGGGGATGTGATGAAGGAGTCGGCTCAAGCCGGGTATACCTATATTCGCTCCATTGCTAAGGAACTGGGTATTCCGGACGATTTTTATGAAAACACTGATGTTCATGTCCATGTTCCGGAAGGAGCGATCCCCAAGGATGGCCCTTCCGCAGGTGTGACCATGGCGACTGCCATCGCTTCGGAATTAAGCAAGCGTAAGGTTCGCCAGGACATTGCCATGACCGGAGAAATCACGTTGCGCGGACGCGTATTGCCTGTAGGAGGTATTAAAGAAAAGGTGCTGGCTGCCCATCGGGCCGGCTGCAAAACCATCATCTTGCCCCAAGATAATAAAAAGGATTTGGAAGATATCCCGGCCAATGTCAGCCGCAAGCTGAAATTTGTGCTGGTGGAAACGATGGAAGAGGTGCTGCCCATTGCCTTACTGGAACGGGAGGCTCCCTTGGCATCAAATCAAGAACAGGAAAATGATCCCGATGCTTAAGATCAAAAAATCTGAATATGTATTAAGTGCAGTGAAACCGGATCAATATCCTGAGGCAAACGTGCCGGAAATCGCCTTGGCAGGGAGGTCCAATGTGGGTAAATCCTCTCTGATTAATACTTTGATCAACCGGCGAAGTCTGGCACGAACCAGTTCCCAACCGGGAAAGACACAAACCATTAATTTTTATAAAATTAATGATGCTTGGTATTTTGTGGATTTGCCCGGTTATGGGTTTGCTCGGGTTTCCCATGATGCCCGAGAAGAGTGGGGCCGGATGATTAACACCTATTTGGAACAAAGAACCGTCTTGAAAGAAATCTGGCAGCTGGTGGATCTTAGGCATCCACCTTCGGAGCAGGATCAGCAGATGATGCAGTGGTTGAATTATAAAAATTATCCCTGCATTGTGGTGGCGACAAAAGCTGATAAGATCAGCAAAAATCAAAGGTCTAAAAATGTAAAGGTGATCAAGGAGACATTAGGTGTTACCGAGGAGGAGATCGTTATTTTTTCTGCTCAAACTGGGGAAGGAAAAGAAAAACTGCTCCAGAGAATTGAGCAATTACTTTAGAGGGACAAGGGGACAGGGGGGAAAGGCAAAATAGAGATTGTATACTATTGCTCAAAACCTGATTAGTATTCATTTTAAGCTGATTTCGCCGGACTAAAAAACTTGCTTCAAAGAGAAAATTAACGAAAATGTTGACAGTTGGTTTTTAATTAGGTAGTATAGTAACAAGTAAATATGGCAATCAGTTAAGAAGGGAAGGAGTACCGGTGTTCCTTTATTACCAGAGAGAAGAGTCCTTGGCTGCAAGACTTTTATTAAAGGGTTCCGGGAAGGTCGTCCCAGAATTGATAGATTGAATGGAATTTATTTTAGATCTGTCCGGGTGTGCCCGTTAAAGCAATGGAGAAGTAAACCGTCAAAATTCGGTTGACAAATTAAGGTGGTACCACGAAAGCAGCCCTTTCGTCCTTATGGATGAGAGGGTTTTTCTAATTAAAGGAGGCGGAAACTTAGTGCCGGAAATGAAAAATATTTCGACAACTTATGATCCCAAGCTGGTGGAAGATAAATGGTACCGGTTTTGGGAGGAAAATCATTTTTTTCATGATGAGGTAGATCATACCAAAAAGCCTTTTTCCATCGTGATGCCCCCGCCCAATGTGACCGGGCAGCTGCATATGGGTCATGCTTTGGATAATACCCTCCAGGATATTCTAACCCGTTGGAGGCGCATGCAAGGTTTTAGTACCTTGTGGCTTCCCGGTACCGATCATGCCGGAATTGCTACTCAGGCCAAGGTGGAGGAAAACCTGGCCAAAGATGGTGTGAGCAAATATGATTTGGGACGTGAAGCCTTTTTAGAAAAGGTTTGGGAGTGGAAAGACGAATACCATGATCGGATTACGAAACAATTACGCTTATTAGGATCTTCCTGTGATTGGGAACGGGAAAGGTTCACGATGGATGAAGGCTGCTCCCGGGCCGTCCAGGAGGTATTTGTTAAATTATACGAAAAAGGATTGATCTATCGGGGTAGTTATATCATTAATTGGTGTCCCAAGTGCCAGACCACAATTTCTGATATTGAGGTTGAGCACCGGGAAAAGGAAGGAAAACTCTATTATATCAATTATCCTATTAAGGATAGTGACTCTTTTATTCCTATCGCCACCACCCGGCCGGAAACCATGTTAGGGGATACGGCTGTAGCTGTCAATCCTGAGGATGAAAGATACCGGGACTTAGTGGGTCGCACAGTGATTCTGCCCCTTGTCAATCGGGAAATCCCCATCATTGCCGATGAGTATGTAGATCTTTCTTTTGGCACCGGGGCTGTTAAAATTACTCCCGCCCATGATCCCAATGACTTTGATATGGGCTTGCGTCATCATCTGCCTCAAATCACGGTCATTGACAAAGAAGCGAAAATGAGTATGGAAGCCGGCAGGTATCAAGGGATGGATCGTTATCAATGCCGAGAGGAGATTGTGGCAGACCTTGAGGAAGCCGGATTTCTTACAAAAATCGAGGAACACCCCCATGCTGTGGGCGAGTGTTATCGTTGTGATACGGTAATTGAACCTTTAATATCACCCCAATGGTTTGTAAAAATGAAACCTCTTGCGGAACCGGCCATTCAAGCAGTTATTGATGGAAAGATTCGCTTTGTTCCCGAAAGATTTACTAAAATCTATCTGGGCTGGTTGGAAAATATTCGGGATTGGTGTATTTCCCGCCAGCTTTGGTGGGGACATCGCATCCCTGTTTGGTATTGTCAGGATTGCGGCAAGGAAATCTGCGGGAAAGATCATCCTTCCTCTTGCCCCAAGTGTGGCAGCAGCAAATTGGAGCAGGATCCGGATGTGTTGGATACCTGGTTTAGTTCCGCTCTTTGGCCGTTCTCGACCTTGGGCTGGCCGGAAAAAACCGAGGATTTATCTTATTTTTACCCCACCAGTGTTTTGGTTACAGGCAGAGATATTATCTTTTTCTGGGTAGCGCGCATGATTTTTATGGGCTTGGAATTTATGAAAGAGGAGCCTTTTAAGGAGGTCTTTATCCATGGCTTGGTTCTTGATTCCTTAGGGCGCAAGATGAGTAAATCTCTGGGTAACGGGATCGATCCCTTGGGAATTATTGATCAATATGGGGCGGATACTTTGAGATTTATGTTGATTACCGGGAATACACCGGGTAACGATTTGCGTTTTCAAGAAGAGAGATTGGAAGCAGCGCGCAATTTTGCCAATAAGATTTGGAACGCCTCCCGTTTTGTTTTAATGAATTTGACGGATTATCAACCGGGAGCGGCAGCGGTTAATCTTAATCTGGCCGATAAATGGATTTTGGAACGATACCGCAGCACATCATTGGAGGTAACTCGCTATTTAGAAAAATATGAATTAGGTGAAGCTGCACGTACCTTGTATGATTTCATCTGGAATGAGTTTTGTGATTGGTATATTGAATTAGCTAAGTTGAGACTTTATAAAGAAATCGGTACGGAAAAGCATACTGCCCAGTCTGTTTTAACCCAGGTTTTGGGTGGCATCATGCAGCTCCTGCATCCCTTTATGCCCTTTATCACAGAAGAAATTTATCATCATCTTCCCGAAGGGGAAGGTTCTGTGATGCGATCATCTTGGCCCCAGGGGGATCAGATGGTTTCTTTCCCTGAAGAACGGGAAGAGATGGACCTGATTATGGATGTAGTCCGCTCCATTCGTAATATCAGGGCCGAGATGAATGTTCCTTTAGGCAAGAAAATTAATATGATCCTGCTGGCAGGAAAAAAGAGCGAGGACATTTTAAGAACCGGCCAGGATTATATTTTGGGCCTGTGTCAGGGGGAAAAGATCGAGTTTTTTGATCTGGATACAGAAAAACCGGAACAAGCTGCCACCTCTGTGGTGCAGGATGTCCAGATATTCCTTCCTCTTAAAGACTTAATTGATTTTGATAAAGAAATTGCCCGACTGGAGAAGGAAACAGCTAATATGGAAAAAGAGCTGGCCCGTTTGAACGGCAAGCTGAACAATCAAGGCTTTTTATCCAAGGCACCTGCTGAAGTGGTGGCTAAGGAAAAGGCAAAGGCAGATCAGTATCAATCAAAAAAACAAGCCCTGCTAGAGCGCTTAGCCCAGTTAAGGCGGTAAGCAACAGGATTGTTAGCAGCAGCTGCTTAAGGGGCAAAAAGGAAGGGAGCAAAGTATGGAATATCTGGAAGCAATGGATTACCTAAAGAATCTGACGACCTTTGGCATTAATTTGGGATTAGGCCGTATTCAGAATTTGCTCACGCGTTTAGGCAATCCGGAAAAAAAGGTAAGTTTTATTCATGTGGGAGGCACCAATGGAAAAGGGTCCACCTGCGCCATGTTAGCTTCTGTTTTACAGCAATCAGGGATGCGTGTGGGGTTATTTACCTCTCCCCACATCCATTCATATACAGAGAGAATCAGAATTAACGGAGTGGAAATCGGGGAAAAAGATATTGCCCGACTGATCACGGAATTGCGGGTTCATCTAGATCAGATGGTTCAGGAGGGATTGGAGCATCCGACAGAATTTGAAGTAAGTACGGCCTTGGCTCTGCTCCATTTTGCCCAAGAAGAAGTGGATATGGCGATTATGGAGGTGGGCTTAGGCGGCACGATCGATTCCACAAATGTGATTATGCCCAGCATCTCCATCATTACCAATGTAGCGATGGATCATATGGACTACTTGGGTAATACACTAGAAGAAATTTCCGCTGTAAAAGCCGGTATTATTAAGAAAGGTCGGGACGTAATTACAGCGGCGGATCACCCCGCTGTGCTCAGAATTATAAGAGAAAAGGCAGAGCTGGAACAAGCGCCCCTTTGGGAATATGGACAGGATTTTTCAGTGGAAGCCCTTTCCCATTCCGAAGAAGGTCAAGGCTTTCATTGTATGGTCCAAGGAAAAACTTACAGCAATTTGAAAATTACCCTGCGGGGAGTGCATCAGCTGAAAAATGCCTCCTTGGCGGTGGCGGCGGCAGTAAAGTTAGGAGTCGGTGAGCCTGCCATCCGAGAAGGCTTGGCTCGGGCAAGTTGGCCTTGCCGTTTGGAAACAGTACGGCAAAAACCATTGGTGGTTATTGATGCTGCCCATAATCATCATGGCATCAAAGTATTGGTTCAAGCGTTAAAAGAATATTGGCCGGAGAAAAAGAAGGTGTTGTTATTAGGAATGCTGGCAGATAAGGAAAGAGAAAAGGTGGTCTCGGAAATTGCTCCTCTGGCAGATAAAGTCGTCGTCACTAAACCTAATAATCCTCGGGCAGGATCTTGGAGGCAGGTAGCTGAATTCCTGAAGGATTATGTGGACAAGATAGAAGTGGAAGAAAATATCGGCCAAGCTGTGGATAAAGCTTTAGCTTTAACGGGTGAGGAGGAAATGCTTGTCATCACCGGATCGATTTATATGGTGTCGGAAGCCAGAGCGCATTTGCTTTTGCCAGATTTGGAAGTAAATTAAATTAGCATCTGAACAAATAAAATAGAGGAATTTTTCATTTCCTGTAGAAAAAAACATAGTTAGGCGAGTTTGGAATCAATATTTGAAAAATAAAGATCAATTTTTTATGAAGCCAGGAGGGTAACCTATTGAAAATTCAAAAGATTCCTGAAGCTTCGATTATGAGGTTATCTGTTTATTCCCGTCATTTAGCTCACTTGGATCAGATGGGCATTGTGACCACTTCTTCCGGGGAAATTGCGGAGGGAGTAGGCGTAAGTTCTGCGCAAGTCCGTAAGGATTTAGCTTACTTTGGGGAATTCGGTACCAGGGGAGTAGGCTATAATGTCAAGGATTTACATCATCATATCCTGAAGATCTTAGGATTGAATAATGAGTGGCCCATCATTTTAATTGGAGCGGGTAACTTAGGGACAGCCCTGTGTTTATATCGGGGCTTTAACGAACGGGGTTTCAGAATCGCAGGTGTTTTTGATAACGATATCAAGAAACAGGGGCAAATGGTGGGTGAAATTACCATCCTGCCCATGGAAAAATTAGAACAGGTAATCGAAGAATACGAAGTTAAAATGGGTATTGTTGCCGTTCCGAGCAGCTTTGCTCAAGAAATTGTCAACCTCATGGTTAAATACGGAATCAAAGCGATCCTTAATTTTGCGCCCCGGGCGCTCAGCGTGCCCGATGATGTGGAGTTAAGGAATGTTGATTTAGCCGTCAATCTGGAGGTTCTTACCTTTAAGTTGAGTATATAAGGTTGCCTGAGGAAAACGTCTTTGATTAATCGCAAAGGCGTTTTTCTATATAATTGTCAGTTTTATTGGAATATAAAAATATTCCCTAAAATAGGAGGATGATATGATATTCAGGAAAGATATTTTTCTCGCTTCTGCTTCCCCCCGACGTCTTCAGCTACTGGAACAGGTGGGGATTCATCCGAAAATTATTTTTAGTGAAATTGATGAAAGCCAAGAGGGAAATTTGTCGGCTAAAGCATTGGCTCAGCATTTGGCCCTAAGAAAAACACAGGCGGCGGCGAATAAAGTGTTAGATGGGGTTATTATTGGTGCTGATACCGTGGTAGCCCTGAACGAAAGAATTTATGGGAAACCGAAAGATTTTAACCAGGCTGTGGAGATGATTTCCTCTTTAAGCGGGCACACCCATCGTGTTATTACAGGCTTTGCTGTGCTGGAGCAGCCGGAGGGAATCTGGATTGCGGATGCTGAAGAAACCCATGTTACTTTTAGGGTTTTATCAAAGAATGAAGTGCGGTCTTATGTCAAATGGGGCGAATCCTTTGATAAAGCCGCAGGATATGGAATTCAAGGGAAGGGTGCCTTGCTGGTGGAAAAAATTGAAGGAGATTATTTTAATGTTGTCGGTTTGCCCTTACAAAGATTAAGCAAAGTTCTGGCGAAGTTTCAGATTAATTTATTATAATATCATTAAATAAGCATAATAGGATGTGAGATGAATGCTTTTTGCAAGAGATGTAGGAATAGATTTGGGAACTGCGAATACCTTAGTTCATGTAAAAGGTAAAGGGGTTATTCTAAATGAGCCATCTGTGGTAGCGATTCAAAGAGACAGTGGACAGGTATTGGCTGTAGGTGAGGAAGCAAAAAAGATGATTGGACGTACACCGGGAAATATCATTGCGATCCGTCCCATGCGGGATGGTGTCATTGCAAATTTTGATGTTACCCAGAGTATGCTGAAATATTTTATTTTAAAAGCATTGAAATCGAAAAGCCCGTTAATCCGCCCCCGGGTTGTCATATCTGTGCCTTCCGGCGTTACTGCAGTGGAAGAAAGAGCCGTGCGGGAAGCAGCCCTATCTGCCGGGGCCAAGGAGGCCTATTTAATTGAAGAACCGATGGCAGCGGCCATCGGCGCCGGTCTGCCTGTGTCTGAACCAACGGGAAGTATGATTGTAGATATTGGCGGGGGGACGACAGAGATTGCCATTATCTCTTTGGGCGGCATCGTCGCTGTTAAATCCATTCGGGTGGCAGGAGATGAAATGGATGAGGCGATCGTCCATCACGTTAAACGCAATTATAATTTAGCGATCGGCGAACGTACGGCCGAAGAAATAAAGATGGAAATTGGTTCTGCCTACTTGGAAGATGATCTCACCCGTGGTAAAATATTTGATGTGCGGGGCAGAGATTTAGTGAGCGGACTACCAAAGACAATCACGATTTCTGCCGGAGAGGTGCACAGTGCTTTGGCAGAACCGGTAGCCAGTATTCTTGATGCCATTAAAGTCTGTTTGGAACAGGCTCCTCCGGAATTAGCCGCAGACATTATGGATCGGGGCATTATGCTGGCTGGCGGAGGTTCTTTGCTCCATGGCCTGGATCGTTTGGTATCTTTGGAAACAGGGATGCCGGTGCATATCGCAGAAGAACCTCATTGGGCGGTTGTAATGGGCAGCGGCAAGGTTCTGGAAAATATTAACGTATTGCGCCGGGTATTGATTTCACCGAAGAATCGGAGATAAAGGACGTGATGGTTTTGCCCAAGATCTGGAAAAAGGGCAAATGGCTGGTTCTAATAATTGTGATAGCGATCCTATTGAGCTTTGCATATCATACGGGATTGGAGAGAGATAACCTAACTTTCGTGGAAGTTTGGCTGCGCGACATTTTAGCCCCGTTGGAAAGCGGGGCTACAACGGTTTTTAATAAGATTGGGGGGATAACCGGATATTTTACCGGATATGGTGCTTTGGTAAAGGAACGGGATGGTCTTCAAGAAGAAGTAGCTGCTTTAAGGCAGGAAAATGATCTCCTAAAAGATGAACAATTAGAGAATGTGCGCCTAAAGAAGCTTTTGGTAATGAAGGAAGGCATGGCACAGCAATGGCAGATGATTGCGGCTAATGTGATTGGACGTGATCTGAATAATTGGTATCATTCCATCCTTATTGATCGGGGAAGCGGCGATGGTTTGAAAAAAGATATGGTTGTCATTAATTATGATGGCTTGGTAGGGAGAATCATTGCTCTATCTCAAAATTCAGCAGAGGTACTGCTCCTGCCGGATCGAGAGGGTGCGGTAGGGGCCTTGGTGCAAATATCCAGGACCTCGGGCATTATTGAAGGAACGGGCTCAGAAGGATACTTGAGAATGGTTCATCTTCCCCATGATGCAGAGGTGCGGGAAAATCAGATTGTATTGACTTCCGGCTTGGGCGGGGTTTTCCCGGCCGGATTACGTATCGGGTTTATTACGGAAATCATGGTGGAGCCTAATGGCCTGATGAAGCAAGCTCAGGTCAAGCCCTTTGTTGATTTTGAGCATTTGGAGGAGGTTCTGGTTTTAACAAAACCGATAAATGGGGTAGATATACCGTGAGGGTTTTCGTTTTTATTATTGCGATTCTGGTGAGTATTGTGCTTCAAACTAGTTTAAACCTTTTTACCGGAGGAATCAAACCGGATCTGCTGTTAATCTTAGTACTGTTTGTGGCTTTGATGGAAGGGCCTAAGGCAGGGTTAAAGGCCGGCTTTGCGGTAGGTTTGGTAGAAGATCTGGTGACAGGAAAATATCTTGGTCTCTCTATCATTGTCAAAATGATCACGGGATTTTTGGTTGGTTTGCTGGAACCGAAGATTTTTAAGGAAAACTATTTGATTCCGGTGGTTACTTTGATTGTCGGGACCATCCTCCATGAACTTTTGTTTATTTTTTTTGGCAATATCATCGGCATGAATATTCCATGGGGAGAAAATATCTGGCATCGGATTTTCCCCTTGGCCGTATATCAGGGTATTATAGCCTTATTTGCCTATGTGCCTTTTTATAAGATTTATACAAGTAAACGGTTTAAGCAGAATCGTTCAAAGATCTGAGTGACTGTTTATTGGGTAAGGGAGGCAATCTTTTGAAGGATAGGGAAAACGTTAAAAAATTAAATATTTTCTTTGGTGTGATCGTGGTTATCTTCATTGTTTTAGGACTAAGACTTTTTCAATTACAAGTTGTCCAGGCCGATGCCTACGCTCATTTATCCGATAAAAATAAATTTCGTATTACCTCGATCGCGGCGCGGCGCGGCAATATATATGATCGTAATAAAGAGGTCCTGGCCACCAGTAAACCGGTATTTACCATTTCATTAACCGGTGGAGAAATTGAGGAGAAGGAATCTGTGGCAGCTTTGATGGCGGAAATTTTACAAGATCCGGAAATAACCCAGGAATCTATTCTCCAGTCCTTGGAAGATCAAAGCAGGCGGTATGAACCGGTGGTTATTAAACGGCTGCCATACGATGAAGGGATTCAAATGGTGTCCAGAATTGAAGAAAAACGGGAAGATCTGCCGGGAGTGGTCATCAGAGAAGAGCCCATGCGCTATTATCCTCAAGGTGAATTAGCAGGTCATATTATCGGAACGGTAGGTTTGATCAATCAGGAAGAATTAGAAACCCTGGAGGAATATAACTATGGCAGGAATGACTGGATAGGTAAGACCGGTCTGGAGAAAACATTTGAACGTTTTGAGCAAGGAAATAAAGAAATCGGTTTAAGGGGGAAGCATGGAGCGGATCAGGTGGAAGTGAATGCCAAACACCAGCCTGTGAGTACCTGGTCTCATAAGGACCCGATACCGGGAAATTCATTGATGCTCACCATCGATGCCAAGCTCCAGTCAGTGATGGAAACCTCAATAGAAGAAACCCTGCTTAGACTTCAGAAACAAAGGCCAAAAGCGAAAGCCGGGGCTGGGGTTTTAATCGATGTAAAAACCGGTGCCATCTTAGCCATGGCCAGTGCTCCTTATTTGAATCCTAATGATTTTGCCAATGGCTTATCTCCGGACAAGGTTTCCTATTATTGGGATGAAAAATTGAAGCCTACTTTTAACCGGGCCATCGCCGGCACCTATCCTCCGGGATCCACTTTTAAGCCGATGACCGGACTGGCTGCTTTAGCTTCCGGTAAGATTTCCCCTTTGGATACTGTCTATTGCGGACCATCCAACTGGGCAAAGCCTCGGGCCAGGTGCACGGGAACCCATGGGAATGTGAACCTTTACCGAGCCATGGCCGTATCCTGTAATACTTATTTTCAGGAGATGGGTCAACGTATTGGCATTGATCAGCTGCACAAAACAGGACAAGAATTAGGGTTGGGCCAATTAACGGGTATTGAACTCCCGGGAGAGGCAACAGGATTGTTGCCCAGTAAGGAATGGAAAGAAGCATCCTTCACGGGATGGGAATCTACCTGGCGGATATATGATACCTATTTTATGTCCATGGGACAGGGCTACAATTTGTACACGCCTTTGCAATTAGCAAATTACGTGGCTACCATTGCCAATGGGGGGACCAGGATGAAGCCTTATTTGGTAGATAAGATTATTTCATCTGATGGTGAAACCGTGTTGACAGAATTTCAACCTACAGTGGCAGGCAAGGTTGATGCCACAGATCAAATGATTGATGAAATTAAAAAGGCCATGCGTGCTGTTACGGAACCGGGAGGTACTGCTTACTCCCTTTTTAAGGATTTTCCTTCTTCCATTGGGGTAGCGGCAAAAACAGGCACTGCCCAGACAGGACTGCCGGGAGATGATAATAGTAAGGATTATCATGGTGTTTTTGTTGCCTTTGCCCCTTACGATGATCCTGAGGTTGCCTTTGCTGGATTGATGGAATATGGATACCATGGCGGATCCTCTGCCGGTTTAGTCGCGAAGGCAGTCTTTGAAGAATATTTTAAACTAAAAAGACAACCGATTCCCGATACCCTTCCCTCAAGTATGGAGTAGAGGCGAAAACGCAGCTTTTTTTACCATGGGGGAGGATTGTATGGGATAGTGTAGAAATTAGATTATGTTAGAGAAGGAGCGTTATGGCGGCAGGAGGAATGACATGGAACAAGAAGTGTTTGATGGAGTAGTGGGAGAAGATACGCTGTTAGTCCAAAAAACATTGAGATCCGGCCAAAGCATTAGGCACTCCGGTAATGTGGTGGTTTTAGGAGATATCAACCCCGGAGCAGAAATTATTGCCGGAGGGCATGTCATGGTTGCTGGAACGGTGCGTGGTGTAGTCCATGCCGGAGCTTCCGGTAATCAGGCAGCAACAATTACTGCCTTCCACATCAATCCCATCCAGCTAAGAATCGGGAGCATTATTTTTCAGAGAACTGATGAGAACAGGCTTGATTCGGAGCATCTGGTGACAGCCAGGATTGATAAAGGAAGAATCATTATTGATAAAATTTAACCTGGATAATAGAAGTGCAGTTAAACATCGGAGAGGAGTATATTTATGGGAGAAGTATTGGTCATAACTTCCGGTAAAGGTGGTGTTGGCAAAACCACAGCCACTGCCAATATCGGAACAGGCTTGGCGTTATTAGGGAAAAAGGTAGTAATGGTGGATACCGATATCGGATTAAGAAATTTAGATGTAGTTTTGGGTTTGGAAAATCGGATTGTTTATGATATCGTGGATGTGGTGCGGGGAAATTGTCGTTTAAAACAGGCTTTAATTAAAGATAAAAGATTCGAAGGTCTCTTTTTACTGCCGGCTGCGCAAACGAAAGATAAAACGGCAGTTTCGGAAGAGCAAATGATTAAGCTAAGCGCTGATCTGAAGCAAGAATTTGATTTTGTAGTGATAGATTGTCCTGCCGGTATAGAACAAGGTTTTAAAAATGCCATTGCCGGGGCAGATAAAGCAATTGTGGTTACCACCCCTGAGATATCTGCTGTTCGGGATGCAGACCGGATTATCGGTCTATTAGAGGCAGCAGGTCTGAACGACCCGAAGTTGGTGGTGAATCGGATCAGACCCCAGATGGTAAAAAAAGGCGATATGATGAGCATTGAGGATATGATCGACATTTTGGCCGTAGATATTTTAGGGATTGTACCGGACGATGAGGCTATTGTCGTTTCCACGAATCGGGGAGAGCCTGTTGTTTTGGATAATACCTCTCTCTCCGGCGAAGCTTTTCGTAACATTACCAAACGCATCCTGGGAGAGGAAGTTCCTTTGCTCAATTTAGAGCCGAATGTGGGTTGGTTTGAAAAATTAAAAAGATTTGTGACCAGATCTTAAAGGGGGTATAGATGATGAGTTTTGGTGATTTTCTTGGCCGGTTCTTTAGTAAAGAAAACGGAAACAGTAAGAATATAGCAAAAGATCGTTTGCGTTTGGTCTTAGTGCATGATCGGTCGAATGTTTCTCCTGAGATCATGGAACAATTGAAAGAAGATTTGATCGATGTGATCAATAAATATTTGGAGATAGACCAGACTGCCTTGGATGTTTCCTTAAGTACCACAGATGATGATTCCATCGCGTTAGTGGCTAATATACCTATTTTAGGCATGAGGCGGCAAATATCATAATAGTTTCCGGGTTCGAGGATTCGAACCCTATTTTTTTTACGCTGTCTCTTGTGGCGAATTCATAAGGGGCTTATAATAAAATAAAGAGATACTTTAGGGGATATTGAATATTTATGTTTAACACGCGATTTCTTAAGAACATTGACTGGATTTTTATGGGGAGTCTTTTAGCTATCATCTTGGTTAGTTTAGTGATTTTGCGCAGTGCATCTGCCAACGTATTCGACGATCCTTACTATTTTGTTAAAAGACAGGTTTTATGGGCTGTGGTGGGATTGCTTCTGATGTTTTTTGTCGCGTCCTTTGATTATTCTTATTTGGCACGCTTTGGCAATTATATTTATCTGGTCAATATCGCCTTGTTACTTGCCGTTTTTGTCTTAGGTTATGAGTCCAAGGGTGCTCAAAGATGGATTGATTTAGGGTTTTTTGACCTGCAGCCATCAGAACTGGCCAAAGTTGCGATTATTATCAGTTTTGCTGCTTTTCTTGTCAAAAGACAGGGCGGTTTGGAAACTATCTGGGATCTGATACCTTGCTTAGTTTACGTTGGGATTCCCTTACTATTAATCCTGAAACAGCCAGATTTGGGGACCTCCCTGGTGTTTCTGGCTATTCTTTTGGGCATGCTTTGGGTTGGAGGAGCTAACCCCAGAATTATCATGATTATTTTGCTGGTTATTCTCCTTTTCGTTCTGATTATTTTTGGTATCTTATTTATTTCTACGGATGGCTTTCAAAAGGTACCGGAGGATCTGCCGATACCCTTGCCCTTTAAGCCCTACCAGCTTTTACGGCTTGTAATTTTTATTAATCCGGATATGGATCCTTTAGGAGCCGGATACCATGTGATTCAATCCAAAGTTGCCATTGGCTCCGGAGGCTTTTGGGGAAAAGGGTATCAGCAGGGATCCCAGGTGCAAGGAGATTTTTTGCCGGAACATCATACGGATTTCGTTTTTTCCACCATTGGTGAGGAGTTGGGGTTTTTAGGGGGTATCGGTGTTTTAGGTTTATATTTAATACTTTTATGGCGCATGATTTATATTGCCAAAGATGCCAGGGATTTATTTGGCTCTCTGATTGTCACCGGGGTGGCTTCTATGCTGGTCTTTCAGATCCTGATCAATACAGGGATGACCATGGGTATTATGCCTGTAACAGGAATTCCTCTGCCCTTTTTAACATACGGTGGAAGCGGTATGTTAAGCAATATGATCGCCATGGGTCTGGTTTTAAGCGTTAATCTCCATAAGCAGAATCTTCTCTTTTGATGATCAGATTATGATACCAGGATGCTGGATAACAGGTTTTTGCTTGATATTTAATCATCCGCAAAGCCTGTTATTTTTTTAATTTTTAGGAGTGATATTGAAATCAATTTGTAACAGTGAGATTTACATGGAATTTAAATTCATATCTTTCTTCCCGGAGCAATATATATAAATAAGACTTGCATGCCCAGGAGGAGAAAAGAATGTCTTTAAAAATAAAAGAGGATTCCAAGTCACAGAGGATTTTTGTCTGGGGGAGAAAGATCAGAAAAAAGTGGATCTGGCAGCTGGTGGTTTCCTTGTGGGTTGTTATATTAATTTGGGTGTTAATAGGTTCAGAAAGTTCCTTGGGCGGAATGGCAAAAAATATCATCACTTCTTCCCTATCCTCTGAAAATGATTGGACACCGGCGATTCAAGAGGTGATCAGCCTTAGCACGGGGGATGCTGATTTACTTGAGCCTATGGTTTTGCCCGTTTCCGGAATTGTGACACAAAACTTTGGCTGGAGTGCTGATAATGGTAATCAAGAAAACGGCTGGCATGGAGGTATCGATATCAAAAGTCAAAAGATCCAGCCTGTGAAGGCCGGGGCGGCCGGAATTGTCGAAGAGATCTCCGGTGATATTCACCAGGGGTATCAAGTGACGATCAAGCATAATGCCGAGCTAACCAGTATTTATGGCAACTTAGCCCGAGTCAAGGTCAGTCCGAATCAACAAATCAGACAAGGAGACTCCATTGGAGAAACAGGTAAGGGTGAGATTCATTTTGAGATTCGTCTCAAAGGAACTTCGGTAGATCCCTTGGATTATTTGCGCAGCAGCCGAGCTGACGTTTGATTGTAGGAAATGATGAAAATAGGTCAGTTGTACGGCATTCAGATTAGGGCATCGATGCTCCTGCCCCTTCTTTTGATAGTGTGTTTTTTACTGGGGATTGGAGCGCAGGCGGTGATGGTTTTTGGCATTTTGATGGCCCATGAGCTGGGACATGTAATGGTTGCCAGGTATTGGGGGATTCAGGTAAAAACCATTGACTTGCTTCCCCTGGGAGGGGTAGCTCGCATGGAAAATATCTACGCCGGAGGTCTAAAAAAAGAGCTGACCCTGGCTTTAGCCGGTCCTGGTGTGAACTTTTTACTGGCCTGTGTTTTTGGACTATTCCTCTATTTTGATTTTAGGCCGGAAGAGACTTGGGTATTTCTTTGGCAGGCAACCCTGGCCATCGGTTGTTTTAATTTAATCCCCATGTGGCCTTTTGATGGCGGCCGGATTTTGCGCGGGATTTTGTCCCGTTTCATCGGTTATTTTTATACAGCCAAGCTGGTGTTTATGCTGGGACAAATCGGAGCCGCATTTTTTTTTATTTATGGGGCATGGGCCTTGCATCAGAGTTGGGCAAACTTTCATTGGTGGGTGATCGCTGCTTATTTATTTTATATCAATGAGCAAGAGCAGAAGATGGCTTTTATTAGTTTCATGAGCTATCTGACTCAAAAGGAAAAAGAAATAAAAGAGGATGGTTTTTTGCCGGCCAGCATTCTGATAGCTTGCCCCCAGGTTACTTTGGAAAAGATCATGATCAGGTTAGTCCCATTTCGATATCATCTCGTTTTTGTATTAAATCATCAGGGGCAATTATTAGGTGTCATCACGGAGAAAACCATGATCAATATGATTTTTCAAGGTTACCGTGACATTACCCTAGAGGAAGTTTTAGTGCTAACGGGTAAATAGCAGGAAATTTTTCTTCATTTGTTGAATGCCTATGGTGTATAATATACTTTTTAGAATTGCTTAACCAAATAAAAGCTGGTCATACTATTAATATAATCAGTGTTCTTAGAAGTATTAGTTGCACTTATATTTTCTGAAAGTAGAAACAAGAATTACGGAGGGAAAAATGCAGGAATTTATTGCACAACATATTTTGCCCAAGGTCACCAAGCCCAGTCAATACATTGGTGATGAATGGAATATCATTAAAAAGGATTGGGATCAATGCCGGATTAAATCAGCTTTTCTTTTTCCTGATGTATATGAAATCGGGATGTCCCATTTGGGATTACGAATTTTGTACCATGTAGTAAATCAACGGGATGAATACTTAATGGAACGCTCCTTTGCTCCGATGGTGGATATGGAGGAATTAATGCGCGCCCGGCAGATACCTTTGTTCAGCTGGGAATCTTATCGTCCCTTAAAGGAATTTGATCTTTTAGGATTTACCCTTCAATATGAAATGAGCTATACCAATATTCTCAATATGATAGACTTATCAGGGATTCCTCTTCGCTCAAAAGAGCGGGATCACCGTTTTCCTTTAATTATTGCCGGAGGACCTTGTGCCTACAATCCGGAACCCTTAGCGGATTTCATCGATTTATTTGTTTTGGGCGAAGGAGAAGAAGTACTGCTGGAAATAATGGACCTGTTAAATGATGAGAAAAGCAAAGACGGGGCTTTTGATAAGTACCAATTTCTAAAAAAAGCGGCACAAATTCGGGGCATTTATGTTCCCCAGTTTTATCAGCCGGTTTATCTGGAAAATGGGCTTCTTCAGGAGGTTAAGGTGCTGGAGGCAGATGTTCCGGAAATTGTCTATAAAAGAGTAATCACTAATTTTTCGGAAGCGGACTTCCCCGAAAAGACCATGGTGCCACATACTGAAGCCATCCATGATCGGGTGATGTTGGAAATTCTGCGGGGATGCTCCCGGGGCTGCCGCTTTTGTCAAGCAGGCATAATTTATCGTCCGGTGCGGGAACGCGACGTAGAGAAATTGCTGGATCAGGCAGAAACCCTGATCGAAAGTACCGGGTATGACGAAATCGCCCTGACCTCTTTAAGCTCCCTGGATTATACTTGTATTGATCCCTTGATCAAAGAATTATTAAAGCGTTTCCAGGAACAAAAGGTTGGCATTTCCTTACCTTCTCTCAGGGTGGATGCTTTTTCTGTGGATCTGGCCCGAAAAGTGCAACAGGTACGAAAAAGCGGCCTGACCTTTGCGCCGGAAGCAGGTTCTCAGCGCCTTAGAGATGTAATCAATAAAGGTGTTAGAGAAGAGGATATCCTGGAGACGGTGACCGCAGCTTTTTCCCAGGGATGGACTTCCATTAAACTTTATTTTATGATCGGGTTGCCTACGGAAACCTATGAGGATTTAGATGGTATTGCGGATTTGGCTGCTAAAATCTTAGGCCTTGGGCGGAGGGTCAAGCCTAAGGGCATCAAGAAGCCTATTTCTATTACGGTCAGTGCCTCATCCTTTGTACCCAAAGCCCATACTCCTTTTCAATGGGCAGGCCAGGAAGGGGCAAATTCACTGCGGGAGAAACAGCACTACTTAAAAGACAAGTTTCATTCCATGAAAAATGTGACCTTCAACTACCATGATGTGGAAGTTAGTTTTTTGGAAGCAGCCTTTGCCCGGGGTGATCGAAGATTAGGGGATGTTTTGGAGCAAGCCTGGCAATCAGGATGTAAATTTGACGGGTGGTCGGAACATTTTAAATATCATCTTTGGATGGAAGCCTTTACTGCTTGCGGTTTAGATCCTGTCTTTTTTGCCAATCGCAACTTTGGGGAGGATGAGGTTTTACCTTGGGATCATCTTTCCAGCGGTGTCTCCAAAAGTTGGCTCTTAAAGGAATACCACAAGGCCATTGAAGAAAAACCCACTCCGGACTGCCGGGAAAATCCCTGCCATGGATGCGGTGTGTGCCCCCAGATGGATCTTTGGCCGGAGCTGCTGGAGGGAAGAAAATAATGCGCATTCGATCATGCTTTGCGATCACAGGGAAGATCAGATTTCTCTCCCATCTGGATTTATTAAAAGTAATGGAACGTGCCTTGAAACGGGCTCAGTTGCCTGTAACCTTTTCCCAGGGCTTTAATCCTCATCCCCAAATTGCTTTTGCCACGGCCAAGTCGGTGGGGTTAGCCAGTACCTGCGAATATTTTGATGTAGAATTGGATCAAACCATGGATCCCTCAGAATTTCAGAGAAGGTTGCAGGAAAAGTGTCCTCATGGCATTGAGATTTTACAGAGCCGGGAAATTCCTTCGGATGCCCGGGCTTTAATGGCGTTGATTAATAGTGCTTCTTATCAAGTGCTGGTGCAAACGAAAGATGCCCTGACGGGGGAAGAACTGGACAAAAAAATTGCAGAACTTTTTGCCCGGACGGAAATCAAAGTAGAAAGAATCTCTCCTAAAAAGAGAAAGGAATTTGATATTAGACCGGGGATTTTTAGTTTGACTTACTCCATGGATGCACCCCAAAGAGTTTTATTGGAAATGGATCTAAGTATGGGCAACCTAGGAAATGTCAGACCTCATGAAGTTGTGGTTGCTTTGGGCCTGGATGATTATGAAATCCTGGATATTACCAGGGTGGAAATGTTTATCGGAAGTGCAAACGGTGCGAAAATAACCGACCTTTGGCAGACGAAATAAGCTTTGTAGGATGTGTTTCTTGTGTATAAAGAGATATTAATTAAGATTGAGCCGGAAGAAACCGCCGTTGCCGTGGTTGAAGACCATCAATTGGCAGAGATTTACATTGAACGAACGAATAATCAAAGAATTGCCGGGAATATCTATAAGGGTTTAGTGGAAAATGTCTTGCCTGGGATGCAGGCAGCCTTTGTGGACATTGGCTTGGAGAAAAATAGTTTTCTTTACGTGGAAGATGCCGTGCCGCAGCATAACGGCGATGATGAAGGGGATGAAAAACACAGCCAATATTCCATTGGCGAAGTAGTGAAGGGCGGACAGGAGATTCTTGTCCAAATTGTCAAGGAACCGGTAGGCACCAAAGGTGCCCGGGTGACAACTCATTTAACCTTGCCCGGCCGATATTTGGTGTTAATGCCTACTGTAGATTATATCGGGATTTCCCGCCGTATCGTCTCCGAAGGGGAAAGGAAACGATTAAAAGCATTGGCCGAAGAGGTAAAACCCGAAGGCATGGGATTAATTGTGCGTACCGTCGCTGAGGGGATGTCCCAGGATGAGTTGAACTCTGATGTGACCATGCTTGTGAATCTATGGGAAAAGATTCAAAATAAAGCTTTGAGAAGCAATGCACCTCAATTAATTCATAAGGATTTGGAACTGCTCCAGCGCATTGTACGGGACACTTTGACAGATGACGTAGACCGGGTCTTAGTAAATTCCCAGGAAGATTATGAGAAAATACTGGAGATTCTGGACCTAACTGTGCCGATGATGAAGAATCGGGTAATGATCAAAGGTGAGAAGGATATTTATTCTACCTACGATATTCCTGCTCAAATGGCAAAGGCAATGAAACGAAAGGTATGGTTAAAATCCGGTGGGTATTTGGTTGTGGATCAGATGGAGGCATTAACCGCCATTGATGTGAATACAGGAAAATACGTTGGTACCACGAATCTTTCTGATACGGTGCTGAAGACTAATTTGGAAGCTACCATCGAGATCGTGCGTCAGCTGCGGGTAAGAAATATTGGCGGAATTATAATAATTGACTTTATTGATATGGAAATTCCCCAGCATAAGGCATTGGTGATTGAGGCCTTGGAAAATGAGATAAAAAAGGATAAAACAAAAACCAATATTTTAGGTTTTACCCAATTGGGCCTGTTGGAAATGACACGCAAAAAGTCGGGACAAGGTTTGATCCATGTTTTGCAGAAGGATTGCCCTTTTTGTGAAGGCAAAGGAAAGGTGCTTTCGGAAGAAAGCGTCTCCCTGGACGCAAAAAGGGAGATTATTGCTTTGTGTGAAAATAGCGGAGCTCCGGCCATATTGGTGGAGGCGAATCCCTCTGTGGCCGCATGTCTCATTGGCACCGGAGGCCATAATCTGAAAATTTTAGAGCAACGGGCGGGGAAATCCGTTGTGATTAAAGGTGTACCGGGCATGCGCATGGAAGAAACCATGATCCGGCCTGCCTATGATCCGGATGAGGCTGCAAAGAAAGTGATCCCGGTCCAAGTAGGTCAAAGGCTCTTTTTAAAGGTGGAAGAACCCCATGCCGGTCATCAGGGAGACGGAATTGCCCGGATTGAAGGCTTCGTGATTGATATTGAAGAAGGTGGCGCTTTGTTGGGGCAGGAGGTTTTGGTGGAAATATCAAAAATTCACCGGACTTTTGCCAATGCTTTTATTGTTTCCGCACCTTGACATCAATGGGGGGTTATGCTAAAATCATTCTGTTACGTTTTGAAACCGCATCTGTGAGGTATAAGTGTCTGAGACCACCGAAATGGGGCGAGTATTTGACGTGAGGAGGTGCAAGATGTACGCAATCATTGAAACCGGCGGCAAACAGTATAAGGTAGCCGAAGGCGATGTAGTCAGGGTGGAAAAACTTCCTGTGGAAGAAGAACAAACTGTAGAAATCGATAAGGTTTTAGCTGTAAGTAAGGACGGTGCTCTAACCGTGGGCTCTCCGACAGTAAACGGAGCCAAAGTTATTTTCAAGGTATTGGGACAGGGCAAAGGTAAAAAAGTCATTGTCTTTAAATACAAACCAAAGAAAAATATTCGAAAAAAACAGGGCCATCGTCAGCCCTTCACAAAACTATTAGTTGAAAAAATTGAAGCTTAAGGAGGTGGGATCTAATGGCACATAAGAAGGCCGGAGGTAGTTCAAGGAATGGTCGTGACAGTGCAGCGCAGCGTTTGGGCTTAAAACGTTCAGACGGGCAGTTTGTTACCGCAGGCAGCATTATCGTTCGCCAAAGGGGTACCAAATTCCACCCAGGGGTCAATGTTGGCTTGGGTAAGGATGATACCTTATTTGCTAAGATGGACGGGTATGTGAAGTTTGAGCGGAAAAGTCAAACGAAAAAACAAGTTAGTGTTTATGGCGAAACTGCTGCTATCTAATTAACTTATAATTGTTTACTGAAAGGTTGTTGATACATATCAACAACCTTTTTTAAATAGGTGAAAACCTTAGGAGTTGGCTGAACACTTGCGGTGAGCGGGTGAGTAGAACCTTTTTAGTGCTTAAAAAAGGGAGTGAAAATAGGAGCTCCCACTTATAGAAGTGGGAGTCTTGGAATTTGATAAAGGGAGGCGCCATGGGCTTATGGATCAATATTCGCTATGCAATGGAATGGTGGGTCTCTTTCGAGAAGAAAGGCACGACTTTTTAAATCATTTACAGATTGTCCTGGGTTATTTGCAAATAAATAAAGAAGAGAGTGCCATCGCCTATATTAAACAGGTCCATCAGGAGATGCAGGAAATCAGCGCATTAACAAGATTAGAAAATCCATTTTTGGTTGTGGCACTACTCTTGGCGACGCAAAAGAGCAAACATTTTGACATCAAGCTATCCTTTCATATGGAACAAAGTTTGACTTCACTTCAAGAGTATCAGGAAAGTGTCATAAATAAACTAATGATCATCATGGATCAGATCCTGGAGTTTCTTGATTTGAATTCCACAGGATATGAGCGCCAGGTGGAGATCGCCTTTCAGGAAAACGATCATCATATCATTTGGGTGATTACCTGCTCCCCGGATGTATCCTTGGAGTCCGTGGCTTGGGAATGGCAAAATCAACGGGAACAAGCATGGTTGAGCGGTAATAGCTGTCAAGTCGAAAAATCCGAGCATGAGACCAGGTTAACTGTTTATATTGCCAAGAATAATTAAGGAACATAGGTTTAACAATAAAGATAAAATAAAAAAGGATTGAGGAATTCTATATGTTTTATGATCGAGCAAAGATCTATGTGAAAGGCGGAGATGGCGGAAACGGCATTGTTGCCTTTCGAAGAGAAAAATACATTCCTGAAGGAGGTCCCTGCGGCGGAGACGGGGGCAAAGGCGGCAATGTCATTATTGAAGCTGATGAAGGCTTGCGTACCCTGATTGATTTTAAATATCGGCAGCATTATAAAGGAGAGAGGGGTCAGCACGGCCAGGGTAAAGGGATGCATGGGAAAAAAGGCACAGATCTGACCATGCGCGTGCCTTTAGGTACAGTAGTGCGTGATGCGGAAACAGGGGAGCTTGTGGCCGATATCGTTTCCCAAGGTCAAAAGGTAATTGTCGCCAAAGGCGGTCGCGGAGGGCGGGGCAATACTCGCTTTGTGTCATCCAATAACCGGGTGCCGGATTTTGCCGAGAACGGGGAGCCTGGAAGAGAAAGATGGCTTATTTTGGAGTTAAAGTTGTTAGCTGATGTGGGGTTAGTTGGATTTCCCAATGCCGGCAAATCAACGCTGATATCTCGTGTCTCTGCTGCTAAACCGAAAATTGCTGATTATCCTTTTACAACATTATCCCCTAACTTAGGCATGGTACGGGTGGGGGAAGGGGAAAGTTTCGTTTGGGCAGATATTCCCGGGTTGATTGAAGGGGCCCATACCGGAGCGGGCCTGGGGCATCATTTCTTGCGCCATTTGGAACGAACTAAGGTATTGATCCATGTGGTGGATATCTCCGAGCAGCCTGATCGTACCCCGTGGGAGGATTTTGCCATTATTAATCAGGAGTTAAAGGCCTATAAAGAAGATTTGTCCCATCGTCCTCAAATTGTTGCGGCCAATAAAATGGATCTTCCCGGCGGGGAAGAACGTTTATTGGAATTTAAGGATAAAATTGGACCAGGTTATGAGGTCTTCCCCATATCTGCCGTTACGGGAAAAGGGTTAGAGCCCTTAATTCAACGTGCTTTGGAGCTAGTGCGCACCGCAGAAAAAGAAATCCCAGCACCGGTGGAAACGGAAATCAGACAGGTAAAAGTAATTCCCCAAGAGAGATTTAAAATCTCTCGAAATGATGCAGGATTTTTTGTCGTCTCCGGTGAAGAAGTGGAGAAGCATGTAGCCATGACCGATTTTAATAATGATGCGGCAGTGCGCAGGCTGCAACGTATTTTTAAGGTTATGGGTTTGGATCAAGCATTAAGAGAAAAAGGGGCAAAGGCAGGAGATGTAATCCAGATCAGTTCTTTGGAATTCGATTTTGCGGACTAATTATGGCAGGTCTTTTCAGACCTGCTTTTTGAACATCCGGACGTAAGGTTGAAAGGATCGGAGAAAGATATTAAATGATTGGGTAAATAAGAAAAATGTGATATAATAGCCTAAATTAATGTGAGGGGGAGGTGTGGTTCCGGCTAAGTGTCGGTAAACTATGCTGACTGGAAAACAACGCAGGTATTTACGTGCTTTAGGCACAGGGATTGATCCTATTTTTCAAATCGGTAAGGGTGGTTTAAACGAAAACCTGATCAAACAACTGAGTGATGCTTTGGAAGCCCGGGAACTGATTAAGGTTAAGGTGCTGTCCAACAGCGATGAGGATCCCAGAGAAGCAGGGAATGAAATCGTTTCCGCCATCAATGCCGAATTGGTTCAGGTTATTGGGAGGAATATCCTTCTTTTTCGCAGGTCGGAAAAGAAGCCTCAAATTGAACTGCCTTGAGTATTCATTCTTTATTTAAAACAAGGATTTTGTTATCGTGATGACAAAATCGGGAATAAGGCGGAGCTATGAATAAAGCAATCGGTATTATGGGAGGTACCTTTGACCCTATCCATTACGGTCATTTGGTAACTGCAGAGGCTGCCCGCTACGGGTACAAACTGGACAAGGTTATCTTTGTTCCCTCGGGACGTCCGCCTCATAAAAAAGAACGGCAAATCACGGCGGCGGAACATCGATATAACATGACTGAATTGGCAGTGAAAAGCAATCCTTATTTTCAAATTTCCCGAGTGGAATTGGATCGGCCGGGATATTCTTATGCCATTGATACCATGTCCCAATTTGTGGAACAATATGGTTCGGATGCGGAGCTCTATTTCATTACCGGTGCCGATGCAATTTTAGAAATTATTACATGGAAGAATGTAGATAAGTTGATGGAATATTGTCAGTTTATTGCGGCAACCAGACCAGGATTCCATTTAGATGATCTGCACCAACTGCCGGATAAATTCATCCGGAAGATAATTTTTATGGAAGTTCCTGCATTGGCGATTTCCTCCTCGGATATTCGCAGGCGGGTGGCCGAACACCGTCCTATTAAATATTTGTTGCCGGAACCGGTGGAGAATTATATTTATCAACATGATTTATATCGGGAAGTATATTCTTCATCTCCGGGTAAATAATAGTTATAAATGTTACTTGTGAGGTGAAGAATAATGCGGACACTATATGTAGGGAATTTGCCCTGGTCGACTAAATCAGAAGAATTAACAACAGCCTTTGGCGCACATGGTGAGGTTATGAACAGTCGAATTATTACGGATCGGGAAACCGGGCGCAGCAAGGGCTTTGGTTTTGTTGAGGTCAATGATGAAGATGTAGAGAAAATGATTGAAGCGATGAACGGACGGGAGTTTTCCGGACGAGTTCTTACTGTGAGTGAGGCAAAACCCCGAGAATGATCAACAGAGTTCTTGGCATCAACCTTTTTAATTTATACTTTTTGAAAGTATAAAAAATTCTTAACCTCCTTTAGTAAAAGAAAAAAGGAGGTTTACTTATCTTTTGGGAGGAAAAATCCGGGTTAATATGGAATTAGTTGATAGGGTATTTAATAAAGGGAAATAACAGGATGGGGCAAAAATTTATGACAGATAGGGCAGATAAGACACATATGGCATATCAGAGGGTGATTAAAGAAAAGTTATCCACTCCTCGTTATCGTCATGCCTTAGGGGTGGCAGAAACTGCTCAGAAATTGGCAGAATTTTGGGGTGCTGATCCGGAAAAAGCCTGGCTGGCCGGTATGCTTCATGATTATGCCCGGGAATATCCTCCGGAAGAGCTATTAGAGATGGCAACAAATTATGGTTTAACCATATTAAGGGAAGAGCGGATTCATCCCGTGGTGCTTCATGCTCCCGTTGGTGCTTTGCTGGTAAAGAAGGAACTGGGCATACAGGATCAGGAAGTCTTAGATGCCATCGCTAAACATACAGTGGGGGGTGAGCATCTCTCTTTATTGGATAAGATTATATATTTGGCGGATTTAATCGAACCCAACCGCCGCTGGCCGGGAGTTGAAGAGCTGCGTCGGGAGGTTTATTATGACCTTGATCTGGCATTGAAGCACGCGCTGGAAGGCACCCTTAATCTGCTTCGAAAAAAAGGTCAGGTCATTCATCCCAATTCTACACTCATGTATCAACAATTATCTTTAATCAGGAAATAAAACAGGTGCATCTGAAAGGAGAAAAAAATTTGACTTCTTATGAATTATCAAGGATTGCGGCACAAGCTGCAGTAAAAAAGAAAGGCATGAATGTTGTTATTATGGATTTGCAGGAGATTTCTCTTATTGCCGACTATTTTGTAATTTGCTCCGGGAATAATATCAATCAGGTACAGGCCATTTGTGAATTTATCAATGAAGAGGTAAAATTGGCCGGAGGACAGCCGGCTCTACGTATAGAGGGGTTAAAGGAAGGCCGTTGGATTCTGATGGATTTTGGCGGTGTGGTCGTCCATGTCTTCCAGGAAGAAGAGCGCTTATACTATAATCTGGAACGTCTGTGGGGCGATGCAAAATTTACTTACCTTCGAGAGCAGGAATAGCCATGATCTATCAATCTATGGCAGCTGTATATGATCGTCTGATGGGACATGTTAATTATCAAGACTGGGTGCGGGGTTTGGAACATCAGTGGCAAAAGCTGAATATTGTCCCCCATCAGGTATTGGATGTGGGCTGCGGCACCGGCAACCTGCTGCTACCCTTGGTTCAAGGCGGGTATCAGGTTATTGGCATTGATAATTCCCCGGAGATGCTGTCTGTCTGTCAGGATCGGTTATTTGAAAAAAACCTTTCCTCTTTATTGCTGGAAATGGATATTGAAGAGATTCAGCTGCCGAAGCCGGTGGATAGTGCGATCTGCCTTTGTGATACTTTAAATTATCTCACGGATGAAAGCGCTTTGGAACGGGGTTTGAAAAATATTTATCATGTCCTTAAGCCTGGGGGGAGTTTTATTTTTGACTTGCGCACACCCCATTATTATGAAGATATTCTGGCTGACGCTGAGTGGATGCAGAAAGAGGAAGGCCTTTATCTGTTTTGGGAAAATGATTTTTCTCAAAATCCTTTGATGAATATGGAACTTACCTTTTTTATTGAAGAAAAAAATGGACTTTTCCGAAAATATGTGGAGGAACACCAGCAAAGATGCTATCCCATGGAAATGATGAAGGAACTAATGGAAAAGATGGGCTTTAAATTAGAAGCAGTGGTCTCGAATCTTTGGGACCGACCATTGAACCTTGAGCAGGATGAACGGATGTATTTTATTTGCCTTAAAGCATAGGTTTAGCATAGGTTTTTGGAGAGAAATTATTTTTGAGTATTGACAAGCATTAATCAATTTTATATAATGAGTTTTGTAACTTAGCAAAACATCCTGGGGATATGGCGAAGTTGGGATCGCGCCTGAATGGCATTCAGGAGGCCAGGGGTTCGAATCCCCTTATCTCCACCAAAAACAAAAGGCAAAAAAGATTTATTGCTTACAAAGCCAGTAAATCCAAGCCTTTCGAGGGCTTCCACGATGAAAAGTGGAAGCCCTTTTCTCGTAGATTTATTAGGGTAAAAGCTTCACTCAGACAGGACTCAAACCTACAAGTAAGAACATTCATGAGTGGCGCCCTTTTTCGCACAGAGAAAATGAAAAAGGGCGCCACTCAAAATACAATCAAAGGAATGAGCTGAAACCAAAAAGGGCGCTGATTTTTAAGGCTGATTGAAAGCCGATAAAGTTAGCGCCCTTTTTATATATACACCAAAATCACATTAAAAATGAAAGCATCGGAAAGCCGGAGAATTGGAGTGCGGAAACGCACTTTATTTTCCGGCTTTTTTTGTTTTCTGGAAAGGAGTAGCCATGTTGGTACGCTATAAAAGAAATAAACAAACCGCCTGCTACGATTCAAACAATCTCGTCACCGTAGGCAAAATACCATCGGCTGAACGGCCACGCGGCCCATTCCAAAGCTGCGGCAGCTGCCCGTACCCATCCCATGGATTTATCTGCTATAGCTCGGAGGGCGATTGTCTCAGAAGCGATATGCAGAAAATTGCAAAACGCAGGAAAAACGAGGTGAATGATGGAAACCGAATTAACAAAACGGATTAAGGCACTGACTCATCACTATCGCCCAAAGCTGCATACCGAAAAGCGAACCGTCCGGTGGGCGGATGAGGTATGGACGCCGTCAGGGATCGTAGACAGTATTCGGTTTGAGGACTATTACGAGAATGAGGAATATCTCTGCAGGCTTTTGGATGCGGAGCGGTTTTCCGAAAAGGAACCGTGCCTGACGGGGTATAGGCATGAACCCGGAAAATGCTTTCGGGACGGCAGCACAGAGCAAAATGCACAGAAATGCCATGGCTGCGTCCTGCGGTGCCATAACTGGCATATCGGCATGATGGTCACCTGTTTTGAAGTCAAAATCACCTATCAGGATTTCAAAAGCAGAAACGGCCATAACTTTCATGGAAACGAAAATTACTACTGCGTGCCGACAGCCCTTACCGCCAGAATCGCCGAGGAGATCCCCTGCCACATCGGCATTCTTGCATATTTTGAAGGGGAACGCCAATACGGGCTTCGGCAGTTCAAACCGGCCACATGGCAGGAGGTATCGGATCAAACCAAGGTACTGTTGCTGTACAACGCCATGAAAAAGTGGTGCGACGGAGCGGTTTTCGTGTAACCGACGGATGTGCATTGCAGTGATCAATCAAACGGAGGTATCAATATGAGCGTTAACGCCAGAGAAGAAAAAATTTTTTCAGTAGAACTCAGCCGGTGGAACCCTTCCGGTATAAATCCGTCGGCAGAAATCGCACTCCCCGCCACACCCTATGAGCTGGCGGATGCGTTGGAAAGAGCGGGAACCGCCGGGGACACCGTTTATTCTGCGGAGGTTTTAAGCTGCCAGCTGGACTATCTGCCGCAATTTATCCAGCCCGATATCAATCTTCATGAGCTGAACCACCTCGCCCAGCGGCTGTCTTCCTTGAGTGCATGGGAACTGGACTGCTTTGAGGGCATGGTGATGATGGATGCCGTTCAGACTCAGTACGCTCCCATTCCGGTGGATCGGCTCATCAATATGACACACAGCATGGCGCATTGCCAAGTTGCCTACGAAGCTCATGACGATGCTTCCCTCGGCAAATTTTACGCGGATAATGACTTTGTACCGGCGCTGGAAAATGTATCGGATGAAGTCTACGCATATTTGGACTTTGGTAAAATTGGCAGAGAGATGCGTGAGGGCGAGGGTGGCGTATTCACGCCTCATGGCTATGTGGTGCAGAACGGTGAGATTGCAGCGGACTACCACAGCGGCGATGCGGTTTCCCTTGAAAAGCCGGATTACACCGTGCTTCTCCGTGTAACCAAGGGATATTTTAACGGCCTTGCACAGGACAGTGAACCGTCTGTCTACCTGAAGCTCCCTGCCGGGGATGCGACGCTTTTGCAGGCGGTCGATGCTGTCGGAGCGGCTTCCCCGGAGGAATGTGCATTTTCGGCGGAGGACTGCATGGCGCCAAGCCTCACCGAAAAAATAAATGACGCCCTGTATGCCTCGGAGGGCGACTGCTATGGTCTGGTCAATGAGCTGGCGGAACAGCTCCGGCGCATGGCAGATAAGCGCAGTATTCCAACCTACAAGGCGATGCTGGAAGCCGTGCCGGGGGAATTTTCCTTGGAGGATGCACTGGAGCTTTCACAGCAGATAAAGAATTTTTCAGTCATCCGTGAGGCGACTACCCCTGCGGATTACGCCAAATTTATGCTGACTAAATACTGCATTGAATGTGAAAGCGAGTTGTTTTCCTGTGCGAATCTCCATAGATACGGCGAAAAGCTGATGGAGGAAAAAGGTGTCACTCTTACCGAATACGGCGTCCTATGGTCACTGACCGGGCAAACGGTAGAGCAATGCCTGAACCATCCCAACCAGAGTTTCGGCATGGAAATGAAATAGCAAATCTTTGTTGGGTTTTGGTATAGCTATTCTCATGAAGCTGTGGCATTGTGTTGCGCTGAAGGGAGGCGAAGAAGATGGACGAGAAGCTCATGGACTTGCTGGATATGGCTCTGGCGGAACGGTTTCAGCTTGCGTATGCTGCCCTGCGTGAATCAGACCCTCAGTCGGAGAAACTGGCGCAGGAATTAATGTCACTCAGTGACAGCATCCGGAACAACTTTGAAATCAGTCAAGGTATAAAAGACAGAATTGAGTATTATCTGAGTCAAAATTCGGATTTGGAGGTAACGTTTCAGAAGCATCTGTACATTCAGGGCGCCAAGGACTGCGTAGCAGTGTTAAGAGAGCTTGGCGTAATCCAGTAGCGCAAGCAGAGATGCCTGTGCTTTTTTAGACCCAACATCAACACAGGGCCGTTTCCCCAACAGGAGGCGGCCCTGTTTTTTTGCGCCCTTTTTGCCTTTCTTTCCGGGGAAACGGCCGGAAAGGAGGACCCATGCAGAAAGAACAGCTTGCAGAGCATCTGCGCCGGTATCACCACGGCGCAGAAAACGCCGTCATAAGCAAAGAGCTGGAACGCAGCTTCGGCGTTTCAGGCAAGGAGCTGCGGGATCAGGTCAATGCCCTGCGCCGGGAGGGAGTTCCCATTGCCAGCGACCAGAACGGGTACTTTTATGCGAAAACCGAAGCCGAGGTGCGCATGACCATCCGGCATATGAGAAACCGCATCAGCGGAATCAGCGCCGCCATTACCGGCCTGCGCCGCTCCCTTGCGGCCTTTGACGATACCCAACTGCGCCTGCCGCTGGAGGGAGGTGATGACTTCTGAACAGCTTCATGTCCTGGATCGGCGGGAAGAAATCCCTGCGGGAGCTGATCGTCACCCTGTTTCCCCTCTATTATGAGCGGTACATTGAGGTGTTCGGCGGAGGTGGCTGGGTGCTGTTTCACAAGCTGCCCGGCAACGATTTTGAGGTCTACAACGATTTCAACGGCCTGCTGGTGAACCTCTACCGCTGTGTGCGGGAGAAGCCGCAGGAGCTGATGGCGGCACTTGCCTACTGCCTTAATTCCCGCGCGGATTTTGAGCTTGTGAAAAACGCCCTTGCCCGTGACAGCCCCGCATCAGACGTGCAAAGGGCGGCGTGGTTTTACCAGCTCATCCGCTACAGCTACGCTTCGGGGCTGACCAGCTACGGCAGCCAGCCCCACGACATCCGCAGCAACTTTCCCCTCATTGAGCAGGCTCACCGGCGGCTTGCCAAGGTGGTCATCGAAAACAAGGATTTCGAGAAGCTCATCGGGCAGTATGACCGCCCCGTCAGCTTTTTCTACTGTGACCCTCCGTATTTTGAAACCGAAAGCTATTACAAAAACGTGGGCGAGGACGGCTTCACGGAAAAAGACCATATCCGTCTGCGGGATGCACTGCTGGGGATTGAGGGGAAATTCCTGCTGTCCTACAACGACTGTGAATTTATCCGCAGCCTCTATGAAGCACCGGGCATCCAGACGGAAGCCTTTACCCGCATTAACAATATCAAGCAGCGGTACGACAACGGAGCGCAGTTCCCCGAAATCCTCATTGCCAACTATGATCTGCATGAGCGCGAGAAAAACGCTCCGTCACAGCTGAATCTGTTTGGAGAAGGAGGCTTCATGGAATAGGCAAAACGCCCTTAGCACAGCATTGCATAAATCTCAAACCCAATCTTTTATAGGAGGAACTCATTCATGAAAAAGAATCAAATGCCCCAAATCGGTCTCCCTGCCGACGCCTGTGAGCAATCCGGCTTTACCGACAAGGATACGCTGGAGCTTCATGCCGGACAGAACGCCCTTGTGTTTCTGAAGGACAAAATGACGGCCTTGGAGGTGGCGAACGCCATCCATAGTCTCAGCGCCCTCGCCTCGGATTTGACCGTCGTTCTCGCCTCCGCCTGCGGCCTTTGCAGCAACTGCGGCGATGAATGCGGGGAGGGCTGCCCCGCCGAATGGGTGGCAGGGTGCTCTCTCTGCCATGATCTGCTGGATGAAAGCCAAAGCATCCGCATCCCCGGCTATCTACTGGAGGAATCGGGCATCCCCGCGGACGCCAAGCTGGAAGCCTATACGGACGAGGACAGCGGCGAAATCACGGTGGTAGAGGCGGATGTCCAGCAGGACATTACCGATGTGCCGGCAGGTATTCTTACGGTGCTGGCCCAAAGCGGCGTGTGCCTCGCGGAGCTGGATGAGCTGATTATGCTGGAGGAAATCGTCTACGGCAAATAATCGGTCTTGGATTCCCAACACACGATCCGGGAGGTGAGCATATGCCGGGAATCACCCTGAAAAACGGCCTCATTTCCTACTACGGAAACCCGGCCGGATATACAGAAAAAGAAAAGGCGGTGGTGGACAGCATCTTCCGAAACGACGAGCTGACCACATGGCTCAAAAGCCGCAGCCTGACCCCGCAGTGGACGGACGGCGTGATGGAGCGCCTTGCCGCGGGGGAACGGATGGGCGGCATGGCTGAAGCCGCCGCTCCGCTCAAAAATGTCCGCATCTGGCAATTGAAGCCGGATACGGACGTGTATATGAAGTTTATCTCCTATGAGGAAACGGTGCGGCAGTTCGGGGAGCCGTCCCCGGAGCATTACCGCGTTGCCTATGACGGCCAGCTGGATACCAACGATCTCGAAGCCATCTACACAAGATGCAATGTGAATCATCCGCCCGGTTATGACGGACACTCCCTGTCCATGTCCGATGTGGTGGAGCTGTATGACGCAGAGGGCAGCGAATTTCACTACTGCGACCGCTTTGGATTTCAGAAAATCAGCTTCGGGGAACCGGAGCAAACCCAAACCATGGGTATGCGTATGTAGGCAGCCGTCGGCTGTCTTTTTTCATGCCCTCATCATTAGAACGGAGGAAAAAAATGAAGAACCTATTTTGCAAGCTTAAGAAAAAAATCGGCACGGCAGCTGCCAAAAGTCGCTCCATCCTCACGGGGAACGCCGGGGAGGGCTACATTGACACCGCGATCAAAATTCTGATTGCCGTTGTTTTGGGCGCTTTGCTCCTTGCGGGGCTGTATGCCCTGTTCGGGGAAACGGTGCTGCCAACCCTTGTGCAGCGCATTAAAGAGATGTTCAATTACGCCGGTTAAAGATGCCGGACATTTTGAGAAGGAGGAAAGATCATGCCTAACAATACGACACCATCCGCCCCCAAGTACGATGTGAAAATCCACTCCATCCGTCCGGAGGGCAACTGCAAGGCCACCGCCTCGGTCAATGTCTACGGCGATTTCGCCGTGCGGGGCATCAAAATCATGGAGGGCTCCAAGGGGCTGTTTATCTCCATGCCAAGCTACAGAGCCGGAAACGGCGAGTACAAGGATATCTGCTTTCCCTGCACCAAAGAGGCCAAAGCGGAATTCGACAAGGCTGTCCTCGGCGCTTACCAGCAGGCGCTGACTCAGGGACAGACCGCCGCGCAGAAACAGGAATCCCCCGCCCAGCAGGAGCAAGGCCAGCCTGTCATGGGCGGAATATAGGAGGTGCCTATGAAGAAGAAAATGAAAAAGCCGCTGGGTCTCGTCCTCGCCGTTTGCCTTGTGCTTTCCCTGCTGGCAGGCAGCGCTTATGCGGTAAACCGGTATTTTGAGGATGCCAAGGGGCATTGGGCGGAGGAAGCCATTCAGATTCTCACGGAAAAAGGCGTCATCAGCGGTTATCCAGACGGGCTGGCGCACCCGGATGACATCATCACCAGAGGGGAATTTGCCGCGCTGGTTTCCAGAACCATGGAGCTGCCGGAACCGGAGGAAAGCGAGGTTACCATTCGCTTCACCGACATTGCCGGACACTGGTCGGAGCAGGATATTGAAGCGCTCATCATCGCTGGAATCATCCAAAAGGACGATTTCGGCATAGAATTTCAACCGGATCAGCCCATTTCCCGTATGGAAATGATCCGTATGCTGGTGCGGGCCATCGGTAAGGGGGAACATGACGCCTCCTGCCCCTGCGTCACCGGCTTTTCCGATGACGGCACACTCTCCGAGGCGGATAAATCCAGTATCTGCACCGGCAAGGAATACGGCATTGTAGACGGCTACCCGGACGGTACGGTCAAACCGGACGGCGAGGCCACCCGCGCCGAAGCCTTTGAAATGCTGGTGGATACAGAAAAGGCCAAAGAGCAGATCAAGAAGGAAGAACCGCCCAAGCCGACGACTCCTGCCAAGCCGGAGGATAAGCCCTCTGGCGGAGGCAGCTCCAGCGGCGGTTCCGGTGGCGGCAGCTCTTATGTTCCCGCCCCGCAGTTCAGCTTCACCTTGCCGAAAACTGCCTATACCGCCGATGAAATTGAGATCAAGCCGGAAAGCCGTTCTGTGAGCGGTGTGACATGGTCCGCCCTGAAAAACGGCCTGCCCGTGGAGCTTTCCGGGCTGACAGACGGTACCCTTGATAAAAACGGCGGCAAAGTGAAATTCACACAGACCGGCAGTATTACCCTGATTGCCACGGCAAAAAACAGCCGGGGCGTCACGGTGACCCATGAGCAGACCATCAGCATCTACCCAGTGGTGACGGCGGCGTTCACGCTGCCGGAAACCACCCATACCGACAAATCCGTAGCGGTGGAGCTGACGACCGAAAATCTCGGTTCCAATGCGGTGGTGTGGTCCCTTGAAAAGGACGGCACGGCTGTGGATATGGAAACGGCCCTCTCCGGAGAGCTGACCGCTACCGGCGGCACGGTGCTGTTCAAGGAAAAGGGCAGTTATACGCTGACAGCCTCTATTACAGATGAGCTGGGTAAGGTTATCACCGCACAGGATAACATCACCGTCTACCCGGTGGCGGAGGTCAAGCTCACCCTCCCGGCCGTTTCTCATACGGACAAAACCATCACTCTACAGACAGAAACAAAAGAAGCGGACGGCCTTACAGTAATCTACACCCTGACCCGCAACGGCGAGCCTGCCGAAACCGACGCCTTTATTGAGGGGACGCTCTCTGACGGCAGCATCCGTTTTAAGGAAAAAGGCGTGTATGCCCTGACTGCCTCTGTCACCGACGCCACCGGCCGAGTGTTTACCGGTACCGCCAATATTACCGTCTACCCGGTAGGCTCCGCGGGCTTTTATCTGCCGGAAATCTTCCACACCGACAACACCGTGATGGTAGAGGCAGTGTTCGGGGAAATCGGCA
Source organism: Dehalobacterium formicoaceticum (assembly GCF_002224645.1). Lineage (NCBI taxonomy): Bacteria > Bacillati > Bacillota > Clostridia > Eubacteriales > Peptococcaceae > Dehalobacterium > Dehalobacterium formicoaceticum. The sequence continues at coordinate 176,515 of NZ_CP022121.1, read as the reverse complement.
GCCATACGGCAAAATGGACGCTGCTCCGTGATGGCAAGGAAGTATCCCTCACCGATGCAGCCGAGGGTACGCTGGGCAACAGCGGCGGTGAGCTGAAGGTCCGCACCAAGGGCAGCTATGTTCTGAAAGCGGAATTCACCGACGACGGCGGCAGAACCTACCGCTATGAGCAGGGCTTCAAGGTGTATCCCGTGCCTGCCGTCCGCTACAGTCTGCCTGAATATGTCCACACCGATACGGATATTACGGTCAAAACCGAAACAGCCGATCTGGACGGTCTGACAATCGAATGGCTGGTGGACAACACCTACGGGTTTCAGGACTGGCCGACCTATGTGGACGGAACACTTACAAACGACGGCGGCACAATTCGTTTCAAACGAGCCGGTGTCTATGAGCTGACAGCCAGAGTTACCGATGAAACCGGCCGTGTATTTCTGTACGAAAGTAAGGAAAAGTGCGAGGTTATGCCGGTGCTGACCCTCGGCTTTGAACTCCCCGAATTTGCCTACACCGACACCGCCCTCAACCTTAGAACCCACGGCAACAATCAGGTTCTGCCGGTGGAGTGGTCTGTGACAAAGGACGGCAAGAGCCTTCCGCTCTCCGAGGCGTTCAGTGGCGGGCTCAACGCACAGGGCGGCAAAATCACCTTCAAGGATAATGGCGAGTATGTTCTCACCGCCACCATGACCGATTATTTGAAGCGCAGCTATTCCCACAGCGAGAGCATTCGCATCCTGCCGGTGGTGCAGTACGCATTTACCATGCCACAGACTGTTCACTACGGCACGGAGTTTGAGGTTGCCGCAAAGGATGTGCAGCACCTCGGCAGCTATGCCGTAGCTTGGGCACTGCAAAAGGACGGCAATCCCGCACAGTATCAGGGAACCCTCGGCAATGACGGCGGGAAAATCGCCATCCGTGATACCGGCACATTTACCCTGACTGCCTCCGTGACCGACAGCGAAGGACGAGTCACCATCTATTCGGAACACATCACGGTCACCAACATCGCGCCGAATGCCCCCGTGGTAGAGGCCGTTCCCACCCGCACCGCCAAGGACGGCAAGTTTCTTGTGAACATTACCGCCAGTGCCACAGACCCCGATGGGGATGCGGTAACCTTGGAGTATGCGGATACTGCGGCGGACAGCTATTATGCGCCGGGAACCCACACCATCCGTGTCCGGGCAAAGGATATCGCCGGGGCGTATTCCTCATGGACAGAAAAGACCTTTACCGTGACCAATGCCGTGCCCACCGTAACCCTGACCGCCGAGCCGACCCGCACGGTGAAGGACGGCAAATTTCTTGTCAATATCAGTGCGACAGCTACCGATGCGGATGGCGACGCCACCACGCTGGAGTGGGATAACAAGGCAGCGGACAGCTACTATGCGCCGGGAACCCACACCATCCATGTCCGCGCAAAGGATATCGCCGGAGCATATTCCCCATGGACAGAAAAGACCTTTACCATCACCAGCTCTGCGCCTACTGTTACCTTGACTGCATCCCCCACCCGCACAGCGAATAACGGCAAATTCCTTGTCAATATAAGCGCCACAGCCGCTGATGCGGACGGCGACGCCACCACGCTGGAATGGGATAACAAAGCGGCGGACGGTTACTATGCGCCCGGCACGCATACCGTAAAGGTTCGCGCCAAGGATGCAACGGGACTGTACTCGCAGTGGGTATCCAAGACCTTTACCGTGGCAAATTCCGCGCCGACAGCGCCGGTGATTACCCGAACCCCGAACGGCAACAGCGTAGCGCCGGGAACGCCGGTCACCATCACGGCCGCCAGCTCCGACCCGGACGGCGATTCCGTCACCCTGATTTGGGAGGGCAGAAGTTCCGAAACACAGACCTATCCCCGTGGAAAGAATGTGGTCCGTGTCAAAGCCGTGGATTCCGCAGGGGCTGAATCCCCCTGGGCCGCCATCGTGTTCTTTGTGGCGGACTCCAACGGCGGCGGTGGCATGACGCTCACCGGCCCCGATTCCGTGATCATGGAAAACGGCATCGAGGGCGCCACCATCACGGAATATACCTTTACGGTACCGCCTGTCAGCGGGCACAGCGGCTCGGATTTCGGCAGAGTGCGCGGCTACAACAGGCTGACCGGGCAGTGGGATCAGCTGGACTACGGCACCACCTCCAACGGCATCACCTTTACCCGCACCCTCGGTGCTGGCGTGTATACGCAGCTGGAGTTCTATTATTACACCAATCACTCGTGCATGTACAACAAATCCAACATCACCTACTCGGTGACGTACCATTTTGAATAAGGGGGAACATCCATGAAGCATCTCATTTGTAAGCTGAAATGCAAGGCGGTCATGACCGCCGCCAGAACCCGCCGCATCCTTTCCGGTAGCCGCGGGGACGGCTACATTGACACCGCCATCAAAATCCTGATTGCCGTGGTCTTGGGCGCTCTGCTCCTTGCGGGGCTGTATGCTCTGTTCGGGGAAACGGTGCTGCCTACCCTTGTGCAGCGCATTAAGGAAATGTTCAACTATGCAGGCTGATAGCACCTTTCAGGCGGTGCTTTTTTTCTGTCTGCTGCTGGCGGCTTCTGTATGGGATCTCCGCAAGCGGATTATCCCGGACAGCATCTGCCTCCTGATTGCACTGACGGGGCTGATGGATTTCAGCCCCGTCAGGTTTTGGGGTATCTTTGCGGCACTGCCTATGTTTCTTGTTGCTTTATATAAGCCGGAGGGCATCGGCGGCGGGGATATCAAGCTCACCGCCGCCGCAGGCATGGTGCTGGGCTTTGTGGGATGCACGGCCGGGCTGCTGCTCGGCCTGACGGCATCCCTCTTTTTTTATCTCATCAACCAACTGATCAGACGGCTCCGCAAGCTGGAGCCGCGGAAGGCGTCACAGGCATCTCTGCCTATGGCGCCGTTTTTGTCCCTCGGCTTTCTTGCCATAACCATTCTAAGAATTGGAGGAAACATCCTATGAAAAAAATCCATATCAGCAGAAAAAAGACCCTCATTGTTGCCGGTATTGCCGCCGTTGCGCTGGCAGCCGCCACCCTGATCCCCAAGGCTGTGAAAGCAGTGAAACACCGCAGATACAGCTCCAGCTTCTAAAATCACCATGAAATCAAGGAGGAAAAATCTATGAGCCTTTTCAAAAACCGCACGGTGGTCGGCGTGATCTGCATCCTTTTGTCCCTGCTCATCTGCTTCGGCGTGACGCCGCTGTTTAACCAGTCCGTTAGTCAGAAAACCGAAATTGTCCGTGTCGTAAAGGAAATCAAGGCAGGCGAGGAAGTCACCAGAGAGATGGTGCAGACCGTGGAGGTGGGCGGCTTTGGTCTGCCCGACAATGTTCTTCGCCAGAGTGAAACTGTCGTGGGCAAATATGCCACCGCCGATCTTTCCGTCGGGGACTATATCTTAAACACCAAGCTGTCTGATACTCCCGCTGCAGAAAATACCTATCTTTACAGTCTGGACGGTACCAAGCAGGCCATGTCGGTGACCATCAAGAGCTTTGCAAACGGACTGTCCGGCAAGCTCCAGAGCGGCGATATCGTGTCGGTGATTGCCCCGGATTACAAAAAGCAGGGCTCCACCGTGATCCCCGCCGAGCTGAAATATGTGGAGGTTATCGCCGTCACCGCAGGCAGCGGCTATGACGCCAACACCGGAGCGCAGACGGAAACAGAAACCGGGGACGAAAAGGAGCTGCCCTCCACGGTGACCCTGCTGGTGTCCCCGGAGCAGAGCAAGACGCTGGCGGAGCTGGAGTCTGACGGCAAACTCCACCTGTCCCTCGTTTACCGCGGCACGCCTGCCAACACCGCCAAATTTATCGAGGCACAGGACAAGGTCGTTGCGGCGCTGTATCCCGTGGAGCCGGTGCAGGACAGCACTTCCGAATCTCAGGAACCGGAGGAAAGCACTGCATCCGAAGCAACTGCGGAAAGCGGGGTGGAATGATGCTGAATTTCAAGAAAAAGGGCATCTTCACCCGCCAAGCCCCAAAGGAGGATGCCTCGCCGCAGCAGGAGCCGCAGGACGGCATCCTTGCGGTTTGGGGTTCCCCCGGCAGCGGCAAGACCGTCACTGCCGTAAAGATTGCAAAGCATCTTGCTGACCAGAAGAAAAACGTGGTGCTGCTGCTCTGCGATATGACCGCGCCCATGCTGCCCTGCATCTGCCCGCCCTCGGAGCTGGAGGGTGAGCATTCGCTGGGCAGTATTCTAGCCGCCGCCCATGTGACGGAGCCGCTCATCAAGCACAATCTGGTGACGCTGAAAAAGCACAAACACCTCACCATCCTCGGCATGAAAAAGGGTGAGAACGAGTACACCTACCCGCCTTATGAGCAGACTCAGGCACAAGAACTTCTGGATAATCTGCGAAAAATCGCCCCTTTCGTGGTGGCGGACTGCGGCAGCTATATCGCCAATGACATTCTCTCCGCCGTGGCGCTCATGGAGGCCGACAGTGTTCTGCGCCTTGCGAACGCCGATCTGAAATCCGTGAGCTATCTCTCCAGCCAGCTCCCATTGCTCCGGGATTCCAAGTGGGATGCGGAGAAGCAGTACAAGGTTGCCGGGAACGTAAAACCCCGGCAGGCCGGGGAGCAGATCGGACAGGCGCTGGGCTCCGTAGCCTTTACCCTGACCCACTCGCCGGAGCTGGAGGAACAGTACCTTGCCGGGAATCTACTGGCGGATTTGTCCCTGAAGGACAGCCGCCCGTTTAAAAAAGAAATCGAAAAAATCGCAAAGGAGGTGTTCGGCATATGAAGTTGGGCAAAAAACGAAGCGCACCGGCATTTCAGAATAAGGCGGCACGCACAGAAAAAAACGGCAGTCATCCGTTATCCACAGAACCAGAGCTGATCACCGAAGTCGGGAATACCTCCGAACCCACGGCTGAGAGGTTTGCAAACTTGCAGTTCGGTTCCGATGTGGATGTTTTGAATCCGCCGGATGAGCAGGAAGCCGCGCCGTTGTGTGACAACCGCACGCTGCGTGCGCATGGTCTGTTCTTTACCCCGGAAACGGAGGGAAAGGATTTCTCCTCGGTGCTTGCCGAGGTGCAGGCGTACATTTCCGAGCATTACAGCACCCTCCTTACCGCAGGCGGCGAGGACGCCAAGGTGCAGATGAAGCGGTATATCCAGAAATTCCTGCAGGATCACCGGGTGTCAGTCAACGGCATGAGCGGCGGCAGGCTGGCGGACGCCCTCTACACCGAAATGGCAGAGTTTGGGTTTCTGACCAAATACATCTTCGGCACAGGAATTGAGGAAATCGACATCAATTCGTGGCGGGATATTGAGGTGCAGTATTCGGATGGCCGCACCGTCAAGCTGGAGGAACGCTTTGAAAGCCCCCAGCATGCTGTCAATGTGATTCGCAGGATGCTGCACATCAGCGGCATGGTGCTGGATAACGCCAGTCCCATCGTGCTGGGGCATCTCAGCAAAAACATCCGAATTGCCGTCCTCAAAAGCCCCATTGTGGACGAGGATGTGGGCGTGGCGGCTTCCATTCGTATCGTCAACCCTCAGAGTATGAAAAAAGAGGATTTTGTCCGAAGCGGTACGGCGACAGACCCAATGCTGGACTTTTTATCCCTTTGCATCCGCTACGGGATTTCGGTCTGCGTAGCGGGAGCCACCAGCTCCGGCAAAACCACCGTGGCAGGCTGGGTACTGACCACCGTACCGGATAACAAGCGCATCTATACCATCGAGAACGGCTCCCGTGAATTGGCTCTGGTGCGGGAAAAGGATGGGAAAGTGGTCAATTCGGTCATCCACACCTTGACCCGTGACAGCGATAACGACCGCCAGCGCATCGACCAGACCAACCTTTTAGATTATGCCCTCCGTTTTAACCCGGACATCATTGTGGTGGGCGAGATGCGCGGTGCAGAAGCAAATGCCGCGCAGGAGGCCGCCCGAACCGGCGTGGCGGTGCTGACCACCATCCACTCCAATTCCTGCGAGGCCACCTATCGCCGCATGGTGTCTCTGTGTAAGCGCGCCGTGGATATGTCCGATGCGACCCTCATGGACTATGTCACCGAAGCCTATCCCATTGTGGTGTTCTGCAAGCAGCTGGAAAACAAGCAGCGCCGCATGATGGAGATTCAGGAGTGCGAAATCCTGCCCGACGGCACAAGGCGTTTCCGTCCGCTGTTTCAGTATGTCATTACCGAAAACCGCATGGAGGACGGAAAATTCATTATTGAGGGGCACCATGCGCAGGTCAACACCCTCTCGGACAGCCTTGCCAAGCGGCTGCTGGAAAACGGCATGCCGCAGGCGGTCATTGAGAGTTTGCGGAGAAAGGAGGCGCAAACCGCATGACGACGGTACTTTTAATCGCCTGCATCGGCATGATCGCAGGCTCTTTCATTTTGCTTGGGCTGACCCCTATGGCATTTACAACCGCCATTTTCGGCAGGCTGACCGATCAGCCCAAAGCCCTCCGGGATGAAATCAATGAAACCACCCACAGGAAAAAGAAGTCCTATCTGCGCCGGGAAATTGCCGAGGTGCAGTCTATCCTCAAGGTCACCGGCCGGTCGGCGCGCTTTCCCATGCTCTGCGCATTGTCCCTGCTGTTCTTTGCCGTGGGTGCGTCGGTAGCTGTCATGCTCTCAAACTTTTTTTTGGTTCCTGTCATGGCGGCAGGCTGTATGCTCCTGCCGTTCTGGTGGGTGAAGCTCACGGCCAGCCACTTCAAAAAGGACATTGCGGCGGAGCTGGAAACGGCGCTTTCCATTATCACCACGGCCTATCTTCGAAACGAGGATATTCTGACGGCGGTGGAGGAAAACCTCCCGTACCTGAACCCGCCGGTGCTGTCGGTATTTCAGAGCTTTGTGTCCCGCGTCCGGCTGGTGGACCCCGATGTGACGGCGGCACTCCATGATGTGAAAACGAGAATTGACAACGCAGTGTTCCATGAGTGGTGCGATGCTCTCATTGCCTGCCAGCATGACCGCAGCCTGAAAACCACTTTGACGCCCATCGTCAGTAAGCTCAGTGATATGCGGGTGGTCAACGGTGAGCTGGAAAACATGGTGTTTGAGCCGAGAAAGGAATTCATCGTTATGGTGATTCTCGTCATCGGGAATATCCCGCTCTTGTATTTCTTGAATCAGGACTGGTATCACACCCTGATGCACACCCCGCTGGGACAGGTGGTGCTGACCATCTGCGCCGCCGTGATTTTCATTTCCACGGCGTTTGTGATCAAGCTCACCCAGCCCATTGAATATCGAAGATAAGGAGGAGCCCATGACAATCTATCTGTTTTTATTCGGAGTCCTCCTATCGACAGGACTCTTTTTCCTTGCCGCCGATCTGCTGCATCTGCCCACTCTCGCCACCCAAAAGGCGATGCTGTCGGCAGGAAAGCAGGCCAAGTCAAAGCCCAAAACCACCGATGCCCTGCTGCGAAACGCCGCCGTCGGGCTCTCCCGGTATCTCCGCATGGATGCATACAAGAAAACCCGGATGGCAAATGTGCTGTCGGCGGCAGGGCTTTCCGACTCGCCGGAGCTGTTCACGGCAACGGCTATTGTCAAGGCGGCGGCTATCGGGCTGTGTATCATTCCCTGCCTGATTGTTCTGCCGCTGCTGGCACCCATTGTACTGTTTACTGCCATACTGGTCTATTTCAAGGAAATCCGTAAGGCGGATGAGGCGCTTTCCGCCAAGCGGGGGAAAATCGAACAGGAGCTGCCGCGCTTTGTGGCTACCATCACCCAGGAGCTGAAGGCCAGCCGTGACGTGCTGTCCATGCTGGAGAATTTCAAGAAAAACGCAGGCGAGGACTTCGCCGCGGAGCTTGACATCCTCACGGCGGATATGCGCTCCTCCAGCTACGAGGCGGCGTTGACCCGCTTTGAGGCGAGGTTCAATTCGCCCATGCTCTCGGATATTACCAGAGGGCTGATCGGCGTACTGCGCGGGGACGACGGCGGGATGTATTTTCAGATGCTGGCCCACGACATGAAGCAGCTGGAGCTTCAGCGGCTGAAAGCGCAGGCCATGAAGATCCCGCCGAAAATCCGGGTGTTTTCCTTTGCCATGCTCATGTGCTTTCTCATGACCTATATGGCGGTTATTGTCTATGAAATCATCACATCCCTTTCCGGGATGTTCTAAGGGAGGTGCGAACTAAATGACGGAACAGGAAATGATGACGCTTCTGCGCAAAAAGCTGGACAACGGAATGGCGCGGTATCAAAAGGAGTGGCGGCAAAAACCGGCCTCCGAGCTGGTGGAGCTGGCAAGTGAAATTGCCGCTGCGCAGTTTGTGTATAAAGAGCTGGCCGAAGGCAGCTATTCCGCCGAATATATGGAGTATCTGCTCCGCTTCGAAAACCCGCTGGAGGTAGTAACGGATCAGTGGATATCCGAACAGAACGTTGATTTCAGCGAGGAGCTCACCCATGCGCTCTGGACGCTGTGGGACAAGGGAGAATCGGAAGCAGAGTATACTCTTGACCCGGACTATACGCCTGTTTCCGCAGAGGAAGTGAAAATCACCCTGCGGGAATTTATTGAAGCGCATCCGAACGCATCGTTTGATCTGATGACGCCCGGCGGATATGTATACCTCACACCGGAAACCGCACAGCTTCTGCTGGCGGGACAAAGCGTGAAAGGGAATCCCGGCAGCTCTGAGTTTGCCAGAGATGTTCCCGCAGAGGAACTGCTGGAGCAGGAAATCTGCACCGCTGATTTCAGCAAGGGTGCGTGGCGTATCTTAAGTGACCACAACCCGGAACCAAGGCTGGAGCAGGGACCCTTTGAGCAGGGGGTGACCATGTGCTGAGAAAACTTCTGAGAAACAAGCGCGGCGAGGGCTATCTTGATGTGGCGGTGCTGGTACTGTGCGCCATGCTGGTCATTGCCCTTGCCGTGAAGGTGTTCCCCGTCTATATCCAAAAGCAGCAGCTGGACACCTTTGCCACAGAGCTCATCCGGGAGGCGGAAATTGCCGGACAGGTGGGCGGCGAAACCAGCCGCCGTGAGCAGCTTCTACGGGAAAAGACCGGGCTTTCTCCCAGCGTAGAGTGGTCTGAAACCGGCAGAATCCAGCTGAACGAGGAAGTCACGGTAACGGTCACCTACCAGACCAACATCGGACTGTTTGGCGGCTTCGGCTCGTTCCCCATTACGCTGCGGGCGGACGCGGCGGGAAAGAGCGAGGTCTACTGGAAATGACGGATAAAATCAAGCAAATCCTACGGGGAAAAGGCGGCGCGGGCTTTCCGTTGATCATCGCAATCACCCTGTCGCTGGTCATCATCTTCACCGGCATTTCTGAATATTTCCGGCTGATGATCATAGCGCAGGGTGTTCGGGATGCAGTGCAGGCAGCTGTCATTTCCATGGTGGTGGAGAATTACGATGACGTGTACCACGGTGTGCGGGAGGGCTATTCGGGCGCGTATCAGCCCTATGCCGGAGATTTCGAGGAAAGCCTCGATTACGGCGATATTTATGACCGGCTGGACGACATCCTTGGACTTTCCTATAGCAGCGGCTATCATGAAAAGCGCACCCCGAACGGCAAGCTGGAGTTTAAAGTCTGGAATCTGGATGTGGACATCCGAAACGCGCCATTTGCATCGGGTGAACAAGCCTCCGCCCGCTTTGAGGCGGACAGCACCATCCTGCTGGAGGTTCCCGTATCCTTTGGCGGACAGCTGCTGCCGCCCATGACCATCAAGGTCAAGACCAGCGCTGGATACACACCAAGGTTTTGACTGTTATAAAAAAGTTTTCTATAATATAGATAGACTTTTTGAAAACTTCGTGGTAGGGTGTGACTTAACAAGAGACTTATCAAAATATGGTAAATAGGAGGATGCTCTTATGAAAAATATGAACCCCAAAATGAAAAAGTGGCTGGCCGTCGCCGGTGGACTCGCCCTCTGCGCTGTGCTGGTGGTGCTGATCGGGCAGCGGTTCCAGACACCCAAGCCGGTGGATGCGCCCCTCCCGTCCCAAAGCTCTGAGGTAAGCGATGTGACGGTAGACCCGTCCGAGCCGGACAGCACAGAGAAAGAAAAAGAGGTAGTGGTCACCCCGCCCGATACCACGCAGCCGGTGAGCACCGACAACGGTGCGGTTTCCAGCGGCACCGAGCAGACCATTCAGGGCGATGTGAGCAAGCCCGAATATACCGAGGAACAGCTTCAAGACCCTACGCAGAAGCCCAACGGCGAAAAGGTCACCGAGCCTCCCGCGGCTGTCGAACATGACAAGGTGGAACAACCCAAGGAAACACCGAAGCAGGAATCATCCTCTAAACCCAGCAGTGGCGGAAACAGCATTCCCGGCTTTGATAATGTGCCGGATGGCGGTGCTAATCATGGAGAAGTTGTTGACGGAGACGGTGATATCAACAAGCAGGTTGGTATCATGGACTAAATAGGAATATACCCCATGGCACGGTTGAAAGATACCGTGCCTTTTTATTTGCAGAAACAGGAGGTTAGGATGAAAAACTTACTTTTAAGAGTCTTGCCGCTGTTCCTCATTTTTTGTCTGCTCTGCCCGATGACTGCTTTTGCCGACACAGGCGGTAGCGGAAACATTGACGGCGGTGGTGGCGGTATGGGTCAGGGAACCAGCACCAATTCATGGAGTCCCGGCAATGAAGGTGTGCGTGTGACGGTGGTGCGTGCAAGCGACCATGCGGTGGTCACCACACCTTTTGATTTTACCAATAAGGCTCCCTCGGCAGGAATATACCACTTTGGAAAGGTTAGCAAACTGCAATACAATAACGGTGTTTCTCTAAACCCGGTAAAAGGTGGATATATCTATAAAAATCCCGGACAGACTATGCCCCGTATCATCAGCACCAACGGCAGCAACAACATTGAGGCCATAAAGAAATACTTCTGTTCCGAATATGTGGTTAAGCGTATCGCAGAAATTACAGGCATGAATTATGACGTTCTCATCGGCGGTAAGTATAAAATTCTTTTGGAGCCGCTGGCGTACTACAAATTTGAAGGAAATATGTTTGCTACGACCGCTACCGAAGCAGCGCTCTATGATGAGCAGACCAGCGGCCTGTTAAGGCGGCGCATGGTATCTCTCACCCACAAGAATCTGCCTCTCGCCATGTTTTTGGAGGTAAGCGACCTCGGCTATCCCGCATGGGGCGGCAGTAAGACCAGCGCCGCCACCAATGCGGATATCAAGTCCAGCCTTGGGCTTGGCATTGTCCGCTTTGAGAAAACACCGGAGGAACCGCAGATTGAAGCCTACGATTACGAGTACCGGGTCAACACCAACGTCATCACGGCGGTGCGGGTCAGCGGCGGCCAGTCCGACCCCGACAGCCCCACCCGCGTCAGCTTCAATATCGGCGGACAGACCTACAGTGTGGGCAATGTTTACTACCCCGACGGCGACAGCCAGCTTGCGTGGGTGAAATGGAAAACCCCGGATACTGAGCAGAACATGACCATTGCAGTGACGGTATCGGGCCCCGGCAGCACGGCAAAAACGACCCTCAACGTGAAAATTGTTGACCTTGATAAGAACACGCCGCCCAATCCCGTAGCGGATGACCGCAACGACAGCTTCTCCCGTGCTTCTGTCCCAAGCAGGGCGGTGAAAAGCACGGCAAGCTGGAGTGTCTGGCGTCCGTGGTGGCAGGAATATTGGGTGTGGCATGGAGACGACGAGGACGGATATTGGTGTGATCACGGCTGGTACGAATTTGACTTGGATCGCTACAGCGCCAGCCTGACCGCTGACATGAGCATCCAATGCGACAGCAAGAACCCCACTGCCAGCGGAACGGTAATGAAGTCAGGATACGGCATCAACCAGACTGTTACCGGGAGCATCAGCTCCAACCAAAGCTCGGCGGTAACCCAGCCGCAGAATGCGGTCAGCTATTTCCCCGAATTCGGCTACGAAACCTATTGGCGGCTCTTGGAGCGGATGGGTACAGGGCGGTTTGAGTTTCAGAAAAATCCGTATTCCACCTACAAAAATCGCACCCATTTCAGCCCGATCTGGATGCCGGACGGCGCCTATACCGTCAATACATGGCTCATAGATGCGTGGACGCCGGATGGAATGCTGTCCGCCAATCTGACCGACAGCCTGACCATAAAGGGCAATCTGTGGCAGGATTGGCATGCCGGTCCCCTCAAGCCGTAAGGGAGGGACGAAGATGGCATATGAACGGATTGAGGCTCCAAAGGGCAGCCTGTACCACTACACGAAAAAAGAGCGGCTGGATGCAATCCTGCAGGATGGCCGCATCCGGCGGTTCGGAGATCGGGAATGCTGGTTCTGCACCTCTCTTGCGGATACCCTGCGGCTTATGGAAATGACCGTCATGAAGGAGGGGCATCCTTACGTGGACACCCAGGGGCAGCTGCGAAAATACCCTGCTTTTGTACCGGAGGACTATGTCATCCTTCAGCTGGAACCGCGCTATCAGAACGGCGATTGGGTGCGCTGGAATCAGGAGCTGCCGCCCGGATGTTCCGCTGAGCTCCTTGCACAAGCGGAGGAATTCAGTGCGCTGAAAAAAGGGTTCCGGGGCGACCTGAAGTTTTACCGGAACCCCCAGGTGCTTGCGGTTGCCCCTCTTATGGAGGAACAGGCTCCCGGCATGGACATGACCATGCAGCTATAAAAGCAGAAAAAGAACAAGGCCGCAGGGGGTGAACTCTGCGGCCTTGTTCCTCATTTCGGAAAGGTGGTCTTTATGAAAAAATACAAAAAAATAGTGCTGGCGCTCTCGCTTGTCCTGATGATAAGCCTGCTGTTTTGCACAACCGCGTTTGCGGCAAACGGCGATGTGGCCGGGGCAATTGAGGGAACGTGGAACGACGCCTCTGGGCAGATTAAAACCGTGGTCAACAAGGTGGTATTCCCGGCAATCGACCTGATTCTGGCGGTGTTTTTCTTCGCAAAATTGGGGACGGCGTACTTCGACTATCGAAAGCACGGACAATTTGAGTGGGCCGCGCCAGCGATTTTGTTTGCCTGTTTGGTGTTCACTCTGACGGCACCGACCTATATCTGGACTATACTCGGATTATGACGGTGGAAATGAACAAGGTGCGACCAAGCCATATATGGCAGGGTCACACCTTGTTCATTAGTAATCGAATTTAGCTTTAGTAGGAAGCAAAGGCCTCATATCAAGTGAATGCTCATTTTGCTTGGTTATAGCTTTTCAATATCGTTTAAGCATTTTTGAATATCTTTTACTACCAGCGATTGCATACTTTCCTTGTATCTTGTCGGATTAGCACGATGCAGTGCATTCAATATATCCTGCCTTAAATCTGGCTTGTATTTTGCTATAACAGGTAGCACCTTAATGCATTGCCGTGCAGTAATCGGCTTATCGTCTGTAATATGCTTTAGATATTTATCGATAATTTCATCTATTTTATAGTCGCTATCCCATTGTGCATTAACAGCAATCAAAACAATGCCTCTTGTTCTGACATAAGAATTTTCATCATCGAGCATATCTGCAAATATGTCAAAAAAAGGGTACACGGCATCGGACTGACTGCTTTCACTTTTCAGTTGCTTTAAACATTCATAAGCCTTTTTATCATCATTATTCGATAACCCATAAACCAAGTCTTGAATGTTATGCACAATATCACCTCAAAGCTAATATAAATTTGCTTACTGAGCGTTAATTTCTCGTGCTACCGTTTCACAAAAGTTTTGCACGATAGATATATAAAGTAAGTTTACCATAGTAAAGCGGATCTTTCAATCAAACAAATATGAACAATAGTAAGGACACAGTTACTATGAAAGAAAAAATACGTTCACTGTCTTTATGCAAGAATACTCTGGACTATTCTTGGCATGTAGACAAAGCAAGAGCCGTCGCGTCAAGTTAGATGCAACGGCTCAATTTCGTGATAAGTCAGATTTTATTGTGTAGGTGAAGTTAAACACTAACAGAGGGTGTGCTCATACCCTTACACAATGTTTTCACCCAAAATAATTTTTGGCATAGTGGTTAAGCATCTGTTCCACCGCTTGTAAAAATGCTCTAACCCTAACTTTGACACCCTTGCGTGAGTTTCTTCATCTCTAACAGTCCAATGTAAAACATAAGTGACTTTGCCTACATTGCGTGTGAGGCGAACAGGCAATGCCCCTTCTTTAACGGCATTAAAATCTGTTTGGCGGTGGGTGCGTTTGATATATCTAACTTCAATAACACCATCCTGCTCCATATAAAAGGCGGCAACCTCTTTCATAAGTTGCTCAATTTCCTCTTGCTTTTCAATCTTTGCCTCATAGATACAAATTTCATTAAACATTTATTGCACCACCTCGCACATTATATAAACTTGCTCACCGAGCGTTAATTTCCCATGCTACCGTTTCACAAAAGTTTTACACGGTAGATATATAAAGTGAGTTTACCATAGTAAATCGGAACTTTCAATCAAACAAATATGAACAATGGAAAGGACACAGATACTATGAAAAAAGTCCGTTCACCACCCTTATGCAAGGATACTCTGGACTATTCTTGGCATGTAGTAATAATGAGTAGGTCCAGTTCTGCAAGGAGCTGGGTCTGCTCATTTAGGTTTTCATTATGCTCATAATAAGAAATTCTGGTTATTCCTAACTGTTCATTAATATGCCAACACCTCATAACCAGTTTCGGTTACTAACACCTGTTTTTCCCATTGCGCAGAAGGCTTCCCATCAGCAGTGCGAATAGTCCAATTATCGCATTTATCTGTTACTATATTGGATTTTCCCATATTTATCATAGGCTCTACAGTAAAAACAAGTCCTGGGACTAAGAGCATTCCTGTTCCTTGCTTTGTCACATAACCGACCCAAGGATCTTCATGAAATTGTAGACCAATACCGTGGCCTCCGATTTCTCGAACGACAGAATATCCATTTTCCCTTGCATGGTCTTGAACAGCTTGCCCAACATCACCAAGAAATCCCCACGGTTTTACCTGTTCAATGCCCAGCTCCACACACTCTTTCGCAACATCAACCAGTTTTTGTTTCTCAGCGGAAACAGCACCAATGCAAAACATGCGTGAAGAATCTGAAAAAAATCCGTTATAAATTGTAGACACATCAATATTTACAATATCGCCGTTTCGCAGGAATATACGATCAGAGGGGATACCATGACATACAACATCATTAATTGAGATACACACGCTCTTAGGGTATCCGTCAAAATTGAGTGTTGCTGGAACGCCTCCCAGTTCCTTGGTTTTTTCGAAGATAAGCCGGTCAAGCTCTTCCGTGGTGATTCCATCAACCGCATAATTTGCAATGAAATCCAGTAAAGCGATGTTTCGTTTGCCGCTTTCCCGAATACCTTCAATCTGTTGTTTTGTTTTAAGCAATTTTCGATAAGGCACTTCATATCCCTTTAAGCGGTAGATTTCAATTTGCTCATCAATAGGGCCATGACATTTCTTATATTTTCGACCGCTGCCACACCAGCAGAGATCATTTCTTCCAAACTTGTCAGACATTTTATCTCCTCGCATTTACAAATTCGGAGGGAGCAATACGCCCTATAGACTAAGGTGAGCTAAGAGAAACACCGGAAGTTTTCCGATATTGGCGTGGCGAGCATTGAAACGCTTGTGAAAAAGCTCTTGCAAACGCTTCAGATGACGAGTACCCATATCGAAAAGCAATATCGGTTATTCTGTCATTGGTTATGCAAAGATCATTAGCAGCAGCTTTTAATTTACATTGGGCAAGAAATTGTTTATATGTCATACCCATGTGCTCCCGAAACTTTGTAGAGCAGTAATACGGTGAATAACCAACATATGATGACATATCTTGCAGGCTTGGGCTTTCTGTTATGTTATTTTCTACCCACTTTGCCATTGTTTCTATTGTTTGAACAGACATTTGCTTCACTCCTTTCTCCAGTATATCAATTCTCACAGACAATTACCTGATATAAGTTGCACATATGAGATAAAGTGCTTGCCGATAATCTCCGTAATTTGGCTGCAGCAGGAGTTTACGGATGCCTTTAATTACTGTACAGATTATAAATAATTAGCAATTCAAATACTTGTTAAAAGTTATCGTACCATATGTTGCCGCAAATTTCCACTGTCCTTATGCAAGTATTGACTGGACGATACTTGGTATGTAAGCAGGGACAGATTGACTTCCGGTGCATAAAGTGATATTATAGTGGCAAATATAACAAATGAAAACAAGCCATATAATATCACTCGACCGGGAGGTGAAACACTTGGAGCAGATTGGATATGGAGAACACATTGCAGAAACCGTTAAAAATATTCCCTACGAAGCAGCCATCCAAACAGAAAATATAGCGGCACAGCTGGCGGGAACCTTTGACTTGCCCTATGAGCAGGCCAAGGCCCTGACCAATGTGAAGCTGAAGCGGATGGCGGACAAGGGCGAAATCGAAAGGCTGCAAAAAGGTATCTATTGCCAGGTGAAGCAGACCGTGTTCGGGAGGGTTACGCCCAGCACGGAACAGGTGATGAAGAAAACCCTGACGGAGCAAGGCGGTGTAAAAATCGGATACGAATCGGGCGCATTCCTGATGAATAAGCTGGGACTGACTACCTTGATTCCCCGCGACATGGAAATCACCACAAACCGCTATGGTGCAAAGCTGCCGAAGGATTGCCATATTAAACTCAAGAAGCCTGCTGTGCCGGTAACGGAGGACAACTGGAAATATCTCCAGTTCATCGATTTGACAATGGCGCTTGCCGATGCGCACATAGATGCACAGAGGCCGGAGCTGCTGCTGGCAGGCTACGCAAAGCAACAGGAGCTTGACGGTCTTGCCCTGCTGTTTACCGCACGTAAACATTACCCGGCAAAGGTGATCCTGCCCCTTATTGACTTACTCATGGAGGTGAACGATGAACTTACATCAGGATAAAGACGCATTTGAAGCCCTGCTCTCGGACGTCAGCCGCAGAACAGGCATCCGAAGTGACATTGTCGAAAAGGATTATTATCTGACGCTGCTGTTATGGGAACTGTCCGAAAAGCAGAATTTCCTTCCCGCATACTTCAAAGGCGGAACCGCCCTGTATAAATCCATCGGCCGCATGAAACGCTTTTCGGAAGATATTGATCTGACGGTTGCGGTTCAAGACTGTTCAAAAAGTCAGGGAAAAAAGCGGCTGGAAACATCGGCAAACGGCTATCATACTCTTTCAAGGACAACCGATAAAGCCAGAGAAAGCAATCAGAGGGGCAGCATCACCAGCGTATATGAATATGTACCTGTGACTGCGGTGGATTCCGCTGACTCACTGCAGCGTTTTGGCTATGTCAAAGTGGAAGCAACCTCCTTCACCATCAGTGAACCGGTGGAAGCCCTTGAAGTTTCACCGCTGCTTTATTCGGAGGCAACCGGTGAGCAGCGGCAAATTCTCGAATCGGCTTATGGCGTAAAGCCCTTTTCTGTGCAGACCATCAAACTGGAACGGATCTTCGCGGATAAAATACTGGCTGCGGAGTTTTATTACCAGCGGCGGATGCTGTTTGATACCGCAAAGCACCTTTATGATCTTTCCATCATGATGGAACAGGAAAGAATCCGCACCCTGCTCTCAGCGCCGGAAGAGCTCACAGCCATGCTCGCCTATAAGCGGAAAGAAGAAAGGGAGCGGATCGGAAGTGATCTGTCGGAAAAGCCGTTTTCCGAATTCACACTGTTTGATGCGGTTGGCACAGATGACGAGCTGGCGGCGGCCTTTTCAAAAATGCAGAAGATTTATGTGTTTTCGCAGCGGGATATTCTTTCACCGGTACGGTTATCCGAAAGCATGGCAGCCTTGAATCAAACCCTGCTCCAGTTGGATGAGGGGCTTGAAAGGACGCAGGCTCCCGGTGGGCAAACCCAGCAGAAAATGCTGTAATGCGCAGGAGGTGATGCGGTGAACAGCAATGATATGAAAGGGAAAATCCATAACTCCATGTATCAGCAGCTGCAAAAGAGCGGCATAGCTGTCCCCGTGCAGGTGCTGATGGATTTAGACATCCTATCCAAAGAGGATTATGAGCAGTGGCGCTTCGGCAAGGTGGATTATTTGGAGCGTGTCTGCAAAGTGAACCTCTCCAAACTGTCCCTTATCATGCGGGAAATCCGAAGCTATGCCGCGAAAAACAATCTCAAGGCTTCGTGGACCTTTTATAAGCAGTGGGGACTGAAAAACCGCCCTCACGCAAAGAAGCTCCGGTTTTCCAAAAGCGGCGGCGAGGACATTGAAAAAGCCTATGCCACCCACTATATAGACCCCGTCAGGATGAGCGAGCTGAAAAACCAATCGGAATTATGCTCCAAGGCGCACTGTGAATGAACCCATGGTGCGCTTTTTTATTTCCCCCAAAAGGCGTTTGTGGCAGCAAAACAAGGAGAGCGGCAGAACCGCTCTCCTTGCTGTTTGTAAACGAATTTCGCTATTTATCGCTGCCGTCAGGCTCGGAATCTCTTTTGAGCTCCACAATAACGCCGTCATTGCCGGAGATGAAAAGCTCCTCCGTCTTTTGCTGCGCACGCTGAAGCAGCGAAATGGCATCTGTCACATCGTTAAACAGCGAATCATACATTTTTTTGTAGTCTGCCACGCAATTGACCTCCTTTTCCTAATTTCGGTGGCCACCGTTGTGTGGTATTGAAGCTCTGAACGAGCAGATTGTCAAGTCGTTTTTGAAGTCTTCTAAATCTTTGCGCCCTGCCCGAAATTTGTTCAGACAGATATGTTGGCACACCGCAGGCATTGCTATGGTGTGCCTTTTTTATTTCCACAGAAAGGGGTGAGAATCCAATGTTTATCTGGGACTTCGTCCTTGGAACCGTCATGGATCAGATCATCGAATGGCTCTACGGACAGGTGGTCGGCTTTCTGGCCGACTTCTTTGCGCAGATGGGAAACATGGGCGTGGAGCTGTTTGAGATGAGCTGGGTACAGTCCATCGTCCTGTTTTTTTCCTATCTGGCTTGGGCGCTGTACGGAACCGGGCTGGTGGTGTCGGCGTTTGAAACCGGCATCGAATACCAGCACGGGCGGGGCAGCGTGAAGGACACCGCCTTAAACGCCATCAAGGGCTTTATGGCGGTGTCCCTTTTTACCATCGTGCCGGTGGAGCTGTTCAAGCTCTCGGTCAATCTCCAGAGCAGCCTCACGGCGGGCATCACCGGCTACGGTACCAGCTTCGGCGACCTTGCCGGGAATATCATTTCCGAGCTTGGCAGCTCACCGGATATCGGCGGCGCCATGGGCTCCGGTGTGTTCGGAGGTCTGTCTGTCATTACAAGCCCGATCTTGCTGCTCTTTATGATTATCATGATGGGCTACGCGGTCATTAAGGTGTTCTTTGCCAACCTGAAGCGCGGAGGCATCCTGCTGATCCAAATCGCCGTGGGCAGCCTGTATATGTTCTCCGTCCCTCGCGGCTACATCGACGGCTTTACCCAGTGGTGCAAGCAGATTATCGGCCTGTGCCTGACCACGTTTTTACAGGCAACCATCCTCGCCGCAGGGCTTATGGTCTTGCGAACCCATGCCCTGCTGGGGCTTGGTCTGATGCTGGCCGCCGGAGAAGTGCCGCGAATTGCCGGAGCATTCGGGCTGGACACCAGCACAAAGGCCAATGTGATGAGCGCCGTGTATACCGCACAGGCGGCCGTCAACACCACCCGCACCATCGTGCAGGCGGTTGCGCCAAAATAGCACAGAAAGGAAAAAGCCTATGAAACTAATCTATGTGGCGTCCCCCTACGCCGGGGACATCGAACAGAATACCGAATTTGCCAGGAAAGCGTGCCGCCATGTGATGAGCGAGGGGCACGCTTTTTTTGCGCCCCATCTGTTATACCCGCAGCTCCTTGATGATTCCAAGCCGCAGGAGCGCCAGGCGGGTCTGGATATGGGGCTTGCCATGCTGCCCCGCTGCGACGAGCTGTGGTGCTATGGCGACCGTATTTCCTTCGGAATGCACCTTGAAATCGAGGAAGCGGTCAGAATCGGAATCCCGGTTCGCCGGGTGATGGAACAGGAAAACGGCTTTGCTGTCGGCAGAGCCAAAGGCACCGAACCGGCCGAAGCTCCCCAGCAGGCGATGAGGATGGCCTGATGATGACGATGGGGAGCCTCTTCGATGGGATCGGAGGTTTTCCATTGGCGGCTATCCGCAACGGTATCACTCCCGTATGGGCCAGTGAAATTGAAGCCTTTCCCATTGAAGTGACCAAAATCCGATTCCCCGAAATGCTCCATGTCGGGGATATCACAAAGCTGGACGGATCGAAACTGCCGCCTGTGGACGTCATTTGCGGCGGCTCACCCTGCCAAGATTTATCGGTCGCTGGCCAGCGCCGGGGCTTGGCGGGTGAGCGTTCCGGGCTGTTTATGGAGCAAACCAGAATTACAAAGGAGATGAGAAAAGGTGATGAGCAACGAAACGTACCAGCTTACCTTGTTCGACCTCGATACCTCGTTTGGGAGAATGTCCCCGGAGCTTTCAGCTCGGCAGAGGGGGAGGATTTCAGGGCGGTCATTGAAGAGATCGTCCGCATTAAGTACAGTGCCTGTGATGTGCCTCGACCTGAGTCCGGGCGCTGGGAATCTGCTGGGGCTGTCCTTTTGGGAGATGAATTCAGCCTGGCTTGGCGTGTCATGGACGCTCAATTCTGGGGAGTCGCCCAGCGCCGCCGTCGCATCTTCCTTGTCGCAGATTTTGGAGGCACGACCGCACCAGAAATACTATTTAAGCAAGACAGCTTGTTTGGGGATATTGCGCAGAGCGGAGGCCAGAGGAAAGGAACTGCCGCTCCAGCTGAAGGATGCCTTGATGATACAGGCGGGACTTGCCTGACCCCATGGGATGTGCAGAGCCGCCGCATTTTTGAAGAAACCGGAACATGGCCCGCCCTCTATGGCGGCGAAGGCGGCGGGCACGGATATATCCAGACAGAAGAAAAAACAGCGATAGCCTTTGCCGCGAATCAGCGTGATGAAGTGCGGGATCTCCATGATGTAGCTGGTTCCTTGGGTGCGCAGCCAGGGATGAAGCAGCAGACCTTTGTGGCACATCCGCTGTTGTGCTTGAACGATCAGGGCGGCGAACGGATGGATGTCACCGAGGATGTGGCGTCCACACTGCGCGCCGGTATGGGAGGGCATCCTCCGCTGGTATCTCAGCCCAATTGCATGAACAGCTGGGACACCCAGCAAAGCCGTGTGTTCGCACCGGAGGGTGTGGCGCCGACCCTTGCCGGTGCGGACGGTGGCGGGGGCAGGAACCCGGCGGGGCTTCTGTTTGCGGCAGGCGTTGTCAGCAAAGGGGACGGGGATTGTTTTTTGACACCTGAAACGCACACCTCGCTAACCGGCGGCGGTGGACAGGCCGGACAAGGCTACCCCTGTGTGCTAACCGCAGGCTTCTGCGGCAGCGCCAGTGCCGATGCCAGAGGAATCGGCTATCAGGCGGAGTGTTCCCCTACCATTAAAACAGGCACAGCGCCATCGGTGCTGTGTCTCAACGATCAGGGCGGCAGCCAGATGCACTGCACCGAGGATATCACCGGCACCCTTCGCGCACAGGAGCATGGACACCAGCCGCTGGTGTTTGACAACCACGCACAGGATTCCCGCTTTACCGGGCCGGTGGCGGTATCGCAAACGGTATCCGCAGGCTTCGGGCAGGGCGGGAACAATCAGCCGCTGGTCATGGCAACCCAACAGGGCGGCGCTGAAATTGGCGAGGGCATCTGCCCCACCATTACAGCCAGTGCCGGGATGAGCGGAAATAATCAGCCGGTGTTGTTTGAAAATCACGGCATCGACAGCCGCTATACCGGCCCGCATGCTGTGGCGCCCACCATGTCCGCCCGTATGGGAACCGGGGGCAACAATGTTCCGCTGGTGGGGAATCCCGCAATGCAGGAAACCATCTGCATTGCGGGCAATACCATCGACAGGGAACCGGAAAACGGCGGGAACGGCCTCGGCTGTCAGTCGGACATCAGCTACACCATTACGACCTCTGATCGGCACGCAGTGTGTGAGCCATACCAAGAGGTGGTAGGTGCGTTGTGCCGGGGGGATGAGAAAGGCATCGGCAGCCAGTATGTCAGTCAGAATAAATGCATTGTCGAAAGGCGCAACCTCATCCGCAGGCTCACCCCACTGGAATGCGAACGGCTTCAAGGCTTTCCCGATGGCTGGACTCTGATTCCCGGCGCATCGGACAGCGCCAGATATAAGGCTCTTGGAAATAGTGTGGCGATACCCTGTGTGGACTTTGTCCTCCGCGGTATCGCCTATTTTTTGCGAAAAATTGATGAGGAACAGGAGGAATCACCCCCATGTACATCTACCCCGACAACCTAAAATCCAAGGCAACCCTGTGGCTGTGGGAGCTGCGTGACATCGGAATCATCGGCATCGGCTGCCTGATTTCAGTGTTCGCACTCTCACGGCTCGGCTGGCTGCCACCCATTGTCGTGACGGCGGTCTATGCCTTTTTATCCATCCGCTTCGAGGATGTGAGCATCCTTGATTTTATCCGCTACGCCGCCGCTTTCTTTTTTGGAAAGCAGCAGACCTATGAATGGAGGGCGTGAATATGAACCGGAAAAAGAAGCAGGAGGCCAGAGAAAAAGCCTCCACCCGCCAGCTCATGGACATCGAGGGCATCACCGGCCACAGCCTTGTGACTCCCCACGGCGAGCTGGTATTTTTTATGATCAAGCCTACCAATATCAGTGTCCTGTCCAATTCCAGCATCGGAGCAAGGATTTATGCCCTTATGAATGTGCTGAAAGGCATCTCGGATATTGAAATGCTGTGCCTGAACAGCCGGGAAAATTTTGAGGACAACAAAAGCTACCTGAAAGCCAGAATGGACGCCGAGCAGAACCCCGTCATCCGAAAGCTGCTGGCACAGGATCAGACAGCCCTTGACCATATGCAGGTGCAGATGGCAACGGCGCGGGAATTTTTAATCATTATACGGCTTCGGAATGAAAAAGAAAGCGATGTTCAGCCATACCTTTCCCGCATCGAAAAGAGCCTCAAGGATCAGGGCTTCACGGTGCGCAAGGCGGGTGAATCGGACATCAAGCGTCTGCTGGGTGTCTATTATGAGCAGAATGTCACGACCGAGGTGTATGAGGATTACGATGGGGAACGCTGGGTTATTTTGAATGAGTGAACAGATAAACGGAAAGCCGGAAGTATGCACCCCCGGCTTTCCGCAAATCACTTTTCCGCAGATTCATCTAAAACGTGTTTCCCTTTGGGATAAAGAATACTGTCCTTAAATATTCCGTCTCCCCAAATTTCACTTTCAGATAATGTCGTTTCGATTAACTCGATCAGCTGCTTGTTAATGATAACCATGGCGCAGCGATACCCGGCAAAAGGCTGATAAAGCGGCATGACGATTTCTTTCCCATCCAAGGCAGACTCAATATCATTCACCTTAAAAGCAACGTGAGGTTCTTTTTGGATTCTAACATCAAGTGAGGAATTTTCACCGAAAGCATGTAACTCTATTGGAAGGGACAAATCATTTTTCATATCCAACGAGTACATGTCGAACAGAGGACTGTACTTCGTATCCTTATTATCTTTAATGTTTTCTAACGGAACAGGTTTGCCTATGTGATGAAAGGTCATCTGAAAATTATCAATCATATATTTTCTCCTTAATTGAATACAGGGTTTAGAAAATAATTATACCTCACATCTTTATCAAAGTGAACCATTTTACTTCAAGCCGTCACTAATGTGGCGGCTTTTCCTATATTCAAAATCAAAATCAAAATCAGAAAGGAAGAAATGCCGATGGCAAGAAAAAGAAGTCCTCAATCTCCGCCACAGGAAGATGTAAAAATCAAGGATTTCCTTGACATGATCGCACCGGGCATCATCAAATTCAATACTGATCACTTCCTCTGCGGCAACACCTACCGCTGTGTGTGGGTGCTGCGGGAATACCCCACCACCACAGAGGAACAGGCCATCCTACGCCACCTTGGAGAAAAGGACGGCGTGACCCTGCGCATCTACACCAGACAGGTAACGGCGGCCGAGGAAAAGAAAATCATCCACAACGCCGCCAACAAAAACCGCATGGATAAAAGCAGCACCAACGACCTCCAGCAGACGGTCACCGCCGAGAGCAATTTGCAGGATGTTGTCACGCTGGTGTCCTCCATGCACCGCAACCGGGAGCCGCTCCTGCACTGCGCTGTGTTTCTTGAGCTGACCGCTCACGACTCCGATGCGCTGAAGCTCCTCCAGACCGACGTCCTCACCGAGCTGGTGCGCAGTAAGCTCAATGTGGATCGGCTCATGCTGCGCCAGCGGGAGGGCTTTCTCGCCGTAGGCCCCGCCGGATGGAATGTGTTCGCCAGCCAGTTTGAACGGGTGCTGCCCGCAAGCTCCGTGGCAAACCTTTATCCCTTCAACTACAGCGGCAAGACCGATCCTCATGGATTTTACCTCGGCAGGGACAAATTCGGCTCGAATATCATCGCGGATTTTGACAAACGCGACGATGACAAAACAAATGCCAATGTGCTGATTTTGGGGAACTCCGGTCAGGGCAAGAGCTATCTTCTCAAGCTCATTCTCTGCAATATCCTCGAATCAGGCAAGTCCGTTCTGTGCCTGGACCCCGAGCACGAATATGTGGAGCTGGCAGAAAACCTCGGCGGCTGTTTCATTGACCTTATGTCGGGCCGGTACCGGATTAATCCGCTGGAGCCGAAAACATGGGACGAGGGCGGCAGCCCGGAGGATACCGACGCGCCCCAGGCATTCCGCCAGTCCACCAAGCTCAGTCAGCACATCAGCTTTCTCAAGGATTTCTTCCGATGCTACAAAGATTTTTCAGACCGCCACATTGACGCCATTGAAATCATGCTGGGCAAGCTGTACGAACAATTCGGCATCAGCGACCGCACCGATTTCAGGAGCCTTGGCACCACGGACTATCCCATTTTGTCCGACCTGTATGCCCTGATTGAAGCCGAGTACAAGGGCTATGACAAGACCAAATATCAGCTCTACCCGCCGGAGCTTTTGCAGGAAATCCTGCTGGGGCTCCACTCCATGTGCATGGGCGCGGAGAGTCAGTTCTTCAACGGTCACACCAACGTGACCTCCGACCGCTTCATTGTGTTCGGCGTCAAGGGACTCTTGCAGGCCAGCCGGAACGTGAAGAACGCCCTGCTGTTTAACGTGCTGTCCTTTATGAGCGACAAGCTGCTGACCGAGGGCAACACCGCCGCCGCCATTGACGAGCTGTACCTGTTCCTCACCAACCTGACGGCTATTGAATATATCCGCAATTTCATGAAGCGTGTGCGTAAGAAGGAATCGGCGGTCATCCTTTCGTCGCAGAACTTGGAGGACTTCAACATTGAGCATATCCGGGAGCTGACAAAGCCCCTGTTTTCCATTCCGTCTCATGCGTTTCTGTTTAACGCAGGCAATATTGACAAGCGGTTCTATATCGACTCCCTCCAGCTGGAGGAATCCGAATATAACCTCATCCGCTTTCCCCAGCGGGGCGTGTGCCTTTACAAATGCGGCATTGAGCGGTACAACCTTGCGGTCCACGCTCCGGCGTATAAGGAGAAATTGTTCGGAACGGCGGGCGGCAGATAATGAAGAAGGGAGAAAAAATCATGAACAGACTGCAACAGCAGAAAGAAAACAAATCGGGACTCCTCGAAGATATGCTGTCCTTTATCCGCTACACCCCCAACCGGGAGGCGGATCTTTTAGCGTTTATGGAGAAGTACCAGAAAGCGGACTGCGACGAGCGCCCCGCCATTTTGGAGCAGCTCCGCAGCTGCATGGACGGCAAGGAATACCCCGATCCCTACGCCGGGAGCTACCACTATACCCCGGAGGATGTATCTCTCATGGGCCGGATTCTGGATGATTATATTGACGATCTGATGGAAGCGCAGGGCGATCCCGCCGCCGTTTCAGAGTGTGTGCGGGATACGGTATTGAAAATCAATGCGCTCAACGAGGAATGCGGACGGTATCTCATTGATACATGGCGCAGGGAGCGGCTGTGCGGATTCATCAATTCCGCGGCGGAGCTGGCGGGGCTGGCTCAGGAAAAAGACCTGACCCTGCAGCACAGGATGTGGTAAGGCGGTGGTGAAATGGAACTACAGGGTCAGGATTTTGGAATCGAAATTGAAATGACCGGGCTTACCAGAAGCCGCGCCGCCGAGGTGATTGCCGAATATTTCGGCACCACAAAAGAATATGAGGGCAGCTTCTATGACGCCTATTTTGCAAGGGATACCACCGGCCGCAAATGGAAGGTCATGAGCGACGGCAGTCTGGACTGCCAGCGGAAGGAAGGGCGCAGAAAGGTCAGCGCCGACCGGAACTACAGCGTGGAGCTGGTTAGCCCCATCTGTCAGTATAAGGATATTGAAACAGTGCAGGAGCTGATCCGTAAGCTCCGGGAGGCCGGGGCGTTTGTGAATTCCTCCTGCGGCATCCATATTCACATCAACGCCGCGCCCTTTGACGCGCCGCATCTCCGCAATCTGGTCAACATCATGGCGGCCAAGGAGGATATGATCTACAAGGCGCTGAAGGTTTCGCGGGGGCGGGAAAGCCACTACTGCCGAAAGATTGACCCCGCTTTTTTAGAGCGGCTCAACCGGCAGAAGCCCGCCACCCTCGACCGGCTGAAAAGCCTCTGGTACAACGGCAGGGACGGCAGCCGGGAGCATTATCACGACAGCCGCTACCACTGCCTGAATCTGCACAGTGTGTTCCAGAAGGGCACGGTGGAGTTCCGGGCGTTCAACGGAGAGCTGCACGCCGGGAAAATCAAGGCATACATCCAGTTCTGCCTTGCCATGACCGCGCAGGCGCTCAACCAGCGGTCGGCAAGCCCTACCAAAACCCAATCCAGCAATGAAAAATACACCTTTCGTGTCTGGCTTTTACGTCTCGGCATGATCGGGGATGAGTTCAAAACCGCCCGTAAGCATCTGCTGGATCATCTGGAGGGCTGTATTGCGTGGAAAGACCCGGCACAAGCCCAAAGACAAAAAGAACGGCTGCGGCAAAAGCGGGAGGCGGAGCGCTCCCAGGCGCAGACCCCGCCGGAAGAAGCGGTGCCAGAACCCATTATGGAAGCGGAGGACGATCAGTCCCCCGCTTTTACTATGTCCATGTAGAAGGGAGATCATATGAAAAATAAACTGTATATCGCCTACGGCAGCAATCTCAATCTGCCGCAGATGGCGCATCGCTGCCCATCCGCCAAGGTGGTGGGGGCATCCGAAATCAAGAATTATGCTCTTGTGTTCCGGGGCGGCCGAAGCGGAGCCGTTGCTACCATCGAACCCTGCGAGGGCTCCTCCGTCCCTGTTCTGCTATGGAAAATCACGCCTAAGGACGAGGCGGCGCTGGATGTTTACGAGGGCTTTCCCCGGTTCTATGACAAGGAAATGATGGAGCTGCCGCTGGACGGACAAATGGTGTCCGCCATGGTCTATGTCATGACGCCGGGGCATCGCTTGGGGTACCCATCGGACTATTACTACAACACCATCCGTGAGGGCTACAAAACCGCGGGGTTTGATCCCGCTGTTCTGGAGCAGGCGGTGGACTATACCGAGCAGCTCATGGAGAGTGAGCCGGAGCCGGAACAGCAAAACCTGTTCGGCTTTGGTGAAATGAAATGGTGGTGACGGCATGGCAGATCCCGCAACCATCACAGCGGTTGCCAAAGCCGCCGCTGCCGCGCTCTCGGATGAGCGCACCCGAAAGATCATCGGCTGGATAATCGCCGCCGTCCTGTCCCCGCTGATTTTAGTCGTCGTGCTGGTCTGTTCCTTGCTCTCCGGCACCACGGGCCACAACAACATCGCCGTGGAGCTGTGCTTCCATGGCGGTGTCATTCCGGCGAGTATGCCTGCGGAGTACCGGGAATACATCGGGGATATGCGCCAGAGCTTTACCCTCATAGACAATGCCATCAACGATGTGAACGCGGAAATGGAGGGCGGCGACAGCCTTGACGATTACCGGGTCAAGGCAATTTTTTATTCTCTGTTCTTCGGCGCGGAGTCCCCCTCCCGGCTGGAGCATCGAAAATATGTGGACTGCTTTGTGACCTACGAGGAACGCACCCGTACCGTGGACAACGGCGACGGCACCACCTCGGAAGAAACCTACACCGTAGCCGTTCCCATTGCTTCGCTGCCCACCGTCTACAACAACATCCGCGCACTGCTTGGCAGAGCCATCACCTATGAGGATCAGGCCAACGCCAACGAAATTTATTACCGCGCCCGGTACGGCACCGGCGCACCCATGGAGGGAGACGGTTCCGATTCGTGGCAGGACTGGACGCCGGATCAGATGGACGGCTTTTATTCCGATTTGCCTGTCGGAGAAACGGGCACGGAGGCTGTCCGGCTGGGGCTTTCCCGCCTTGGCGACCCGTATTCACAGGAGCTGCGCGGACAGGGCAGCTACACCGACTGCAGCTATCTTGTGCAGTGGGTGTATAAAAAGCTGGGCGTAAATCTCCCCGGCACGGCTGCGGCGCAGGGAAAATACTGCGTGGACAACGGGCTGACCATACCAAAATCCAGCCTTGCCTCCGGCGATTTGGTGTTCTGGAGCCACAAGCCCAACGGCCGCTTCATGAACATTACCCACGTCGGCATCTACGCCGGAGACGGCAAGGTGGTAGACGCATCCTCCTCGAAAGGACAGGTCGTCTACCGAGATTTGTTTGATTCCGGCAAGCAGGTTCTGTACGCAAGACCCTACGCCGAAGCGCCGAAAAGCTCGGCCTCCGGCTTGGTTTCTCCGTTGGGAAAGAGCTGGCGGTCCATGGTGACCTCCGAATTCGGCGGCAGGACGGACCCCATCACCGGGCAACAGGCAGGGCATTCCGGTATCGATCTCGGCGCCGCAAAGGGCACCTCCATCCGTGCGGCCAAGGCGGGAACGGTGAAAACCGTGGTCTATGGTAGCACCGGCTACGGCTATTACCTGACCATTGACCACGGCGGCGGGCTGGTGACTTTATATGGTCACTGCTCGGGGATTCTTGTCCGTGAGGGGCAGACGGTGAAAGCCTGGGAAACCGTTGCCAAGGTGGGCTCCACCGGGCGCAGCACCGGAAACCATCTGCACTTCGAGGTGCGGGTGAATGGCGTGAAGCAGAATCCGAGAAATTATCTGCCGTAAAAAGAGAAAGAAGGAATGATTTTATGCGTGAAAACAGGATTAAGGTACTCAAAATTGAGCCGGGGCAGGCGCCCCAAGTCAAGGAAATCCCAAATGACCTTGCCAGCCTGCAGGCGGAGGTTGGAGGGCTGATTGAATGCATCGGCTTTCCAAACGGCTGCGTTGCCGTCTGCAATGAGGAAGGCAAGATAAACGGAATGCTACCCAACAGAAGGCTGGGTGCGGACATTATCTGCGGCCCGTTTTTTGTCTGCGACACCGCCCATGACGGCAACTTTACCTCGCTCCGCAAGAGCAAGATCGCGGAATACAGCCAGCTCTTTGCTGACATTCCAGAATTCACCGGGCAGGAGCCGGAGCTTGAACCCGGCTTCACCTTTATCGGATTTGAGTATTAGGAGGGCTCCCATTATGAAAAAAGAAAGCATTACCATACAAATGGACGGCGAAAAGCTCCGTGCGGTAAAACGCTACATGGAAAAGAAGGACGCGGATCTCACGAAAGAGCTTTGTGATTCCCTGCAGAAGCTCTATGAAAAATATGTTCCGTCTTCCGTCCGGGAATACATTGACGAGGGCATAGAGGGTGAAGCTCCGGCGGAGGCTTCACCCAAAAAGCAGAAAGAAAAAATCAGGCAGACAGCAGAGCCGAGGCAGGAGGAGCAATGATGCAGTATTTTGATAAGCACAGCAATGAGATTAAGGCCGGAATGTTTCTCCGCATGGAGGACGGCAGCATAGAGGAAATATACGCCTGTACTGACGCATACGGCAAAGAGGATCTCGGCATCAATGCCAGCAATGATGAATTTCTGAAACGGCACGGCTTGGGTGAGTTTGACCGGGAATTCTATTCGCTTTCCTCTTTCAGCCTCAGAGAAACAGAACTTTGCCAATCCGAGCCTATCCAAGGTCATTCTGGCATGGAGATGAAGTAGCATACCGCCCACTGCACGTATCCCCCAGCGTTGCCCCCTGTTCGCCCCCGTGTGCCGTTTTCAGGACGGATGTGGCATCCATAACCCATCCCGCCCCAAACGGCAACGTAAAGGCTTTGTGCCGGGCGTTTGGAAAGGCGCACCGGCTCCCGAATCCGGCAGGTCCCCTCGGTCGAAAAAAGAGCAGGAGAAAGGCGGGTGGTCGCAAGCGACCGCCCGCCGCTCACTTCGCCCAGCAGTGCTGGGCGTTTTTCGCACTTCCCCATGAGGTGGTCGGATTGAGGGTTTGTCACAACCGGGGTGGTCGAAAATAGAAAAAATGCAGAGAACCACAGACTTTCTAACCGTCACCTTTGGGGTAGACGTCACACTTAAGGAGGATTTGCCGATGAAAAATAACAAGGAAAGAACCGCTGTCTGGATGTATCCCGAAACGATGGACCGGATGGACGGCTGGCTGGAAAAGGACAACTGCAAGAGCCGAAGCGAGTTCATAGAAAAGGCACTCGGCTTTTATATGGGTTACCTTGGATCGGAGGACATCACATCCTACCTCTCCAAAGCCCTGCTCTCCTCCGTTGAGGGAACCTTGCAGAAAACCGAAAACCGGGTGGCGGCTAACCTCTTTCGTCTGTCGGTGGAGATCAGCATGATGATGCATCTGCTGGCAACCACGCTCAATATCACAGATGATGAATTGCACCGGCTTCGCGGCCGATGCGTTGCCGAAGTGAAAAAGACCAGGGGCAAAATCCGTCTGGATGATGCGGTGGACTTCCAGAGCAGCCAGGATGATGAAGAATAATGGCCCGCATCGTTATAAAAAACGGTTACCTCAAGGGAGGCAGCGAAAAAACTGCCGCCCATCTGAATAACCTCGTCAAGTATATTGCCACCCGTGATGGTGTGGATAAAATAAAGAATGGCCGTGAGCTTTGGCACGCTACGAAAAAACAGCAGGCTCTCGTCAAGGAAATCCTCCGGGAGTTTCCCGACACCAAGGAGCTGTTCGAGTATGAGGATTACCTCGCATACCCAAACCGGGAAAACGCCTCGGAGTTTATCACCATCGCATTGGAACAGCATCTGGATAAAATCGGTGACCGGGAAAAATATCTGGACTACATTGCCAATCGTCCCCGCGTCGAAAAATTTGACAGCCACGGTTTGTTCACGAGCGGCGATGATCCACTGGTCTTAAATCAAGTTGCGGATGAGCTGTCCGCATATACCGGAAATGTGTGGATGCCGATTATTTCTCTCCGGCGTGAGGATGCCTCCCGGCTGGGGTATGACAATGCGCTTGCATGGAAGGCCCTGCTTTCCTCCAAGGCATTGGAGATTGCGGAGAATCTGAAAATCCATCCGGATCATCTGAAATGGTACGCTGCCTTTCATAATGAAAGCCACCATCCCCATGTCCACATGCTCTGCTACAGCACCGACCCCAAAGAAGGATACCTCACCAAGCAGGGCATCAAGAAGATGAAGTCCTCACTGGCAAATGATATTTTTCGGCAGGAGCTCATTCCGCTCTACGGGGAAAAGTCCCAGCGGCGGGATGACCTGAAGGAACGAGCTGCCGAGTCCATGCGGGGGTTAATCCGTCAGATGAAAGGCGGCGTTTTACAGAGTGACCGCATAGAGCAACTCATCACACACCTTGCCGAGCGTCTGCAAACGGTTGGCGGCAAAAAACAGTATGGATACCTCAAGGCGGAGCTGAAAAATATCGTGGACGAAATCGTGGATGAGCTGGCGCAGGATAGTCGTGTCGCGGAAGCCTATCGCCTGTGGTGGGAAACCAGGGGCAGGATCGAATCCATCTATACCGAAACGCCATCCGAGCCACCGCCTCTTTCCCGCTGTGATGATTTCAAGTCCATCCGTAACATGGTCATTCAGGAAACCTTGCTCCTTGGGACTATGACCTTCGAGGAACCGGCATCGGTGGAAACCGCTCTTCCGGAGCCGGAGAATGATCTGGAGATACCCTCCGCCGACACGGAGGATGAAGAAGATCAGGAGTCGGCAGATGATGAGGGGCGGTCCACAAGGGAAAAAAACTCTGACGGCAAGGAATCCTCTGACTCATGGTGGACGGAGGACTACACGCTGGCAAAGAAATACCTGTACGGCGATGAGGATGCCAGAATCCCGCAGGACTTTGAAAAAGCCCGTGAAATCTTCCTCGCGGAAGCGGGGGCGGATAATCCGCTTGCTCTATATGACCTTGGCCGAATGGCTGCCGATGGCCTTGGCTGCGAAGCGGATGCCGGAGAAGCGTACCAATGGTATGAAAAAGCCCTCGCCGTTTTCCATGCCGCCGAGGAAGAAAAGCCGTGGAAGTATACTGAGTACCGAATCGGCAAAATGGTTGCCGTTGGGCTTGGCACGGAGCAGGACTATCTGCAGGCGGCCGATTGGCTCACCCTCTCCGCGAATGCAAAGTATAAGTATGCTCAGTATTCCCTTGGCGGTTTGTATTACCACGGTAAGGGCGTGGAACAGGATCGTGAAACTGCCTTTGCCCTCTATACCCGCTCGGCGGATCAGAGCTTTCCCTATGCCAGTTTTGAGCTGGGTAAAATGCTGCGGGATGGAATAGGCTGTAAAAAAAATCAGCAGGACGCTGACCGCCGCTTTCAAGAAGCCTTTCTCGGCTTTGTTTCTCTGGAGGAAAAGGGCCATGATGATAAGCTCCAGTACCGTCTTGGCTGGATGCTTCTGAACGGCGTTGGTACTAACAAGAATGAAGCCAGGGCAAAGGAATACTTTGAAAAGGCGGCATCTGTGGGAAACCCCTTTGCCTGCTACCAGCTTGCCAAGCTCATCCTCTCCGATGAAAATGCACCGCAGCAAGAGGTAGAAAAGGCCCTTGGCTATCTCAGAAAAGCGGTGGAGGCAGAGAATCCCTATGCCGCATATTTTCTTGGAAAGCTCTATGAAAAGGGGCAGCACGTTGCGCAGAATACCGCCGAGGCGATACGACTCTATACCCTGTCGGCAGAACAAGACAATGACTTCGCCGCATACCGGCTCGGCAAGCTGTATCTTGGCGGTACGGGCGTACTGAAGGATGTGGAGTCCGCCGTTCGCTGGCTTACCTTTGCCGCCGACAAAAAAAATCAGTTTGCGGAATACGCCCTCGGCATCCTCTACTTCAAGGGGGAGGATGTTCCCAAGGATATCCCGAAAGCCATGGCGTACCTGAAACAGTCTGCCGGTCAGGGAAACCAGTTTGCACAGTACCGGCTTGGCAAGATTTACCTCATGGGTGAGGATGTGCCAAAAGACATACAGGCAGCCCTGCAATTTCTGACTGCCGCCGCTGAACAGGGAAATCAATATGCGCAGTACACCCTCGGCAAGCTGTATCTGATGGGCAAGGACGTTCCAAGGGACAAGGATGCCGCTGTCCGCTGGTTTACCCTCTCGGCAGCGCAGGGCAACATCTACGCTCAGTTTTTCCTCGACCATATGGACAGCTTCAAAGACCCCTCCGTCCTGCTGGCGGGGACACGGCTCCTGCATCACATGAGCCGTATTTTTTCTGACAATACGCCGCCGCTGAAGCCACCCGGTCCTCACATTGACCGAAAACGGCGTCTCAAGCTGAACGAGAAAAAGCGTGCGGCCGGTCATGCCCAGGGGGATCACGAACAGACTATGTCGCTATAACGATTGGAGGATAACTGTGAAGAAACAGAAAAATAAAATCAAGCAGCAGCCCATCAAGGGGAAATTGCTCCAGAACCATTGCCGTCCTGTAAAAAGGGCGGCTTTTTTCATAGAATCGGCAATCGCCACAGGTAGGAGGTGCATCTATGGGTGTCTATGTGCATTTTACAGATGAGCAGAAGTACCGTGCCAACAATGTGGATCTTGTGGACTTCCTCCAGCGTCGCGGTGAGAAGCTGATTCCCAGCGGCCGGGATAAAAGGTTGGCGTCCGACCGCAGCATCACCGTCCGGGGAAACGAGTGGTACGATCATTCCGCGGAGAGCGGCGGGTATTCCATTGACTTCGTGCGAAACTTTTACGGTCTCACTTTTCCCGAAGCCGTGACCATGCTGCTGGGTGGTGAGCAGGGGGAGGTCTATCGGCCCACCTCACAAAAGAAGCAGGAGCCGAAAAAGCCCTTCGCTCTTCCGGCTCCCCACAGCGATATGCGCCGTGTCTATGCCTACCTTACAAAAACCCGGCTCATCGACCGTGAAGTGGTCAGTTACTTTGCCAGATTAAAGCTCCTGTACGAGAGCTGCGAAAAGTCCAAGGACGGCACGAAGGAATACCATAACGCCGTATTTGTAGGATTCGATGAAAACGGTGTGCCGCGCCATGCCCACAAGCGGGGACTGTATACCGATGGACCCGGCTTCAAAGGCAACGTGGATAGCTGCGATCCAAACTACAGTTTCCACCATATCGGCACAAGCAACCGCCTCTATGTATTCGAGGCGCCCATCGACCTGCTGTCTTATATTACCTTGCATCCCCAGGACTGGAAGAAGCACAGCTATGTGGCTCTCTGCGGTGTATCAGAATACGCCATGATGAAGATGCTGGAGCTGTATCCAAACCTAACCCATGTGGTTCTGTGTCTGGACCATGATGAGGCTGGAATCGAAGCGTCGGAGAAATACCAGGACCTGCTGTTGGCAAAAGAGATTTCATGTGAGCGGGAGCTTTCCATGCACAAGGACTGGAATGAGGATATCAAGGCCAAACACGGATTGACGGCCATTCCCGCTGAGGAACATCCCCAGCATATTCTTCGGGATGATATCTGCCGGCAGCTTATGGAATCGGGATTGCCTGCGAAATCCGGCTGCTCTGCGGATACCCTGTCCGCCCTGCTCATAAAAACCCGTTCCCATCTGCATTGGGGACGCTTTTCCGAGGCGGATGATTGTCTTCGGGAGATGTGCCTCCACTCTATGGCTGGTGCCGTGAGGGAGTACCGGCAGATGGATCACAGCCGGGATCTCTCCGCTGTGCAGGCAAGTCTCCACAATGGGTTCAGAACCTATGAAAACCGCGGGCATCTGAAAACCCGGCTGGATTTACTGGAGTCCGACATCATGTCTCTGCGGAGCTATGAGCGTGTGGTGTCTGCCGTCGAAAAGGAAAAACTGGCAGAGTGCTATGAACACATTGCCGCCCACGGTCTCAAGGGAACCATCCTGCTGGAGAAACACCGGCAAAAGATGGAGCAGAATCAGGAAATGAAGCTGTCCATGTAAAGCCCGGCAATAGCACCACCTCCGCTTCTGACATTTCAAGTCGTCAGAAGAATAAGGAGGATCTCTATGCAATCTCAAGTTTACATCCTGATTGGCGCCGCAGCCATAATGTTCGCTGTCATCGGTGGCTTGTCTCTGCTGGCGCATTATTATACTTTAAACGGCATCAAATCCCGCACGGTAGGCGACGGGCAGCACGGCACGGCACGGTTCGCATCAAAGCAGGAAATCAAAAATACCTATAAACACATTCCATTTCAACCGGAGCTTTGGAGGCGGGGCGAAAGCCTCCCCACTGAGCAGGGAGTTATACTCGGAAGCAAGGGCGAGAAAAATGCTGTCACCGCATTGGTGGATACCGACGATGTTCACATTTTGATGATCGGCGCATCCGGCGTAGGAAAAACAGCGTTCTTTTTATACCCAAATATGGAATACGCCTGCGCCAGTGGGATGAGTTTTCTGGCATTGGACACCAAGGGTGACCTCGCCCGAAACTATGGAAGCATTGCTCAAAATTACTATGGTTACAATGTGTCAGTCATAGACCTGCGAAACCCAAGCCGCTCAAATGGAAATAATCTGCTCACCCTTATCAACCGTTATATGGATATCTGCCGCAGGGAACCCAATAATCTGGCCGCCAGAGCCAAGGCGGAAAAGTACGCCAAAATCTTGGCTAAAACCATTGTCAATCCAGAAGGGGATGCGTCCAGCTATGGACAAAATGCTTTCTTTTACGATGCAGCCGAGGGGTTGTTGACATCGGTCGTCCTTTTGCTGGCTGAGTATTTACCGCCCACAGATGAAAACCCCCAGGAGCAGCGGCACATCATTTCTGTATTCAAGCTGGTACAAGATTTACTGGAACCCTCCAAAGTAAAGGGGAAAAGCCAATTTCAACTTTTAATGAATAAGCTTCCCGGAGATCACAAAGCCCGCTGGTTTGCCGGTGCCGCTCTGAACAGTGCAGAGCAGGCGATGGCCTCCGTTATGTCCACGGTGCTGTCGCGCCTGAATGCTTTTTTAGATTCCGAGCTGGAGCAGGTGCTGTGCTTTGACAGCACCATTGATGCAGAAACCTTTGCAAACGAGAAGTCAGCCATTTTTTTAATTCTCCCGGAGGAAGATCAGACCAAGAACTTCATGGCCGGACTCATGATCCAAAACCTGTCCCGTGAACTGTTTTCCGTAGCCGATGAGAACGGCGGCAAGCTAAAAAACCGTGTGGTTCTTTTTTGCGATGAGTTGGGAACCATGCCGCCGTTTGATATCCTACCCTTGTTTTCGGCGGGGCGCTCTCGCCGGTTAACTTTGGTGCCGATCATCCAGAGTCTTGCACAGCTCGAAAAGAATTATGGCAGAGAAGGCAGTGAAATCGTGCAGGACAACTGCCAGGACACCATCTTCGGTGGCTTTGCCCCTAACAGCCAAACAGCCGAGGTATTGAGCAAGGCGCTGGGAAGCCGCACCGTCATGAGCGGCAGTATCAGCAGAGGGAAAAATGATCCCTCGCAGTCTCTGCAAATGATGGAGCGTCCCCTCATGACCCCGGATGAACTCAAATCCATTCCAAAAGGTAGCTTTGTTGTAATGAAAACCGGCACCCATCCCATGAGGACAAAGCTGCGGCTGTTTCTTGATTGGGGCATTCGTTTCGGGGAGCCTTATACTGTGGAGGAAAAAGCAAACCGAAAAGTGGTGTATGCTGATAAGCAGGCGCTGGAGGAAAATATTGTCCGTAGGCACACAGCCTGCATGATGGTGGATGAAGAAACCGGGGAGATTTTGGAGCCGCCATCTGGAACAGGAACCCTTCATACCCCGGCAGCAGAACCCTCTGAAAACACCATGCGCCGCCGTAGCACGCTCAAAACGTAAAGGAGGTTTCCGTGAGTTACTTCAACCACATTTATACCGCCTCGCCCGATGAGCTTCCCCATCGGGCGAGGGCTGTTTATATATATCTCCGTGACCGAGCTGGGAAAGGATCGGACTGCTGGCCTGCAGTAAAAACCATTGCCTACGACCTGCAGCTCTCACGTAGCACCGTCAAGCGCGCCCTCCATGATCTGGTCAAGGCGGGGCTCATTGAAAAGGAATCACGCTATCGGGAGAATGGAAGCAACACATCCAACCGTCTCATTTTAAAAAAATAGCAGGCCACGGCAGAGTGAAAAGACGAATTTACCACCAAGGGGTTGTTCCGTTTTTTCGCTGAACCCAGGTGCGGTTCACTGTGAACCCACCAGAACCTCTCACTCTAAGAAAAGATTATCACAGAAAAGAATAAAATGTATTAGTGTGGCCGATTGAAAGAAAGATATGTAGCACGAAACAGCTGGTTAGCGAAGAGGTTAGAAATGCCCATAAATAACAGCGTGAGGATATAATTTACTTCCCTTCTTGAAAAGTGAGCAGTTGTTCACTATAATGATGGTGAACAACTGCTCACTGCATTTATTGATGGAGGTTATTATGCCCAAAAACGAAACACGGGATACAAAGGAAGTTATTTTGACCGTTGCGCTAAAACTGTTTTCTGAAAAAGGTTATGATGGGGTTGGCATCCGTGACATATCAAAAGAAATCGGAATACGGGAAAGCGCCCTTTACAAGCATTATAGCGGTAAGCAAGACATTTTTGACTCAATTCTCAAAGACATTGAGCGTCGTTATCAAGAGGAAGTCTCTACTTTTCTTCCTCCTGAAGGCATAGCCAATATTCTATCGGAAGAAAGCGGCGTGAGAGAGGAACTATTCCGTATCAGCGTTACGATGTTCCAGTTCTATCTCAAAACAGAGTATGGTTCGCAACTGCGTAGAATGTTGACAATGGAACAGTATAGAAGGTCGGAGGCAAGCAAGTTTTTTAGGGAATTGATAATAGACAAGGGCTTAGATTATATATCAGACGTGTTCAATAATTTAATAGATGATAGGATTTATGTTGATGCTGACCCAATGGTAATGGCCTTGCAGTTTTATTCACCTTTGTATTTGCTGTTATCAAAATACGACAATCAGCCCAAAAAATATGAAGAAGCTTTATCTTTTTTAGAAAAACATATTACGATGTTCAATAAAACTTATTTAAGGAGCGATAAACAATGAAAGGAATTGGAATATTGGCAGCAGAGTGGTTTATAACCGGCCTGATTGTTTATGCAGGACTATCCGGCAAACAAATATTATTCATCAATGGGCCGAGATCGGCTGTTATTACTTTGGGTGCAATCGGCTTTGCAATGTGTATGATTATGCCGACCATCGGAAAATTCATCAGCAATGCACCTGCTCACCCACTCACCATCATGGGGTACATCTTTGGAACAATCGCATTACTTACAACAGCAGCACAAATATTCAAATGGAAAATTCCTATTCTTTATGACCCCAAAATTGCACTTCTTGTAGTTGCTGGCTGTATTGTCGTAAAGTCGATTATTGGCAGGTTTGCACCGTTAATAGTTAAATAAATAGCCGAAAAGAGGACGTTTTATAGTCTGCCGTAGACTTCAGCTTTATTTACGACAGGGTGCCGGATCACTCGATGATCTCCCAAAACCGGCGTAGACGGTTTCACGGGGAAAGTCTGTTCCGCCGCCTGATCGAGCATATCTTGCATCTGTGCATGGATAAAGGTCTGGTAGCCGGAGTATCCGCAAGAACATTTTCGAGGAAGCGGTAAAACGGTAGCGATAAACGGATGGCACGCCTACTCACGAGCACATTCTGAATCTGCAGCAGATTTGGTGCGAGGGCAGCTTTGCGGCACAAAAGTGGGAACATTTAATTTTTGAGATTTGCCGCAGGATTTTAAAGTCCTGCGGCAGATCTCTTGCATTAAACCCCGCCTACAGGTCCGGCGGGATTTGTCAAGCCGGCGCACAAATATCAAATGCAAGAACCTTGACAAAAATTCTATTTGACCATATAATTAAATATAGTCAAATAGAATTGGAGGGAAGAAATACAATGCCAAAGACTTTTTCGGACAGTGAAAGGGCATATATTAAAAAACGTCTCATGGAGGAAGCGCAAATATGCCTTGCTCAGTTCGGTATGCGCAAGACCACGGTAGACGAGCTTGTAAAACGGGTCAACATACCCAAAGGAACATTCTATCTCTTCTATTCCTCCAAGGAACTGCTGTTTTTTGATGTGTTCTGTACGCTCCATGATGAGTTGCAATCCACGTTACTTCTCTGGATTGACGAGTTAAAAGACAATGTCAATGTCGAGACGGTCACAGAGCTTATTTTTCGCTTATACAAGCAGGTGGATGCTACGTTTCTTTATTCCTTTATCGCAAGCGGGGATTTAGAACTGCTGGTGAGAAAATTGCCGCCGGATGTTGCCGCCGCCCATGCCAAGGAGGATGACTTTCATATGGAACAGCTGCTTTCCTTGCTGCCCGGCGTGCAGACAGAAGGCAACATCAAAATATTCAGCGCTGTTTTACGAGCTATCTTCTGCACGATGCTCCACAAACGGGAGATTGGTGAAGATGTATTTTATGAAACAATCCGCGTCATGCTGAGAGGGGCGGTACTTCAATTATTTGAGGAGGGAACGTTATGATACAGGTACAGGATTTACAATTCAGCTATTCAAAACAGCCCTTTATTGAAAACATGAGCTTTGATGTCCAAAGCGGTGAAATCTTTGGGTTTTTAGGGCCGTCCGGGGCGGGCAAAAGCACGCTGCAAAAAATTCTCACTGGCCTTTTGACCACATATAGGGGCAGTGTACAGTTAAACGGCACAGAGGTAAAGCATCATGACAACAGCTTTTATGAAAGTATCGGTGTAGACTTTGAATTTCCGAGCCTGTATGAAAAACTGACAGCGAGGGAAAATCTTCGTTTTTTCGCCTCGCTGTACAAGAAATATCAAGCGGTTGACTCTCTGCTGGAAAGCGTCGGATTGCTTAATGATGCCAACAAAAAGGTATCGGACTTCTCTAAGGGAATGAAATCCAGACTGAACTTTATTAAGGCGCTGCTCCATGACCCGGCGCTTCTTTTTCTTGATGAGCCGACCTCCGGGCTTGATCCGTCCAATGCAAAACGGATGAAGGACATCATTTTGCAGGAAAAAGCAAAGGGAAAAACCATATTGCTGACCACCCACAATATGTACGACGCGACCGAGCTTTGTGACCGCGTAGCCTTTATTGTAGATGGTAAGCTGCGTGCACTGGACACACCGCGGAATTTGATTATGTCCAAAGGCGCCTCCAGAATTCGATACACATATGCGGTAAATGGCCGTGAGGAAGAAGCGGAAATTCCGCTGAATCAAACGGGCGGGGACGATATACTGCAAAGGCTTATCCGGGAAAACCGGCTGCTGTCCATCCACAGCAGTGAACCTACCCTGAACGATATTTTTGTGGAAATAACAGGGAGGCGGCTGCAATGAGGACAAAGGCTCTGTTGATAGGCGATATCCGCTTTCAGTTTAAATACGGGTTTTATTTTTTATATCTGGTCTTTACGATACTATATATCAGTTTGCTCTATTTGCTGCCTTCCGAGTGGCGAAATCAGGGTGCTGTATTGATGGTCTTTAGCGACCCTGCAGCTATGGGGCTTTTCTTTATGGGAGCGATTGTTTTGTTTGAGAAGGGTGAGCGGGTTTTGGACAGCCTTGCTGTATCACCTGTCAAACCAATCGAGTATGTGGTTTCTAAGCTGGTATCCATCGCCCTTATTTCTACAGCGGTCGGGCTGCTCATCGGATTTGGCGGCGGCGTTATCTCAAACCCGCTGTTATTCGTCACAGGCGTATTCTTTGGTTCCTGTCTGTTTTCCGCCGTAGGGCTTATGGTCGCGGCAAATATTACAACATTAAATCAATTTATCGTTGCAACCATACCCGCCGAAATTATCATCAACCTCCCTGCTATTGCCTGGCTATTCGGATGGAAACCGCGGTGGCTGATCGTCCATCCGGGAGTTTGCATTGTGGAGCTGTGTCAAAACGGAGCCTATGCAGTCCCTGCAGCCGCTATCCTGCTGGTATGGGTGGGATTGTCTTTGCTGCTGGCATACCGGGTGGTGACAAAAAATCTTCGCTCATTGGGAGGTGTTAAACTATGAGGCCCCTGCTTCGATCTTTTTCCATGTTTGTGCGGCAGGTATTTAGAGACAGCATGCTGGCGGCCGTGTGCTGCGCCGCCCTCTTGAGCGCATTTTTTATCCGGTTCGGTATCCCGGCAGTCGAAACCGCGTTGTGCGGCTATTTTCAAAAGGAGTCCATTCTCGCAGATTACTACCTGCTGTTTGATCTGCTGCTGGCTCTTGTCACTCCCTATATGCTCTGTTTTGCATCGGCAATGATGATGCTGACTGAATACGATGAAAACATAGCCGGCTATCTGGCGGTGACTCCTGTTGGCAAAAGAGGGTATCTCCTGTCCAGGCTGGCACTTCCGGCTGTGATTTCCTTTATCGTTTCTGTGCTGCTTATGCACTGGTTTACCCTGACGGAGTGGTCGTGGGGGATGGCTCTGATTACCTGTTTACTGACAAGCCTTACGAGCGTTGCCGTGGCGCTTTTACTGTTTGCTTTTTCTCATAACCGGGTGGAGGGCATGGCAATGGCAAAGCTGTCGGGGCTATTGATGCTGGGTCTGCCTGTGCCGTTCTTCCTTTTGTCGGATACACAGTATCTGTTTTCGCCCTTGCCGTCCTTTTGGATTGCCAAGCTTTGTCTCGGGCAGAATCTTGTGTTCTTAATTCCGGCGCTGCTGTCCTCGCTGATCTGGATTTTACTTCTGTACAGGAGATTCAGCCGGAAAATCATATAATAGCAGCTGACAAAGTCCATGCATAATGTTTATATTAAAAAAGGAATTGCCGCACAATCAGATGATCGCGCAGCAATTCCTTTTCCTATTCAGGCTTCTAAAAAATTCACTCATCCACAAGCCGATAGGCAATCCCAATGCTTGTTAAGCACCCCCATTTCTTACTACCTTAAGGTTAATCAAAGTTACTCGCGATTACGCTGGTGACACATACGACAGAATCAATCCCCATTTGGCAGAAGAATTCAGTTTTCTTTGGGTCTTCCATCAATACTATTGTCTTTTTTACATGGAATTGCTTTTTACAAAGCTCGCAGATAATCAAGTTATCGGCATCCATTTCTGTACAAGCAATCGCTATATCGGCATCCCGCGCGTTGGCCTCTTCCAGGATGAATGGGAGCGTTCCGTCACCGTTGATAACGGTGACGGAATCATTCTCCGCCATGATAAGGCAGTCCCCATAATCATTGTTGATCACCGTGACACGATACCCCTTCTCTATCAGCATATCGGCAAGCGGACGCGCCTTATGTAACCCTCCGGCCAACAAAGCTCTTTTCTTCATACGTCCACCGCTTCCTGAGCACCACTAAGCCAACTGCAGCTCTCTTTTACGAACAAAGCAGCAGGGGATATCGTATCAATACCTAATTTACGATATACGCACTCTCGTTCAGTATCGTTCAGCTTTGCGATAACACGCTCTTTTTTGAAAAGCTCCTTCACAATCTGTGCGATCATAATATTGGTGTTGTCATTGTTTGTGGCGACAATAACCGCTGTGGCTTTCTCCACTTGTGCTTCGCGGAGCACATCAATATCCGTAGCGTCACCAATCAGCGTAGTAAACCCCAAATAGAGTGACGGTGCCACAATCTTGCTGAAAGCGTCGTTATTACGGTCAATGACCAAAACAACCCCGCCTCCATTGCATAAGGCGTTAGCAAGACTGGAACCGAAGCGCCCACAGCCTATAATCACGGTGTAATCTGTTTTTTTTTTCTCAAACAGCTTCATGATTGGTCCTCCTTTACAACATGACCAATGCCGTTCGTATCGTATTCAACTTTATGTGTGCTGACAACATGGCCAACACCTTTGGCGTCATATTCAATTTTGCAACTATTACTTTTCTTCTCCTGCGGGCAATCCGCCTCGTTGTAAGCCCATTTTCCACTTGGATAAAAACTTCCGAAGGTGTCGAGATTTTGCCGTGCGGGAAGATAAGTAGGGTCTAATGCCCATGCCGCGCGGAAGTGCTTCATGGCAGTCAAATGATCATTCCGCGCTTCAAGCAGCAGACCCAGCAGATTATGCGGGTGGGGCGCTCCGGGATATTTCCCGACAGCTTCTTTGATTAGCAGTTCAGCTTGTTGATATTCGTTTTGCTCAACAAGCTTTTTGACTGCATTGCACAATACCGCTAATTCCTGCTGGGCTTCCAGCGTATAGTGCTGTTCCACAAAAATCCCCCCTATTCCACCGCTTCAATTAGTCCTAACTCATTGGCAATATCCAGATTCACCAGCAGAACATTCACGGTTTCTTCACCGAAAATACCGAGGAACTTGCCCTTCGTATTCTCATTGACAATAGACTCCAGCGTCTC
This sequence comes from Dehalobacterium formicoaceticum, assembly GCF_002224645.1. Taxonomy (NCBI): domain Bacteria; kingdom Bacillati; phylum Bacillota; class Clostridia; order Eubacteriales; family Peptococcaceae; genus Dehalobacterium; species Dehalobacterium formicoaceticum. Next base: position 132,606 of record NZ_CP022121.1, on the reverse strand, counting down.
CTCCGACAAACCGGTCGATTCAACCAGAGCCGGTATCTGGATAGAAGCCGAAGCGGGGCTGATATGCGGGTCAAGACCGGAGCCGGATGCCGTTAACAGGTCTGTGGGGATATCCTCCTTGGTAACAGACGGATTCGCCGCCAAGAACTCTGTAATATCGGCTTCAACACGTTCAACAAGCGCGGGATTGGTCGGTGCGTAGTTGTTAGAACCGGAACCCGGCCCGGCGTAATCGCCGCTCTCTTTGGCCTCCTGCGTGTACGTGTTGTAATTCACGGCAGAGGGGCGGCATTTCATGAACCTTGAGTCCGTAAAATCCTGCCCGATAAGCATCGAGCCAACGGCCTGACCATCTACCTTGATCAAACTGCCATTTGCCTGATTTGGGAAAATTAGTTGACTGATCCCCGTGAGCACCAGAGGATAAGCCAGCCCGCAAATCAGGAGCATCGCCACTGTAATCAAAAGCGGCTTCTTTAGTCCTTTCAAAACTTTAACCATATCGATAACCTCCTGTTTTTAACTTAAAAGCAATGGGAGCGATCAACCGTTGGATACTGAATTCATTCAGTTCCATGTACATGTCGTTTTTCATCATAAACCTCATCGCCCAACACTTTGTTCACAGACCTTATGAACGCTTTATACCCTCCGTCCTTGTCAGTCCTATGAGGAGTTGACAAGGACATGATTTTTTTGGCATCTCCTTCATCGAAATCAAAACAGTCTGCTAAAAGGGTCTTGACATCATCAGAAGATGCTCCATGGACAAACTCATCGGCCGCCTTATATACTTTCTCATCCGCATAGAAACCTGAGTGTCTATAGTCGTGCCATTCCAGTATTTTCTTGTAGATATAGATGATCAAAAATGCGATAGCCAAGATGCCGACATTTTCCAGGAAACTATCCATAAACAACATCTCCCTTCCCGAAGTTCACCCGTTCTCCTGTTACATTCCCAAAGCGGCCAGCAGCGGTGTGATCAATAGATCGATCAGCTTGATGCCCACGAAAGGCGCGGCAATGCCGCCCAACCCGTAAATCAGCATGTTCCGGGACAACATCTTTTCCGCACGCATCGGTCTGTATTTGACGCCCTTCATGGCGAGGGGAATCAGGAGCGGGATAATGATTGCGTTGAAAATCAAAGCGGACAAAATCGCACTGTAGGGCGTGGACAGCCCCATGATATTCAGCACGCCCAATTGTGGGATGACCGCCATAAACATAGCGGGGATAATCGCGAAATACTTGGCGACATCGTTTGCGATGCTGAACGTCGTCAGAGAGCCGCGTGTAATCAGAAGCTGCTTGCCGATTTCCACTACATCCAGAATCTTTGTGGGGTCGGAATCCAGATCGATCATATTGGCGGCTTCCTTAGCGGCCTGAGTGCCGCTGTTCATCGCGATGCCGACATTCGCCTGTGCTAAGGCAGGGGCGTCATTGGTGCCGTCGCCCGTCATGGCGACGATTTTGCCTTCAGCCTGTTCCACCTTGATTGCCTTGATTTTATCTTCCGGCTTGCATTCGGCGATGAAACTGTCCACACCTGCTTCCTGCGCAATGGTCGCTGCTGTCAGCGGATTATCGCCGGTGCACATGATGGTTTTGATACCAATTTCGCGCAGCCTTGCGAAACGCTCCACCAGCCCTGCCTTAATGGTATCCTTCAAATAAATAACTCCTAAAATCCGGTTTCCGACACTGACAACCAGCGGCGTACCTCCCAGCTTGGCAACTTCATTAACCCGAGCCTCCAGATCCCCGGGAATCGTGCCGCCGAGCTCTTGTACATATTTTTGAATCGCATCATATGCGCCTTTGCGTATCTTCGTTCCGTCCGGAAGATCAACGCCACTCATGCGGGTCTGTGCGGTAAACTCCAAAAACTCCATGCCGGTGATGGCTTCCTGATGCTTTCCACTCAGCCGTTCACCCAGATCGACCACTGATTTTCCCTCCGGGGTATCATCTTTGATTGAACTGACGACGGAATAGTGAATCAGGTCCTGTTCACCCGTGCCGCCCACGGTAATAAATTTTGCCGCCATGCGGTTGCCGTAGGTGATGGTACCGGTTTTGTCGAGGATCATCGTGTCCACGTCTCCGCAGACTTCCACGGCCTTACCGGACATGGCGATAACATTAAAGCGTGTCACACGGTCCATACCGGCGATACCGATAGCAGACAGCAGCCCGCCGATGGTCGTGGGGATCAGGCATACGGTCAGGGCAACCAGTGTGGATATCTGCAGGCGAACACCACTATATACTGCGATGGGATAGAGGCTGACGATCACGATCAGGAAGATAATTGTCAAACTGACCAGCAGCGTATTCAGCGCGATCTCGTTGGGCGTTTTCTTACGGGACGCTCCTTCCACCAGTGCGATCATTTTATCAAGAAAGGATTCGCCGGGGTTAGACATGATTCGGACTTTGAGCCAGTCGCTGACTACCGTTGTGCCGCCGGTGACCGATGAAAAATCTCCTCCGCTTTCCTTGAGTACGGGCGCGGATTCACCGGTGATGGCGGACTCGTCCACCGAGGCGATGCCTTCGATAACCTCGCCATCGTTGGGGATCAACTCTCCGACTTTTACCAGCACCACATCACCTTTTTTCAGTGTGCTGGCGCTCACAATGGATTCCGCACCATCTTCATGCAGGATGCGGGCCTGCATATCCTTTTGCGTTTTCTTTAGGCTTTCTGCCTGCGCTTTGCCTCTGCCTTCGGCCACAGCTTCGGCGAAGTTTGCAAACAACACCGTGATCAGCAGGATAACCGACACAATCGCGTTATACAGCACCAAGTTGGCGCCTTCGTCTCCGAACAGGCCGGGGAAAAAGCAGAGCAGCAGCGTCACCACAAACCCTATTTCCACCACAAACATGACGGGGTTTTTTATCATGTACCGGGGATTCAGTTTCTTAAACGCTCCCAAAATGGAGGATTTCAGAATATCCCTGGTAATAAATTTTGATTTCTTTTCTTTACTCATAAAAGTATCCTCCTTAACTCCACAAAGTCATATGCTCTGCAATCGGGCCAAGAATCAATGCCGGGAAGAATGTCAATGCGGCAATGATTAAAACGACCATGAGCAGCGCAATGGTAAACGTTCTCGTATCGGTTCTTAATGTACCGATAGATTCACTCACTGGCTGCTTCATCATCAGCGAGCTTGCGATGGCCAGTATGATGACAATAGACAGATAGCGGCCAAAGAACATGGCTAACCCTGTGGTGATATTCCAGAAATACGTATTATCCGCCAGCCCTTCAAAGCCGGAGCCATTGTTGGCGGCAGCGGACGAGAATTCATACAATACCTGTGTCAGCCCATGCTGACCGGGGTTCGTGATACCCGCAAGGCCCGCAGGTACGGCCACAGCCAGCGCTGAGAAGAACAGGATCAGCAACGGGTGGATGATGATACCCAGTGCCGCCAGCTTCATTTCCTTGCCCTCAATTTTTTTAGCCAGATATTCCGGCGTGCGGCCTACCATCAGCCCACAGATGAACACAGTTAAGATCACATACAGAACCATGTTCAGCAGCCCGACGCCCTTGCCGCCGAATACGAGGTTGAGCATCATATTCATCAGCGGAACCATGCCTCCGAGCGGTGTCAGGGTATCATGCATGTTATTGACGGTGCCAGTGGTAAAGGCGGTCGTTACGGTTGTGAAAAGTGAGGACTGAGCAATGCCAAAACGCATTTCCTTGCCTTCCATGTTACCCATGCTCTGGTCTAAGCCTACCTGTGCCAGCGCGGGGTTTCCAGCTTGTTCCGCTCCAAAGCAAACGGCAATACCCACAATAAAAATAGTAAGCATGACTGCAAAAATTGGTTTGGCTTCGCTGCCGAACAGGACCTTTTTTTCTATAGCGTTTGCTTTTTCGGTCTCCTTTTTACGGTTGCGCACCATAAGCCCAAACATGACAACACAGGCTCCGGGCAGAATCATCATCGACAACATTTCGATCATATTTGTCAGGACATTTGGGTTTTCAAAGGGCGTGGTTGAGTTGGCCCCGAGGAAGCCTCCGCCGTTCGTTCCCAAATGCTTAATGCTCTCCAGCGCGGCCATCGGCCCCATGGCAAGGTCTTGATTGCTGCCTTCAATTGTCTGAACCGTTACGTTGGGCGACAGGTTCTGAACAACGCCCTGAGACACGAGCACCAGCCCAACCAACAGGGCAAGAGGCAGAAGCACACGGGTTGTGATTCGGACAAGATCGGCATAGAAGTTACCGAAGGTTTTGGTTCTGCCGGAAAATCCCCGGACAGCGGCTGTGCAGACAGCAAATCCGGTGGCCGCCGAGGTGAACATCATGAAGATAATCACCATCATCTGGCTCAGGTAGGAAAGACCGGATTCTCCAGAATAGTGCTGGAGGTTGGTATTCGTCATAAAACTGATGATCGTGTTAAATGACAGTGTGGGTTCCATCCCTCCGATTCCATTTGGATTAAAAATCGGAAGCGATTGAAGCCTTAAAATCAAGTAGCCGACCAGCACCATGATTGCATTGGTCGCAAGCATGGCAAAAACATATTGTTTCCAATTCATTTCTTTTGTTCTGTCAATACCGCACACCCGGTAAAGCCCATTGTCCACCCGGTCGAAAACCGGATCGGCAAAGGTGTGCTTACCGAGAGCAATATGATAGAGATATTTTCCCATTGGGAAAATCAAGGCAATAAAGACTGCCAAGAATATTATAATTTGCAGCATATTTTTTCCTCCACCTTCCTGTTAAAATTTTTCAGGGTTGACCAGAGCGTATACCAAATACCCTGCCAATCCTACAATTAAAATTCCAAGAATTAACATAAAAAATTATCCTCCTCTATGATTTTTCCACTTGGCGTCCGCACCAATCGGCAAACAGCTTGATCAACAGAAAGCAGGCTGCCAAGGTCCCCGCCATTAATAAATCCATCATTCAAAAATCCTCCTTATCGTTTATTGTGATTCAGTTTAGCACTTTTCCTATTAGTTTGGGATTAGGGTTTTCATGGGCGCATTAAGGTCATATTAAGAGCCTTTTCTCCTCATGGTAAATTGTTATTCATGCGATAGCCAACGCCAAGCTCCGCCAGAATGTACTTTGGCGTTGCAGGGTTTGCTTCTATCTTTCTTCGTAGGGCCGCCATATTGGAGCGTAGCAACTTCCTACCATCGCTATTTTCGCCCCATATCTGCTTGATTATGGAATCATGTGTAAGTATTTTTCCCGTGTTTTTTGAGAGCAGCGACAGCAACTCATACTCAATGGGTGGCAGACGAATTTTTTTATTAGAGAGAAAGACCGCCCGTTTGTCATAATCAATCACAAGTTCACCAATTACAACTTTTCCATTACCATCAATAAACTTAGTATCGCCTTTTATTACCATACGTATCCGAGTAAGTAATTCATCGGTCGTAAAAGGCTTTGCGAGATAATCATTCGCACCCATATTAAGCGCCGCAACTTCTTCGCGCTCGTTCCCGTGCGCCGTATCGATAATAATGGGGCTATTGGAGCGCTCACGTATGTTTTTCAAAACTTCCAGCTCATCGATATCGGGAAGTCCCAGATCCAACAAGATGATATCAGGTGTGCAAGTCGCAGCCATCAAAGTTCCTTCGTTCCCCGTCTTTGCGTTGATAACTTGAAAACTATTATTAGTCAAAACGAAAGAAACAAAATTGCTGATGCTCTCTTCATCCTCAACAATTAACACCAAGGGCTTTGTATTCATTTTAATCTCTTCCTTTCAGCGGCAGGGCTGTTCTGAACTTCATTGTAGCCCTTTTAAAACTAAGGTAGTGTTAGGATAAATGTGGCGGCATGAATATTGCATTAAGACCATCAGAATTGCCATACGCTGTTCAAGGGAGGATCAAGCAATCTTCGAATCTATGGTTTACCGCTTGTAAGCAATCCGTAATAATATCTGATGACCGACTTGCGGGTAACAATCCCTACGAATTTTCCCCGGTCGTCGATTACGGGGACAAAGTTCTGATCCATTACACGCAGGAAGAGTTCGTCCATCGTTGCGTTGATTCTGACCGGAGGATTCCAATCTTTCCGGAGGATATCTAAAACCATAAAATCTTCCTGATCCTTTTTAGCACAAATATGACTATCCAGCATATACCAAAGGAAATCCCCTTCACTGACGGTTCCTATGTAAGTCCCATCTTTCGCAACTATCGGCATGGCCGTATATCCATGGTTTCGCATTTTTTCAAGGCCCTGACGCAAGGTATGGTGATCTTCTAAAAATGCGAGCATCACTTTGGGCGTTAACAAACTGGCAATGGTTTTACTTTCCCGTCTATTTACCGGTTCGTAGTCCTTATTCCAAGATGTGTCGTTTTCATCTATATCTTTGACAGCGGTTTTCATTTCAGACTCCATTCTGCCGCGTAACGGCGGCATAAGCAGGCAAGAATAATGGGAGGTGCACAAAAAAGATGAAATCCATCCCTCTCAGCGTCCAAGTCCATTTTTACAAGCGTGAAAAGTATTTTTCACAGTATCGCCCTCACTTATCGGCTTTAGTTTACTGGAAATAAACCAGATTGCTTACCTCTGGTTCAGTGTATCATTTTCAACATAAATGTGAGGTTAGGGTTTCCATGAGGGGATTAAAATGACATTAAGACCGACTGAAATGTGAGGCAGAAGGACAAACTTAAAATAGGGGGCTTGATGATTGTTAAAAATAAATATAAGAAATCTATGCAATCCCGATTTACTTTTCCAGTGAATCTTTATATGATCTTAATGTAGTGCGGGAAATCATAATGCTACGGTAATTTCTCCTGTGCTATAATAATTTGAAAGTAATTTATTGAAGGAAGGAGGCATATTTGAGATGACAATTCATCAAACCGATTCCGAACCTTTGCAGGAGCAGCTTTCCTCCATACCGGTTGTACAAAAGCGCGGAAGGCTGAAAATTTACTTTGGTTATGCAGCCGGAGTTGGCAAAACTTCCGCAATGCTCAAGGATGCTCACGAAATGAAAAGTAACGGCATCGACGTGGTTGCTGGATACATTGAACCCCATGCACGTCCGGAAACAGCCGCCCTTCTGGAAGGGATAGAAGCCCTGCCCGTTCTGAATATCACCTATAAAGACGTCTTACTAAAAGAGTTTGATCTGGACGGAGCCCTTCGCAGAAAGCCCGAGCTCATTTTGGTAGATGAGCTGGCCCACACAAACGCCGAAGGCTGCCGCCATATAAAACGGTATCAGGATGTGGAAGAACTGCTGCGGGCGGGCATCGATGTGTATACTACTATCAATGTGCAGCATATCGAAAGCCTCAATGATGTAGTGGCTTCCATTACAGGGATCACTGTGCGGGAGCGAATTCCGGACAGCGTATTCGACAGCGCCGATCAGATTGAGGTTGTCGATATCGAGCCGGAGGAACTGATAGAGCGCCTGAATAAAGGGAAAGTCTATCGTGAGGAACAGGCGCAGAGGGCTCTTACCAATTTTTTCACCAAGGAAAAGCTGATCGCTCTGCGTGAAATAGCGCTTCGGCGTACAGCCGATCAGGTCAACCGAATAGCGGCGCATAACTGCGACCCATTTAAAAGCAGCGATGCTTATTTTAGTGAGCACATATTAGTTTGCCTATCCTCGGCCCCCTCTAATGCCAAGGTAATTCGCACAGCCGCAAGAATGGCGGATGCATTCCATGGTACATTCACAGCGCTTTTTGTAGAGACACCGGAAACAGCGGAGCTGGAAACTAAGAACTTAACGCGGCTCAGGGAGCATTTACGACTTGCCGAACAGCTCGGTGCACAAATTGCAACCGTGTATGGAGAGGATGTCCCCGGACAAATCGCGGAATACGCCAAGGTAAGCCGTGTTTCTAAAATTGTCATAGGGCGCTCCAATCATACGAAAAAATGGCTCACAAAGCGTAATTTCGTGGACAGACTATCTGCGCTCGCACCAAATATCGATATTTATATCATCCCGGATACACAGCCTTCCTTCCATTTTCGGCTGCCCAGATATATATCAAAGGACACAAAATTTTCTCTGGCGGATTTCTTCAAAACGATAGGAATTTTGATTGTCTGCACGATGATTGGGTTATGGTTCAATTCTCTTGGCTTTAGCGAAGCGAATATCATTACTGTCTATATTTTAGGAGTACTGCTCAATTCCATCATTACAAAAGGTCGGATATACAGTGCAGTAGCCTCAGTCTTGAGCGTGCTTGTCTTCAATTTTGCCTTTGTTGAGCCGCATTTTTCTTTTCAAGCCTTTGGTACGGGTTATCCGGTTACTTTTTTGGTTATGTTTACAGCTGGTCTCATCACCAGCACGCTGACCAAGCGGGTCAAGGAGCAGGCGCGCCAAGCCGTGCAGAAAGCCTACCGCACGGAAGTGCTTTTGGAAACAAACCGCAAATTGCAGCAGGCAAAGGATCAATCGGAAATCTTGAGCGAAACGGCGCAGCAGATGATCAAGCTGTTGGACAGAACTGTAATTTTCTATTCCATACAGGAGAATACTCTGTCTGAACCGATGGTTTTCTTAAAAGAAGGATCAGAGGTTCCCCAGCAGACTTATTGTGGGGCAGATGAGCGTGCGGTAGCTGAGTGGGCGTACAAGAATAATAAACGGGCGGGTGCTACTACGAACACGCTTTCAGCCGCCAAATGCCTGTATCTTGCGGTACGCAGCAAAAATGTAGTATTTGCTGTTGCAGGCGTTGTTATGGATCGGGAGGCTCCTTTGGAGGCTTTTGAAAAAAGCCTCATGATCGCTATGTTGGGAGAGTGTGGTCTGGCACTGGAAAAGGAATGGCTGAACGAAACACAGAAGGAGATTTCTATACAGATGCAGCAGGAACAACTTCGAGCAAATCTCCTTCGGGCCATTTCTCACGACTTGCGTACACCGCTCACCAGTATTTCCGGCAACGCAGCTATTCTAAGAGGCAATTCCCATGTTTTGAGCGAAGAGAAAAAGCAGGGCCTCTATACCGATATTTTTGACGATTCCATGTGGTTAATCAATTTGGTAGAAAATCTGCTTTCTATTACTCGGATCGATAACGGGACATTGAATTTAAATATGCAGCCAGAGCTTTTGGATGAGGTGATTGCGGAGGCACTGCTTCATGTCAATCGAAGAAGCGTGGAGCATACGATTGAAACGAATCTTAAGGAAGAGTTCCTGATGGCAAAAATGGATTCCCGTCTTATCATTCAGATCATTATCAATATTCTTGACAATGCGATCAAATACACGCAGCAAGGCTCTCGTATTACGATCTCAGCAAAGCGGAACGGATCGGTTGTCCGTGTTGAAATAGCCGATAACGGTCCCGGCATTCCGGATGCGGCAAAAGAAAAATTGTTCGATATGTTCTATACGGCTGAAAATATCAGTGCAGATAGCCGACGTGGCCTCGGGTTGGGGCTGCCGTTGTGTAAATCCATTATTAATGCGCATGGAGGCAGCATTTATGTAAAAGACAATATTCCCCAAGGTACGATATTCGGCTTTACCTTGCAAGCGGAGGAGGTGCATATTCATGAATAAACCTTTGATTCTGGTTGTGGAAGACGATAAAGCCGTTCAGAAGCTGATCACTACCACTTTGGAAACACAAGGGTATCAGTATCACGTGGCCGGAACCGGCGAAGGCTCGATCTTTGAGGCTGTTTCCAAGCAGCCGGATATCATGATTCTTGATTTAGGGCTTCCCGATATGGACGGTGTAGATATTATTAAAAAGGTCAGGGCCTGGTCCAACATGCCTATCATCGTGGTGAGCGCCCGCAGTGAAGATCGCGATAAAATCGATGCGCTGGATGCCGGCGCGGATGACTATCTGACAAAACCGTTCAGTGTGGAGGAACTTCTGGCGCGGCTCCGGGTCAGCTTGCGCCGGGTGCGATATGACAGTGAAAAACTGCAAAGAGATGCAACCATCTTTACCAATGGAAATTTGAAGATCGATTATGCGGCGGGCTGCACATGGCTGGATGGAGAGGAAGTACACTTAACCCCTATCGAATATAAGCTCTTGTGTCTGCTGGCGAAAAACGTAGGAAAAGTTCTGACACACAACTTCATCCTCCATGAAATATGGGGCAATTATAGCAATGACATTCCCGCCCTGCGTGTTTTTATGGCAACTCTACGGAAAAAAATTGAGAAGAATACATCACAGCCCAAATATATTCAAACGCATATCGGGGTTGGTTACCGAATGCTTCGGGTTGGTGATGACGAAAAATCCGGTTGAATTTCTTGTAGTCCTGTGCTGTAGTTATTAACTACTTACCGGATCGGTAAATTGATCTAAGCATTATAGAAGCTCCGTGTTGTTACAACACGGAGCTTCTTGCATGGGGCAATGTTTTGCTTAGAAACACGCTTCACAAAATAGGCCCTTAATGTTTTCTTAATGCGTCGGCGAAAACCCTAATCCTATACTAATGTGAAAGCTGGTAAATTTAAAGTAAATTACTCTGTAAATGCCGTCCTCAATCAGGGTGATCTTATAGCGCCTCTGCTGCGAAAGGCCTGTCCATGCTTTAAGGCATGGCTTTCTGTCCTGCGATGCGGGATTGTTCAGCTTCAGAGAATAAATGGTTATGGATTGGAGGGGAAGCATGATACCTGAAGCAAAAATAAATCAAGAAATAAAGAGTATGACCCTGTGCGTGGCTGGATTGTCTTTTATACTAATTGGTGTATTTGTATTGACGGACAAGTTCAGCCTTTCTGTTTTATTAGGTATAGCCGTTGGCAGTGCAGCCTCAATAGGGAATTTCATGCTAAATATATATACTGCAAAATTTTCTGCAAAGCATGATCAAAAGCAGGCCTCCAGCATTGTCATACTCTCAAAAGTAATCCGAACATTTCTCATGGGCGCTATCGCATATGTCATATTGCTTGTACCGATATTACATGACATGTCCGGTATTGTTGCATTATTCTTCCCTCAAATAAGCCGTGCGATTTTATACATAACGAAAAAATGAAAGCGGCTCCCATACAAAAGCTCCTTTACTAACAACAGGCTTCCATAAGTTGGGTTGTACCATGAGTGAGCAGGAGTGGCTGAACAGCAAAGGCCAATTTTCCATCATTTACCTTGGAGATATACTCCAGGTGCCGGAAAAGCAAACAGGAACACCAATTTAATAAAGAGGGCAAACTTATCGAAAGGTAAGGTCGCAAAGCCATAGGGTCTAAGGCGTTTCACACGTTATGATAGCCTGGTTGCCAAAAACTATGCTGAGCCTGCCCTCTAAAATGAGGGCAGGCTCCTATTATATCTGTCGGTTTTTGACGGATAAGCAGGATATCAGGATACCGGATTTCGCCATGCTCTGGTGAGAGGGATGTCCTATGAAAATTTATATTCATAAGAGGTGGAGATAGAGCAGACAAAGCTCGTACATATTACCCACCACCTATACAAATTCATATTGTAATTTTGAAAAAGTCAGCATTTCGCCATGGGCGCAGTGTTGACTTTTTTCTTTCGACAAGAAAATCTATACAGCGACTAAATATTCCAAATAATGGGATGTTTTTCGCTGTTTTTTATATTGGCGAAGTTATTCCGCGCTGCCGCTCTCCTCCGCTTCTGACATTTTGATTCACCATCAAAATTCAGAAAACGGAGGACAAGCCATATGGCAGAGAAAAAAGAATATCGAATCAAAGTGCAGGGTCAGTTCGTCCCTGTCACTGAAGAAGTCTATTTGACCTATTACCGCATGAAACGTCGGGAATTGCATCTGGAGGAAAAGGATGCAAGGCATGGCGTATTTTATTACAGTGCTATGGACACGGAGGAAACCAATGGAGTGGATGCGATCCCAGACCTCACCTCTCCCCGCGTGGAGGATGTCGCTGTGGACAAGCTGTTGACAGAAAAGCTCCATCAGTGCCTCTCACAACTCACTTCGAAGGAACAGGAGCTAATTTTTCTCCTGTTTTTTCAGGACAAAAGTGAGCATCAAGTGGCAGCGGAAACAGGAATCCCGCGCATGACAATTCATGATCGGAAGATGAAAATTCTACGCACTTTAAAAAAACTTATGGAAAAGTAAAACTTTTTCCGTCCAACCCCCTCACGAAACCGGATTAGTAGTGAGGGGGTTTTTCTATTCTCCCTCACTGCTCATTGAAAATTTCATAACCGATGACCTGAATACGTTAGCTGACGGACCCGATGAGGGAAAGCGACCCCGGAGGATGCGCCAAGACCACCTGTAGGCAGGCAGCAAGAAAAACGAAATCACTCATTTTTCTGTTCGCTCGTTTCTTTCTGCTCCTATCAAAGACGGCCAAATAAGGTGCAAAGCGGTACCCATCCGACCGGAAAACAGGCTGTGGCAGCCTGTCTCGCAATGATTCCGTCAGCCTATATTGATACTTCTGTCCAGTCACAGCCCCCCTTGACCGGGGGATCACGCAATGAGGGCAGCCGGCAGAGATCCTGGCGGGGGTGGAATTCCCATGATGCGGTGAAGCCAGCCGCAGTTCAGGCCGTCGCCTTTGTTGTGCAAGGCATTGCTTTGCACAGTGCGCTTGGGGAGTAGTGTCGAATTAAGCGCCTTGATTACAGTAAAATGACTTAATGTCAGAAGCGATGGGGATCGCTCTGCCTTTACAGCAGAGCGGTCCCTATATTTGTGCCATTAAGAAAAAACAGAAGGATATCGAATCAAGGAGGTGCAAAGTTTGGACACGACAAAGCAAGAGATCAGCCGAGGCGATATTTACTACGCCGATTTAAACCCCGTTGTGGGCTGCGAGCAAGGGGGCATCCGTCCCGTACTTATCCTGCAAAATGATATCGGCAACCGCCACAGCCCCACCACTATCGTCTGCGCCATCACCGGCAAACCGAAAAAGCCCTTGCCCACCCATACGGCCATTGCCGGGGCGGGCAGATTGTCCAGGGAGTCCTTTGCACTCTTGGAGCAGATACGCACCATCGACCGGGCCCGGCTTCGGGAATGGGTTGGCCGTCTGGACGAGAATGAAATGGAAGAAATCGACCAGGCACTTTCTATCAGCATCGGACTTAGCCCGACACTTTTTTTATTTGGGAGGGAAACGCCATGACAAATAATCAGGTAGCCGATAACCTTATGTTCGTTGCCGCCCTGCAGCAGCTCGTGCAGCTTGCGGCCGCCAAGGGCATGTCGGAGTCGGAAATCGAAAAGGTCAAAAAGGACTTGGAACGCAGGCTGCGGCCCACCATTATTGCCCCCTGCTGACCCCTGGACTTGTTTTCTGAATGTTATCAATTATTCAGTAGCTATGTGCAGGGAGGTGTGGTAGTGTATGTCGTTGAAAGGAGGGAAAAAAGATGTATAACCCCAATTTAGCATCGGTGGAACCGCCGAAAATCACTGTCATATCAGCAAAATCGCAAGAGGTTGCAAAGCTCCGCGTGGCGGCATACGCCCGTGTGAGCAGCGACTCGGATGACCAGCAGAACTCCTACATCGCACAGGTGGACTACTACACCAAAAACATTGCCACCCATGAGGGCTGGGAGCTGGCGGACATCTACGCTGACGAAGGCATTACCGGCCTTGTGGCAAGCAAACGGGACGATTTCAACCGCATGATACAGGACTGCCGGGACGGGAAAATCGACCGCGTCCTCGTTAAATCCATATCCCGATTTGCGAGGAACACCAAGGAATATATCCAGTATGTGAGGGAGCTCCTCCGGCTGGGCGTCTCCATCCACTTTGAAAAGGAAAACATTGATACCGGCAAGATGACGTCGGAGCAGATCGCCACCATCTACGGCGCCTTCTCACAGATGGAATCGCAAAACCACTCGAACAATATGCGGATCAGCATCCGTATCCGAATGGAAAAGGGCGACTACGTTTCACCGGCAACTCCCTATGGCTACAAGCTGGAGGAACGTACCCTGGTGGTCATCCCGGAGCAGGCCGAGGTGGTGCGCCGCATTTTCACCGCCTATCTGAGCGGCCAGGGCAAGGAGGATATCGCAAACGAGCTGAACCGGCTGTGCATCCCCCGCACGAAAGACCGAAAGATGTGGTATTCAACTACAATAGGGTATATCCTCACCAATATCTCCTACACTGGGGATATGGTCTGGCAAAAGAGCTTCGCCACCAACGACATCCCATTCCGGCAGGTGCGGAATAAAGGAGAAAAGCCCAAATACTTCGTGGAGAACTGCCATGAGCCGATTGTCTCCAAGGATGAATTCCAGCGAGTGCAGGCACTTCTGGAAACTCGCAGAGCGCAGATAGCGGGTACGGTTTCCTCCGCACTGCTGAAAAAGAAACTCCACTGCGGAAACTGCGGTACCCTGTTCCGAAGGAAAATCGTCAATGAAAAGGTCTACTGGATTTGCCGGAGGCATGACAGCCACAAAGACCTTTGCCCGATTTCTCAGGTACCGGAGGAACAGATTATCACGGCAATCCTCCGAATGTACCACAAGCTGAAACGGCACCGTGAGCAAATCCTGTCGCCGCTCCTAAGTCAGCTCACCGAGCTAAGGGAAAAGGAACTCCGCTCCAACCGCAAGATAAATGACATAGACAAGGAAATAGCACAGTTAACCGAGCAGAATCTCGTTCTTGTTCGACTCAAGTCGAAGGGATACGTAGATTCTGCTCTTTATTTATCCCAAACCGGCGATATTGATTTCAAGCTGCGGGAACTGCGCCGTCTGCGCCGCCGCATCATGGAAACCACTGGCGAGGACGGGCAGATCAAGGCCACGGAAGCGATGCTGGATTACCTGGAATCCAGCCCTGAGCACTTAGGGGAGCTCACCGAGGAACTGTTTGAAACGCTGGTAGAGAAAATCACCATCTCCTCGGAAACCGAGATGAACCTCACCCTTTACAACGGGCTCACCCTGAAGGAAACCATAGAAAGGACGGTGCGGTAGCATGGCATGGCAGAGAAATATCCCCTTCGGCTATATGATGAAAAACGGCGAAATCCTGTGCTGCCCCACGGAGTCGGCAGCCGTCAAAGAGATTTTCAGGCTTTACTCGGATGGAATGGCCTACAGCAAGATTGCCGATGAGATGGTGCTCCGGGGCATCGTCTATCACAAGCACACCGACCAGTGGAATAAGCACATGGTCAAGCGCATCCTCGAAAATGAACGCTACCTCGGAGAAAAAGAGTACCCGCCGATCATCGAATCGGAAACCTTTATGCGTATCCAGCTTATCAGGGGAGATAAAAATACCTATACCCCTTGCCCGGAGTACATCAGGCCCATCCGTGAAAAGGCGGTCTGCGGTGTGTGCGGCGGGAAGATGATCAGGGACACAAGAGCATCAAGCAAGGTTCGCTGGTACTGCCAGACGGAAGGTTGTACCAACCGCCGATACATAGAGGACGAGGACATCCACACCGCCCTGACAGGACGGCTGAACGCACTGGCTCAGAACCCCGACCTCTTCCTCTGGCCCCTCCCACAGCAGGCTGGAGAGCTGACGCTGGAGGTGGCCCGCATCCAGAATGAGGTAATCCGAGAGCTGAACAAAGCGGAGCCGGGTGTAGAATACACCAAAATGCTGATACTGGCCTGCGCCGCCGAAAAATACAGCGGAGTGCCCGATTATACCCCTTATCACCAAATGCAGATACTGAGGGATAGAATCACAGAGCGCCCGATGGACGATGAGCTCCGCAATGAAATCCTCAGAACCGCCGTACAGGAAATACGGTTTACAGGCGGCGGCTTGGAGCTACGGCTCATCAACGGAAAAACCCTTGAAGCGAATGGAAAGGAGATTGGACGATGCCTGCGACAGCAACAAGGAAAGTAACGGTTATCCCTGCCGATCCGATATACGCCCAAAAGGATATCCGCAAAAAAGCCCTGCGTGTGGCGCCTTACTGCCGGGTTTCCACCAACTCCGAGGAACAGCTTGACAGCTATCAGGCGCAGATTGAATACTACACGGAAAGAATCGCCGCCCAGCCCGAATGGACCATGGTGGATATGTTCGCGGACGAGGGCAAAACCGCCACCTCCACCAAAAAGCGCAAGGATTTCCTGCGGATGATCAAAGCCTGTGAAAAAGGTAAGGTGGATCTGGTCATCACCAAATCGGTATCCCGGTTCTGCCGGAATACGCTGGACGGCCTCGACTATGTCCGCAAGCTCAAGCGAATGGGCGTTGGGGTTTTCTTCGAAAAGGAGAATGTCAACACCCTCTATATGGACAATGAGATGATCCTCACCTTCATGATGAGCCAGGCGCAGGCCGAGAGTGAGTCCATGAGCGGCAATATCCGCTGGGGGCACCGCAAGAACTTCAAGGACGGCAAGGTCTACTACCACTATGCAGGCTTCCTTGGCTACCGCAAGGGCGAGGACGATCTGCCGGAAATTGACCCGGAGGAAGCGGAAATCGTCCGCAGGGTTTTCTCCCGGTATCTGGTCGGGCACAGCGTCGCTAAAATCATCGCTGACCTTGAGGCGGACGGCATCAAAACGGTGCGGGGCAAGGAAAAATGGAATGACGGCGTCATCCGCGGCATGCTTAAAAACGAGAAATACATCGGGGACGCCTTGCTACAAAAGACCTTCATCGCAGACCTCTTCACCCGCCAGTCCAAGAAAAACAACGGAGAGCTTCCCCAATATTATGTCGAGAACTGCCATCCCGCCATCATCGACAAGTTGACCTTTCAGCGGGTGCAGGAGGAAATGGCCCGCCGTTCCAGCCTGAGAAAGGTCAGCGCAAACGCTAAAACCGAGCTTGCCAAATACAGCGGCAAGTATGTGTTGACCGAGCTTTTATCCTGCGGGAACTGCGGAAGCCCCTACCGCCGTGTCACATGGACGAGGCCGGAGGGCAAGAAAATCGTCTGGCGGTGCATCAACCGGCTGGAGAACGGCAAAAAGTTCTGCAAGGATTCCCCTACGCTGGAAGAAGGCCGAATCCACACCGCCGTGGTCTCCGCCATGAACGAGATGTTCAGCCTGAAAACCATGAAATCTCTGCTGCAGGACAGCATCCTGTCCGCCCTTTCGGGGAACAGCGGAGAAACAAGCATCGCAGCCATCGACAGTAGACTGTCAGAGCTGCGGGCACGGCAATATGAGCTCCTCCAATTTGCCGCGTCTGTGGGCGCAAACTCCACCCAATACGATGAGGATTTAAACGAAGTCAGCATGGAATTTTCCGCACTGGTCTCAAAGCGCAGTGAGCTGGAAAAGAACCAGCAGGGCATCGCACAGGCAGACCAACGAGCCGAGCAGATCGCCGCCGAGCTGGACAAAATGGACACGGGAATCACCTGCTTTGACGAATTGACGGTGCGGCAGCTCGTCGGCGCCATCAAGGTGCTGGGTGAAGATAAACTGCTTATCCGTTTCAAGGATGGAACGGAAATCGAGCAGCTCATGTAACGGAGGAACCGACCATGATTTATATTACAGGAGATACCCACGGTAATTTCCGCAGGTTTGAAAAGGAATACTTTCCCGCAGGACAGAGCCTGTGCCGGGAGGATTATATTATTGTCTGCGGCGATTTTGGGATATGGGATGAAACACCCCAATCGAACCGGGATCTGGACTGGCTGAATGACCAGCCGTTCACCACGCTGTTTATAGACGGCAACCACGAAAACTTTGACCTGCTGAACCGTTTTCCGGCCATGAAATGGAGAGGCGGCGATGTCCATCAGGTGCGGGAGCATATCCTGCACCTGATGCGCGGGCAGGTCTTTGAGATCGGCGGGATGACCTTTCTTACAATGGGCGGCGCCGCCTCCCACGATATCAGCGCAGGCATACTGGAGCCGGATGAACCCGACTTCCTGTATCGCAAGCAGGTGCTAGACAGGCACAGGGCGCTGTACCGTATCAACCATATTTCATGGTGGAAAGAGGAACTGCCCTGCGATGAGGAATATGAAACGGCCCTGAAGAATCTGGAGAGCGCCGGCTGGCGTGTGGATTGCATCCTGACTCACTGCGCTCCCGATAGCATTGCGGCACAGGTATGCCATCCCTACAAGCCGGACCGTCTGACCGGCTTTTTGGAAACAGTCAAGCGCCGATGCAGCTTCGACTACTGGTTTTTCGGGCACCACCATGATAACCGCACTATTGAGGGACGATTCATTCTGCAATGGGAGCAGATGGTGGAAATACAATGAGGAAACATATGGAGGAAAAGAGTATGACAAAGGAAGAAACGATTGCCAAGGCTGAAAGCCGCTGGTACGAGGGGAAATCCCCACAGGAAATTGTGGAGTTTCAATTATATGAAGATCGGCTGTGCATGCCTCTGGAGCTTTATCAGGAAGCGGTGGCGAAAGTGCTGGGCCGGCCCGTGTTCACCCATGAATACAAAGAGCCTGAAAAGCTGATAGCCGAATATGAGGCTATCAAGGCTGCGGACGGCAGCCAATCAAAACAGAGCCATGAGATGGCCTGATAGGAGGAATCGTGATGTTTATGGACCACAAGCAGGTACAACGTATCAAGGACCAATACCCGCAGGGAACCCGCATCCGTTTGATTGGAATGGATGACCCCTATGCCCCCATTCTGCCCGGTACGGAGGGAACGGTGAATGTTGTGGATGACATTGGAACGCTTCACTGTACATTTGACAACGGGCGCACTCTCGGCGTCATTCCAGGCGAGGACAGCTTTTCCGTGATCTCGCGTCCGGAGCAGCCTGAATTGCAGGAAAGCGAATCCGAGCAGTTCGGCATGAAGATGGAATGAGGGTGAAATAGAATGGAAGAAAAAGATTTGCGGGCGGTCTATATAGACCGCCTGAACGCTATGCTTCCGACAGTGGAGTTCGCAAAGCTGGACCACTCCTGCAATTCGGACGATTTCAGCTATGCCAAAGAGATACTGAAACGGATGCATGACCTTTGCATTGAGGTATATGGCACGGACTATTTCGACGACTACACCTATGAAATCGTTGATCTTCCCGCCGTCATTCGAGGTAGCAACACCGGCCATATAGGGTTGGGCATCGTAACCCTTGATCTGGAGTCCTCCGGCGAGCATTGGGGAACCTTCTTTTTGACGCCGAAGGGTGTCATTGAACAAGGTGGCGAAACCATCTCGGCCACAGAGTCCAAGTACCTGTCAACGGTATATATTCCTTACGAATACTGGTACACCATCCCTGTCGAGGGGGATATTCATGTGGATTTCGACAATGTCCCGTGGAGGGTGCAGGATCTTCTGAACCATTGCTCTCCGGAACAACCGGAAATGGAACAGGACAGCCAACAGGCCAATGACCTCAATGCAAGTCAGCAAAACGGGCCGACTATGAATTAGCGCCGTACTTTTCCACGATTAATTTCTTAACCTGCAAGGGAACAAATGGAGGAACGATATGAAGCGTATTAAAATAGACGAACTCCGCACCATGACAGACCGTGAAGGGCTTGTTATCCAAGGATGTGGCGGTAACCTCTCGGAATGGGTAAACGGCATCAATGAACTGCTGACGCAGGAGGGTATCCTGCAAAACGGCGATACGTTCAAGGATGTTTCGGTCTTTGAGCATAACGGCTGCACCAATCTGCTGTTTTCAATGGAAAATGTGGATCTGGACATAGGAAAGCTCGCCATGTGGCGGCTGCAGAGCCATGCAACCTTTGGCGGCACCTGGCTGAGTGATTATCTCCCTAACCGGCTGGGTGTCGACATGAACGGGCCGCCTGTTCAAAGGGAAAAGCCCGACTGCGCCCTCATCGGGCAGGACGGAAACATTTTCAACCTGATGGGCATCGCCGCCCGAACACTGAAGGAAAACGGACTTGGCGATCAGGCAAAAGAGATGCGGGAGCGGATCACCACCAGCGGCAGCTATGACAAAGCACTCTGCATCATCGGAGAATATGTCAACATCACCTCTGCCGAAGATGCCCAGGAGCAGGACTGCGGCTTTGAAATGGAGCAAAGCTACTGATATTCCCTTTAGATTTTCACCGGCAGGACCGACTCTGCCGGGTACATAATAAAACAGGCTCACAATGAGCCGGAAAGGAGAAGCCCGTGAAAGCACTGAAAAATGAAAGCTCCCTCTATATGGAGCAGATCGCATCTACCATAACCGATTGCTACGAAAGCAATGACAAGCCATCCAACCAATCTCTGATGGAGCTTTATACCCTAATCGGCCGATGCATCTGCCGCCAGGGGGAAAAAGCCTTTGTCCCTCACTTGGCCGAAACCCTTGCCATCCGGTTACCATTGCTGAAAGGCTTCTCCCTTCGCAATCTCCGCAGGATGCGTAACTTTTATCGCACCTACGCAAACGACCCGGCTCTCATGGAAAAAGCGCAGTCTCTGAGCTGGACGCAAAACGCCGTTATACTGGAGTGCTGTGAAAGCGATGAGCAGCGTTCTTTTTATATCAGACTTGCGGCAACGCAGAATCTTTCCAAGCTGGCATTGATGAAAGCCATTGAGGAAAACACCTTTGATGCTTTATCTAATGAAGAAAGTCCTGCTGAACCCGGTATCCCCCCTGTACGCAATATTTCACCCGATACGGGCGTAGACACCACGGCAACCATTGAAACGGCGTGTGCGCCGTTTGTACCCGCGTGTGAACCGCTCCGCCAAGGGATTGATATGCCCAGCAGCACGGACAGGTTATCTACTGCGGTTTCCGCATGGAGAGAAAGCAATTGGCAGACCAAACGCAAAGCAGATAACGATCCGTCTCTGCTCAGTTTCATCAATTACCATCCACCTGCTCCTCCGCCTCTTGTGTTATGGGTTGACAAGCTGAAACCGCTGCAAAACTTTCCGCCCGGTATGCGACCTCGAATGGAAAATCTCCGGGAGCTTTTTATAACCACAATAAAACAAAACGCCCCCGCCAAATTGACGAGGGCAGTTTTGTGCCAGAACAACTTGTGTCTTTGCACATTATTATAATCCGCAGAGCCAGGATCGAGGCTCACCGAATACAAAGCGCCTCTCTGCATTCGACACCACAAGCATATATAGTTTGCAAAAAAATGTCAACAGGTTCTCCTTCGGCATAACTGCTGAACAACTACCAATAATTTTAGATAAGGCCGTGAGTTGCTTATATTAGATCTTCCTGATATAATATTAAAAGTCTTTACTGGAAAGGATTCACAGTTTTATACTCAGAAGTAAAACTGCTACTTGATTTTTAACGAACAGCCATTTTTACGGGGGTTCGAAAAAATCTTTTTTCCACGGTTTTCACAAATCAAATACCATCTATCGATAAAGAAATTTATCGGCAGGTGGTTTTTTGTTTGCCCGAAAATCTGCTGTTTGCGGACTTTTCTGCGTTTGGGTTTTTATCTTGTAATTGTTTCATTTCTTGATTGCTTCAAGTATGTCTATTTGATGAAGTAGGGACTTGAACCAAACTGTTTTTTACCTTTTGGGGTTCTTACTTCACTCATGTGATATCCTCCTTTTTCACTTCGTTTGGTTTATGTATTAACGTGTCTTAATGCCACTTTTTGCGACCATATCTTCACAAACACATATTCGCATTGTATAATTATAGTGTGTTTGTCCAAGAGTGGCTAGAAGCAGATAAATGGATAAGGCCGGGGGATGCGTCTGACGAACCCACGAAGAAACAGGAGGATACTGACAATGGCTGATCATCGGAAAGAGCAGGAACGGGCTGAACTCCACCGTACTATATGGGGTATCGCCAACGACCTGCGCGGAAGTGTGGACGGTTGGGATTTCAAGCAGTATGTCCTCGGCATCTTGTTTTACCGCTACATTTCCGAGAATATAACGGCTTATATAAATGAAGGCGAACGCGAGGCGGGCAACGCCTCTTTTGACTATGCCAAATTATCGGACAAGGATGCCGAGCAAGCCCGCGAGGACATGGTCTCGACAAAAGGATTTTTCGTCCTACCGAGTGAGTTGTTTGAGAATATCCGTATCAGAGCGGAACGAGACAACGAATGGGCAAAAGACCACCTTAACGAGACGTTGGAGGCGGTATTCAAGGATATAGAAGCGTCCGCGCAGGGAACACCTTCCGAAGATAACTTCAAAGGGCTGTTTGACGATATCGACGTTAACAGCAACAAACTGGGCGGCACGGTAGCGAAGCGTAATGAGCGGCTCGTCAAGCTACTGAATGGCGTGGGTAATATGAAGTTAGGTGATTACCGGGAAAACACCATTGACGCTTTCGGCGACGCTTACGAATTCCTGATGGGTATGTATGCAGGCAACGCCGGAAAATCCGGCGGAGAATATTATACACCGCAGGAGGTTTCGGAGCTGCTGACCCGCCTGACAATAGTCGGTAAAACCGATGTCAATAAGGTGTACGATCCTGCTTGCGGCAGCGGGTCACTTTTGTTGAAGTTTGCCAAAATACTGGGTAAAGAAAACGTTCGCAACGGTTTTTACGGGCAGGAAATTAACATTACCACTTACAACCTTTGCCGTATCAATATGTTTTTGCACGACATTGATTATGATGAATTTGACATTGGACACGGCGACACCCTCACTGAACCGCTTCATTGGGATGATGAGCCATTTGAGGCGATTGTTTCAAATCCGCCTTACTCAATTAAGTGGGCGGGCGACTCTGATTCGCTTTTGATAAATGACCCACGCTTTTCTCCTGCCGGGGTGCTTGCACCAAAGTCCAAGGCTGATCTTGCCTTTATCATGCACTCCCTTTCCTGGCTTGCCACCAGCGGAACGGCAGCGATTGTCTGCTTCCCCGGCATCTTCTATCGCGGCGGAGCAGAACAGAAAATTCGCCAATATTTAATTGATAACAACTTTGTGGACTGCGTGATTCAGTTGCCGGACAAATTGTTTTACGGTACTTCCATAGCCACCTGCATTATGGTGCTAAAAAAAAGCAAGAGCGAAAACTCCACGCTTTTCATCGACGCATCCCGCGAGTTTATAAAGGTCACTAACAGCAACAAGCTGACTCAGGAGAACATTGAGAAAATCGTCAAGATTTATACCGAGCGCGCCGACGTGGACTATACTGCCAAAGTAGTGCCAAATGGCGTGATCGCCGAACAGGACTATAATCTTTCGGTTTCTACATACGTTGAACAGGAGGACACCCGTGAGGTCATAGATATTAAAGTGTTGAACGCCGAGGTTGAGCGCATCGTTGCCCGCGAAGATGTTTTACGGAAAGAGATAAACGCGATTATTGCGGAGATTGAGGGGGCGCCGCAATGAGCAAGTTGGAGCAATTGTTGGCAGAACTTTGTCCCGATGGGGTGGAGTATGTGAAGTTGGGCGATATCGCCCCACCAACCAGAGGTGTGCGCGTCATCAGAAGCCAACTTGCATTAGATGGTGAATACCCTGTTTATCAAAACAGTATGACCCCGTTAGGGTATTATGGGGAAAGTAACTGCCCCGCAAATACAGCTTTCGTCATCAGTGCAGGAGCGGCGGGCGAAATTGGTTATAGCTCTGCGGATTTTTGGGCGGCTGACGATTGCTTCTACTTTGTTTGCCCAGAAAATCTACAAAGTCGTTTCCTGTATTATGCTTTGATGTGTCAGCGAGAGTATTTGCTTTCAAGAGTTCGCAGGGCGAGCGTTCCGAGATTGGCGCGTTCTGTTATAGAGGGTTTAAAAATCCCCGTCCCCCCACTCCCAATCCAGAGCGAAATTGTCCGTATTCTGGACAATTTCGCAGAGCTTACAGCAGAGCTTACAGCAGAGCTTACAGCGAGAAAAAAACAATATGAATATTATCGGGATCTTCTGCTTTCTTTGCCTAATGTGCCGAGGATAATGTTGGGTGAGGTAGCAACGATAACGAGAGGTAACGGTTTACAGAAATGCGACTTTACCGAAAGCGGTGTGCCGTGCATCCACTATGGGCAAATTTACACTTATTACAGCACATTCACCAAAAAGACGAAATCGTTTGTTTCTCCACAACTAGCTATGGGTTTGAAAAAAGTTAGCAACGGTGATATTATCATTGCCGTGACGAGCGAAAATATTGAGGACGTTTGTAAGTGCGTAGCGTGGCTTGGTGATGAGGACATCGTAACAGGCGGACATACGGCCATCGTCAAGCACAATCAGAATCCGAAATACATAGCTTACTGGTTACAAACGATGGAGTTTTTTGGACAAAAACGCAGGATAGCTCACGGGACAAAGGTAATAGAGGTAACTCCAAGAAAACTGGAGAATATCGAAATCCCCATCCCGTCCCTCGAAGAGCAAGCCCGCATCGCCGAAATCCTCGATAAGTTTGATGCCCTGACCACCGATATCACCGCCGGACTTCCTGCTGAAATCGCGGCGCGGCAAAAGCAATATGAATACTACCGCGATAAATTACTGACTTTCAAGGAGAAAGTAGCTTAATGAAAAAGTATATTGCTTATGTATTGCTTTGCGATGATGGATCTCTCTACAAGGGGCATTGCAGCGATATAGAAGAAAGATACAAACGTCATTGTGCGGGATACGGGGCAAAGCATACAAGAGAGCATAAACCCATAAAAATTGTTCTGATAGAGGAGTTTTCCACAGAACAAGAAGCAATAGATAGAGAGAAATACTTGAAATCAGGTTCAGGGAGGAAATGGCTAAAAGCCAAATTTGCCAATGGATAAAAAATCACGTTTAAGCCTGCCTGCCGGCAGGCAGGGAGAAGGTTTCATGAGTACCTATAATATCGTTTCAAGTGACAACGACTCAACCGTCGTTGCTGAATATGCCGCAGAGTACCGCACCGGGAAGGATTACCAGTCCGAGGCACAGTTGGAGCGGGATTTTATCAAGCAGCTTGGGGAGCAAGGCTACGAATACATCAGCGTCACCGATGAGGCGGGGCTGGTCTTAAATCTGCGCCATCAGCTTGAAACTCTTAATGGATATATATTCACTGATTCCGAATGGACACAGTTCTTTGCCAATGCTATTGCCAACAAAAACGAAGGTATCGTAGAAAAGACCCGCAAAATTCAGGACGACTATGTGCAAATTCTCAAACGGGACGATAACACCACAAAAAACATCATACTCATTGATAAAAAGAATATCCACAATAACCGTCTGCAGGTGCTGAACCAGTACGAAACAGCAGACGGTATCCGCGCTAACCGTTACGACGTTACTGTTCTTGTGAACGGTCTGCCCCTTGTGCATATCGAATTAAAGCGGCGCGGCGTGGCAATCCGCGAGGCGTTCAATCAGATTAATCGCTATCAGCGCGAGAGCTTCTGGGCATCAAGCGGACTGTTTGAGTATGTGCAGCTATTTGTCATCAGCAACGGGACGCATACGAAATATTATAGCAATACCACCCGCTTTCAGCATATCAAAGAATCCGGCGGCGATACCCGAAGGAGCAAAAAGAAAACGAGCAATAGTTTTGAATTCACATCCTATTGGGCGGACAGCACAAACAAAGTCATCGCCGACCTTTTGGATTTTACAAAAACTTTTTTCGCAAAGCACACGATTTTGAACATCCTCACGCGCTACTGCGTGTTTACCGCTGAGGAACTTCTGCTTGTCATGCGTCCATATCAAATTGCCGCGACCGAGCGGATTTTGAACCGCATTGAGGTGGCGAACAATTATAAGAAATATGGCAGTTTGGCAGGCGGCGGCTATATCTGGCACACTACCGGCAGTGGTAAGACTTTGACCAGTTTTAAGACCGCGCAGCTTGCGACGGCTCTCACGTACATAGATAAGGTGCTGTTTGTTGTTGACCGCAAAGATCTCGACTACCAGACGATGAGGGAATACGATCGCTTTGAGAAAGGTGCGGCAAACTCCAACACGTCCACGGCAGTATTAAAGCGGCAGTTGGAAGACCCGACCGCCAAAATCATTATCACAACGATTCAGAAACTCGGCGTGTTTATCGGCAAGTATAAGAATCACGCAATTTTCGCCAAGCGTATCGTCCTTATTTTCGATGAATGCCATCGTTCCCAGTTTGGCGATATGCACCAAGGGATAACAAAAGCGTTCAAGAAATACCACCTCTTCGGCTTTACGGGCACACCAATATTCTCCGTGAACGCAGGGACCGGCGGCAATCCGCTTTTACGCACAACTAAGCAGGCTTTTGGCGATAAACTGCACACCTACACCATTGTTGACGCCATCAATGATGGTAATGTACTGCCCTTCCGCATCGACTACGTCAACACCATCAAAATGACCGATAACATTCAGGACGCGCAGGTTCGGGCGATCGACACTGAAAAGGCGATGGCGGCGCCGGGGCGTATCACTGAAGTGGTATCCTATGTCCTTGAACATTTTGACCAAAAAACCAAGCGGCAGAGTTTTTATTCCCACAGGGGGCGGCATGTAGCGGGATTCAACTCCATTTTCGCTGCCTCTTCTATCCCATTGGCGTGTCAATATTACGCCGAATTCAAACGTCAGCTTGAAGAGAGCGGACGCAATCTCAACATTGCCACGATTTACAGTTTCTCGGTCAACGAGGAAGAGCCGGATGAAGAATTTGACAACGATAAGTTGGATAAAACCTCACGAGAGTTTTTAGAAGCAGCTATCGCCGACTATAACGTGACATTCGCAACCAACTTTAATACATCAAGCGATAAGTTCCAAAACTACTACAAAGACCTCTCCCTTCGGGTAAAGAACCGTGAGGTGGATTTGCTTATCGTAGTTAATATGTTCCTGACAGGCTTTGACGCCACCACCCTTAATACTCTGTGGGTAGATAAGAACCTGAAACACCATGGACTGATTCAGGCATTCTCCCGCACCAATCGAATCCTTAACAGCGTCAAGACGTTCGGTAATATCATCTGCTTCCGTAATTTAAAAAAAGCCACCGACGACGCAATCGCCCTGTTCGGCGACCGTGAAGCGGGCGGCATTGTCCTTTTAAAAACATATGACGACTATTATAACGGATATGACCTGCCTGCCGCCCGCTTGCCGGACGGGCAGGGCGAGGCAGGGCAGGACGGCAAACATAAAGCAGGTTACAAAGAGTTAATCGAGCAACTCCTTGCGGAATACCCTCTCGGTATCGCCATACTCGGAGAAACGGCAAAAAAGGCATTCATTGCCCTCTTTGGTGCGATCCTGCGACTGCGTAATATCCTTACAGCATTTGACGAATTCGCGGGTAACGAAATTCTATCTGAGCTTGATCTTCAGGATTACCAAAGTCTGTACATCGACATCTATCAGGAGTTCCGCCCTAAGGACGACAGCGATAAGGAAAACATCAATGACGATATCATATTCGAGATTGAACTCATCAAACAGATAGAAGTCAACATCGACTACATCCTTATGCTTGTGGCAAAATATCACGAAAGCAACTGCACCGATAAAGAAATTCTTGCCGCCATCGATAAGGCTGTTAGTTCGAGCATCGAACTGCGGAGCAAAAAGGAACTCATCGAGGGCTTTATCTCCCGAGTCAATACATCCACGCAAGTGGACAACGATTGGCGTAAGTTCGTGGAGGAACAAAAGGAATCCGACCTCGCTGCCCTCATTACTGATGAGAAACTAAAGGAAGAGGAAACACGGCGATTTATCGGTAATTCCTTCCGCGACGGTGCGCTAAAAACAACCGGCACGGATATTGATAAAATCCTGCCCCCGGTGTCACGCTTCGGTGGCGGCAACAGGCAGGAAAAGAAGCAGGGTGTGATTGCGAAGCTGTTCGGATTCTTTGAGAAATATTTAGGGCTGGTTTAAGCATTGGACGAAAGCAACGGAGGTGCTTGCGACGTGGCATTTTGAATAAAACGCTGAGAGAAGCAAAGCCTTCTGCCTCAACTCGTGCCCGCAGAAAGTCTTTAAAAGGTTTAAAGGTGTGTACTTCAGCTAGAAAGTGAGACTGCATAGAAAGGGGGGATTAAGCTATGCCCTTTAACATCGTCCGGCAGGACATCACAAAAATGAAAGTTGATGCCATCGTCAACGCCGCTAACACCGGCCTGCAAAAAGGCGGTGGGGTTTGCGGAGCTATATTCAAAGCGGCGGGAGCGGCTCAACTTCAAGCTGCCTGTGATAAACTTGCCCCAATTAAGACGGGTGAGGCGGTTATTACACCGGGCTTCTCCCTACCCGCTAAGTTCGTCATCCATGCGGCTGGTCCCGTCTATCGGCATTGGAACAAGGAACAGAATGAGCAGCATCTCCGCGCCGCCTATACGAACTCGCTGAAAAGAGCCGTGGAAAACAAGTGTGATAGCATAGCATTTCCGTTGATTTCGAGCGGTATCTATGGTTATCCGAAAAATGAGGCGCTTCAAGTTGCAACCTCAGCCATTCAAGATTTCCTTGCTGACCACGACCTTGATGTGACACTTGTGGTGTTTGATAAATCAGCATTCACCATCAGCCGCGAACTACTCGGAGCAGTCGAAAGCTACATTGATGAGCATTATGTTGACACGCACCAATTAAAGCGGCGGCAACTGCTTGATGTAGAGCGGGAAGCCTTAGACGAAGCCGATGAGACTGTTAGCAAATTTAACGAGACTATTTTCGAAGAGATGCTCGCTCCGTCCGTCGGTGTGCCTGCCCCGCTTGATGATTTAGTCGGGAAACTTGACGAACCATTCTCCCAGATGCTCCTGCGTATTATTGATGTTAAGGGAATGACGGATGTTGAGGTTTATAAACGTGCCAACCTCGACCGCAAGTTGTTCTCTAAGATTAGGACGGGCAAAGGCTATATGCCGGGTAAACGCACGGCGATTGCTCTTGCCGTGGCACTGGAATTGTCCCTCGACGAAACCGACGACCTTTTGGAGCGGGCGGGGTATGCTCTCTCCCACGCCGTCAAGTTTGATGTTATCGTAGAATATTTCATCACAAACGGCAAATATGACGTTTTCGAGATAAATGAAGTGCTGTTCGAATACGATCAGCCGTTGTTGGGTGGGTGAAGCGGTTGGAACATGAGATCAGAGACAAACAGAGTATCCTAAGATCATCAAATAATTCTTAGGAGGCTACGAGAAGGCAGGTTCAAAATGCCGGACGATTTGGGATTGCACCTGAGAGAGCGGTTGACTATCTCGCCAATTCAGAGGGAACGCAATTGAAATACACAGTAATGGCACAGGCTGTGGCAACTTTCCGTGAATCGGGTACTGTGGACGAGGTTTGTTTTGAGAAAATTCGCAAGGATGTCAAGCGGTGTACGCCACATTGGCGTCTAGGCACATATCGGCATAGCACGGATCGAAGAACAGCCAGCACATAATTTGCATATGATACACGCTTTAGGGACGGCTCTTGTTTGATAAGACCTCATCAGTTAGGTAGCATACTGATGAGGTGATTTTTTATGGAATAGGGAATAATATTCTTGACCATATGGTATAATTATGACATAATAATGGTACGGGAAGGAGTTGATATTTATGCCAAAAATAATCCCTATTCGTGACTTGAAAAATACAAGCGAAATCTCTCAAATGTGTCGGGAGGCATCTGAACCAATATATATTACTAAAAATGGTTATGGTGATATGGTGATCATGAGCGTAAAAATGTACGAAGAAAAATTGTTTATGCTGGATATATATAATAAAATGGCTGCAGCTGAAGTGCAAATAGCCGAAGGAAAAACACTTGAAGGAGATTTTTCCTTGAAAAGCATAAGAGAAAAATACGATGTATAAGTTAGTTGTATCGGAACTTGCTCATGAGGATTTGGAAGATATCGTAGGGTACATTGCTGTCGATCTTGCAAACCCCTTAGCTGCTGCAAATTTACTTAATGAGGTTGAAAAATGCTATAGTTATTTAAAAAATAACCCTTTTTTATATGAACGGTGTAATGATGCTCACTTGGGGGAGAAAAACTACCGAAAAGCAACCTTTAAAAACTATGTACTGGTTTATAAGGTTGATGAACCCAATAGATTGGTTATTGTATCGAAATAAATTTAAGGGGGAATTAAATTGGGTAGGTTAATGGCAATTAAGGTCAATGGAAGAACTGCAAATGCTCCACTTGTTCAAGAAATATTAACAAGATATGGATGCAACATCAAGACACGAATTGGATTTCATGAAGTAAATGAAGATCATTGTTCAATGGATGGGATTATTATACTTCAATTAACAGGACTTGAAAATGAAATACAATCCATGTTTAATGAATTGGCACAGATAGATGGCGTCCAGACAAAAATGATTGAATTTTAAAATGTCCCGATGAATGGTTACCAATAGCACGAACCCGTGCAAATATTGTTGCAATTTCGCTTGACAAGCAATAAAACACGGGAAACCGCTGTCTGGACGAAAGTCCGCCACTGTGATGCGACATCATGGGAAGGTAGGTTACAGCTACAGGGAGTATCAGCTTCCTGAACGCAAGTCAGGAGACTTACACTTTCTTAGCTTTTGCATTTAGTGTTGAAGTGCAATTGTATGCATACAAAAACGGGTATGTTAATTTCCAAATCGGAAATTAACATACCCGTTTTTTGCCCCTATCCACTTAAAGGAGTCGGTGATTGATATGATAAAACGGCAGTTCACTAATCGGTTCATCCAAATCCTTATTGTTTTGTTCGGTGTCAGCTTTTTAAGTTTTCTGCCCACATATATTGCGCCTGGTGATACAAAGAACAAGGTGGTAAGCACGATTATGTGCTTACCACCTTGCATTGATTGCTTACGCCACGTTATAGATTCTCACATCGGGATCTGCGCTCCATAGGGGTTTGCAGATGCTCTGCAAAATTGGCAACACAGATTTCCCCTTATCAGCCAGGGCGTATTCCACTTTTGGCGGTATCTGCTCATATTGTTCCCGGATGTGGATAAATACACATTTGTGTCCATATCCTCACAAACGCATATTCGCATTGTATATTTATATAATGTTTGTTCAAGAGTGGTTAGAAGTAGATGAATGGGTGGATAAGAATCGGTCATCTTCTACTTATCTAATCTTTCAGTCTCAATGGAAATAGGTGCAGCAAAGCCGATAAAGACAAAGCGGTCATTTCCTGTATTTCTCATGCCATGAGGTTGTCCAGGTTCAGCGAGAACGACCATACCTTTGGAAATGGGCACCTCCTTGCCTTCCCCTACAAAATACGATCCAGACTCACCTTCCAAGCAAACCCACACATCATCGGCATTGGGATGCACATGTAGGAATACCTCTTGTCCAGGTTCTAAGCACCACATACCAGCAATGGTGTGTTCAGATTTGTAGACCATAACCTTTTGAGGTTCATTGGTATCAAACTTTGCCATCTTCGTTAAATCAAACAATCTTTTTTCCATTATAACCAACTCCTATGCTATTTACTATTGGGAAATGCTCTAAACATCTTGTACCAGATTAATCAAGAGAGGCAAGGAATTTCCTCCCTCCAGGGGCTATTTCATGCGCTCCCTCGCCATATTGTAGACGGTTTCATCGTCGCGCACCGAGATTACGATAATTCTCATGATATTGCCTTCGCGCACAACCTTGTAAATCACCCGCAGGCCCAGCTTCAGGAGCTTGATCTTCAGGTAACCGGTCAGATTGTTGCCACTGTGGCTGCCCAAGGGCTTACCGAGGCCACCCTCGTTGGCGGGTAAAGGATTGGTGGAGACTTTCTCAATGGCCTTGAGCACCTGAACACGCTGGGTGTTATCCAAAGTTCGCAGGTCGTTTCGCGCCGCAGAGAGGTATCAGATACGCCATTCGCTCATTCAATTTCCACCTCGGCATCTTCAAGATCTTGATCTTGGATACCAAATTCCCTCTTAATTTCGGCGTGGGAAAGCGTTTCGGCACCGGAGGCCTTCACGCGCTGCTCAGCCTCGAAAAATAGGGCGTAATCCTCCAGCGCTGCCACCATTTCATCATAGCGTTCGGGGTTCACCAGCACGCAGACCGCAGCGTTGTTTTTAAGTACGACCTTTACGCCACGCGCGTTGACCTCATCAAAAATTTTATTTGCCTCGCCGCGGTTAAACCGGGAGATGGGGACGATGGCATCCATCGTCTTTCTGATGGAAGTATTTCGCTCGTTCATCAATACACACCTCGTTTCTATAAAAGTATATGCTGTTCATACTACTACTATATGCAAGGTCAATCAATTTGTCAACTTATACATCTACATGGGACGGGGAACGGGGGATAGTTCGTTGTTTCACAAGACTTCATTAGTATGGTAGCATACTGACAAAATGATTTTTTTTGCACGAACAGCAAGAGAAAAAAGAAAAAATAGAACTCCGATGTAGTTATGGTGCTGAAGCGAGGGCGCATAATTGAAAGAGGTAGTCATGGCAAGCTGATTGCTGAACTGTCTCTCTTTTAATTCTTGGTTATTGCTTTGTTGAGGAAATGTAGGTTACGTTGGGCACTTGCCTTGGGAAGCAATTATTAAAATAAATTTAGGGGGAATTAAATTGGGTAGGTTAATGGCAATTAAAGTCAATGGAAGAACTGCAAATGCTCCACTTGTTCAAGAGATATTAACAAGATATGGATGCAACATCAAGACACGAATTGGATTTCATGAAGCAAATGAAGATCATTGTTCAATGGATGGAATTATTATACTTCAATTAACAAGACTTGAAAATGAAATACAATCCATGTTTAATGAATTGGCGCTGATAGATGGTGTCCAGGCAAAAATGATTGAATTTTAAGGAAGCTTAGCAAATCTGGAAAAGTTTTATTGACAAAAGGAGTCCCGCCCGCTACTTTTAGAAAAGCAACTTGCGAGACTCTTTTTTAATAGGACAAAAAGTAAAAGGGACACGGGTTTACGGTTTATTGGCCAAGTTCCTTTTTCATTCTGTTCAGTTCCTCATCTACCGAAGCAGAACTGGAAGAAGCATATTTTTCCTCCAAGGCTTTGGCATCATCAACCGGCCCTTCGTTCAGGTCGGCCATGGCATTGGCCTTATCCAGCATTCTATCGGCCTTATCTTCCATGCGTTCGAAGGCTTGTATGGTACCCTGGGTTCTTTCTGTTGCACTGCTTAACTCATTCATTTTTTCCTGGGTTTTGGCCACGGCTACTTTAGCCTTAATCATTTCCCGTCTCGATTTGAGGGTTTCGATGTCGGTAACAAGCTTATCATGCATCTGACGCATTTTCTCTGCATTTAGTCGAGCAGCATCATAGGCTGTCTGAAGGCCTACAGCTAAGCTTTCTAATTCCTGTTTTTTGGCAATAAACACCCGGGCATCACCTTCATTATTGGCCGACAGGGCTTTTTTCGCTAAAGCAGCGTATTTGTCAATCTCAGCCTGGTTTTCGTCCACCATGCGTTTTGTGCGAGTTTCCTCAGCCATAACCCCGGCGGTGCTGCGTTTGACTTCCGCCAGGTCTTCCATCATGTTGTTCATATACTGATCAATCATTTTTGCAGGGTCTTCCATCTTATCCAATAATACATTGATGTTTGCTTTGATAATGTCTCCAAACCTATCCAGAATCGCCATAAAATCTCCTCCTCCTCATCATGATTATTTATCGCCTTTTTCACAAAGGCCGGGGCTCAATGAAACCTATGATTTATCATCAGGATCCTGATATTTTTTTGCCAGATCTTCCGCTTCTGTATTACCGAATTTCTCCAGGGGGGTTTCCAATATTTCCTTAGCCTTTTCCGCTTTCAGTATTTTTTGTTTCTGGGCATTTCTCCACCAGACGAAAAGGATTAGGATCAGAGCCAGGATGCCCAAAATGATCCAAACAGAAATCCAAGGGGA
Organism: Dehalobacterium formicoaceticum; assembly: GCF_002224645.1. NCBI lineage: Bacteria > Bacillati > Bacillota > Clostridia > Eubacteriales > Peptococcaceae > Dehalobacterium > Dehalobacterium formicoaceticum. Next base: position 98,823 of record NZ_CP022121.1, on the reverse strand, counting down.
GCGGGTAACGGTCATAATTCGATCTGCCGCATCGCTGAATGATTTGCTAAAAAATTCTTCATCGGACAAACCTTCTTGGTAATAATAGCGATCCACATAATCCAGCAGAATGTCCGCTGCTTCCCGGTCGATAACGGTTTTTGCCTGAGTGCCTAGCACATAACGATCCATATACTCATTGTTATATTCAAAAAAGACAAACAGGAGATGAGCCTCATCGGTAAATAGCTTGTCATAAAGGGTACGGGTGTATGCATCCAGTTCTTCCGCAGAAGGGTTATGGGACCCATTAACATTGTCTGTAATGTATAGATAGGGCTGAACCCCGGTTTTTTGGTAGAAGTTTTTCAGTCCTGCCAGAAGCTTGGTTTCATTTTTAATCCAACCCAATTCATCGGTATAATAAGCGGTTTCGTTCACCGAACCGGCAGGCAGGGGTTCTCTGGCAACCGTGGATTTGGTGACTTCAGAGACTCCTGGGCTTCCTCCTTGGCCGGAGTCACTGTAAAAAATACCGGTTACGGATGACAAGATAAAAACCAGCAGGAAGATGGCCAGCAAAATGAATATAATAGTTAGGCAACCGGGCATACCGCCATTTCTGCCCCTGGCTGGACCGCCGGAAAAACCGCCCCCACCGAGAGGACCTGGTATACGGTTTCCGGGCATGCGCGGAAAGGAACTGCCGCTTTTTCTACCGCCGCCAAATATGCCCCCACCGGGAAAGCCGCTGCCAGGAAAACCACCCCTTGAGGATCCGGAACTGCGGCCCCATCCGCCCCGACCCGGTGAACTGCTGCGACCGCCGCTGCTTCTGTTGCCGCCAAAGGATCCGCCGCCGCTGCGACCCCCTGAACCACCGCTTCTGCCCATGTCACACCCTCCTTATTTAGGTTTGGTCAGAAAACATGTTCCATTTTATTCTTGTTATTCTTCAGTTAAATTATATCATAACCACCCACTGGTTGATATTATTTTTCCGCAAAATTCCTTCGTTTCTGGAGTTAGGGGAAAAGATCAGACACCGGAAAGAATAGAATGGACATCCACACCATAGCGTCGAACCATATCCTGCTTGGCTTGCCGGTAGGCTTCCCTCTGACCCTTTTTGGTGGTCCGGTCCACATACAGGCGGGCCAGTTCATCGGTAATCACATCCAGGAGAAGTTCCGCCAGTAAAAGCCGGGCCCCGTCTTTAAAACGACCCTGTCCATCCACATAGAGGCGTACCGTGGGTGCCTCCGTATTAATAATAATCAGCCTGTCTTCCGGGCTGTAAACAGCCCGGTCCACTTCGTTGTTTAAATTGCGCAGCTCGTAACCCCGGAACAGAACCGAAGCGTTATCCATATGCCAGGGGAGGGCGGGGTTTTCGGCAGGATGCTCATAACCTTTGCCCTGGGCATTTTCTGCTATAACAATTTCTCCTGTTGCGGAATAAGGACCGCAGCTGACGGTGATTCTTCCCCGGGCATCCACTTCGTCTCCGATAACCTTCCACTGAAAGCGTCCGTCTTCAGGTATATCCCTGGCGCTTAAAACTGTTGGATCAGGCTGTACCAGAATGCTTGGCGGCAAGTTGTATTCAACTGTGATTTCCTCTCCTTCCGGAAGAGCATCTTGATTCACCAGCAGGGATACATGAAAAGCTTTTGCTACCTTGCGGTAATAAAAGGGGGTGCTGAAGCGCAGCACAGCCGGACGGCCTGTATCAAAGGGACCCGGTTTGCCGGAACCCGGACCGGGTGAAATCATGATATTTAAATCCTCAATGGCAACCTGGTTCATCTTCTGTAAAACCTGTCCAATGAGATTTTGAGTGCGACGGGATGTTGTGGCCCGCTCAATATGACTGAGACGCTGTCTTTCCCTGTTGACAGGATCCCGGATCAATTCACTGACCCCATCGGAAAAAGCAAGCACAAAAGGATCCTTGAGGTTCAGACCTTCCCGTTCATCGCTGATAATAGGGACGCCTTCTGCCATCATCTCGCTGAGCCCGGGGCAGCGCACCGTGCCAAAAAGGAATTCCGTACCCAGTTGATTTTCAAAATTAAGAAACTGGCAGTCAAAGACGGCGGTACCGGAAATAATTAATAATCCATTGGTGCGTTCGTCCCCCTTCAAAACCAGCTCTTCGTCCAAGGATTTTTTCAAGGTGAGGTAAAAAGGAAAGGCTTTTTCCTCGTAAATGAAGGATCCGAGGAAGTCCGGTCCCACCAGCACTTCTGCTTCCGGTTCCTCAAAAGCCAGAGTCAGGGAGATTCTCTTTCTGCCCTTCAGGTTGCGGTTGGTTATTTCTACAGAGCGTCGGAATAAAATGTCCCGCAAATAGATATTGTTGCTGATGGTAGCGGAAAGGGAGGAAAAATAAGGGATATTGGTCTGAGGATTGTCCACCACAATGGTTACCATGCTGCCTGTGTCTCCGGGGGTAAGATGAAGGCGATGGTAGTCTTTTTCTTCCGCCGGCCGATCAGTATCTCCGTCGTCAAAAAGATAGCGGCCGTCCTCGCCCCGGAAAAGATCTACCCGGCTGTATCTGCCTTCAAAAATGGATTCAATCCAACCGTGACCCAAACCGAAAATAGCCTGTTTCATGCCTCGGCCGAAAAACCCCCGGCCCCCGGATACTCCTTGGGACATAAGACTATGTGCTCCGCCATAAGAAAGCACAGAACGTATGCGGTCAAAGGACATGCCTTCAGCCTGATCACTGACGGTGAGAACAGAGCCATTTTTATAGCGTTTGTAACTGATGCCAATTTTTCCGGCCACCATGAACCCCTTGCGTTCCAGCCGCACATAGCTGTCATCGCAGTTGGTAATCAGTTCCACCAGGGCTTTTTCTATCGAGGCGAAACGTCTGGAATCAATGTCAATTACCCGTTGATCTACTGGCAGTGCCAGTACTGTCATGACCATCATCCTTTCCCAACAGTATTTCTAAAATAGATGCTGCCGCCTAATTTGTGTTTTTATCACAATCTTGGAGAAACTCATCCATAGCTTCAATTAGTTCTTCCTCGTCCGGAACTTGTGTCTCAAAAGCCAGCATTTCATTAATGGTTATTGAAGGAATGACAAGAACGTTCAGCTCCTTTTTACGGTCTAAGCCTTCCCGCGTAAAGCAGTTTCTCATTTGCAAGGTAATACGATCTGTAATTTCAATCGGTAAAGACCTTACCGAATCGGCCATTAAAGCCCCGCGCACTCAGTTGCCGTTTACAAATATCTCAACGTTTAATTTTTGCATCAATATCAACTCCTATTATTTAAACCTACACTATCTACACTATAATGAAGCACTAAGGTTTAACGCAAAAATGGTTAGCTAAGTTATCTGCCAAATAACCGCAATCCTATAAGAAGAACAAAGTGTTGCACCTGTTTTTGATAATTATAAAACCTTTCCCTTCAGCTCGTCAATTAATATCTTATCAATTAGTCACAGATCTAAAAGGAAAAGTATGCCCTTTCCGGAAAGGACATACTTTTCTTTTTGATGAATCTTACCTTTTACGTATTCTTCTGGATGATCAGGGAAAGGGCATCATAAAGACGGGTTAATTTTCCTAAAAAGAGACTGCCTTTCCCGATAATCATTGCTTGCTTCATTTCTCCGTCTAATATCCTCTGACAGGCATGACCGATAAAAGGGATTCCTGAAGGGATGTGCCCTTGATTGGGAGCATAACCCGGTACCCCGAAACGGTTTATTTCTTTGCTGATCTGATCCGGGCCATATTCACCCTGGAGCACCCCTAAAGAGGCAATCATTTGATAATTTCGCTTCGTCACATCACCGCAGCCGGTAGGTTCAATAATCTCAGGGTTCACCAGTTCGGCAGCAAAGCGGTCAATTTGGGATATTTTATAACCGCCCCGAGCCAGGGGTTCACGCACCAATTCTTTGAAGACATTTTGGGGAGAATCCCCGCAGGATACTTTCATACGGCCAATCAGATCGGTGCGTATCACAGGATGAATATGATCATTGGTGCTGATCAGACAGGCAAAAGAACCCAGCATATCCTCCAGCAAGGGCATTTGGTTCTTGAGATGCACAACCCCATTCATGCCCAGCTTGGCAGTGCATCCTCCTCCGACCACCACCACGTTTTGAAATATTCCTGCCTGAACCAAGGCGGCACCCTGCATCATCCCGTGTACCGGAGCGGCACAAAAAGCGCGAATATCGGATCCGGTGGCATTCGTGCAGGAACAGGCTTCAGCAATGGATTTCGCAAAACCACCGCCCCCTTTTTGACCGTCATCGCCGCAGGATTCTTCGGATACTTCCAGGACATAATCCACTTCTGACCGTTTTAAGCCTGATTGCTGCAAAAGAAGCTGCAGGGCAAGCACCCCGGAAGCCTTGGCGGCCAAGTTTTCCCTGATGTGCCGGGCGGTCAGGGCATTATCTGTGGTATGGCCCTTTTTGACGCAGCCTTGAATGGTGCCTTCACAGGTTAGGGGCACACAGGCCTCTTCTTGAATCATTCTTTTAATTTCCTGCATTTCATATCCCGTATCTTGGGGCACCTGGACACCTTTTAAGCTTTGAAGTGCCGGGTGGGCGGCAATTTTTTTAATAGTTCTTTCCTGGAAGGATTTTTCCAGACAGACAAGACCATAAACATCTACTGCCTTCATCAGGGCGAGGAATTCTTCTTCAGGCAATATTTCACCAAATTTCCCCTTGCGCTTAGCTTGCGCTAAAAGCTGTCTAAACCAGGGGCGAGGGAGCTTTGTTAATTCCTCAGGGGCCATGTTTCCGATAAATACCTGATTGGGCAGATAGGCGAGGACTTCTTCAAAATTTCTCACAGATGACTTTTGAGTTGATGCTAAAGGGATGCCTTTATGGCGCATTTCCTCTAACATCAGTCCCGGTGTATGGATTAAAGCATAGGCGGTGCTTTTGATAATCGGAAAGCTCATGGTTTTTTGCTCCTTTGCTCTTGCCGATGGTTATTATTCAGTTGATTTCTTACCGCAGAAACATCTCGACTGATCCCCGTAACATCAAGCACCATTTCCATCATGGCCATATGACCGGCGTATACCTCAGGTGGAACTTCTGTTTTTATGACATCTTCCACAATATGATAGGCGGGGAGTCCTAACTGGACTCCTGCTAATGGACCTATACGGCTAAAATCTCCCATGGCTACAGTTTCCGCCAAAAGGGCGGACATTTCCGGCTCTCCGCTGCCTAATACCACCACGATTTCTTCCCGGGGGTATTTGGCCGACAAAGCCTTGATCTGAGCTTGGTTTTCCTGGTCCATTGCTCCGGCGGAAGTTCACACATAACAATAGGTGGCAGCAAAAATCACTTCACCCCCGGCGCTGACAACCATCTCTTCCAGAGCCTGGGCGGGGACTCCGTCCCGGTCACCGATCACCATCACTTTGTTTCCCTTTAGCATTAAGCTGCTCCTTCCTTCGCTATTTAAAGCTTTATTTCAAGTTCCCTTCCTTTATTATCTTTGATATTTTTAAAACTCGTCGCAGCTGGTATTGACTATGCCCACATTGTTGCAGGAGCACCAGGATTCCAAGCGATAATTAAGGTCCAGAGCTTGGTGAGCAGGATAGAGCACACCCCCTTCTTCCGGATAAAGGCGGATCATATCTCCCCCTACCACCCGATCCACCGGCGGATAGTGGATCGCCCGATCAAGACTGCCGGTGCTCACGATGCTGTTCACCTCCGGTTCAAAATAAAACAGAGGATTGTCCCTGCCATCAGCTCCCCCGTGTTCATAGGTAACCAGAACGGTTTTTATGCCCATCTGTTCACATTCCTTTAAGTAAAGCATGGTTTCCATAAAGGTGTTGCCCCCGCATTCCCAGGTGGCAATCACCCCTTGCGCCTGCATCATTTGCGCCATACCTGCCACCAAGTTGGCACAGCGGTACTTGCTGTCAATGTCTTCAAAATGACCCCGGCACACAATCACTCCGTTAAAGTTCCAGCTTTTGCCGTGCCTTTTGTATAACTCTTCCACAATGGGGTTGTTGGTCTGATAATAAGTGGGGGTCTGAACCGCCGTATGGGAATGGAGGGCATTGACGATGGCTCCATCCATCAGTTCATTGGGATGAATCATGGTAGGCAGCAGATCATCAAAACTCATGCCATAAAGATAATTGCGTCCATAAAGACCACAGGATTCCAATTGGTTAATGTAGATCACATTGGGTAAATCCGGGTTTTTTTCGTCAGTGGAGTAAAGCTGAAGGGAATCCGGTGTTAATTCCCGCATAACCTCACCTAAATAACGGGCGGCAATGACCCCGGCATTGCGCAGCGCCTTTTCATATGTTTCTTCATCCAAGCCGGACTGTACCGTAATCACAGGAACCACATTCCAGGTTTCGGAAAAAGGGGTTAATGGTGCATTCGGCCCGGCCATATCTAAAATTCCTTCCCGGGCAATGTAAAGGCCGCCGGCTTTCCTCAAAGGAATCAGGCAGGAGGTGATCACAGCAACCCCATCCAGGCGGTATGTGGTGCCGGAACCCCCGCGGTAAACAGGAGCTTCAATGCCCGGATAAACCACGTCGCCGCCCTTAATTTTTATTCTGGGCTCCACTGCATCCATGATATGGATAATACGGGCATTCTCTCCGGGGCCGACGATTTCTATCTTAACCTTTGCCAGGGCCGGATCTTTTAAAAGCAATTCCTCCAGCTCCCGGGGATTGATATATAATGTTCTTTGCTCTAAAAATGTTTTATTATCTAAGATAACTTTTTCAACATGAAAGGTACCCATTTCAAGGGACATGGGATAACCCCCTTTCTTAAATTGATTCTTAAACAGGCTGAAACACAACAGGCTCTTGAACTTCTCTTTGCAGTAAATCCAAAGCAGCCTGGAAAATCTTTTCCTCAATGCGTTGATTATTCTCAGGGCTTAAGGAGGGATCGCCCCATGGATGGGGAATTTTTACTCCTTTGACAATTCGGTGTGCCCCCACTTGTTTTGCCAGAGGGATCATTGCCGTAAACAATACCACCGGGATACCCTGTTTTTCAATTTCTTTAGCCAGCACAGCTCCGCCGCGCGTATCCGTACCTCAGGTGCTGGTCAGGATCACACCATCTGCTCCCATATCTGCCAAAGCTTCCGCCATCTCATGACCCATTCTTTGAAAAACATGAATGACACCGCCGCAGCCGGCTGTGACAAAATACTGATCAAAAAGGGCACCGATTTGTCCCTGCTCTTGCTGCTTGTATGCTGTTTGCACAGGGACAACGAATTCTGCCCGGGCATTAATATAGTCGGGGTTAATTCCTCCATGAATACATTCGTAGTCCCGGGATAAGAGCAAATCCAGAGGATATTTGGCCCAGTTTTCTGCATTTAAGGCTTTAATTTGATCCGGATTACCTTTGGGAACAACACCAGCCGTTGTTACAAGAGCAATTTTTGCCTTTGAGATATCACTAATTGGTGCCGGAGGGGTGACTTTTTCAAAAACAGGCAAAACCAATTCACTCTCATATGTTCTGCCCTGAAGTCTGGCTTCCAGCATTTCTACAGCCCTTTTAGCCCCTGTTTCCTCACGAAAAATTACCTTGCGGATGCCCCGGGGAAGATAGCCTTCTTTTTTGGCCGGTCCTATTTCTTCCCCCGAACTGATCCTTTGGGCAAAAGCAGCCATTTTGATGAGAGCATCCTTCATGCCCCGCATGGTTTTCGTTGTGGGCAGCATATAGATGCGTTCATTTTGCCGATACATCTCCACTCCAGGGTTGTCCGGGGAAATCCCCATCAAGGCAAAAATATCCAAAGAGTTGGTAAGATGATCACAAACAGCACCGCAGGCGATGCCATAACGGCCTGCGCCAAAGGCCGGTCCGGCCACAATTAAATCCACATCGGAATTTTGCAGCTTCTCTCTTAACTCCCCCAGAACCTCTTCCTGATTTTCCTGAAAATAGTTATCACCGCAAATAGCTGTGCTGCTCATAACAAAATCCGGCCCCAGCAACCGGGCAAGATCCTCGCCGATGCCGATGGCCCCTGCACGGAACTCCAGAGGGGCATCGCCTTTTTCTTCACCCCCAATCCCTCCATAAAATTGATTCAAATAGTGCAGGACATTTATTTGCTTTTTCATTGATGACCCTCCTGATCATTTTTGGGTATTTGCCCCAGTGAATAAATCTCCAGCATTTGCTCTGTAGGTTTTTTACCAAATAAGGTGGCCAAAAGAATCAAAACAATCGTTATCGCCAGGGCAGCGATCATTTCATGAATCCCCGTCGGCCGGGATAAAAACATTTTCCAAGCAATATAGATGATAGGACTTGCTGTCAAAGCGATCATGGCACCGGATAGATTGGCCTTTTTCCACATCACGCCTAGAAATAAAGGGATGCCGAAAATAAGGGCATATCCGCCGAAGGCAAAAGCGTTGATTTTTAGAATTAGGTCCGGTGGCTTAAGAGCCAAAACGAAGGAAAGCACACCGATCACCAGAACCATCAGTTTTGCCCCATAAAGTACCCGGGGATCGTCTTGATCTTTAATAAATAAAGGCAGAATATCATTGCTTACCGAACCGGCAGCTGTTAAAAGCAAGGAATTTGCTGTGGTCATCATGGCGGCAATAAGGGTAAAAAACAACAGAGCGGTATAGAATACCGGCAAGCCGTTGATTACGCTGGGCATAGCCATATCAGGCGATGCAAGACCGGGGTGCAGCACCCGGGCAGATAAGCCCACCAATCCGGCGCCGAAGGACCAGATCACACCAAGAATCATGGAAATAGGCAAAGCCGAACGCAGTGCATTGCTATCTTTTAAGCCCCATACCCGGGCAGTAAGATGGGGTTGTCCCCAAAAGGCCACCAGGTAAGAAACAATCAGTCCGATTTGCAAAGAAAGGGGCATGTTACCGGTAAACTGAACCAGACTCGGATCAATGGCGGCAAGCTTAAGGTTTAAATTAGTAAATCCCCCCATCATTTGCAGAGAAAGATAAACCATGACAATGGTTCCTATGGTCATAATAGATCCTTGCAGGGTATCCAACCAAGCAACTCCCATATAACCGCTTAGTTGTGTGGAGATGGCTACTGTCAAACCGATAATAATCATACCCCAAAAATAGTTCAAGCCCAGTGTGGATTCGATTAAATAGCCGGCGCCCACGAATTGCACAATAATCATGGGAACAATAAAAACCAAGGTCCAAAAAGCGGAGATTATTTTTATTCTTTTTTCACCGTAACGCATAACTAAGTAGTCCGGCGTTGTTAAGATCGAACGGCTGACAGCTACCCGTCTTAGTTTGGGAATGACAAAAACCCAGCTGATAAACATGCTGCCAAATACACCGATCAAATACATTAACCCCGCCCATCCATATTGATAGGCCAAACCGGCTGCACCTAAAAAGAGTCCCGCACTGGCAGCAGAAGCAGTCCAGGTAAAAGCTGAAACCGCACCGCCTACGTTGCTGTTACCAATTAAATAATTTTTCAGATTGCCGGTATGTTTTTTTGCCAGAAAAGTTACCACGATAATACTGGCAAAGAAAAGAATTGTACCGATGATCATTTCCAAGCTCATAAAAATCACCCTTCTCTTCATGTTTCATGAAATTTTTTATAATTTAAATAAATCTTTGCAAAACAGGGAAATCCCAATAGACGCCACCAGGAGACATAGAATCACGGCGGTTAAAAACGTCCCTGCACTTGAACCAAACATGAGCTCACCTCCTTTGGAATAGAATAAAAAAAGTCCTACGACAATTAAAAATTGTCGTAGGACTTTACCTTCATCCTCATACTTAATGTTAATAAGGCAGGTCTCCTGGCTCATGGGTCATCGCATTCATCGAAAAGAACCTTCCCAGTTCGAAACCAGTGGTTCATCTTCAAGCTCACCAATTACAGTGGTGGGTCCGCTCCGTTCTTCATTACCAAAAATTCTGTGGAATGATCCGGATTCCCTATTATCCCCAGTTGGGGCACCTTGTTACAATGTTATATAGGTTTTTCTTATGTAAATTAAATAAGAAAGCGGTTTGTATTATGGGCGTAATTATATTATGCCCCCAGGATAAAGTCAATAGTAAAGAATACCAAAGGTTGATTATTATCAAGCGCTAATTATCTGTTGACTATTAACATGAAGTTGCATATTATTATAGCGCAAAATGAAAATTCTATTATTAGCACAATCCTTAGGAATATTTGTTAATGAGGAGCAATAAATAATGATATTTTTAAATGAAAAAGAAATTAAGTCGGCAGTAACTCTTAAAGAAATGATGGATACCATTGAAGAAGCCTTTGATACTTTCAGAAGCGGTGAGTTTTATATGCCGGAGCGTATTAATGTGGAACACAAAAACAAGAATATGCTTTATATGCCTTGTTTTACCAAAGATATGATTGGCACTAAAATTCTTTCACTATTTCCTGAGAATCAAGAAAAAAAATTACCCCTCATATACGGATTGATGATGTTAAATGATTATGAAACCGGGCATCCTTTGGCGATCCTTGATGCCCAGACATTAACTGCCTTACGTACCGGGGCTGTTGGCGGGGTAGGCATGCGGCATTTTGCTTATCCTGACAGCGAGAGGGTAGGTGTTGTCGGCTGCGGAGTCCAGGGATTCCATCAGATTCTTTATGCCTGCGACCTAAGACCAATTAAACATATCTACTTATTTGATGCTTTTAATAAGGATCTTGCGGATTATATCAAAAGGCTTAACCAAGCACTGGCCCCAAAAAATCCGGAAATCACCATTTGTAATGATACTGTAGAATTATTAAACAAAAGTCAAATTGTTATCACCACGAGTCCGGCGACTGAACCGGTGCTGCCCAATCGGCCGGAGCTTTTGGAAGGAAAGTGCTTCATCGCTGTTGGTTCCTGGAAGCCTAATATGCGGGAATTACCAGATGCCATCTGGCAAGTGGTGGATCAGGTCTATACAGAACTTCCTTATGCCTGCGAGGAGAGCGGTGATCTGAGTCAACCGCTGGCGGACGGCATTCTGACCATGGATCGGGTGAAATACATGGGAGATTATCTGGCAAAAAAGTCGGCCGGGGAAACTATTCAGCTGGGGAAAACCAGATATTTTAAATCGGTAGGTATGGGATTGTTTGATCTCACGACAGCCGACCTCATTTACAAAAAGGCTTTGACAAAAGGGATAGGACAAAAGATTAATCTATAGTACTCTCACGATTTGGATTATTTAATAAAGGAGGTCAATGAAAATGCATCAGCCGGCAAGTATTTTTAATGATGTCATTGGGCCGATCATGATAGGGCCTTCTAGCTCCCATACAGCTGCCTCTGTGCGCATTGGACAGATCATCCGCAGCATGATGGGCGGAGAAGTGAGCAAAGTGGTTTTTCAATTTTCCTCTCAGGGATCCCTAGCTACCACCTTTTCCGGCCAAGGATCCGCGTTTGGTCTTGCTGCCGGAATCATGGGATTTGCAGCGGATGATCCCCGGGTGGCAGATGCCTTGGAAATAGCCGAATCCGCCGACATAATAATTGATTTTCTCATTACCGATGAGCCTTGTGACCATCCCAATCTCTATAAGGCTGTCATGTGGGACCGTAACGGTAACAGTCTTACAGCAGAGATGGTATCAATAGGCGGCGGCATGATTCAGGTGAGAAAGATTGGGGAAATTCCCGTGCATATGGACGGTGGATATTATGAAACTGTCTTCCTTTTGGGTAATTTACCTGCAATGGAAGCAAGGATGGTCTATGAAGATATGGTAACTGCTTTAGCATCAACGGAATTTTCTTATGATGAAATTTTACTTAGCCATAATACAAAAGATGATTATCTTTTAAATATCAAGTCCCAGGCAGATTTGGGGGAACAGGTGGGAGGATTGATTTCCCAAGGGAGGCGTTTAGATATTCTCCCGGTGCTCCCTGTGTTTTCTCATAAAAATTATCAGGGACTGTTTAATACTGCCGAGGAAATGCTGGCTATTGCCGAAAAAGAGAAGCTTGCCCCCTGGGAATTAGCGGTAAAATATGAGAGCCTGCGGGGAGGTATTTCTCATCAGGAAGTTTTTGATCAAATGAGGGAAATTGTACGGATTATTCGGCGTACGATGGAGCTCTCGGAACAGGAAGAGAAGGAATATCATGATCGCATCCTGGGCCGCCAGGCTTATAAATTAAAGGCGGCAAAACTTTTGTCAGGATCCGTCATGAATGAGGTGATCAAGGGTATCACGCTGATGATGGAAGCAAAAAGCTCCATGAAAGTAATTGTGGCGGCACCAACGGCCGGATCCTGCGGCATAGTACCCGGAACCCTTTGGGGTGCGGCCGTTGTTCTAAAAGCTGGGGAAGAAGAATTAGTTAAGGCAATGCTCGCTGCCGGGCTCATTGGCATCATTATCGCCGAACATGCTACCTTCGCCGGGGAAATGGGCGGGTGCCAGGCTGAATGCGGCTCCGCGTCCGGTATGGCTGCCGCCGGTATAGTACAGTTAATGGGGGGCACAGTAGAACAGGCACTGGATGCAGCCTCAATGGCTCTGCAAAATGTGTTAGGCATGGTCTGTGATCCTGTGGCGGATCGGGTGGAAGTACCTTGCCTGGGGAAAAATATCATGTGCGGTTGTAATGCACTGGCCATGGCCCAGCTTTCCATAGCGGGATTTGATAAGGTGATTCCATTAGATGAGACAATTAAGGCCATGGCCCAGGTGGGAGATATGATTCCCATGGAATTATGCTGCACGGGCAAAGCCGGGCTATCTGAGCAAAAAACCAGTAAGGATATCTGGCAGAAATTAAATTTAAGATCCATGTAAACAGAAGACCTTCTAAGGGAAAATCCTGTTACTTAACAGACCCTTGATTCCGAGTTGCCTGCACCTTGAGGATTCTTTTACCGCTGATTTTTTCAACACTAAAGACGAAGGGGCCGTATTGGATGGACGGGTTTTCCGTGTGACCGGGGATGCGTCCCAGTTGGCCAAGAATAAAGCCGCTTAAAGTGTCATATTCATCTGTAGGCAACTCCAGATCCAGAGTTTCCTCTACTTCATCCAGACTGATCTCGCCGGCAAATAAATAGGTATTTTCATCAATTTGCTCAATTTCTTGCCATGGGGTATCATACTCATCAAAAAGGTTGCCCACGATTTCCTCCAGCAGGTCTTCGATGGTGACAATTCCTGCGGTGCCGCCAAAATCATCAATGACCACCGCCATCTGGATACGATTTTTTTGCATTTCTAAAAACAAATCGTCATTTTTGATGGATTCAGGGATGAAATAGGGCTTGCGCATGATTTTTTCCAGGGAAAAATCATTTTTGGTGTTTGTATTCAGATAGGGGAAGACATCTTTTAAATAAAGTATGCCTATGATATGATCTATTGTTCCTTCATACACCGGTATGCGGGAAAATTTCTTTTCATTAAAAAGATTCATGATGCTGTCAAAATCTTCATCCAAGGAGATGCCTACAATATCTGTGCGATGAGTCATGATCTGAGCGGCATCTGTATTGTCAAATTCGAAAATGTTGTGGATCATTTCTTTTTCAATCAAAGGAATGACGCCTTTTTCTTGTCCTGCATCCACCATCAAACGAATTTCTTCTTCGGTGATTTTTTCCTCGTTGACAGCAGGGTTGGCGCCTAAAAGGCGCATAAAAAAGTTGGTGGACAGGGAAAGAAAGGCTACAAAGGGGCGGGTAAACCTAAAGAGATATGTAAGCGGCAGCGCAGCAAACATGGCGATGGATTCTGCTTTTTGCATGGCAATTCTCTTAGGTACCAGTTCACCGAAAACCAGGGTTACATAGGATAAAATCAGGGTGATCAAGGTGATGGAAAGGGTATTTAATACTCCCTCGCCGATAGGTAAACCCAATAGTTTGATCAGAGCAACCAGCTTTCCGGCGAAGCTTTGGGAGGCGAAGGCGCTGGCTAAAAAACCGGCTAAGGTGATGCCAATTTGTATCGTGGCCAAAAATTTGCTGGGGTCCTTGAGAAATTTCAAGATCAATAAAGCTTTTTTATGACCTTCCTCACCCATTTTTTTGATTTTATTATCATTAAGGGAAATTATGGCTATTTCTGAAGCGGCAAAAAAAGCATTGAGCAACACGAGAATCAATAAAAATAACAGTTGATAAAACAAGGAATGTCGCCTCCCCTAATTTTATTAATTTAAATATATGGAATGCTTCTTCTGGCTGATGTCAAAAAACATATTAATGTCTATTATAAAAGGTTTTCTTTTGTTTATCCATCTCTTTTTAAATTTAATTGAGGGGGTACTGGAAATGGTCTCCGGAGATAATTGGCAAATTACAGGATAAATGGGAAGAAAAAAACTAAAAAAACAGAGTAAAGTTGACAGAGGAAAGAATATTTAATATAATTTGGCTAATTGAACAAATATAAAGCAATGATTGGAAGCAGTAGACGCCAAAAGGTTTTCAGAGAATTGCCGGCAGGTGCGAGGCAATAGCTTTTTTCGTTGAACTCGTCCATAAGTTATGAGGGTGAATGGATTAACTCTCATCGGGCAAAGCCCGTTATCAATGGCGAAGCGGATAATTTGGTGGAATACCTTATCAATCTGGGTGGTACCGCGGGAGATTCTCTCGTCCCAATGGACGGGAGTTTTTTTATGCTTTCAGGAAGTAAAAAATTTAAAGGTTGAAAGTATAAGTGCAACTAAGGCTTTCGCTTTGCCTTCGGCTTGGCGCAAGCCAAGTTTTCTAATTTTTTTAGTTGCATGTAATGCAAGGAGGTTGTTTAATGGATATGAAATATGATTTTAAATCCTTAGAGCCTAAATGGCAGCAATATTGGGATGAAAACGGGCTTTATCATGTTTCCGAAAACTCGGAACGGCCCAAATACTATTGCCTGGAAATGTTCCCCTATCCTTCGGGAAATTTGCATATGGGACATGTACGTAATTATTCCATTGGGGACGTGATCGCCCGTTTTAAGACTATGGAAGGATATAATGTCCTTCATCCCATGGGCTGGGACTCTTTTGGATTGCCCGCGGAAAATGCAGCAATTCAACGGGGTATTCATCCTGCCAAGTGGACGGCAGACAATATTGATAAAATGAGGGAGCAGCTTAAATCCATGGGCATCAGCTATGATTGGGACCGGGAAGTTGCCACCTGCCTGCCGGACTATTATAAATGGACCCAATGGCTCTTTCTTCAATTATATAATAATGGCTTAGCCTATAAAAAGAAAGCATTTGTCAACTGGTGCCCTTCCTGTGCCACCGTTTTAGCCAATGAACAGGTGGTTGAAGGTGCTTGTGAACGATGCGGTGCTTCAGTTGATAAAAAGGATTTGGAGCAATGGTTTTTTAAGATTACCGATTATGCCCAGCGTCTCTTGGATGATCTGGAAAAATTACCGGGCTGGCCGGAAAAAGTAAAAACCATGCAGAGAAACTGGATTGGCCGGAGTGAAGGGGTGGAAGTGGAGTTTAAAGCGGCAAAATCAGGGGCTCACTTACCGGTCTTTACGACCCGGCAAGATACCATCTTTGGCGTAACCTATATGGTTTTGGCGCCGGAACATCCCATGGTGGCAGAGTTGATTACCGGAACGGAATACGAGCAGGATGTAAAAGCCTTTATTAAAAGGGTGCAGCAGCTGAGTAATGTGGACCGCACCTCCAACGAACTGGAAAAGGAAGGCATGTTTATCGGAGCTTATGCCGTCAACCCTGTGAATGGAACGGAAGTACCCATCTGGATCACCAACTATGTGATTATGGACTACGGTACCGGGGCTGTGATGGGGGTACCGGCTCATGATGAGCGGGACTTTGAATTTGCTCAAAAATACTGTTTGCCTATTAAAGCGGTGATTTGTCCTCCGGGAGAGGACCTTTCCGGGGAAACCATGACGGAGGCCTATATAGACCCGGGTGTGATGATCAACTCTTTGAGCTTCGATGGTATGGAAAATACAAAGGCCATGGCAGCCATAGCTGATATGATGGAAGAAAAGGGCATCGGAAAACGGGTGATCAATTACCGCCTGCGAGACTGGCTGATTTCCCGTCAGAGATATTGGGGGGCACCTATTCCCATCGTTTATTGTGAAAAATGCGGCGTGGTACCTGTACCGGAGGATCAGCTGCCGGTGATTTTGCCTACGGATGTGGAATTTAAACCCAACGGGGAATCTCCCTTGAAAACCAGTCCTACCTTTCGGAGGACCACTTGCCCTAAGTGTGGGGGGAAGGGGAACGGGAACTGGATACCATGGACACCTTCGTTTGTTCTTCTTTTTATTATCTGCGCTATTGCGATCCTAAGAATGAGGAGCAGGCTTTTGCCAAAGATAAGACAGATTACTGGATGAATGTGGACCAATATATCGGCGGGGTGGAGCATGCTATTTTGCATTTGATGTATGCCCGTTTCTTCACCAAGGTCCTGCATGATTTGAATCTTGTCACAGCGGAAGAACCTTTTGAAAATCTTCTCACTCAGGGCATGGTATTAAAGGATGGCGGCAAGATGTCCAAGTCCAAAGGCAATGTGGTTAGCCCCGAGGATATCATCACTAAGTATGGGGCAGACACGGCCCGTATGTTTATTCTCTTTGCAGCACCGCCGGACAGGGATTTGGAATGGAATGATTCCGCTGTGGAAGGTTGTTATCGATTCCTGAACAGAGTCTGGCGCTTGATGACAACCCATATGGAGCAGCTGCAAAAAGGGGCAGATCAGATTGATCTCGCAATGCTTACTCCGGAGGATCGGGATTTAAGAAGAGCGGTGCACCAAACGGTGAAAAAGGTGACGGAGGATATCTCCCAAAGATTCAATTTCAATACGGCCATCAGTGCCATTATGGAAATGGTGAACGCCATGTATACCTATCAGGAAAAGGTGGGCAGTGGAGGAAACCCGGCTGTTTTCCGGGAAGTCGGCGAGAAGCTGTTGCTCCTTTTGGCCCCTTTGGCACCTCATATTGCGGAGGAATTATGGCACCTGCTGGGCAAAGAGGGGAGCGTTCATCAGGCAGACTGGCCTCAATTTGAAGCAGAAGCTTTAAAGCAGGATGTGGTGGATATTGCCGTTCAGGTAAATGGGAAAATTCGTGACCATATTGATCTTTCTCCAGAGTTGGATGGGGAAGGGATGAAATCATTAATCTTAGCCCATCCAAAACTAAGCCAATGGATTGGGGAGAAAAATATTGCAAAAATTATTACTGTTCCGAAAAAGTTGGTAAACATTGTAATCAAATAGCAAAATTTGCAGGAATTTGACAGCCTCTTGCCGTATATTACGTATATTACTCTGTTAATAACGTATGACGGGAGGCTGTTTTTTTATGTTTTCCCAAGTTAATAAGCAGTATCTGATTATTTTTGCTCTTATGCTGTCACTTATTTTTGGCGGAGGCGTTAAATACGGACAATATTTGGAACAGAAAACTCCTCCGCCCGTCGCAATTAGTGTGGCGTCAAAGATTGATTCCGAAGATGCGGAGCAAGAGATGCCGGATGCAAAGGAAAAACCATCCCAGGATCTGATGATTCATGTCACGGGTGCGGTTTTGAAACCGGGAGTCTATACCTTGCCTGAGGGCAGCCGTGTTATTGATGCAGTGCAGTTAGCCGGATTAGATCAAGATGCCAATTTAGATCAGATTAACTTAGCGAAAAAAATCACAGACCAGGAAATGATTCAGGTTCCCGGAGAGGATAGCAGCTCTGAAATCATCGGCGGCGCTCAAGGGTCTGTCGGGAATAGCAACATTCCGGCAGCAAATTCCCAAATGGGAGGGCTTATCAATATCAATACGGCGGATCAAGGGCAGCTGGAAACCTTGCCTGGAATAGGACCTGCTAAGGCTGCCGCCATTATTCAATATCGGGAAGAAGCGGGTTCCTTTAAATCCCAGGAAGATATTCAAAATGTTTCCGGAATTGGACCGGCAACTTATAATAAATTAAAAGATCAGATCACGATTTAAAAGGAAAAAGACCCTTTCGTTGGCGGAGGGAAGAGATGACAAGAATCCTGGTTTATCATACCTTGGGATTTATGCTGGGCATTTTCCTGGGGGATTTCTTTCATGTTCCTTTAGGAGCAGCTTTTGCATTATCATTGGCTGCTCTTTTATTTGCTTTGTTTGTGATGGGAAAGCGAAGAGATCCGAAATTACTTCTGGTCTTTACCCTTTTTGCGGGGTTGTTTTGGGGGCAGGTTCATCATCCTGAATTTCAACCTGATTTGTTCAAAGGCGAAGATGACTTTCATGGAGCGGGCCTAGTAATCAGTGACCCCAGGCCTACGGCTACGGGACAGATTTTTACCTTTAAACCGGAAGAAGTGAATCATCTGCCCGTATCATCCATTAAGCTGCAGGTGCTTTGCTCCTCAGAAGATAAGGTATCATACGGGGATCAGCTGGTGCTTTCCGGAAAAGTGCTGCCTGGGTCCCGGGCATCCAATCCGGGGCAATTTGATTATGATGCTTACTTAAAAAGACATGGTATTGGGGCTACAGTCAGTACCCTTTATGGTGGTCAAATCGAAGCAACCGGAGTCAACAGGGGAAATCTCTTTCTTCATGGAGTTTATAAAATTAAGGATAGAATGGACTTGGTATTGTCTTATTTGCCTGTTCAGCAGTCTAATTTTATTGGCGGGATGCTCTTTGGCAATAAAGGAGATCTGACTTTTGCTGAACGTAATGTCCTGTCACAAACAGGGCTAATGGATGCCTTTGCCGTATCCGGAGTTCATGTGGGCTATGTTATTTTATTTACCCTTTATTTTGCTCAGCTCCTGCACTTGGGTAAATGGGGCAGGTTGTTGCTTGTCGGTGCAGCGATGCTTTTTTATGCTGCCCTATCAGAGTTTACTCCTTCGGTACTTCGTTCCGGTTTCATGGCTTTATTGGGTCTTGCAGCCTATTCCTTAGGAGAGAGGAAAGACTTTTTTACAGGTTTAGCTTTGGCGGCAATGCTTCTTTTGATCTGGCAGCCTCAAATGCTTTATGATGCCGGTTTTCAACTGTCCTTTGTTGCTGCTTGGGGTGTTGTTTATTTGACACCAACAGTAGGGAATTGGCTTCCCAAAGGGAAAGTTTGGGATGTCCTGGCATCTACCATTGCTGCCCATTTGGCTATTACGCCTCTCATCGCTTACTATTTTAATCTAGTTACTATTTCCGGTTTTTTGGTGGGTATTTTGGCCACCGGCTTAGTTGGGCTGGTGGTTTTACTGGGTCTCTTTTCAGTGTTTTTAAGTGTGATAAGCATTAATCTTGCTGTACTACCTGCTTATGGAGCAGGTCTGGTGGTGGCAGGAATTTGGCATGGGGCTCAGCTGATTGCTCAAATTCCCGGTGCTTATCTTACTGTTAAAACACCGGGATCGGGTGGGCTTGCACTAATTTATATATTTTTAATTGCTCTGCCTTATATTGTTCAAAAACAAAATAGGCGCATCTATGGAATCCTGGGGATCCTGGTTCTGGCCTTTTATCTGCTGGTGCCTTTACCCTCCAGCAATCAGCTGCAGGTTACCTTTTTAGATGTGGGACAAGGTGACTGCATTTTTATTCAAAGCCCTTCCGGACGCACCTGCTTAATTGATGGCGGTGGCAAAACAGCCCAACAGGAGGATCGCGTAGGGGAACAGGTGGTGGTACCTTTTCTCAGGCATCTTGGTTTGGGCAAATTAGATTTGGCCATACTCACCCATCCCCACGATGACCATATGAGAGGTATGGAAACTGTTTTAAAGGAGCTCCGGGTAGATCATTTGGTGGTAGGAGAAATTTTTTTAACGAATGAAGCAATCCAGCCTTTATTAACGGTGGCAGAAGAGGATCAAGTACCTATTATTCCTGTTAAAGAAGGGCAGGAAATAGGTCTTGACGGTGAGATTACTCTTACGGTGTTAAATCCCCCTAGGGGGGATGCCGGAAAGGTTCTGGAGGAAGATGAGATGAATAACGAGTCCGTCGTTTTAATGCTGAACTATCAAGATGTGTCTTTTCTGCTGACAGGGGATGTGGAAAAAGAAAGGCTGGCAAGAATATCTCCCCGGGAGGATGTAAGTGCCCAGGTCATTAAATTACCCCATCATGGCAGTAAGACCGGCCTCTTGCCATCATTCTATGATCAGGTTGATCCCCGGGCAGCGGTGATTACCGTGGGCAAAAATTCCTTTGGCCATCCCAACCGGGAGTTCCTGGCTTATTGGGAGGATAAGGGGATTCCGATTTATCGCACGGATCATCATGGCGCTATCACCTTTACCACAGATGGTCAAGAATTATGGGTGGAAACTTTTCTTGACAAAGCTCTTGAGGATGAAGACAATTTAAAGCAGGATAACTTTTAAATGGAGGAGATCATTTAAATGTGGTCAAATTTTTTGTATGAGGAGCATACTAATGGATGGAACATCGATTTTGAAGGACGTTAAAAGAGGAGTTGTTTCACTGATCTATCTTTTTTATGGACAAGAACGTTTATTGCTGGAAGAAGCAGTGACAGCTCTGACTCAACTTTTAACCCCCGGTGGTACGGGAGACTTTAATTATGAAAAGTTTGACGGAAAAACATCAACTCCTGCTCAAGTAGTCAATGCGGCCAATATGCTGCCGGTTTTTGCCGAAAAAAGATTGGTGATAGTTACCGATGCTCCCTGGTTTAGTTCTGAGAAAGGAGAGGAAGAAGGAAGCCAAAAACATCTCTATTTGGATCCCCTGATTGAGTATATCGGAAACCCTTCCCCTTCAACCTGTTTGGTTCTGGTAGCTGGGGAAAAGGTGGATGGAAGAAGCAAGGCGGTCAAAGGGATAAAAAAAGTCGGCCAGGTGGTGGAATTTACCTCCCTGCGCGGCATGGATCTTAACAAATGGCTGGATAAGAGCTTACGCCAAAGGGGAAAAAAAGCTCAGTCCGGTGTATTTGATTATCTCACCCTGGCTGTGGGCAACAATATGTCCGCTTTAGAGCAGGAGCTGGAGAAGGTTTCCTTGTTTGTGGGGTCGGCGGAGGAAATTACGATGCAGGATGTTAAGGAAACAGCCAGTGTGAACAGTACCTTGAATGTATTTAATTTAATAGACGCCGTGAGTAAGAAAGATGGTTCCGCAGCAATTTTGCAGTTGAGGGAATTGTTACGAACAGGAGAATCCGATCGAAAGATTTTTTATTTACTGGTACGCCAGATGCGAATTTTACTGCAAATTATTCCCTTAAAAAAAAGGGGAGTTACGGAAGCTCAAATTGCATCTGAATTGGGTTTGCATCCTTATGTAGCCAAAAAAGGTGTGGAGCAGAGTCGAAATTTTACGCCCCAGGAACTCATTCAAGCTTTAGAGATTTTACGGGACGTGGATGAGAAAGTTAAGACGGGCAGAGGTGATTCTCTGGCTTTAATTGAAGGGGCAATTATGCGCATGTGTGTAAAATTAACTGACAA
This sequence comes from Dehalobacterium formicoaceticum, assembly GCF_002224645.1. NCBI lineage: Bacteria > Bacillati > Bacillota > Clostridia > Eubacteriales > Peptococcaceae > Dehalobacterium > Dehalobacterium formicoaceticum. Next base: position 77,322 of record NZ_CP022121.1, on the reverse strand, counting down.
ATGAACTCATTCAGCTAAAGCTGAGCATCGGTCTTTCTTTTGGAAGGCAGAATTAAAAAAGGACGGTTAAATAACCGTCCTCTTAGACCAAAAGCAATAAATTTCCCGATCTGTTTATGTTAGTTGGCCTTATTAAAAGCCCTTTGCAATTTGGATTTTTTACGCGCTACAGCTTTCTTATGAAGAATACCTTTACCCGCAGCTTTATCCATTTTCCGAATCGCCTGGGTTAATAGGGATTGAGCATTATCCTTGTCGGTGGAAGGATCAACTTCAACAAACTTTTTAATGGCAGTTTTTACGCTGGATTTTACGGAAGCATTTTTCATTCTGCGGCTTTCCGCGATTTGAACACGTTTTTTTGCTGATTTAATATTAGGCATTGCAATGTCACCTCCTTAGATAACCTCTATCATAAGCACAGATGTATACGCTTAATTATAGACATCTCAAACAGGATATATCTTATCATGTAAACTCACAAAATGCAAGGAGTCAGATGAATCCTTTGTCCAATTATCAGGAAAAATTTTTCCTTGATGTATAGGTTCATAATTTTTGGTTACCATAAGTTCAGCAGTAAAAAATAAACGAAGGAGTTGAGTATGCTTGATTGGCCTAATTATAAGATTTGTTGTTTCCGCATTGGTGTTAATGGTGATTAGCTGGCTTTTGCCCGGCATCTCAGTAAACGGTTTTGTTGGCGCTCTTTTAGCGGCAGTGGTCATCGCGGTGTTAGGTTATGTGGTAGAAAAACTAATGGGAAAAAACATTTCTCCCTATAGCCGGGGTTTTGTAGGTTTTATTGTTTCTGCGATTGTCATTTACTTAGCCCAGTATATTATCCCCAATTATCTGTCCGTCAGCTTAATCGGATCACTATTGGCTGCTTTAGTCATCGGCATCGTGGATGCTTTTGTTCCGACAGCATTAAGATAAGCTGTCGTGTAAAGTAAAGCAAAGGACGGTTTCTTTTGCACTCCTGAACCAGGAAGCAAAAGAAACCGTCCTTTGCTTTTTATTTGTTCTATTTCCCTTGCGTCATGCATATGAATAGTATGATTGAAAGGTCTGGACAAGAAATGAAAGCAGATAAAATCTAATGAAGGAGGCAGACAAAATGGCATGGAAGATTTGTCGGAGCAGACGCAGAACCTACTTTTATGATCTTAAGATCATCAGAATTTTTGTGATTGCCGGGATTCTTTTTGGCATGCTTTTTTTAGGTTTTGAAGCGGGGAGCCGGGTGAAAGCTGCCGAAACAGAGAAAACGTCTGCCTGGCGTTTGGTTGGTTTTCAGGAAGGGGATTGGCAGAAGATGATCAGCCAGGTGCTGCCTATGGCTTCCTATATGCCTGATTATGTGGAAGATGAATCGGCAGGAATCATAATTACCGCAATGAAGGACATTACTGCCTCGGATTTAAACAACCCGGTCAGCTTTATAAAAAACCAGATTGCTTATTTTGATGCCCGGGCGGTGAATGCAGAACCTGAGTTTATTCCGGAACCAGGAAGTGAAGCGGAGCCCCCTGCCATCGAGCCGGATGCAAAATTAGAACCGGATAAAGGAATCATTCCCGATGGGACACAACCTTTAGTAGGTATATACTGTACCCACAGTGCGGAAAGTTATCTTCCTTCTCAGGGAGCAGAGAAGCTGGAAGGTAAAAACGGGGGTGTTTTTATGGTGGCTAGTCATTTAAAAGAAACTCTGGAGCAAGAATATGGCATAAAAGCGGTATTAAGCGATACGGTTCATGATTATCCTGATTGGAGTAAATCCTACGCTAATTCTTTAAAAACCATAGAAAATATGAAAAGAAATTATCCTTCCATCCAATTATTTATTGATGTGCATCGGGATGCTAATACGCCAAAAGATAGCACCACCGTTAAAATTGACGGTCAAAAAACCAGTAAGATTATGCTTATCGTAGGCAGCGATCATCGTTTGCCCCACCCTGCCTGGAAAAAGAATCGGGATTTTGCTCAGAATGTCGCGGCACAAATGGAAGATTTATATCCCGGTTTGCTGAAAGGGGTTCGGATCCAAGACGGACGGTATAATCAGCACGTTTCTTCCCGGGCGATTTTACTGGAAATGGGTGGAACGGAAAATACTCTGGAAGAAACAAAAAGATCTGCCGAGATGTTTGCCGGTGTGATAAATAAAATGGCCAAGAGGAGGTAATAATAAAATCCGGAGGTGACTCTTTGTGAAAAGCGGTTCCAAATTCGCAAAGGTTCTGATCATAACCGGATGTTTCGTTTTTTTAGGTTTGAATATGGCTGCTCAAGGTGTGGAAAAAATGTCCCCTGAAATTTCCCAGGTGATCTTTCGGCTAACGACAGAAAATCAAATCGTCCATGTATCGGCTTTAGGACGGGAATATCAATGGGATTCAGGGATAGCTCTAAGCAGGATCCAAATGATAAAGGATCAGGGTCGGGAACTTTATTTCCAAGCCAAAAAAATTGTATTTTTTTGGGGAAAAAAGTTGTTGAACACTGGTCACAATGATTATCTTGAGTTATAATGAATAAATCAGTATCTCCTCCCGCCTTTATAGGCGGGATTCTTAATTCGCTGAAAGATGAATTTTCTTTCTTGTTGGATCAGTGAAATGCAAGGAGCAAAGTGAATGTCACAAAATAATAGAGTAGTAAAAGCGGCAGGCTTTCTGATGGTTACCATGGTCGTTTCCCGTATCCTGGGCTATCTGCGGGATATTATTATTTACGCTCAATATGGACAAAACAGAATTACAGATGCCTATAATGCCGCCTTTTCCATCCCGGATTTTCTATATATGTTATTAGTGGGCGGGGCTTTAAGCTCTTCCTTTATCCCGGTATTTTCCGGTTATATCGCGACCCAGCGTGAAGAGGAAGGATGGCAGGTCGCCAGCGTCGTTATCACCCTAATTATGATGCTCTTAGGAATCGGGATTTTTCTGGGCTTTATTTTTACACCGGAATTAATCTTGTTATTGGTGCCTGGTTTTGATCCGGCAGCCATGGAATTAACCGTGACCTTGACCAGAATTATACTGCTTCAGGTTATTTTTATGGCCTTATCTGGGATATCCATGGGAATCTTGAATTCCTACAAGATTTTCACACCTTCCGCCATCGGCTCCGTATTGTATAATTTAGGGATTATTGTTTGCGGGGTCTTATTTGGAAAGTGGATTGAATCCATTTGGCCGGGGTATGGCATTGCCGGTTTCTCTATTGGCGTGGTGCTGGGTGCGATGGCCAATTTTGCCGTTCAGGTTCCGGCCCTCTTAAGAATCGGCTTCAGATTTAAGCCGAATTTTAATATTTTTCACCCCGGTGTCGTCCGCCTGGTAAAATTAATGGTACCTGTTTTGATTGGGTTATCCATCAGCCAAATCAATCTTTTTGTCAACCAAAATCTGGCCTCCTCTCTGCCCGCCGGAGGCATCGCTGCTCTGAATACCGCACAAAGGTTAATGCAGCTCCCGGTGGGGATTTTTGCTATTGCCATTGCCGTGGCGGTCTTTCCTACCCTAACGGAGCAAGCTGCCAAAAGGGAAAGGGAAGCATTTAAAAAAACATTTTCTTTAGGCTTAAGGTCCGTTATTTTTATTACCCTGCCATGTGCCGTGGGTTTGGCTGTTTTGAGAGTGCCGATCATCCGCTTCATGTTTGAATTTGATAACGGCAAGTTTACCCATCAGGATACTTTGGCTACTGCCTACGCACTGCTTTATTATTGTATCGGTCTTTTTGCCTATTCTGCCATTCACGTGGTGAGCCGAGCCTTCTATGCACTGCAAAATACCATGATTCCCGTATTTGTAGGCGCTTTGGCCATTGCGGCCAATATCACCTTAAGTATTTTATTGGTAGGTCCCATGGCCCAGGGAGGATTAGCTCTGGCTTATTCCCTGGCGGGAATTTTAAATATGCTCATCCTTCTTTGGATGCTGCGCAAAAAAATCGGTGCCATGAACGGCCGGCAAATGATCCGTTCCTTTGGCCAGACTTTGCTGGCATCCTCCATTATGGGTATCGCTTGTTTTTATACAGCTCGGTTTTGCGTGATGATCTGGGGTGTGGAAACAAAATTAGCTCAATTGTTGCAGCTGTCTCTTAGTATCGGCGTAGGGATCGTTGTTTTTGCCGTCTTTGCAATTGTTTTCCGTATGGAGGAGTCAGAGTTGGTTTTAGGTATTCTCCGCCGCAAATTGCGCAGGAAAAGTGCCTGAGGAACAACTTTTCAAGGGGCTGTCAGGAAAGAAAAATAAATGATATAATGTATTAATATGATAAAATTTGTTACGGAAACAGGAGGCTGAGGGGTGGTAATGATGACAAACCGGGAAACTACCCGGAATTTTTGTATTATTGCACATATAGATCACGGGAAGTCTACTTTGGCAGACCGGATTTTAGAATATACAGGCGCTTTATCTGCTCGGGAGATGGAAGCTCAGGTATTGGATCACATGGATCTGGAAAGAGAACGCGGGATTACAATTAAAATGAAGGCGGTGCGTATTCAATATCAAGCCAGGGATGGCAAGGAATATACCTTGAATTTGATTGATACTCCGGGGCATGTAGATTTTACTTATGAAGTTTCCCGAAGCATGGCCGCCTGCGAGGGGGCTCTTTTAGTGGTGGATGCCGCCCAGGGCATTGAAGCCCAAACCCTGGCTAATGCTTATATTGCTTTGGAAAACGATTTGGAAATCATTCCGGTGATCAATAAAATTGATTTACCCAGTGCCGATCCGGAAGGGGTACGAAATCAGATTGAAGATGTTTTAGGACTAGATGCCAGTGAGGCGATTCTTTGCTCGGCGAAAAGCGGACTTGGTACGGAAGATATTTTAGAAGCCATCGTTCATCGAATCAAACCCCCGGGAGGAGACCGGGAGGCGCCTTTAAGGGCTCTGATTTTTGATTCCCATTTTGATGCTTATAAAGGGGCTATTCCTTATATCCGGGTGATGGACGGCAAAATTGAAAAAGGAACAAATATAAAAATGATGGGCACAGGAAAAACCGCGGAAGTAAAGGAAGTGGGGATTTTCACTCCAGCCGTTAAAACTGTGGATACCCTGGCGGCGGGGGATGTAGGATTCCTGGCCGCCAGCATCAAGAATGTGAAAGAAACCCAGGTGGGGGACACGGTAACAGATCAGGATCGACCGACGGATAAGCCTTTGCCGGGATATCGCAAGGCAACACCCATGGTTTACTGCGGCTTGTACCCCATTGAGAATAATGACTATGGGGAATTGAAAGATGCTTTGGAAAAACTGCAGTTGAATGATGCCTCTTTAATCTATGAACCGGAGACCTCGGTAGCCTTGGGCTTTGGTTTTCGCTGCGGCTTTCTAGGCCTTTTGCATATGGAAATTATTAAGGAACGCTTGGAACGGGAATACGGATTGGAACTAATTACTACTGCCCCCAGCGTAAACTATCGCATCACAAAAACGGATGGTACGGTGCTTCAGATTGATAACCCGTCCAATATGCCAACGCCTCAGGAAATTGCGATTATGGAAGAGCCCTATGTCAAAGCGACCATTATGGTACCTACGGAATTTGTGGGCAGCATTATGGAAATTGGCCAGGAAAGAAGGGGTCAATTTACCCATATGGAATATATTACGGAAACCCGGGTGATGCTCACTTATGAGCTGCCCTTATCGGAAATCATTTTTGATTTTTTTGACCAGCTGAAATCCCGCACCAAGGGTTATGCTTCCTTGGACTATGAATTTAACGGCTACAAGGAGTCTGATCTGGTAAAGTTGGATATCTTAGTGAATGGCGACGTTGTGGATGCCTTATCCTGTATTGTTCACAAGGACAAATCCTATCATCGCGGGCGGGCCTTGACAGAAAAGCTTAGGAGTCTTATTCCCCGGCAAATGTTTGAAATACCAATCCAAGCGACCATCGGGAACAAGATTATTGCCCGGGAATCGGTGAAAGCTTTGAGAAAAAATGTTTTAGAAAAATGTTACGGGGGAGATATTACCCGGAAAAGAAAGCTTTTAGAGAAGCAAAAAGAGGGTAAAAAACGAATGAAACAGATCGGTAGTGTAGAGATACCCCAGGAAGCATTTATGGCTGTTTTGCAAATAGATTAAACAACTTCTAATTCAGATGGAAATGATTTTACTCCATCTGAATTTTTTAAATGCTGCTGATGATTCTTATATTTGACCACAAAAGGAAAAGGAGACCAAGATGAGTTTAAGCGAAGTTAAAGAACCATTGGGTATGACAGGAGCTGTCTTGCCCCAGATCGAAGCTCTCTATGTCCATATTCCCTTTTGCCTGAGAAAGTGCAATTATTGTGATTTTGTTTCATATCCTTTAGAGATTTTATCGGGGCAGGAATATTGTCAGGCTCTGGTTCAAGAAATAAAGCTGTATCATAAACATCTTTCTCCCCGCCAGAAAAAAATCAAATCCATCTATTTTGGCGGAGGTACGCCCACCTGTCTTCCCGTATTCGCGCTGATCTTTCTGTTAAGTGAAGTGCAAAATCTCTTTCCTGTGGCTGCAAATGGAGAAATTACCGTGGAATGTAATCCTCTGACGGTAAATCAGGAATATTTGACAACGCTGAAAGAGGCCGGTGTCAATCGTTTGTCCATCGGCGCCCAGTCATTTGATGAGAAGCTCCTGAAAGAGATGGGGCGTAGCCATGGCGTAAGAGATATCATTAAAACCGTAGAGGATGCCCGGGCGGCAGGCTTCACAAACATCAGTCTGGACCTGATTTATGGACTGCCCGGCCAGACCAAAGAACAATGGGACGATACGTTAAAAAAGGCAACCGCCCTTCCCGTCACCCATTTATCTGTGTATGGACTGCATTTATCCTCTTTATCCCCATGGGGGAAAGGATTTGAAGACGGCTCATTAACCCTGCCCTCGGAGGACGACTCTGCGGACTTGCAGGAGATGGCAATGGACTATTTGGAAACAAAAGGGTTTGATCATTACGAGATATCCAATTATGCTTTACCCAAGTTTTTTTCTGTCCATAATAGGGTATACTGGAACAATGGAAACTATTTGGGTGTGGGCCTTGCCGCCGCCTCTCATTGGGCTGATATCCGGCAAACCAACACTTCTTCTTTGGCGGGATATATGAGCAAGGTTCAAGCAGGAAAATTCCCCGTTAAAGACTGGGAAAGACTTGATCGGGAGACCATAATGGCAGAAACGGTTTTTTTAGGATTAAGACTACTGTACGGTTTTGATACCCTTTCTTTTAAAAAACATTTTGGTGTGGATTTTATGGAGAAGTATCAGCCTCAAGTGATTAAGTTAAGCCGTTTAGGACTGATAAAACAGTCCGAGAGCCGGGTCAGTTTAACGAAGCAAGGTATCTTTCTTGCCAATGAGGTGTTTATGGAATTCCTGCCATAAGGGTTGACAAATAAAATATTTAATGGTATTTTTTAATTAGCACTCAACAAGCTAGAGTGCTAACAAGGGAGGGGATTAATTTGGATGAGCGGAAAAAGCAAATATTGCAAGCTATTGTGAACGATTATGTTACGACCGCAGAACCTGTTGGTTCCCGTACAATCTCCAAGAAATATGGTTTAGGGGTTAGTTCGGCAACGATCAGGAATGAGATGTCCGATCTGGAGGAATTAGGCTATATAGAGCAGCCTCATACTTCAGCGGGCAGAATTCCTTCCGATAAAGGCTATCGTTATTATGTGGATTGTCTGATGGAAAAAGAAAAATTAACACCGACGGAAATAAAACAGGTAGAAAATTTTTTTGCCCAAAAAAACACGGATTTGGAACAAATTGTTCAAGCCACCTGTCATCTTTTGTCACAGCTGACTAATTATACGGCTATTATTTTGGTGCCCAAGCGGGGAGACGGTTCTTTAGAACGGATTCAATTAATCCCGGTGAGCTTATATCGGGTGATGGTGGTGATTGTATCCGATACAGGCTTTATTAATCATCGGGTTTTAGATTTGCCTCATCCGATAGAGCCGCAAAGACTGCAAGAAATCAGTGATTTCTTGCAAAAAAAACTATTTGGCCTTAATATGGAAAAAGTTAATGGTACCCTATTAAAAGAAATATCTCATCAATTCAGCAATCATGGCGACTTTAAAAATCTGACCTTAGAACTATTGGAGCAAGTGCTAACCAAGTCGAAGGATGATCGGGTTTTTTGAACGGTATACTGAATATGTTGAACCAACCGGAATTTCGGGACCTGGAAAAACTGAAAGCCCTCTTCACCAGTTTGGAAGAAGACCAAATAGTGAAAAGTATTTTAATGAGGAAGAGAAAAGACGGTACTGATATCACTATCGGGGAAGAAAATTCCATTCAAGGTATTAATCAGTGCAGTGTGATTACCACCGATTATAAAATCAATGGGAAAATCATCGGGTCGATTGGGGTTTTAGGGCCTACGCGCATGAATTATTCCAAGGCAGTCACCGTCTTGGAGTATGTGACGGATCAATTGTCCTGGCTTTTAGAAAAATACTAAGGAAATAGGGTGGAGTTATCTTGTCTTTAAAGCAAGTAAGTGAAAACTCAGAAGTAGATGAAAGATTGGCTGCTTTGATCAATAATGCCGGTGCAGTGCGTGCTATTTCCACGGCGGTGGAAGGAACCATAGGACCCAAGGGCCTGGATACCATGCTGGTGGATAAGTATGGCAATGTGGTCATTACCAATGCCGGGGTTACCATCCTGGATTTAATGGAGGTCAGTCACCCTGCCGCAAAAATGCTCATTAATGTTGCCAAGGCCCAGCATCAGGAGATTGGTGACGGAACCACCACCGCTACCTTAATGGCAGGTGCCTTAATTACCCAGGGAGTGGAACAGGTGATGAAAGGAGTGCCTGTCGCCCGAATTATTGAAGGGATGCGCATTGCTGCCCAAGAGGTTTTGCAGGTTTTTCATCATCAGAGCAAGAATATTACAGATGTGCATGATCCCGTGTTGAAACAGGTTGCCTTGGTGGCCGGACGGGAACATGAGGATATTGCCCAATTAGTTGTCCAGGCCGCCGTTCTCATTGGCAAGGAAAAGTTATTGGAGCCCGGTTTTAAACTGGCGGATACCATTTGTTCCACTTTAGGCGCAGAAAATCAGGTTTTTTCCGGTGTTATCCTCAATAAGGAGCGTATGAACCGGCAGATGATTACCCGGTTGGATCAAGTGGGAATTTTGATCATTGATGATGCTTTAGAACCGGAAGAATTAGAGGATGAGGCTCTGAGTACGGAAGCGGGCTTTAATCGTTATTTAACCCTGCGTCAGGAATTTGAAGACCATGTGCGTAAAATCGGCGCTTTAGGCGTAAACCTGGTGCTGACAGACCGGGGCATCAATGACCTGGCGGAAGAAATCTTTTTGGATCTGGGCATTATGGCAGTAGAAAGAGTTTCTCATAAAGAGCTGCGTCGGGTGGCCGAGCATACAGGAGCCAGGATGATCAAAAGAAGCGGACTGAAAAAGGAAAGCTCCGAGTTGAAAAATTATTTGGGCTGGGCCGGGCAAGTGCAGGAAGATGAAAAATTAGGTCAAATTTTTATTAAAAATGGCAGGGGAAAATCTATGGCCACGATCCAGGTGGGAGCATCCACAGAAGAAGTGGTCGGTGAGAGGGAGCGTATTGCCAAGGATGCAGCAGCTGCCGTACAGGTTGCGGTACAAGGCGGCGTGCTTCCCGGTGGGGGAGCGATTGAATTGGCTGCTTTACGGGAAGTTGAGGGCAAGCGCTCTCAGGTAAGGGGTATGGCCGCTTATGGTATGGATTGCGTGGCGGAGGCTCTGAAAAAACCTTTCAGCCAGATTGTAGCTAATGCCGGCTTTAATCCTCTGGAAAAGCTGGGGGATGTGGTAGCGGCGCAAACGGAGGGAAATACCTCCTCTTTGGCGATAAACTGTGACACCGGAGGGGTGGAGGATATGTTTGCCTTGGGGGTAATTGATCCCGCTTTGGTTAAAATACATGCTTTTCAGGCAGCAAGAGAGGTTGCCGAGGCCATATTACGCATTGATACGATCATAAAAATGAAAACCGAGGAAAATATTGAGATATGATAAAATTTTGCAAAGGTAGGTGGTTAGAGTGACCATGCATGATGCAAAGGAAAAAGATGTTATCACGGAAGATCAAATCCTGGACGATGCTGATCTGGCACAGAATGACCAGGAAAAAACCTCTTCCGAATCAGTTAACCAGGAAGAGGAGTTACGGAATCTGGTTCAGAAGCTGGAGGAGGAAAAAGGAGAACTTGTTAATCTGACCCAGAGATTGCAGGCCGATTTTGAAAATTTTCGCCGACGTACCAGAGGGGAAAAGGAAGAATTGATAAGGTATGCTGCTGAAGGTGTTATTACCCAATTACTTCCTGTATTAGATAATTTCGAACGGGCGATCATGGCGGCCAAGGATGGAGAGGAAGGAAAGGGTTACCTGGATGGTGTGGAAATGATTTATCGCCAACTGCTTCAGGTTTTGACCAATGAAGGTCTTGAAGTGGTGGATGCGGTGGGATGTGCCTTCGATCCCAATTGTCATGAAGCCGTGATGCAAATCGACGGTGGGGAGGCACCTAAGGATACGGTGCTGGAAGAATTACAGAAAGGGTATTTTTTGAAAGGAAAACTAATCAGGCCCAGTATGGTAAAAGTGGCTAAATAAATAAACTTTAATAAATTTTAAGGAGGATTTTTATATGGGTAAAGTAATTGGGATCGATCTGGGGACAACAAACTCCTGTGTTGCAGTGATGGAAGGGGGAGAGGCGGTAGTAATTCCCAATGCGGAAGGCGGCCGGACGACTGCATCTGTGGTAGCCTTTTCCAACACCGGTGAACGTCTGGTGGGTCAGGTGGCAAAAAGACAGGCAGTGACCAACCCGGATCGTACGGTGTCTTCTATTAAACGTCAGATGGGTAAGAAATTTGAAGTCAAAATCGGTGATAAGACCTATACCCCCCAAGAGATTTCAGCCATGATTCTGCAAAAATTAAAAACAGATGCGGAGGCTTATTTAGGGGAGACTGTTACCCAAGCGGTTATTACCGTTCCGGCCTATTTCTCCGACAGTCAACGTCAAGCCACCAAGGATGCGGGTAAAATTGCCGGGTTAGAGGTTTTGAGAATTATCAATGAGCCTACGGCAGCTGCTTTGGCTTACGGTTTGGATAAGGGAGAAGACCAAACAGTTTTAGTATTTGACTTAGGGGGCGGAACCTTTGACGTTTCTATTCTGGAATTAGGGGATGGAGTTTTCGAAGTTAAAGCTACCAGCGGGAATAACCTGTTAGGCGGAGATGATTTTGATCAGCGGATTATTGATTATTTGGTAGCGGAATTTAAAAAATCAGACGGGATTGATCTGAGTAAAGACCGTATGGCGGCACAACGTTTGAAAGAAGCAGCAGAAAAAGCTAAACATGAACTTTCCGGTGTGATGAGCACCAATATTAATTTGCCTTTTATTACAGCAACTGCTGACGGACCGAAACATTTGGATGTAAATTTGACCAGAGCAAAATTTGATGAATTAACGGCTGATCTGGTAGAAAAAACCATGGGTCCTACCCGACAGGCCTTGTCCGATTCCGGTCTTACTGCTGATAAAATCGATAAAATTCTTTTAGTAGGTGGTTCCACGCGGATGCCTTCCGTACAAACCGCCATCAAACAAATTTTAGGGAAAGAACCCCATAAAGGGATTAACCCGGATGAGTGTGTCGCTCTTGGTGCTGCCATTCAGGCCGGCGTATTGGCCGGTGAAGTGAAGGATGTTTTACTCCTTGATGTGACGCCTTTATCTTTAGGAATCGAAACCTTAGGCGGTGTCTCTACCCGGTTGATTGAAAGAAATACTACGATTCCTACTAGCAAGAGCCAGATTTTCTCCACAGCTGCAGACAGCCAAACATCTGTAGAAATCCATGTGCTCCAGGGCGAACGGCAAATGGCGGCGGATAATAAGACTTTGGGCCGCTTTACCTTAACCGATATTCCACCGGCGCCGCGGGGGATTCCTCAGATTGAAGTAAAATTCGATATAGATGCCAACGGGATCGTTCATGTAACGGCTAAAGATCTGGGAACCGGTAAACAACAGGATATTACCATCACCGCGTCCAGTGGTTTAAGTGATCAGGAAATTGATCAGATGGTGAAAAATGCGGAACAATTCAAGGCCGAAGATGAGAAGAAAAAAGAAGCGGTGGAAGCAAAAAATCAAGGGGATTCCCTGGTTTACCAAGTAGAAAAAACCTTAAAGGACCTGGGAGATAAAGTGGATGCCACTGAAAAGGCAGAAATCGAACGGGAAAAGGATGCTTTGAAAGAAGCTTTGACCAAGGATAACACCGAGGATATTAAACAAAAAACGGAAGCTTTGGCTCAGTCACTTCATAAGGTTTCGGAACGTATATATAAAGAAGCAGGTGCCGAGGCCGGTCCTCAGGATGGACCTCAAGGAGCGGAGGGTGCCGGGGCAGGGCAGGAACCCCAAGACAATGTGGTGGATGCGGATTATGAAGTAATGGACGATGACAAAAAATAAACCGCCCAGGAAGGTGGCCCAATGAGTAAGCGAGATTATTATGACGTTTTGGGTGTATCCCGGACAGCAACAGAAGATGAGGTCAGAAAAGCTTATAAAAAACTGGCGAAAAAATATCATCCGGATCTGAATCCGGACAGTAAAACTGCGGAAGAAAAATTCAAAGAAATTAACGAAGCTTATGAAATTCTAGGGGACAATGAAAAACGTGCCCGATATGATCGTTACGGTCATGCCGGAACCGGCAATGACTTTGGTGATTTTAACGGACAGGGTGATTTCGGTGGTTTTGGCGACATCTTTGATATGTTTTTTGGTGGGGGCGGGGGCGGCTTTGGTGGGGGCGGCGGCGGCCGTCCGGCCGCCCAGAGGGGAGCGGATCTTCGTCTGGATCTTTCCATTTCTTTTGAGGAAGCTGCCTTTGGCGTGGAAAAAGACGTAGAAATCCCTCGCATGGAAAATTGTGATGTTTGTGGCGGATCCGGTGCAGAACCGGGAACCAGCCCCAAAACCTGTGATGTCTGCGGTGGCCGCGGACAGGTAAGAAGTACCCAGGCAACGCCTTTTGGCCAATTTCAGACTGTAAAAACATGTAACAACTGTCATGGCACAGGCTCGATCATCGAAAAGATGTGCCGGCATTGCGGCGGCAGCGGACGATTAAAGAAAAATCGCAAGATCAATGTGAAAATTCCCGCCGGTGTAGACAGTAATTCCCGCCTGCGTATTGCCCACGAAGGTGAAGCAGGAACCTTAGGGGGTCCTCCCGGTGATCTTTACGTTTATGTGTCGGTACGTCCTCATGATACCTTCAAGAGAGAAAACGATGATGTCATTGGCGAATTTCCCTTATCCTTCGTTCAGGCAGCCCTGGGCTGCGAGGTAGAGATACCGACCCTGGATGGCAAGGTTAAACTAACGATTCCGGAAGGAACTCAAACAGGTACTTCCTTTCGCTTGCGGGGTCGGGGGATAACCAAGCTGAGAGGCTACGGGAGAGGGGATCATCATGTACGTGTTAAAGTGGTCACCCCCACCCATCTTACCGAAGAGCAGAAGGAGATACTGCGTGATTTTGGGAATTTACCTTCTGAAGAACATGAATCTGATAGTCACCGTGCTGATAAAGGAAAGGGTTTTTTTAATAAGGTAAAAGATGCTTTTAAAGGTTGAGGTGCTTAATTTGAATTATTTAGAAGTAACCGTTACAACAACAGAAGAAATGTCTGAATCCCTGGCGAATTTGTTTTGGGAATTAGGAGCCGGGGGTGTTGTGATTGAAGAGCCTTTTGCCATGCGCCGAAATATTGATGATCAGAGTTGGGATGCTTGGGAGATCTCTCCGGAGCTTTTAGATGCAGAAAATGTGATCATTAAAGGCTATTTTCCCATTGATCATCGTTTAGTTGAAACCATGGCAGCCTTTAAAAAGCAATCGGAGGAAATCAGATCTCTTTTTCCTGAAGGAAGGCTTCAAATTACCGAAACTGAGGTTGCTACTGAAGACTGGGCTACCTCCTGGAAAGCCTATTACAAACCGGAGAGAATTGGTAATCGGGTCGTGATTAAACCTTCCTGGGAATCATACCAGGCCAAAGAAGGAGAAATCATCATTGAAATGGATCCGGGCATGGCTTTTGGCACAGGAAATCATCCTACGACAGCCATGTGTATCCGGGCCTTGGAAGAATACGTTTTCCCAGGTTGCCGCGTTATTGACGTTGGTTCCGGTTCCGGTATTCTGGCGCTGACTGCTGCTAAATTAGGAGCAGGAAAGGTGTTGGCCATTGACCATGATCCGGTGAGCATTGATGCCACCAGAGATAATATTACCTTGAATGGAGCGAATGCGCGTGTTTCTGTTGTTCAGGGGGATTTAGCTTCCGGTATCAAGGGAACAGCAGATATCATCGTAGCCAATATTATCGCAGATGTTATTATCCGTCTGATTCCTCAGACTCTTGCTTTACTCGAGAAAAATGGAATTTTCATTGCTTCCGGTATCATAAAAGAGCGATTATTAGATGTAGAAACTGTTTTAAAGGAACATGCATTTTTAATTGAGAAAGTGATGCATGAGGGAGAATGGGTGGTTGTGATCGCCCGGCGAGGTTGATGTTATGCATAGGTTCTTTGTTTCTCCCACTCAGATTATGGATGAACTTATTACCATCACCGGGAGTGATGTGCATCATATCAATCGGGTACTGCGCTTGAATCCGGGTGACCGCATGATCGTCACCGATGGAGCAGGAACCGAATATTTGGCGGAAATAATCTCCTCCTCCCCCCAATCAGTGGAGGCAAAGATATTGGAACGGGTTTCCTCCAGCCAAGAGCCTCCTGTGGATGTTTTTCTCCTACAAGGGATACCAAAGGGAGAAAAAATGGAACTTATTATTCAGAAATGCACGGAAATCGGCATCAAGAAATTGATCCCGGTGCAAATGAAACGAACCATTGTCAAACTTTCTTCAGAAAAAGAAGAAAAACGGCGGGAAAGATGGCAGCGGGTGGCAGCAGAAGCAGCTAAACAAAGCCAGAGATCCGTTGTACCTCCAATTCTTCCGATTTCTGATTTGGTGGCAGCTCTACGGCAATTGCCTCCGGAAACCACCTTGATCATGCCTTGGGAAGAAGAAAGGCAGTCGGGATTGAAGGATTATTTCCGCAGTTACCCTCAGATTACCGGCCCCTTTGCCTTGCTGATCGGTCCGGAAGGAGGGATTTCCTCTGAGGAGGCAGAGCTGGCCATGGAGTGGGGTGCCCATAAGGTTTCTTTGGGGCCTAGGATTTTACGCACGGAAACCGCCGGATTTGTTGCGCTTTCCATTATTCTTTATGAACTGGGTGATTTAGGTGGCAAGAGAAATCAATAAATCAAAGGTGGCCGTTTGTACATTGGGCTGCAAGGTGAACCAAAACGAAACGGATGCCATCGTGAGCAGCTTAATCCAGGCAGGTTTTCAAGAGGTACCCTTTGAAGAAAAAGCTGATCTTTATGTCATCAATACCTGTACCGTGACCCACTTGGCAGATCGTAAATCCCGTCAAATGGTTCGGCGGGCGATCAAAAATAATCCGGCCGCCATGGTGGTGGTTACCGGCTGTTACGCTCAAACTTCTCCCGGGGATGTTTTGGGGATTAATGGAGTGGATTTAGTCATCGGCACTCAAGATCGTCATCGTTTGCTTGACCTGCTGGAAGAGGCCAAAGCGGCGCGGAAACCGCTCAATGTTGTCGGGGATATTATGCAGGCGGATGACTTTGAGGAAATAACCGGAGAAGAGCTTCATCCTCATATGGTCCGGGCCTATCTGAAAATTCAGGAAGGCTGTAATCAGTATTGCTCTTATTGTATTATTCCCTATGCCCGGGGCCCGGTGCGGAGCAGGCCTTTAGAACGGGTCTTGGAGGCGGCAAAACAACTGGTTTACAGCGGATACAAGGAAATAATTCTGACCGGAATCCATACGGGAGCCTATGGGTCTGATTTAAGGCCACAAATGGATTTAGCCGGTTTGGTGGGGGAATTAGTCCGGATATCTGATTTAAAAAGGCTGCGCATCAGTTCTTTAGATCCCAATGAAATTAATGAGGAATTACTCCAGGTGATGACGAGTTCTCCTATCTTATGCCCCCATCTTCATATTTCTTTACAAAGTGGTGATGATGAGATCTTAGGTCGGATGAACAGACACTATGACACCGCCTATTATTTATCCTTAGTGGAACGGATTCGTAGGATACTTCCTGATATCGCCTTTACGACAGATATTATGGTAGGTTTTCCGGGAGAAACAGAGGAAGCTTTCCAAAACACCTATGATCTGGTGGAAAAAATCGGGTTTTCCGGTCTTCATGTTTTTAAATATTCTCCCCGCAAGGGCACAGCGGCAGCCTCTTTTCCGGATCAGATTTCCCCGCAGGTGAAAGAAGAGCGCAGCAAGCGATTGATTGCTTTAGGGGAAAGATTGTCCCGGGAATACGCACGGAAATATTTAGGAAGAACCGTGGAGGTTTTAGCGGAGCAAAGGGTAGAGATTAACGGAGAAAATTTTTGGGAAGGCCATAGTGGCAATTATTTAAAAATCTTGTTTGCCGAAAATGGTGATTATAAAGGTCAGCTGGTCTCGGTTTCTTTGGAACGTTATCAGGATAATGTTATTTTTGGCCATCTTAAAAAATAAAAGGGGTGAAATCATGGATTGTATATTCTGCAAGATTATTAACAAAGAGATTCCTTCCCAGATTGTCTATGAAGACAAAGATATTTTTGCTTTTAAAGACATTAATCCCAGGGCACCGGTACATATTTTAATCATTCCCAAACGTCATATACCTGATATCTCTCAGATTGAGCCGGAAGATGCCGATTTAATCGGACGAATCCATGTGGCGGCTGTTAAAATCGCCCAAGAAGCTGGTATTGCTGAGCAGGGATATCGCTTGGTAAACAATTGCAAGGAAAATGGCGGTCAGGAAGTTTACCACCTGCATTTTCACTTAATCGGCGGCAGAAAACTGGGAGCCTTTGCCGGATAGGGTTGACTGAACGGCCTATTTCCGATATAATATAAATTGAATAATTTCCAAACATATATTTATTCCAATCCTAGAATAACTCGCATCTATATTCGCAGCAACATGGATAGTAGCGGAGGGAGGGAGATCAAGGTTGAGTGAAGTTCGAGTAGGCAAAAATGAATCGCTGGATAGTGCGTTGCGTCGCTTTAAACGTACATGTCAGAAATCAGGTGTCATGGCTGAAATCAGAAAGCATGAGCACTATGAAAAACCCAGTGTGAAAAGAAAGAAAAAATCAGAAGCAGCCAGAAAACGCAAGTTCCATTAAACCCTCCTGCTTAAGTTTAGGTAAAAAGTCCGCCCGGTATTTGTCATAAATACCGGGCTTTTAAGTATCAGATTGGAATAATAATTTACATATCGGGAATTTTTATTAGGAGGTGGTATGATGTGTAAATTAAGAACTCAATGGTTTTGGATCCTGCTGATTCTGTTGATTTTATCTGTTCCGGCGCTGGCTCAACCAGGTGATGTGGTTTATATTATTCCTATTGAAGGAAATATTGACCCGGCTTTGGCATCTTTTGTGGAACGAATCTATGATGAAGCGGAAGAGGCTGATGCTGCCAGGGTAATATTAGAAATTGATACCTACGGCGGCTACATTGATGCGGCAATTCTTATTAATGAACGGGCACTGCGCTCTTCTGTACCCACGACAAGTTTTGTGACCAAGAAAGCCATTTCTGCCGGGGCTTTGATCACTCTTTCCGGGGAAAAAATCTTTATGGCGCCGGGAACAACCATTGGCGCAGCGGAACCTAGATTAGGTGATCAAAAGGCGGATGAAAAAGTAGTTTCCATGTGGTCCCAAAAGCTGCGGGCTGCGGCGGAAACTTATGGCCGGGATGGTAATATTGCTGCTGCGATGGCAGATGCGGATATTGAAATTGAAGGGCTAAAGGCAAAGGGAAAGCTGCTCACTTTAACGCAGCAGCAGGCCCTGGAGTTAAAGATGGCCGATTTCTCTGCAGCTAATCGACAGGAAGTACTAAACCTTTCAAACTTAAGTGACAGCAGGGTGGTGGTAGCAGAGGCCATCTCTGCCGAAAACCTTGCCCGTTGGGTTACTAACCCTTATATAAGTCCTATTTTGTTAACAATAGGTTTTGCCGGGATTATTCTGGAGCTCCTGACGGTAGGTTGGGGTGTATCCGGATTGCTGGGCTTAACATCTCTGGGACTGTATTTTGGAGGCCATTTTATCGCCGGTTTTACCGGCTGGGAGTCTATCCTGCTTTTTATCATTGGGATTATCCTTATGCTGGTCGAAATATTTGTAGTCCCGGGTTTTGGCATTGCCGGAGTGGCCGGCTTGGGGGCGATGATATTTAGTATTATTTTAACGGCGACAAGTTTGGAGCAGGCCATCATTTCCTTAATTATTGCCCTTTTGGGCACTGTGGTTTTGGTGGTAATCAGCTTTAAATATATGAGAACAAGACGCTTGTGGAATCGATTGATTTTGGGGACGAGACAGGAAAAATCGGAGGGCTATGTGGCGCCGGAAGAAAATCTTTCCGAATTATTGGGGGCACAAGGAATATCCCTTACACCTCTCAGACCATCCGGGACGGCAGAGATTAACGGTAAGCGCATCGATGTGGTCACGGAAGGTGGATTTATCCCACGGGACACAGAGGTTCAGGTGGTGCAAGTAGAAGGGACACGAGTCGTGGTAAGAATGAGTAGATAATCAAGAGGAGGTTACTATGCTAATTCAATTAAGCGGTATTATCATCTTTGTTTTACTGTTGCTGGCTGTTGTAATTATTTTCAGCTTTGTTCCTGTAGGTCTGTGGATCTCGGCTTTAGCAGCCGGTGTCAAAGTGGGTATTGTGGACTTGATTGGTATGCGCTTGAGAAGGGTGGTACCATCCAAGATTGTTAATCCCCAGATCAAAGCAGAAAAAGCCGGTTTATCCGTTAATATTGGCAAATTGGAGGCCCATTATTTAGCCGGCGGGAATGTAGACAGAGTAGTCAACGCTCTCATTGCTGCAGAGCGAGCGAATATTGCCTTAGCCTTTGAACGGGCGGCAGCCATCGATTTGGCCGGTCGAAATGTTCTGGAGGCGGTACAGATGAGTGTTAATCCCAAGGTCATTGAAACACCTCAGATCGCGGCGATGGCGAAAAACGGAATTGAGGTAAAAGCCAGAGCAAAGGTGACGGTACGTGCAAATATCGATCGTTTAGTCGGGGGAGCAGGAGAAGAGACCGTCATTGCCCGGGTCGGAGAGGGGATCGTTTCTACGGTGGGCGCTAGTGAATCCCATAAAGACGTGCTGGAACACCCTGATAATATCTCTCATACAGTACTGAACAAAGGGTTGGATGCCGGCACAGCCTTTGAAATTCTTTCCATTGATATTGCCGACGTGGATGTGGGACGAAATATTGGTGCTGAGTTGCAGACAGATCAGGCGGAAGCAGATAAGAGGATTGCTCAAGCTAAGGCGGAAGAGCGACGGGCCATGGCTGTGGCTAAAGAACAGGAAATGTTGGCTCGCGTCCAGGAAATGAGAGCAAAAGTGGTTGAGGCTGAAGCCGAGGTTCCTGAAGCCCTGGCGGAGGCTTTCCGGAACGGACGACTGGGTGTGATGGATTATTATAATATGCAAAATGTGATGGCGGATACAAAAATGAGGGAAAGTATTTCCCAGATTGATAAAGATAACGTCACACCAAGCACCACCCCCCCTAAGAAGTAAGAACAATGAGAAAAGGTGAGGATTGTAAAAGGTGAGGTGAGGTTACGATCGATATTCTCGGCATATTATTATTGGTGCTCTTCTGGATTGCTTCTAATGTGGGAAGAAAGAAAAAAACACCTCCTAAGGGGGGACAGGGACAATCCACGCCCCCTGCTACATCAAACTTCCCTAAATTTGAGGATTTTGGTAAAGAGCTGCAGGATCTTCTGCGAGAAATGAGCGGGGTTCCGCCCACGGAAAAATCTGCTCCGAAACAAGAGCAGCCGGAGCCGGTTATCTTGGAACCGGAGGTTTTTCAAAATAAGAAGACTTATCCCATCAAAAACATGGAAGAAGGTGAGATGCTTTCTACCACACCGGCGGAATCGGTACTTCCTGTCAACGAAGTTGCGGTAACCGCACCGAATGTCAAATCTGATAAAGTTCGGGGTTCCCGGAGGGATTTGTCTTTGACACCCCAGACCTTAGTTCAAGGCATTATTATGTCGGAAATCCTCCAGCCACCCAGGGCAAAACGCCCCTATCGACGCTAAATTTAATTTTACTGTAAAGCAAGGAAAGGGGCTAATCTCATTTCCTTGCTTTTTATACGAATACGAACTTTTCTAATTCTAGATAAACTGGAAAGGATGGTTTATGATGAAGAAAATTATTACATTTGGACTCATGGCTTTCATGCTGGTCACATGGTCTTTAGGAGCCTGGGCTGCTGATTTCAAGACCCAGGAAATTAAGTTGAATAACCGGATCCTTCAGCTTGGTGCTTATGCGGAAGATGGTTCTCTCTACCTCCCGGTACGGGAAATTTGTGAGACCATGGGATATAAAGTGGGTTGGATGTCCTCGAATCATTTAATTTCCCTTGACAACCAACAAAGATCATTTTCCTTGGATTTAAAAAACCGATTGATCAGGGATGATGATCATCTTTTCTATTTTTCACATGAATACAGGATCATTCAGGGAAGAACTTATTTCGCCGCGGAGTTCTTTTCCGATTATTTTTCTATGCAGACCCAATGGGATCAATCCGAGGGAACAGTGCTATTGAAAAAAATTCAGGAAAATAATATTACCATTGATACGGTAAAAGAATCTTCGGAAAATGATACCCTTAAAATTACCCTTCAGTATCCGGTGATCGAAGGAATGAAATCACAAATGCTTCAGGATGAAATCAACGGAATTTTTAAGGAGCTAGCAGAAAAAGCAGCCCAAGAAGGGAAAAATAATGCCTTGAGTCTTACCGAAGCTGCCAAAGAAGTAAAGGACTGGATACCCAATCAGTGTGAAACTTATTTTAACTATCAGATCAAATTTAATCAAAAAAATATCTTGAGCCTGGTCTTTCAAAATTATCAGTATGCAGGCGGAGCCCATGGTAGCACGGTACAGACCTCCTATACCATCAATCTGGAAACGGGGCAGCAGTATGCTTTAAAGGATTTGTTCCGGGAAGATGCAGACTACGTCTCTCTGATCAGTAATGAAGTAAAGCAGCAGTTGGAGGAAAGGGACTTAACCGAAGCATTGTTTGAACCTTTCGATCAGATTGCTGCTGATCAGCCTTATTATCTTTCCAATAACGGTATCGTAGTCTATTTTCAACAGTATGAAATCCTGCCTTATGCAGCCGGAATACAGGAATTCAGTAATGAGCAACTGCCGAGCCAACTTTTGAATGATCCGGAGCTCTTCCAATAAAGGATTGACCATGATCTTTCACCACAGGAAATCTTTGCGTCAGACAGTGCTGCTCATGAATTAGACCTCCTGCTTTTTAATAGATTCTCGGGACAAAAAAGAAGTGGAAATCAAGGATCGAGAGAGAATACAAGAGATAATGAAAGACAATTGAGGGAGGGGTATTATCTGTGCGTATAGAGCAGCTTCAGCATATCATCGAGATTAATAATAAGAAATCTATCTCTGAAGCGGCGAAAACATTTTTTATGGGTCAGCCTCAGCTTAGCCATTCTGTGAAAAACCTTGAAGACGAGCTTGGCTACAAAATATTTCGCCGCAATCGTATCGGCATGATTCCGACCTGCCAGGGGAAAGAAGTCATTAGTATGGCCCGGGAAATAATTAATAGTATTGAAGTACTTAAGTCTCTGTCAAGTGGCGAAGCCAATCTAACCGGAAATTTCAGTCTGATTCTCGCCCCGGGAGTATTCAACTCTTTTGGTGGCCTTCTCATAGCGCGATTCCATGAAAAATACCCCAATGTTAATCTTGCGCTTACAGAGGATATAGGCATCAGCATCGTTGACAAGGTAGCCGCAGGAGCATGTTTAATGGGAGTCACGGTTTGGAACAGTAATTATGATGAGACAATGCGCAAGCTCCTTGATCAACTGGACATTGCCTATGAAGAAATAATTCAGGATGATTTATGCTTGATAATTGGTACACATCATCCTCTAGCAGCTAAAGAGACCATTAGCTTAACAGATATTGAAGGAATGACTATTGTGGATTATCGCGGCAGGTATCGTAATTTATTGCGAAATTGTGGGATAGATATCGCTAAGAATGAATTTTTGATTGTTTCTAATCGTGAAGTCATGAAAATAATCATCGCCAAGAATCAGGCAATTGCTGTCTTCCCTCGTTTCTTTTTTTATAACGATCTGTTTTTTGAAAAAGGGCTGCTGAATTATCGTACCATTGAGAAGGTGACCGATGAAAATAAAATGAAAATGCACCTTATCTATTCAAAAACTGAGCCTTTGTCTTATTCGGCAAAACAATTAAAAAAGATACTTATCGATACAATTGTCGACAACTGTAATTAAAGGAGAAGTTCCTATGCGTATCGAACAGCTTGAGCAAATCGTAAAAATTGATGAATTTGGATCACTGTCAAAGGCTGCCAATGCTCTTTTTATTAGTCAACCCTCCTTAAGTGTATCTCTTAGTCGACTGGAAGAAGAACTGGGCTTAAAAATCTTTGAACGCAGCAGCACAGGCGTTGTCCTTTTAGAACAAGGGGAAGCTGTCCTGGAGCTGGCAAAATACACCTTAAACTTAAGCGAAAAGATTAAGGGAATCATGGACGAAAAAAACATCCTGATCCGAAATTTTCATATGGCTATTCCAGGAGCCTTTGCAAATGCCATAATCCCTGAGCTACTTATGAAATTTCATTCCCTTCACCCAAAGATTTGCTTGCATATTCATGAAGCACCTTATTATGAAATTGTGGAGAGCATGGATAAGGGCGCCTATTCCATTGGCATAATAACCTGCGATCCAGAGGGTAAAAACAATTTACTCAAGCAGTTAAAAGATGTAGATATTGAATGTGAGATTATTTCCGGAAGTCAGACTAGACTGTTGGTTTTTTTAAGCAGTAAGAACCCTCTGGCTGATAGAGAATGGCTCGGCGCCTCTGATCTCAAGTCTTTGAAGATGGTTTCTTATAAAGAAAACTATGTCCAGGTTTCTAAAGCCTTGAGATATCATCTTAATAAACCAATTATAGTCGAAGATATCGAACTGCTTAAAAGACTTATCAGCGATGACTTCGGATTCTCAATTTTTCCTGAGATTTTATCCTTTAATGATCTATATATGAACAGTGGCATGATTAAAGCCATACCGATACAGGAGTTCAGTGAGCAATGGGATATTTTTATCTTATACACTCCCTATGAATCCTTATCATTTGTCGAGAAGGAATTGCTTGCCCTGGTTAAAAAACTGATTAAGGAGAACTTGATAAACAAATGACAAACTTCTATTTTCTGATTAGTTAAAACAAAATAGAACTATAATTATCAACAAAAATATATGCACTTTAGGTGCATATATTTTTTTTCACATGAGCGATATCACAAAATCTGTATTATGCTAAAGAAGATTGATACATTATAATAGATATAACCAATTGGTTTATAAGTATCATTTATCTTAAAAGTTCTGTTAGCGGAGAAAATGGAAAGAAAGAATCTAAGTACTAAAGGAGTGTGAAAAAATATGGGACCCGCTGCTGGTTCTAAAAAAGCGGTTGCTAGTGATAAAGGAATACTTCCTAATGATAAGATGGTTTATTTTCATAGTTTGGTTGGTCTTGCTATTATGGCGATTTTTTGGTTTATGTCTCCGATTGAACCGATTACCCCAGTGGGGATGAAGGTCGTTGGTGCTTTTCTGGGTATGGTGTATTTGTGGTCAGCCGTCGGCAGTTTATGGCCAAGCTTGATTGGCCTGGTACTTATTGCTATATCCGGCTATGCTGGACAAGGCGCTCTTGGCTTTAAAGCCGTTTTCCTCAATGCCTTTGGCGCGGACGTAGTTTTGCTGACTTTGTTTTCGATGATCTTGTTTGGCGCTATTGACGAAGCGGGCTGCACCAAATATATTGCGCGCTGGTTGCTAACGCGGAAGATAATTAATGGGCGTCCCTATTCTTTTATGGCTGTAGTTTGGTTTACCTGCTACGTTATTTCTGCATTGGTAACGCCGATCACCGGTTTGATCCTGATGTGGCCAATCACCTTGCGTATCATGGACTCATTGAAGATAGAACGTAGCGATAAAATCTGGCCCTATTTCTTTGTGGGCATGTTTGCCGTTATGACTTTGGGTCAACCCTTTTTCCCCTTTATGGGTGCACAATTGATTGTTGTAAGTGCGTATGGTTCCATGACTGGTGTTCCTGCTGATTTGACACCGGTTCCTTATGTGCCTTATATGGCGTTTAACTTTATTATGACTATGCTGCTTCTGATCACTTATATTCTCGTTTTGAAATATATTCTGCGTCCGGATGTCAGCAAACTCAAGGGCGTCGATGCTGATCAGTTGGCCAAAGAACAGCCGTTGCCGGCGATGGTTTGGCCGCAGAAGCTAATGATGCTGATGATACCTTTGTACCTCATCATGCTGCTGGCTCCGAGTTTCCTGGACAGAAGCAATCCGGTGGTAAATATTTTAGCAACTTTAGGACCCTTAGGTGTGACATTAATCTGGGTTATCTTTTTCACCATCATTCGCTATAAAGGCAAAGAAGTTTTGAATTTTAGAGACGTTGCCTATAAACAGTTCAATTGGGGTATTTACTTCATGATCGCTGCCGCAGTTTACGGTGCTAATGCCTTGTCCAATGAGGCTACCGGTGTTACAGGTTTCTTGCTGAATGTACTTAATCCTATTTTGGGCGGACAATCAGAGATGGGCTTTGTCGCCATTATGTTTACAGTGGCTTTAATCCTTACCAATTTTGCTAACAACGCTGCTATGGCAGTGGTGCTTATGCCGGTAATACTGGCTTTCTGTGGACAGATGGGTCTGAATCCTTTACCGGTTGCCATGGGCGTGACCATGATGGTCTTCGTAGCGATGTTAACCCCTGCCGCCTCCCCTCATGCCGGAATGATGCATGGGCGTAAGGATATCTATAGTACTGGTGAGATTATGCGTATAGGCTTCCCAATCTGCATTGTATCTCTGATATACTACATCTTCATTGGTTATCCATTGGCGAAGATGCTGTTTTAAACAAAATTTTCAAGGGCTGATGTGTCCCAGGCTTTACCACGTGGATGACCGCTGGAGAAAATCGATTAATAACCGGTAACATTCGGTATTAAGCTAGTAAATAATAAATTTAAAATATAAGGAGTGTTGATTGAATGAATGCTATCAAAAGTGAACAAGTTCCCCATATTATTCATCAACAGGAAAAACTAGAAAAGGCATTTTTAGCTGAATTTGCAGCAGGGGGTTATACCCTTTATAACCCCCTTGTTAAAATCAACCCCTATGGAATTTGTCCCCTGACAGCTATGGTCCTATTTGAAACACCGGTAGCTACTGAAGCGACAGTCGTCGTGCGCGGCAAGGAACATCTTGGGGATATCCGTCATACCTTCCCCGCCGGTAAGAAGCATATTCTACCAATATATGGTCTCTATGCAGATTATGAAAATAAGATCGAACTCATCATGGCTAATGGGCAAAAAAACACAATCAAAATACAGACCGAGCCGCTTCATACGGATGTTCCGGTCGCTACCTCTATTAAGACTACCCCTGAATACATGGGAAACAATCTGATGTTCCTGACTGCTGCTATGCGATCGATGCCTGTAGGCTACGACTATGCCGGTGATATTCGTTGGTATGCTACGAAGAATTTTGCATTTGATCTCAAGCGCTTACCCAATGGTCATATTCTCGTAGGAACAGAACGTTTAGTAAAAATGCCCTATTTCACCACAGGCCTTTATGAAATGGCCTTTAGTGGTAAAATCTTTAAAGAATACGTCCTGCCCAGTGGCTATCATCATGATCAATTCCCCATGGAGGATGGCAACATCTTGGTTCTCACTTTTGATTTTTACTCTGGTACCGTAGAAGATATGTGCGTATTGTTGGATGCAAAAACAGGAGAGGTTTTGAAGTCCTGGGATTATAAAAAAGTCCTGCCTCAGGACGTCGCTGGTTCGGGAAGTCAAGATGAGCATGACTGGTTCCACAACAACGCCGTTTGGTACGATAAAAAGACCAATAGCTTAAGCTTATCCGGTCGTCATCAAGACGCTGTGATCAACATTGATTATGAGACAGGAGAATTAAATTGGATTATCGGTGACCCGGAAGGTTGGCCTAAGGAAATGGTGGATAAATACTTCTTTACCCCGGTTGGAGACGGAGATTTTGACTGGCAGTATGAACAACACGCTTGCGTCGTATTACCTGACGGGGACATCATGCTGTTTGACAACGGTCACTTCAGAGCAAAAAACAAAGAAAATTATTGGCCTAATAGCAAGAACTTCAGCCGTGGGGTCAGATACCGCATTGATACTGAAAAGATGACCATCAAGCAAGTATGGCAGTATGGGAAAGAACGGGGCGCCGAATTTTTCTCTCCTTACATTTGCAATGTGGAGTATTATAATGAAGGCCATTACTTGGTTCATTCCGGTGGTATAGGCTATGAAAATGGTAAACCATGTGAAGGTATGGCGGTCATGAAGACCATGCAACCGGAGTTTAAGGATAATGTGTATACCTTCAATTCCATCACCTGTGAGCTTAAAGATGACGTGCTCATGTACGAATTGCAGGTGCCTGCCAATTGTTACAGAGCGGAGAAATTACCGCTCTACTATGCAAACGAAACTGCGGAATTGGGCGCTGGAGAAATCCTTGGCAACTTAATTAAGACCGAAGAAACAAAAATGAAGATTAAAGCTGAAGAGACGGGTGCGTTAGTACCGGATCATTTCCAAGCATCCATCACCGAGGAAGAAGATCGTTTTCTCTTTAATGCCATCTTCGACGCCGGGGAAATGGCCCAATTGCTCCTGGTGAACGAAGCCGGTGAGATAAAAAGATATCCCATCAATACCGTACCTCAGGCCTTCCAAGCGATGTGCGTAGGTACTTTCCAAAAAGCGGATCCACGCAATATCGATACCTTTATCAACAAGATCGGATTATCCGGTAACTATCAAGTAAAACTTGTCGCCGAAGAAAAAGTTTATGAGACCGGCGTTACAATTAAGGCATAAATACAGGTAATAAACTTTATAAAATTAAAACGGCCGGAGAGTAAGGGTAATACCCCTATTCTCCGGCCGTTACATAAAATCCACAAGGCTATTTTTAAAATTTTACGCCCTTGTTTACATCATATCTTAGATTATCAATATTTAAATAGATGTCAAATTCTCCGCTAAATCCCTCGTTGCTGACGTAGAATTGGAAATCGTTATCGCTCTGTTCCTCAAAGGATACACAAGCGGCGGTCACATCATGAACCACTGTGGGTATGGAATAGAATTTGGACCCATCCCTGCCTTTCAATTCCAGGAATACATCTGAGCCTTCTCTAAAACGTGCCCTGAGCGCCAATCTATCTTCTTCCAATGTCAATGATAAGTTATGTTTTTCCGGAAGCTCAGCATCGGCATCTTTAAATTTGATCTTCATGCCAAACTCAGGGGTTACACCGAACCCGCCTAACATTTCCCCTTTACCCAAAGCAAAATTGATGGTTTCGTCATAGAAAGTAAGTCTTCGCGCCCGGTAATAGTTACCGCCCTGCACGTTTAACTCGTATTTTACTTCATCATTTTGCACTTCTACGGTGATGGACTCCAGGGTTAAATGAATATGCTCATCCTTATATTTGTTTAAGAGCATAGCGCCCAGACCGTCAGTATGTTTCCCCCTGTAGGTGGCGATGCCGCCGGAGTGAACCATATAATGGTCTTCCCCGTAATAATCAACGTTGCAAATATAGGGGGAGTAAAATTCCGCACCTCTTTCCTTGCCGTACTGCCAAACCTGCTCGATTTCCATTTTATCTGTATCAATGCGGTAGATGACACCTCGGGAGAAATTATCTTGGGGATCTACTCTGGTGGCTTCATTTTTTGACCGGTAGGTACCGTTATCAAAGATGAATACATTCCCGTTAGGTAAAATCATCGCTGCATGCTGTTCATATTGCCAGTCAAAATCGCCTTTGGTAACATTTTTAAAGAAATATTTTTGCCATTCTTCGCCCCAGCCTTCCGGGTCACCAATGATCCAGTTCAGTGCACCGGAATCATAATTAAAATTAATTACGGCATCCTTATGTCTGCCGGACATAGTGATGGAATTGGTCGGTTTGTCATACCAAACAGAGTTGTTGTGGAACCAGTCATGGTGATTCCAGTCGCCGGCTTTGCCGCCGTCTCTGGGCAAGATGTCCATCAAATCCCATGATTTAACGATTACGCCCGTTTTTCTATCGATCTCCACCACGAAATCTTCCACTGATTCATTAAAGTCATTATCAGAAGCGGCCAGCAAGTTTCCGTTTTCTAACTCGATGACATCATGGTGATAACCCCCGGGCATTCTGTATTCTTTATAGATTTTGCCGCTAAAGTCAATTTCCATAATACCTACGGTGTAGTATGGCTTTTGGATCGTTCTGTAAGATGTAACTAACAGTCTGCCATTGGAAATTTTCTTAATATCCCAGCTTTGTTTATTAGTTATACACCATCTTAAATCACCAGCATAGTCAAAACCTACTGTTTTTGCCGATTCGATTAAAGGTGTTGTGGTGGAAATAGCCATGATATCTTTTCCAAAATACTCCGATGTTGTCTTGCAATATTGGGCTTTATTAACATTTAATTCGGGGATAGAGATTTTCACCTCTGATGTTTTTCCCCTGCCGTCTTTTAAAATAACCGTATTTTCATAATCGTCATATAATCCATAAATGGGTAGGATATGCTCCTTGGCGGCATCGAAGGTATGGGTTAAATCGCCTGGTTCTGCTTTTCCTTTTACGGTGATTTCTATTGCCGTTTCTTCGTTTGTGTTAAAACATATGACTGCTGCCAGGGGATTAATGATATAGGGATTCTCCACCACCAGAGGATTTTCTAAGGTATAGTTTCCTGATCTTAGT
Organism: Dehalobacterium formicoaceticum; assembly: GCF_002224645.1. NCBI lineage: Bacteria > Bacillati > Bacillota > Clostridia > Eubacteriales > Peptococcaceae > Dehalobacterium > Dehalobacterium formicoaceticum. Next base: position 47,997 of record NZ_CP022121.1, on the reverse strand, counting down.
TCAGCTAAGAATTTTTCTTCAGCTTCGAATTGTACGGTAATTAAATGTTGTTCAGTTTCCAAATAATTACTCAAAATGGTCACTCCTTTTAAAATAATTTCGAATATGATATTATTATTTTAATAATGATTGTATTATACAAGTCTAAATAAGAATGTAATATAAATTACATTCTCGCAAATTAAAAACTTATCAGGTAAAAAACAATCAAAAAATGCGATCAACCTGCGTGACAAAAAGAAGAAGTGGTTTATAATAATTACAATAGTTTCTAATATAAACTAAGTTAGCGTGGTGATGGTTTATAAAAGATACATCAAAAGAATTAATTGAATATATTACCCAGTCCCATTATTTTGGAGAAACTACCCAAGAGAGTGAAGGAATGTCTTCCCAGATATGGGACAAGTATCTGCATTTGGGCACGAAGATATTGAGAAAAAGCGGTGAATATATTATAGCAGTCAGTGACAATCCCGCCGGTCTGTATTTTCTTAACAAAGGCAAAGTAAAAGGCGGTTTACTAAGTAAAGATGGTATGTTGAAAACAATAAGTATCAAAGCAGAAAAAACAATATTTGGCGAACAATTTGTTTTTCATCACCAACCCGGCATATATGAAGCGATTGCCATAGAGGATTGTGAATTGTATTTTTTTACCCGGGAAAGAATTTTGGAAGTGATGAAGGAAGATTTTGAAATTACATTGTTTATTGCTAAATCCCAATCTATTTTGTCAAGAATGATGGCATATCAAATTTATGATATGTCCGTAAGCAACATTTTGCGCAGTTTAGCAAGAGTTCTTTACAGCATCTGTTGTTATGAGAAAAAAGAGAATCCCCAAAACAAAAGTATCACAATTAACCTGACTCATGAGCAGATCGCAAATATGCTAGGTGCTCATCGGGTTACAATAACGAAAAATTTGAATCGATTAAAAAACCTTGGTATTCTTGATTATAAATATGAGAAGATTATGATTAAGGAACCGCAAAAATTGCTGGATATCGCAACTGAATAAAATATTTTACTGGAGGGGATGAGAATACTCTCCGATATCTTGTTTTAGGGTCATTTTTGTATGAAATATATCTCAAAAATATCTCAGGAAAATGTAACTTAGGCTACTGAATTTTAACCTAAAAGCTAGTATATTTATAATAAGTATATCTTATTGAAATGGTGCTTTCACTGGGTTATCATGCTGTTGAAGAATATATTTAAAATAGAGGAGTGGGGAAAATGTCTTTGAAACAACTGGAAGTAAGTAGCTTTGAGGAAATTATCTATAATAAAGGTGAAGCATGTTTAGTAATTTTCTCACGCAAATCTTGTCATGTTTGCCAAGAGGTCACAGATGTCTTAGAGGACCTGGTAGATCAATATGAAGGTAAATTTGGTTTCTATTATGTTGATGTTGAAGAGCAAAAATCTCTCTTCCAGCAATTTTCTCTTAAAGGAGTACCACAGATTTTATTCTTTAATGAGGGAGAATATCAGGGGAAAATGGCTGGCAGTGTAGAGGATGACCAGATAGAAGAAAAGATTGCCGAGGTATTGGACAACTAACTTGCATTATTATCCGAAATTTTAGGGATAAGAAAGGACAGAAGATAATTGGAAAACAACTATGATTTAATTATTATTGGTGGTGGCCCTGCCGGTCTTTCAGCTGCCATTTATGGGGGCAGGGCAAAGCTTAAAACCTTAGTTATTAATAAAGGTGCTGTTGGCGGCTTGGTAAATACGACTCAAGAATTGGTTAATTATCCTGGTTACACAAAAGTTCATGGGCCGGACTTAATGAAGGATTTTAAAAACCATGCAGAATCATTTGGTGTAGAATTTTTAAAAGATGAGGTCATTGGGGGAGATTTTTCAAAAGACGAAAAAATCATTAGAACCAAAAAAGGCAAAGAATTTTCAGCCCCGGCTGTGATATTGGCTTGCGGCAGTGAACCAAGATTATTGAATGTACCCGGAGAAAAACGGCTGCGGGGCATGGGTGTTGCCTATTGTGCTACCTGCGATGCCGAATTCTTTGAAGGTGAAGATGTAGTTGTGCTGGGCAGCGGTGACCAAGCTATTGAAGAAGGCATGTTTATTACTAAGTTTGCCCGTAAGGTAACAGTTATTGTTCTCCATGATGAAGGAATCTTGGATTGTAATAAAGCCAGTGCGGAAAGGGCCTTTGAAAATGAAAAAATGGAATTCATTTGGAATTCGACTATTGAAGAAGTCTTAGGTGATGAAAATGTGGAAGGGGTTGTGGTTAAGAATCTAAAAACGGGGGAATTAACAAACCTTGAGTGTCAGGGGGTATTCTTCTTTGTTGGGATGATTCCTTCCACAGGGTTTTTGAAGGATAGCGGAGTGAACCTGAATGAAAAAGGCTATATACCGGTGAATAACATGATGGAAACTAATGTTAACGGTGTCTATGCCGCCGGCGATAATATTGTTAAATATCTGAGACAGGTTGCTACCGCCACCGGTGATGGTGCAACAGCTGCAGTTGCCGCTGAGCGTTATATTGAAGAAATGAGTGAATTCAAGACGAAGGTACTCCAATGTAACAGTAAAAGTTTATTGCTCTTTATGGATCCCACTGTGGAAAAAAGCTTGAATTTTGGCACCTTGTTGGAGGCAGTGATTCAGGATCAAGGTGGGGAATATAAGATTGTACAGGTGGATATTTCTACCAAGAAAACCTTAGCAGAGAAGTTTGATGTTAAAGAAGTACCATCTGTCGTTGTGCTTTGTAATGGCGAGAAGTTGAAAGATCTGGAATGTACCATGGATAAAGAAAAATTAGCTGCGCAGATTATTTCATAGAGTGGAATTTCTCATGGTTGGTTTTTTTTTAATCCTCGAATGATAGTTAAATGATAGACATTCTATTCATTCAAATATTAAGCTGTTTCAACGATCAAAAAGAAAGTTGGAACAGCTTATTTTATTTCCGGTTCACAATGTTTATTCTTGTTCAGCCTCAATTAATTCTAATAAACCTTTAGGATCACAAAGAGAAAATCTTTTTTCGTTTTCATTTTTTTGGATAATCCCATCATTCTTTAAATCTGAAATTATCCGGTTTAAGGTAATCCGATGCATACCTAATAGATCTGCTAACTCTTGTTGTGATATGTGCGCAGTTTCATTATGGGACAATGAGGCATAGATCATTTTATAAACGCGTAATTTAGGAGGATTAAGGCTTAAATCGTTAATTTGGCTGGACATCAAGCGAAGCTTTTTAGCCATTGTTTCAAAGATATTCATTACAATATGGGGATATTTAGGAAAAATAGTTTCCATAAGTACTTCTTTACTAAAAAAATAAACACTACAATCTTCGGTGCAGATAAAATAACTATTCATAATGCCATGATCAAAAAAAGGGACCTCCCCAAAGACATTCCCTGCTTTTATATACCAGATTGGTTTTTCGTTACCGCTGGCACTGGTACTGGATAATTTAATTTCACCGGTGTGCAAATAACAGAGTTCACTAACGGTTTGACCTTGCCCCAAGATGATACTGTTTTTTTTGTAATGCCGCTTTCTACCCAAATCCAAGATTTCTTCCCAAGGTGTATTTGAGGTATCCAACCAAGGGGACCATAAGTATAAAATTTCACTATCTTGCATAACAAACACCTCTTATGAAATGCATTTTATCATTTATGGTTTTTATTTTGTTATTGACTACAGTATATCATAAAATCGATTAAATATTTAAGAACATAGTAAGACGGATTACAATAATAGTGTTGCTTATACTACAACATTAATTATATGTTTATGCTATTATATTAATAAGATTTAATTATATATGCAGTTATTGTTGCTGTGACAGATTATCTTAATAGCGTAGTATGCTGTGGTCCTGTTGTAGTTGATGCTAATGCAGCTTAGATACAGTTTATGTGAATTTAAAAAAGTAATTAAAAGTAAGGAGTGTTATCTATGGGTCAACCTTTTATTCATCCTACAGGAGTAACCATGTACGATCCGGAAAAATGTTTTAACGGTTATACCATTTTGAATGCACCAAAGTTAGGTACTGTAATCATCGACATGAATGGAAATGTAGTTCGTGTATTTAAAGATCTTATGGGTTTCCCCAATAAAATTCTTCCCGGCGGTTATGTTATGGGGAGCCGCGGCAGAAGAAACGGTAAATTTGGCTATCAGGATCAAGTTGATCTGATTCAGGTGGATTGGGAAGGAAAAGTGGTTTGGGAATTCAACAAATTAGAACATATTGAAGATGAAGGCGAAAAGCCGCAATGGATGGCTCGCCAACATCATGATTTTCAAAGAGAGGGGAACCCCGTTGGTTATTATGTTCCCGGCATGGAGTGTAAAACCGATGGTGGCAACACCTTAATTCTTTGTCATAAGAACTGCTATAATAAACGCATTTCCGATAAACAACTACTGGACGATGTCATTGTCGAAGTAGACTGGGAAGGCAATGTTGTTTGGGAGTGGAATGCTGTAGATCATTTCAACGAATACGGCTTTGATGCTGTTGCTAAATTAGCCATCTATAAGAACCCCAACATGCATGAAGCAGGAGGCGGTATGGGTGACTGGATGCACATTAACTCCATGAGCGTTCTAGGGCCCAACAAATGGTACGATAAAGGTGATGAGCGTTTCCATCCGGATAATATTATTTGGGATGCACGTGAGTCCAATATTTGTGCGATTATCTCCAAAGAAACTGGAAAAGTAGTTTGGAAAATGGGTCCTGATTTCAGTGACGATCCGAAGCTCCGGAAAATTGGGCAAATCATTGGTCAACACCATGTTCATATGATTCCCCAAGGTTTACCTGGTGCGGGAAACATCCTTATTTTTGATAATGGTGGTTGGTCCGGATATGGCGCACCCAGTAATGTCTCCAGAGACGGTACCAAAGTTAACATTGCTGACCGTTCACGTGTCTTGGAATTAAACCCTGTGACCATGAAAGTGGTTTGGCAAATCGCGGGAAGTGAACTTATGGATTACGGTTCCCCCCTTATTAATGATTATCGTTTCTACAGTCCATTAACAAGTGCTGCCCAGCGTCTTCCTAATGGGAACACCTTTATTACCGAAGGTGTAGGCGGTCGTTTCTTCGAAGTTACCAGAATGAAAGAAGTTGTGTGGGAATTCATCTCCCCCTTTACGGAGAATCCGGCTGTGATTTTCTATCGCGGATATCGTTATCCTTATAGCTATATCCCACAGCTTCCCGAACCAAAAGAAACGGCTATCCCCAAGCTTGACATTCGTAAATTCCGCGTTCCCGGAGCAGCTGATTGTGAAGTTAAGGAAGAAAATGTACGCTCAGTAGAAGGAACCATCGGATATCCTGCGGTTCATCAAGGCTGCGTAGCGGCCGGGGATCAGGATCTTTCCTTGCAAGATGATGATGATTACGATGGCTACACCAAGTTCTAATATAGTCATATTCCAAGCATTCTCAGGGTTATACGACACACGGCTTTCTTTGAAACATTAATGTCGAAAACCTCCTGCTTTTTAGCAGGAGGTTTTCGTATAAATCGGAGGTATCATTGACCTTTATTGATCAGAGGTGTAACTATTGTTTACGATTTCATTTAAAACTTTCATCTTATTATCATCCGGTCTGAGATTGACACAGGGGTAATCTTTGCCAATGAACTCATATTTTTGCTGGCCTAGACGGTGGTAGGGAAGAAGTTCATACTTTACATTAGGGAAGTCTTTGATGAATGCGATAATAGCTCGGATATCTCCCTCGGTATCATTAAATCCCGGTATTACCGGGGTTCTTACATGTACTGCTAAACTGGGATAAGCAGTACACATTTTCTTAAAGTTATCGAGGATAAGTTCATTTGAAACTCCGGTAAATTTTTTGTGTTTTTCGGAGTCCATGGATTTAATATCATACAATATTGAGTTTAGGTATTTACATGCCTCTGATAGGTTTTCCCAATCTGTATAACCCGTTGTTTCAATGGCTGTATTATGCCGCCTTTTTTTTGCTTCTTTAAGCAGTTCAATAGTGAATTCCGCCTGCGTAAAAGGTTCACCTCCACTGATGGTGATTCCGCCGCCGGAGCGGGAGAAGAAGATACTGTCTGCTTCCGCCTCTTTTAAAACTTCTTCCACACTCATTAGTTTTCCATAGACAGTTATAGCTTTGGCAGGGCAAACCTCAGCACATGCCCCGCAATTATTGCACAGCTCCCGGTCAATCATAATCTTGTCATCAGGTCCTTTTTTAATGGCCCCTTTGAGACAAATCTCAATACAACGAATACATTCATTGGTTCCAATGCATTTGTTTTTATTATAGGCTATTTCGGGATGCCGCTCATGGGATTCCGGATTGCTGCACCAGCTGCATCTTAAAGGACAGCCTTTCAGGAAGATCATGGTTCTGATACCGGGCCCGTCATGTACGGAATATCTTTGAATATTAAAGACATAGCCCATTTTGTTCTTGTCAAAATTTTCATTACTTGTCATATTAAAAATTCCCTTCGGTTAAATATAAAAATCAATAGAATGCAGATATAGGGAAGTCCTGCTAAAAAGCAGGACTTCAGCTAATGGACTTATACAGCCTCGTGTTCAGTTCTTTCAATAATATCTTGCTGCAATTCCGGAGATAGATCTACAAAATAGGCACTGTATCCAGCTACCCGCACCAGCAGGTTGCGGTATTTTTCCGGATCATCTTGAGCAGCCAGCAAAGTTGCCTTATTGACGATATTAAATTGGACATGCCAGAGTTTCAAGTCGCAGAAGGTTCTGATATAGGAAACCAGTTTTGCGGTACCTTCATCGCCGGCAACACATTTAGGACTAAATTTGATATTCAGCAAGCGGGCAGCTCGTTCCCTGTGGTCATAGTTCTTCGATTCAAAGTTGGACAGCATTACCGCTGTGGGACCATGGGTATCGGCGCCCTGTGAAGCAGAAGACCCGTCGGATAGAGGCGTCCAGGCTTTACGTCCATTTGGTGTAGCACTGACTACTTTACCAAAGGGAACGTGGGAGGTAAAGGGTACATATCTTAAATCAAGATGTACGCCTAATTCCTTGGAGTATTTCTTAGTGTATTCCAAAGAAGCCAGATCCATATCCTTGGCAATCGAATCAGCATATTCATCGTTATTTCCGTATTTAGGAGCATTTAATAACATTTGACGAATGACTTCCTTGCCTTCGAAATTGCTTTCTAAAGCTTCTAATAACTCAGCCATGGTCAATTTTTTCTCTTCAAAGACAAGCTTTTTGATGGCAGCCAATGAATCAACCACGGTAGCATAACCAATACATTCAAAGTAACCTAAGTTAATGCCGCCTTCAATATTAGGCTGATGCAGGTCAATGCAGTTTTTCATACATAGGTCATGCATTGCCGAACCCAAAGGAGCCGCAAAATGCTTGGCTCTATTACTAATTACGTGGTGCTGTTGGATGAAAGCGTGTTTAAGGAAATTATCTTGTTGAGCAATATAAGCGTTCCAGAGTTCATCCCAGGTTTTAAATTCTCGAAGATCTCCCGTTTCCAATCCCAGCTGTTCATCTCCATAGGTTTTCATTTTGCCGTTATAGAGCAGCATCTCTAAAGCAGCAGCGTAGTTAATGTAGGGGTTGCCGCTGGTGTAAGTGTCTCTGTTCGGCATTCTGATTTCAGCACAACCGGATACAGCATAATCGTAAATTTCTTCAAAAGTCGCTCCTTTGGCCAGATGGAGAGGAATAACTTCTTCATCGTTAATCAGTTTGGGGAACCCAGAACCTTCCTTGATAGTTTCTGCTACTTCCCAAAGGTATCTTTCCGGAGCCCGGGCATGAATTCTCGCTGCCAGGTCTGGATAGTTCAGAGGGAATTCTCTCTTGGACTGTAGGAAAATGTATGTCAAATCGTTGGTCGCATCACGTCCATCTGGAGTTTGGCCGCCAACGGTCACAGCTTCCCAGTGGGCATAGCCTTCATTGATTGCTCCGCCAGCAGGTGAGATGTACAGATCAATAAATTGGGCCATGGCCACCCACATTAATTCAATTAATTCTGTGGCTTTTTCCGGGGTTATTTTGCCTTCTGCCAAATCTTTTTTATAGTAAGGATATAGATATTGGTCCATTCGGCCATTAGAAACCACGGTGCCTGTTTTTTGTTCTAAACGGGAGAACATTTGGGTGAACCATTGAGATTGCATCGCTTCGTGGAAATTACGTGCCGGATTTTCCGGAACCCAAGCACATCTTTCAGCGATTCCTTCCAGTTCTGCTTTTCTTTGAGGATCAGTTTCTTTGGCAGCCAGTTCTGCTGCTAATTTGGCATGACGATTAGCCCAAAGTACGATAGCATCGCATACAGTAATGATTGCTTCTAAGAACGGCTTCTTTTCCACATTGTCTGCCGGACTCATAGGATCGAGAGCGGCCATTTGCTTCTGAGCTTTTTCTTTGATCCCTTTGAAACCAATTTTGAGCACCTTTTCGTAGTCATGCACCCATTGGATGGATGAACGGAAGGAAGCTGTTTCGTTAACGATGAAACGAGATTTCAGTAGATCCTTGGGGTCATAAGTTAATTTCAAGGTATCTTCAGGTAATGATTGGGCAAATTCTTCGTGGAAGGTTTTACCTTTCCAATAAGGTGCAATTTCATTAATGATGATGTCCCCATCTTTATTAGAGAGATTAAAAGGGGATTCCACTCGCTTGGGAAGATCCTTAACGGCTAAATCAAGGAAGTCTCCGTCTAATTCCGGGTAAAGAATACCATATCTGCCGGGATGGCCAATTCTGCCCGCTAATAGCTGCTGGTCGTCAATATACACGGTGATGTTTTCTGCAATGTGCTTTAAAGCCTTGGCCCAACGTAAGGTTAACAATTCACCTTCCGTTTCTTTAAAAGATTCGGTAAAGTACTGGGCTCTTTCCACATCCACGCTGGGGCGTTGTCCTTGGAAACTATTCAAAATACCAAAGACTCTTTCCCGGCCTTCAATACTTGCCTTTCCCATAATTTCGTCTTGGATTCTTTGTTCATGGGGTGATAATACTCTTGCACAGCATTCCATAATAAAATACTCCTCTCGATAAATATTATTATATTTTTTATTTACTTATAAATTTATCCAAATCTTAAGGCGTGGAAATTAAAAACCTTATTTAACATACTTGGTCAGGAACATGGAGACCTCTGGTACATAAGTGATCAAAAGTAAAACAGCAATCATAGCAAGCAACATAGGTATCACAGCCTTAGCAATATCTTCGATTTTGGATTTGGCGACTCCGCAAGCCACGAATAAGTTCACACCTACTGGTGGGGTAATAAAGCCAATTGCCAAATTGGCCACCATGATTACGCCAAAGTGAACAGGGTCTACCCCAACCTGGGTTACGACGGGAAGGAGAATGGGGGTGAGAATCACAATTGCCGCCAATGCTTCCATAAAAGTCCCTACCCAGAGAAGGAAGATATTAATAATCAGAAGGATCATAATCTTACTGGATGTAAATTTAAGGATAGCAGCAGCGATCATCGTCGGTACCTGTTCAACGGTCATTATATTACCGAATATTGTAGCCATGGCCATTAAAACGATGATAACCGCGGAGGTGCTGCAGGCCTCCATAAAGCAGGAAATAATATTCTGCATGTTAATTCCTTTGTAAACAAATAATCCTACAATTAATCCATAAAAGGCAGATACCGCAGCTGCTTCTGTGGGGGTCATCTTTCCTGAATAGATACCACCTAAAATGATCACAGGTACCATTAATGCCCATTTGGCATCCCAAAAAGCTAATCCAATGCTCTTGGCGGTACGCTTACGCGCTTCGCCTTTCCAATTATTTTTCTTAGCGTAATAATAACTAACACCCATTAATACTAAGCCGGTTAAAATTCCTGGTACGATCCCGCCCATAAAAAGCTTGCCAATAGAAGCCTGAGAGGAAACACCATAGACCACAAAAGGATTGCTGGGAGGAATCATGACCCCGATGGCGCCGGCCGCGGCAACTAAGGCGGCGGAAAAATACTTGTCATATCCTCTTTCCACCATGGCTGGAATGGTTAAAGAGCCAATTGCGGCCACTGTGGCAGGTCCGGACCCGCTAATGGCAGCGAAAAACATACAGGTAGCAACAGTGGCTAGAGCCAAACCTCCGGTGAAATTGCCCAGAAGTTCATCAGCTAAGTCTAAGAGTCGTTTGGATAAGCCCCCTACGCCCATAAAAACACCACCGGCAACAAAAAAAGGAATGGCCATAATAGGGAAGCTGTCAATAGATGTAAAAGCAATCTGGGCTACATATTCTACCGGCATCGTTCCTGCTCCGATAATGGTGGCCATGGCGGAAAGTCCTAAGGACATGGCCACAGGCACACCGATAGCCAAAAAAAGGATAAAGTAACCGAACAGCCAAACCAAAGCAGGTAATTCCAAGCCGATAAAGAGAGGAATTGCAATAATTATTGCACAGAGTAGGCCTATAAGCGTATCTTTCATTGGTATTGATTTTATTTCTTTTATCAAATCCTGAATCGCACGGATGGCCATTAAGCCAAAGCCAATAGGTAAGATTAAATAGGGAATAAAATAAGGGATACCCATTGAAGCAGTATTTTGGGGAAATTCAAACTGCATCCGGATGTGGTCGATCCCCATGTAGAAAATCATTCCAGTGAGTGCAAGAATGCAAAGATCCACCAAAATCCAGCTGATTTTTTTCCATCGATCCGAAAGACGGTCATAAAGTATATCTACTCGAATGTTACTACGTTCCTTAATGGCTATGGGAACAGCTAAATAGGAGATCCAAATAAAGATAAATCTGGATAGTTCTTCAGTCCAAACGGGAATCCCGGCTCCGCCAAAAAATTGTGAAACTAAATAGCGATAAAGGGTTTGGTAGGTAATAAAGATAATTATCGCCAACATACCAATAAAGAGGAATGGTTTCTCAAAATTTTCATCCAACCATGATAGGATGCCCTTAGGCTTTTTAGATTGATTTTCATTAGATGTATTAGCCATATCGATCCCTTTCTATACAGTAAGTTTTTAGAACGGTAAGTAGGATGTGAGGGGGTGTTACCCCCCTACACTCATATCCCCTGCTGCGTTTATTGTTGGGTTGCTACCACTAAATCAACCAGTTCTTGGGAAACCTGGTCTTTAAACTTATCCCATACCGGTTTGGTTATGTTTTTGAATTCCTCTCTTTCTGCATCAGTCAGTTTATATACTTCAATTCCTTGATCAACAAACTTTTGTTCAGCTGCTGTTTCTAAGTCATTGGAAATGCCACGTTGATAAGCTAAAGCTTCTTTGCCGGCTTCCATGATGATTTTTTGGATGTCCTCAGGTAAGGCATCATAATATTTCTTGTTCATCATTAACATGTGCATGCTGTAGTTATGGCGGGAATCAATAGCATATTTTAAAACTTCGCCGTGTTTGGCATCCCAAAGTAAACCAAAAGTATTTCCTTCCCCGTCAACGGTACCTTGTTGCAAAGCGGTATAGGTTTCACCCCAGGCAACTGGAGTCGGAACCATGCCTAGTGATTCCGCCACAGCAATTTCAACAGGGGAGTCCGTGGTTCTCACCTTCAGCCCCTTAAGACTGGCCGCATTGGTAATGGATTTGGTGGCGGAAGCAAAGTTTCGATAACCGTATTCACTGTACATAATGGGCTTTAAGCCAATTTTGGCAGAGGCTTCATCCAAATATTTTCCTAATGCGCCTTCATCCAGGGCAGCGTATAATTTTTCTTGGTTAATAGGATCTGTGATATAGGGGAAGTCAAATACTAAAAATTCTTTTGAGAAACTGGCCATATTAGGGGTAGAACTGGAGGCCATTTCTAGGGTGCCTTTTTGGGTGGATTCCATGGTAACTCGGTCACTGCCCAAGGTGTTATTGCCATAAATTTGAACTTCCACTCTGCCTTCAGAATTTGCTTCCACCAGTTCTTTGAATTTTTCATAGCCTACGGTGACGTTATTCCCGGGTGCCATGGGATGACCTAAGCGGATGGTGATTTTTCCACCGTTATCACCAGTGCCTTCTTCCCCGCTGCCTCCGCAGCCGGTCAAAGCAAATACGACAAGAATAAGGGCAAGTAATAAAGATGGGATGGCAAATTTTCTTCTCATGTTAATAAAACCCCTTCCAAAAATACTTTATAATTTTTTGAATATGTCTTTCTTTAGCATATAAGGGATTACATATTCAGATTCATGCAAAGCGTTTCTTCACCTCCCCGAAAAGTAATGTAGACCTGATCAAAAATAGGCAACAAGTCCATATAATAAGCCGCACTTATTATGATAACTTAAGTATAATAATTAGCAAATTTGATGCCAATTAAAGATGCCGCATTTAAAACTTTGCATATATAGTTAGAACAGGTCGATCAAGAGGAAGTTATTTTGGGGGAAATTTTTTAAAATACGTGTAAAAAGCAATGATGATGAAAGGTTTTTTGATATTATCAAAAGATTTAAGCAGGTTGCGTGCCAGAATAGTAATAATTATCGTTAAAGATAATATTTTGTTATAACCAGTAAGATCATTACCGACATCGTTGAAATTTTTAAATTCTTCTATGATTTATTTTTCTAATAAAAAAGGATTTTTCCATTGAATTCAACAGAAAAACCCTCAAAATATGAAAATTGGTGCAAAAATGCAATGATAATAAATATATTATATAATTAAAAAGCATTGATTTATTATGCGTTTACTGGGTTTGAAAGAATAGCAACAACCAGTGCAATTATGCACTGGTTGTTGCTATTCTGCAATATATTCGGGATTCTTTTTTAATTTTCTAAAGATTGTAGACCGATCAACTTTAAATGCTTTAGCGACTGCTGATATACTCCCATATTTTTGCATTGCATCATCCAACAATTTTTGTTCGATCTCATTCATGATCTCTTTAAAAGATTTATCAGCAGTATTAATATTAATAGAGGGAAATTGGGCAACACCGGCATGATTCGTATTATGATACATATTGGAAGGTAAATTGGTAGTTCCGATCACATTGTTTTCCGAGGTGATAATTAAACTTTGAATCAAATTTTCCAATTCGCGAATATTTCCCGGCCATTTATATTGGAGGAAAACATGCTCAACATCTTTTGAAAAAGTTTTTCTTTGGTTATATTTAAGATTAAATTTCTCCAGGAAGAATTGGGCCAGAGGCAGGATGTCCTTATTTCTTTTCCGCAAAGCGGGAATATTGATCACAGCTACTTTTAGCCGGTAATAAAGGTCAGATCGAAAAACCCCTTTTGCAACTTCATCTTCCAGATTTCTATTGGTAGCAGCGATGATGCGCACGTTAACATTTTTGACACTCGTCGCTCCAACCCTCAAAACTTCCTGGTCCTGAATGATTCTAAGGAGTTTCCCTTGAATGGCCAAGGGAAGTTCCCCGATTTCATCAATAAATAAGGTGCCTGTATCGGCCATTTCAACCAGACCCGGTTTCCCCTTGGCATTTGCCCCGGAAAAGGAACCTCGTTCATAACCGAACAATTCCGATTCAATGAGACTGGGCGGAATGGCGGTACAATCAATTTTAAAAAAAGGTCTTTTGTTGCGGGGACTGAATTCATGAATTTTTCGGGCGATAACACCTTTTCCTACGCCGGTTTCTCCCAGCAACAGCGCAGTAGCATCTGTTAAAGCAATTCTCTTCAATAAATCCATCATGTCCAACATTATTTCATCGCAGCTGTTAAAAAATTTGCCGCTTTCCTTCTGATGTTTGTTATATAAAAACTCCACTTCTTGTTGGGATTTCTTAATGATTCCCTGTTGAAAGCTGATTTGATCCTCCAATTGGGACAAGACAGTGATATCTCTGGCAAAGGTAACTACTAAAACAACTTGGCCGGTTGTGTTAAAGATGGGATATCCGCTTAATACCACCTTTCTTCCTTTGGCATTGTATTGTACCGAGGAGGCGGCCTTCCCCGTTTTGACGATTTTCGGGTTTAATATGTTATTAAAAACACCCTCATTTTCTAAGTCTGTGACATATTTGCCGATTATTTCTTCTCCCTTAATACCGGTAAGCATTTCATAAGTTTTGTTGACTTTTAAGGTTTTACCGGAAGCATCAGAAATATAGATGCCATCAGTAATGGTATTAAGAATATCATCAAAATATTCTTGCACAATAAGGTCTTCGTCATGATTCTTTTTTGTATTTAGCGTATCACTCACCTCAATTATGCCCATGCAGTAATATTATCCATAATAAATTGCTTTAGGATTTAAAAACATTTTATCATAGGTAATGAAAAAAGGGAAACACGAAAAATTTTCTCCGCTAGTTCAAAATACTTTTAGTTGGTATGAATATTGCTATAAATTTGACGATATGAAACTATTTTTATTGATAACTTGAAAATGAAGGGAGAAAATCATGAAGGTAATTGACTTTAGGTTTAGACCTAACACCCCTGAAACATTAGCAGGGATTGCTAATAGCACCATGTTCAAAGGATTATGTGCTTCCATTGATTTTTCGAAAATGAAAGGACAGGCTTTATCTGAAGTTGTAGCAGAAATGGATAAGTATCAAGTGGTTAAGGCCGTTATCACAGGACGTGACTGCGAAACAACTTATGCGGCCAAATCAAATAATGACAGCGTCATTGAATTCTCCAGTAAATATCCTGATAAATTTATCGGTTTTGTTGGCCTTGATCCCCATAAAGGTATGCGTGCTATTGAAGAATTAAAAATTGCTGTCAGCGAGCATAACATCAAGGGTGCTGCCATTGATCCTTACCTAGCGCAAATCTATGTAAATGACGCGAAGTATTATCCTATTTTCGCCAAATGCTGTGAACTGAACATTCCGCTTGTTATTACAACTGGAACAGCAACTTTAGTGCCAAATGCTATTATTGATCATGTTGCCCCCAGATATATTGATTTTGTAGCCAGAGATTTTCCAGAGTTAAAGATTGTGGTCAGCCATGGCGGTTATCCATGGGTAAATGAAATGATCATTGTTTGCCAGCGTAATGCAAATGTATATTTGGAATTATCCGAATATGAAGCATTTCCTTTGTCGGATACTTATATTCAAGCTGTTAATACCATCATCGGTGATAAGGTGATGTTTGCCAGTGCCCACCCCTTTGTAGACTTTAGAGAAGCCATCAAGACTTATGAAAATATGCCCCTCAAGGATGATGTAAGAGAAAAAATCATGTATAAAAATGCCTCCCGAGTTTTGGGATTACAAGATGAAGGAACTATTCTACCAGATCAACCAAAAACTCAAAATTCCCAGTTAGAAAAAATGATCATTGAAAATGTGATGAAGGAACTTTCTAAAAGAGGCATGCTGGGTTAATGTTTCTCTATTGAATGCTTGATTTTTACTGACTCAAAGCTGCCATTAGATGGAAAGGGATTAAAATAAATTAAAAGAGATTAAAAGAGATAACTGAAGGAGGATTATAATTATGACGAATGCATTAGGAATGATCGAAACGAAAGGTTTGGTTGGTTCTGTCGAGGCAGCAGATGCCATGGTTAAAGCGGCCAATGTCTCCTTGATAGGAAGAGTTATTGTCGGTGGTGGTTTGGTGACTGTGATGGTCAGAGGCGATGTGGGAGCTGTAAAAGCTGCTACAGATGCTGGTGCGGCAGCCGCACAAAGAGTAGGAGAGTTGGTTTCAGTTCATGTAATTCCCAGACCTCATCAGGATGTAGAGATGATTTTACCTGATGATTATAAGAAATTTCCCCAAGGCAATGAATAACGGGCACATCATAAAATCTCCTCAAGGATGTGGGAAGGAGTTGGCATAGTGACAATAGATTATGATTTGAGTTCCATTCAGGAAGCTCGGGATGTGGCCCGTAGTGCCAAAGCAGCTCAGGGAATATTAGCCGGTTATTCTCAGGAACAGATCGATAAAATTGTAACTGCAATGTTTGAAGCAGCCAGAGATAATGCGGAATGGTTGGCAAAGATGGCCGTAGATGAAACGAAATTCGGGATTTTTGAAGATAAAGTCAAGAAAAATTTATTTGCTTCACAAAATGTTTATGATTATATCAAAGATATGAAAACTGTTGGGGTGCTAAAAGAAGATCCGGAACGTAAGGTTATTGAATTTGGTTCTCCCATGGGTGTGGTTATGGGGATTATTCCGTCTACCAATCCTACCTCTACGACTATTTTTAAATCATTAATTGCTCTCAAGGCAGGAAATGGGATTGTTTTTTCACCCCACCCCAATGCCAGCCGTTGCATTAATGCAGCTGCTCAGGTTATGCATGAAGCGGCCATCCGAGCTGGTGCTCCGGAGGGGATCATTGGCTGTATTTCCAAGGTAACACAGGCGGCAACCAATTCATTGATGCATGATGAAAATATTGCCGTCATCCTTGCCACCGGCGGACCAGGCATGGTGAAAGCTGCTTATAGTTCCGGTAAACCGGCGATGGGTGTGGGAGCAGGAAATGCACCGGTTTTTATTGAACGTACAGCTAATATTAAAAAAGCGGTTTATAGCATCGTTACCGGGAAAACCTTTGATAATGGAGTGATTTGCGCTTCTGAAAATTCAGTTTTAGTGGATGAGCCGATTAAGGAGCAGGTAGTTGCTGAATTCGAAGCACAAGGCGCATACTTTCTGAACAAAACAGAGGTTGAAAAGGTAAGCCGAGTTGTCATGACACCAAAAGGTGGCATGAATGCCGCCATGGTAGGGAAAAGTCCTCATGTTATTGCGGATAAGGCGGGTATTCAGATTCCCGATGGCACGCGCCTCTTAATTGCCCCTTTAGACGGTTTCGGCCCGGGATATCCCCTATCATATGAAAAACTTACCACAGTTTTGGCTTTTTATGTGGTAAAGGACTGGGAAGAAGGCTGTTATCTGGCGATTGATTTGCTCTCCTTGATGGGAGCGGGACATACCTTCTGTATTCATTCTGAAGATGAAACTGTGATTCGAGAGTTTTTCCGTAAACCTGTGTCCAGGATTCTAGTGAATACCCCGGGTTCCCTGGGGGGGGATTGGCTTAACTACCGGATTGGTTCCCTCTTTGACTTTAGGCTGTGGTACTTTGGCAGGAAGCAGCACATCTGATAATGTATCTCCGATGAATTTAATTAATATTAAAAGGATGGCGTACAACCTCAAATCTGCCGAAACGAAAATTTCTTTTATTTGTAAACATGATGAATTAAATATCGATAATATTACAGCGGTTGTTCAAGAAATAGTTGCCAAGCTAAAATAGAATTAAATGCCAAGTGGCGGCAAGTCGAGAAACTCTTCAAGGCTCAGCTTTTGTGGAGCCTTGGTGAGTTTTTACGCTCACGTGGAAAAGTCATGTGATATCTTTTTTATCTTGAAAAGACATATGTCGGGAATTATTTTTAATTTTTGCCGATGTGTTTATGGATATAGAAATATAATAGTAAGTTCAACAGCATTGGTTGAGTCATGAATGACTCGAAAGGAAATTGCGATTTGTGTTGTAATCCCAGTCTGGCGGGCCTTCTGAGGTTTTTGTATGTGGCATGATTCTTGCAATAGAAAATATATAATTTAATATGAAATTTTGCAGAAAAGAAACAGTGTAAGCATGGAACGAAGGCGGAGCATACTATCAACTTGAGGAGGATGAAACAATGACGAATGCATTGGGCATGATTGAGACGAAGGGACTGGTCGGCGCCATTGAAGCGGCTGATGCCATGGTAAAAGCTGCCAATGTATATTTGATCGGTAAAGTACATGTCGGCGGTGGCTTGGTAACTGTAATGGTTAGAGGAGATGTGGGAGCAGTGAAGGCAGCAACCGATGCGGGAGCAGCTGCCGCCCAAAGAGTGGGAGAACTAATCTCTGTACATGTGATTCCCCGTCCCCACAACGATGTGGAAATGATTCTTCCGGCTGATTATAAAAAGATTGAGCAAGCTGAGTAAATCATCAAAAGTATGTTTAATTAGATTTTTGACAAAGATGCTCCCGGGATATGACAGGCATATTTTTTGTCATGGGACTGACTTAAAAAGTCAAAACTGACTTAAGAATTAAGGCGCCAAGAATATGAGGAGTTGAACACCAGATGGATGATCATGAAAAAATACAACGTTCCATTCAAGAATATGTTCCCGGTAAGCAAGTAACCCTTGCTCATGTTATTGCCCATCCGGTAAAAGATATCTATGATAAAATGGGTCTTCCGGAAAGAGGAGCCATTGGGATTTTAACCCTCACCCCCGGGGAAACAGCCATTATTGCGGCCGACCTGGCCACGAAAGCCGCAGAAGTGGAAATTGGTTTTTTGGACCGCTTTACGGGAGCATTGGTGATCATTGGTGATGTAGCCAGCGTCGAAACGGCGTTAAAAGAAGTCAACAACATTTTGGAAATTCAGCTGAATTTCACCCCGGCGAGGATGACAAAATCATGAAAACAAAACGAATTATGTTAGTGGGTGCTGTAAACAGTGGTAAGACGACTTTGGCCAATGCTTTGAATGGGGATGCCACGGCTTCTGTACCTAAAACCCAGTCATTAGGGTATTCGGCATGCTCCATTGATACCCCAGGGGAATTTATTGAAAACCCATCTTATTACAAAGCACTGTTTGCCACTTCCCTGGAAGCAGATGGGGTTGCTTTTATTCAGGATGCCACCCGCAACCGATCCGTTTTTCCGCCTGGATTTGCCGCTGCCTTTTCCAAAAGAACCATGGGTATTGTGACCAAAATAGACCATCCTCAAGCAGATGTGGAGCAGGCCAAAGGATTTTTAAAAAGCCTGGGTTTAAGCGGCGCCATCGTTGTTGTATCTGCTCTTACCGGGGAAGGAATTGATGATCTAAAACAACTTTTAAATAGAGATTGATTTTTTGAGGGGAGGTCATTATAAGTGAATTTATCAGCGAAGGTTTATAACAAATCTTTTACCTTCAAAAGTGTCAAGGAGGTTCTCGCGAAAGCCAACGAAGAAAAATCAGGTGATATGCTGGCGGGAATCGGTGCTGCTTCCGCATCGGAGCGGGTAGCGGCTAGACTTGTGCTCAGCCGTCTGACTTTAGAAGATATATATAATAATCCGGTGATTCCCTACGAAATAGATGAGGTAACCCGGCTTATCTACGATGATTTAAATATCAGCATTTATAATCAGTTTAAAAATTATACCGTAGGTGAGTTAAGGGATTATATCCTGGATCTGGATACCGGGGACAATGATCTGAAACATCTGGGCCGGGGCCTGACCAGCGAAATGATTGCTGCCGTGGCCAAGCTCATGTCTAATATGGACTTGGTCTATGCAGCCAAGAAAATGAGAATTCAGACTCATTGCAATACGACCTTGGGGGTTCCGGGAACTTTGGCTTTTCGTAACCAGCCCAATCATCCTACAGACAGCATTCAGGGGATTATGGCGTCCATGAAGGAAGGCCTGTCTTTTGGAGCAGGAGATGCGGTGATTGGCATCAACCCGGTGGAAGACAATGCGGAAACGGTCAAAAGACAATTGGAAGCCGTTAAAGAATTTATGCATAAATGGGAAATTCCCACCCAGGCTTGTGTATTGGCCCATGTTACCACTCAGATGAAGGCTCTGGAATTAGGTGCTCCCTCTGACCTTATTTTCCAAAGTATTGCCGGAACTCAGGCCGCTAATGATGCTTTCGGTGTCACCAAGGCAATCTTGGATGAAGCCTATGATCTGGCTTGCCGCAAAGGTTATGGCACCGGCCCCAATCTCCTGTACTTTGAAACGGGACAAGGTTCTGAGATCTCCCTTGAATGCCATCATGATGTGGATGAAATGACATTGGAAGCTAGAACCTATGGCTTTGGCCGGCACTTCCGTCCCTTTATGACCAATAATGTTACCGGGTTTATTGGACCGGAAACCATCTATGACGGTAAGGAAGTAATCCGGGCAGATCTGGAAGATCTGTTTATGGGTAAGCTCCACGGACTTCCCATGGGTATTGCCCCTTGTTATACCAATCATATGAAAGCGGATCAGAATGACCAGGAAGTAGGCACCATGCTATGTGCCATGGCAGGCGCTAATTTCTTTATGGGTGTTCCCGGCGGAGATGATATTATGCTTAGTTACCAGGACACCAGTTATCATGACGATGCTTCTGTACGAGAAATCTTAAATTTAAGGCCGCTGCCGGAATTTGAAAAGTGGTTGGAGAAAATGGAAATCATGGAAAATGGACGGCTCACGAAGAAGGCGGGAGATCCTTCAATTTTTGATAAATAATTCAGGGGGTGACACGGATGAGTGCAGATAATCAAATGGAAAAATTGATCATAGATAATGTGATGAAAGAATTGGCGAAAAGAGGGATGCTTGGCGGAGAAGTGGAAGCGGCTTGTAAAGAGGCAGTGCAATCGGTTACCACTGGATCTCAAGCTGCAGTATCTTCCCCATATACTGAAGAAGCTCCGATTGAAGTGCCTGATATCAGCGGAGTTTGGGTACCCAATCCGGTGAATTTGGATGCGATTAAAGCGATGAAAGCATCTACGCCGGCCCGAATTGGCTTATTCCGAGCGGGAGCACGGCCCAAAACCGATGCCCATCTAAAATTCCTGGCAGATCATGCCCAGGCTATGGATGCTGTCTTCATGGATGTTGCCGAGGATTTTCTTGCTAAGATGAATCTTTTCACCGTAGAAAGTGCAGCTAAAGATAAAGATGAATTTTTAAAAATGCCTCATCTGGGGAGAAGATTGTCTGAAGAAGGGAAAAAAATAGTGGCCGAGAAGTGCCAGCAAAATCCCCAAGTGCAAATTATTATTATCGATGGCTTAAGTTCCTCCGCGATAGAGGCCAATGTGGCAGATGTGCTGCCTGCTCTGACTCAGGGCCTCACCGCAGCAGGCATTAAGGTGGGCACGCCCTTCTTTATTAAAAACGGCCGGGTTGGAGTACAGGATGAGGTAGGGATGCTTTTGAATGCTGAGGTGGTAGTGTCCTTAATTGGAGAGCGCCCCGGATTGGTTACGGCAGATAGTATGAGCGCCTATATGATTTACAAGCCAAATAAAAATACAGTTGAAGCGGATCGTACGATGATCTCCAATATTCATAAAGGGGGTACTCCTCCGGCGGAGGCAGGAGCCCTTTTGGTTGATGTTGTGAAACAAATCTTAGCAGCTAAATGCAGCGGGATGAAATTAAATCTTCAGTAAAAGTCTATTGAATGCTATTCATGGGAGCTTACTTTAATTTGAGGAATTTGCTTTAACCAAGCCCTTTTAAAGGTGGTGAGTTCAATCAGTAGTTCCAGCAAGCAAAGTATCATCAGTGTGGGCATCGATATTGGGACGACAACCACCCAATTGGTCATCAGTCGCTTAACTATCAAGAATATTGCTCCCGGATCAGCCATTCCCCGCATGGAGATTACAGATAAGGACGTGCTGCACCGCAGCGCCATTCATTTTACACCTTTAAAGAACCATGATCTGATCAATGCTGCAGCAGTGGCTCAAATTGTGGAGCAGGAATACAAAGAAGCCGGTATCACAGCAGAAGGAATTGACACCGGAGCGGTGATCATTACAGGTGAAACGGCGAAAAAAGAAAATGCCAGGAATATCCTGGAATCTATGGCTGGGCTGGCTGGAGATTTTGTTGTAGCCACGGCGGGTGTGAATTTAGAATCAATCCTCGCCGGCAAAGGTGCAGGAGCAGCGGCTTTTTCTAAGGAGAAACATCGGGTTACAGTAAATGTGGACATGGGCGGAGGAACGTCGAATATCGGAGTTTTCCGGGAGGGAAACACTATTGATACCGCTTGCTTGAATATTGGGGGCCATCTAATTGAAATAGAAAAGAACTCCGACAAGATCACATATATTACGGAACCGGCACGGATTGTGCTCCGTGAATTAGGACTTCCGCTGATGGTGGGAGATCGGGTCAGCTTGGCTGAACTAAAGACCATCGCCTCCCTGATGGCGCAAAGTGTGGTGGAAGCCATCACCCTAAGCAATATCAGTGATCTTACCCGGAATCTGCTGATGACATCTCCCTTAAGGCTGGATTATCCTGTCGAGCGGGTGATGTTTTCCGGCGGGGTAGCAGACTTTGTTTATTACGATTTTACGCCCATCTCTGTGGCCCAGGTTGCTCAGTATGGGGATATCGGTCCTGTGCTGGGCTGGGCGGTGCGGCAAGAACTGCACAAGGCCGGGATTGAACCGGTGCAACCGGGAGAAACCATCAGAGCCACAGTAATCGGTGCGGGAGCACATTCCGTGAACCTCAGCGGGAGCACTATTACCGTGCAGGATGAAAATTTACCTTTGAAAAACGTATCTGTCCTCTCTCCCTTTCCCCATAGAATTCCTGACACCGTGGACGAAATCGCGGAGCAGGTGCTAAGAACCGTAGAGAGAGTGGTTTCTGACGGGTCCGTTTCCCAGGTGGCATTAGCTATGGCGGGGCCGGAAGAGGTCACCTTCGCCAATATTCAGACGCTGGCGGAGGGATTGATCAAAGGAATGGGGGATTATCTGGAACCAGGAAAGCCTTTGATCGTCGTACTGCAAAAAGACTGTGCCAAAGTGCTGGGTCAGACCCTGCAAATTCGTTTAGGTATGGATGCGGAAATTATTTGTATCGACCAGGTCTGGGTTGATGAGGGGGATTATATCGATCTGGGGAAACCCTTAATGGGTGGAAGAGTCGTTCCTGTTGTGGTGAAAACCTTGGTCTTTGATCGATAATTCCATATTTCAATGAGCAATCAAAATAAGTAAAGCATAGGGGAGGTTTATAAAATGGCAATTTTAGAGCCGGTAAAGGCAAAAGTTCTTGCTGTCCGGTATATTCCCAATGTATCACCGGGGTTGGCTCAAAGCATGAACCTGAAACCGGGACAAAACAGTATCGGATTTTTTACCTGCGACATTGATGATGTGGCCTATGCGGCCATTGATGAGGCAACAAAGAAAGCGGCTGTGGAAGTGGTATATGCCGACTCCTTTTATGGCGGGGCAGCTAATGCCAATACACCATTAGCAGGGGAATTTATCGGTATTTTAGCGGGACCCGATCCGGCGGAAGTTCGTGCCGGTATTGATGCTGCTTTGCAATTGATTGAAAATGATGCTTTCTTTTATACAGCCAATGAGGAAGGGACGATATCTTTCTTTGCTTACACCATCTCCCGTACGGGATCCTATTTATCCAAGGGTGCCGGGGTGAGTGAAGGGGAACCCATCTGTTATCTCATTGCTCCTCCCTTGGAAGCAACCTATGGGGTGGATGCAGCCCTTAAGGCCGCAGATGTAAAAATGGGTGTTTGGTATGGGCCTCCTAGCCGGACTAACTTTGGCGGTGCTCTGCTCACAGGATCCCAAAGTGCTTGCAAAGCAGCAGCTGATGCTTTTCGTGATGCGGTCGTCAGTGTTGCCCGTAATCCCATTGAAGGATAATAGTTCTTTGACCAGAACAGATAAGGAGGTGGGATCAATGAGAGCGATCACGGAAACCGAACTGCGGGATGAATATCGTAAGAACGAATT
Organism: Dehalobacterium formicoaceticum; assembly: GCF_002224645.1. Taxonomy (NCBI): domain Bacteria; kingdom Bacillati; phylum Bacillota; class Clostridia; order Eubacteriales; family Peptococcaceae; genus Dehalobacterium; species Dehalobacterium formicoaceticum. Next base: position 24,393 of record NZ_CP022121.1, on the reverse strand, counting down.
TACTTCCTTTACCCTTCCGGAAGGAAGCCGCTTAACACCTGCTGCGGCCCAGTTTCTTAGTGAACGGAGGATTGCTGTAAATGGAAATTCGACCTCTGCAAAAAACGGGGATGGGCAGGAAAAGCTTCTGGGGGAAGCAGGAAGCCAGACTCAATATAAAAGGTATCAGGTATCGGAAATTAAAGAAAAGCCGGAGCAGATGACCCATTTGAATGGCCGTGAAATGGTCTACAAGAATCATCCCCGGATTAAATTTCGTGGGCGTTTGGATACCTTTGAGGCCTTATTGATCAACGGGATTATTGAGTTCGAAGGAGTCGGGTATCAGGAAGTGGGACGGGATTTAAGAGAAATTTTAGACTATGTGCGACAAATGCTCCGGGCAGAGGTAAAGAACGAGCCCTTGGTGCCGATCAGTTTTCACGGATGGTCTGCGGAGGAAATCCGAACCCGCTCCCATTTTCCCCAAAAGTATTTTGGGGTAAATCATCTGTTGCCTGATCCTGCCCAGGGATCATATATGGCACGGTTAAATTATCTTAGAACCCAAGTGCGGGAACTGGAATTATCCGCCATGGATGCCTTTACCGTTGCTCCGGAAGTAGTAGAACGGGAAGATATTATTCAAGGATTAAACAGGTTAAGCAGTTTGCTTTATATAATGATGGTTCAACTCGTATCCGGTCACTATCGGATAGGGTGTTGATATAGATAGGAGAATATCGTCATGGACTTCTTAGAGGATGCGAACCAGTTGATCAAAAGGTTTGAAGAGACAATGACTCACCCTGCTTCAGTAAAAAAGGGGGCGAAACTTTTTACCGGTGTGGACTTGGGGACCGCCTATATTGTGCTGGCTGTGGTGGATGATCAAGGTCGGCCGGTCACAGGAGCCATGCGTTATGCTGAGGTTGTTAAAGACGGACTAGTCGTTGATTTTGTGGGTGCGAGAAAAATTGTGCAAGAACTAAAGGGAGAAATTGAAGAGAAGCTGGGTGTAGAACTTTTAGCAGCTGGGGCAGCCTATCCCCCGGGTACTGTAGGGGGAGATCAAAAAGCTATTCAGTATGTAGTGGAAGGCGCCGGCTTTGATGTGACTCATCTGGTGGATGAGCCTACGGCAGCTAATTATGTTTTAGGGATTAAAAACGGAGCCGTGGTGGATATCGGAGGAGGAACCACCGGGGTGGCGATTCTCAAAGAGGGAAAAGTCATTTATGTAGCTGATGAGGCTACCGGAGGAACTCATTTCACTCTGGTGGTATCAGGAGCATATGGGATCCCATTTGAAGAGGCTGAACAATTAAAAACCAATCCGGAACGGCAGAGGGAATTATTTCCGGTGCTCAAGCCGGTGATGGAAAAAGTAGCTACCATTATTAAGAAGCACGTTGAACCTTATAAAATCGATAATATCTATCTTGCCGGCGGCACCAGCTGCTTTCCGGGCATTGAAACGATTGTGCAAAATGAGACGGGCATTCCCGCTTGGAAGCCCAACAATCCTTTCTTGGTTACGCCCATGGGTATCGCCCTCAGTTCCCAAAAACAGGAGGAGGCGTAAACGGTGTCGGTTAAAATTCAGTTTATTAAATCTCCTTCTCCCGGTACCATGGCAATTCTGGCCCGGAGAAGAACGGGCAATGTACAAAGTCATCATGCTCCCGGTGCTGTTGGTCTGGTGCAAGGAGCTTTAGTTGATATGATTACCGCGGCAGACGTGGCGGAAAAGGCAGCGCAGGTTGAAGTGGAGGAAATCAGAGGTATTTGTCCCCAGCATGTCACCCTGATTGCCATCTTCGGTACCATTGCCGATGTAGATGCTGCCCTTAAGGCGGTTACGGAATTTTTCAACTCCTGAAAAAGATATAGAGCCGGTTGTATGGGGAAGGCAGGTGGATAAAATGTTAATTGGTAAGGTTATTAATAGTATCTGGTCTACGAGGAAAGACGAATCCCTTAAGGGAGCAAAATTTATGATTGTGCAGCTTCAAGATACTCCTGAAAAAGACAAAGGCAGAATCATTGTGGCCTTGGATATGATTGGGGCAGGTATTGGGGAAAGGGTTTTAATTACCCAGGGGAGCTCGGCTCGGCGCATGCCGAATTTTAAAGATGCTCCTATTGATGCCACAATTGTGGGCATCATTGATGAGGACCAGCAGGATGTTTGATCGAGGTGAAAGTTATGCGTGAGGAAATTATTAAGAAAATTAAAGATGGTGGTGTAGTGGGCGCTGGCGGTGCCGGGTTTCCTACCTATGTTAAAGTTAACGCCGGAGCGGAGCATGTAATTGTCAACGGCGCGGAATGCGAGCCGCTGCTCCGTGTCGACCAACAATTGATGGCTGAACAGGCAGAAAAGATGGTCCGAGGATTGGAAGCTGTGATGCAGGCGGTGGGGGCATCACTGGGCACCATCGCATTAAAAAGTAAATATCATGAGGCGATTGAAGCCCTGGAAAAAGCGATAGCCGGTAAACCTTTAAAGCTGTTTATTTTAGGTGATTTTTATCCCGCCGGGGATGAGCATGTCACAGTCTATGAGGTGACAAAGAAGATTATTCCTGAAGGGGGGATCCCCTTAAAAGTTGGCTGCGTGGTAGACAATGTAGAAACATTAATCAATGTGGCAGATGCCTTAGATGATGTCCCGGTGACAGACACTTATCTTACAGTGACAGGTGAGGTGCCCAATCCGATCACTTTAAAATTGCCCATCGGAATGACCATAGCGGAAGCATTGGCTTTAGCCGGGCAAAGGAATCTGGAGGATAAGCTGGTGGTAGAAGGTGGTCCTATGATGGGCAAGGTGCTGGAGGACTTCGACCAGCCTATTACCAAAACGACGAAAGGATTGATCCTTCTTGCTGCTGATCATCCCATGATGAAGGTGCGCAGCATGTCCCTGGCCACGATCATCAAGCATGCCAAAGCTGCATGTATCCAGTGCCGAAGATGCACGGATCTTTGCCCTCGTCATATGCTGGGCCATAAGTTGAGTCCCCATCGTATTATGCGGGGATTGAATTATATGGATGGTGAACTGGGCGTGATGAAAATGGCTTTAAGCTGTACCGAGTGCGGTGCCTGTGAATATGCTTGCAATATTATGCATCTCTCTCCCCGACGCATTAATGCCATGATCAAGATGGAATTGGGTAAAAACGGCATTAAAGCCGATCCCCATAATCGGGAAGAAGAGGTGACTCCCACCAGGGAATATATGAAAATCCCCGTAAAACGGTTGGTAGCTTCTTTAGGTTTAATGCCCTACAATGTGGCAGCGCCTCTGACAGAGGTGGATTATGCACCTCAAAAGGTCACGATTCCCCTAAAGCAGCATCTTGGTGCTCCAGCCCAGCCTTTGGTAACAGTAGGGCAAAGAGTTGACAGGGGTGCATTAATTGGCGGAATTCCCGAAGGCGCCATGGGTGCCAATGTGCATGCCAGCATCAGCGGGGTTGTGAGAGAGGTATCAGCCAATATTGTCATTGAAGCAGACGGGGATGGAGGTGGTAGACCGTGATTCGGACCATTGGTTTTGTAGAATTTAACAGTATTGCCAAAGGAATTGAAAGTGCAGATGCCATGCTGAAAACGGGGCAGGTTGAGATTATTATCAGCCGTCCCATTTGTCCAGGAAAATATATTACCATGGTGTGGGGTGATGTTGCAGCTGTGGAAAGTGCCGTTAAGGCCGGTGTAGCAAAAGGAGACATCCATGTCATTGATGATTTTGTCCTGCCCAATGTGCACCCCCAGGTAATTCCGGCTTGTTCCGCCGGGAGTTCCGTGGTGGAAGTAGCTGCTCTGGGTGTGCTGGAATCTTTCTCTGTAGCTACGATGATTGTAGCAGCTGATGCAGCAGTGAAAGCCGGTGACGTGGATTTAATCGAAATTCGCATTGGTATGGGTTTGGGTGGGAAGAGCTTTACAACCTTGACCGGAGACGTAGCGGCGGTGAATTCGGCGGTGGAAGCGGGGTCAAAAATTGCTGCAGATAAAGGATTCCTGGTACAGCAGGTGGTAATTCCCTCACCTCATAAAAACTTGATCTCCAGTATTCTTTAATTCTTTTATGATAAAATTGATAAAATCAGGGAGGTGAAAAAGTGAAGACTTTAATTACGGCGAATGATGTCAAGAGTTTGGCAAGTACCGGTAAAAAGACTCACTATATTGAACCGGGTACAATTATCACGCCGGCAGCGAGAGATGCAGCCAGTGAATGGGGCATTACTTTTGAAACCGGAACCGCTCCCAAAGATCCTTCGGCATGTACCCAGCCATTTATCATGGACAGTCAGGCAGAAACGAAATCAGCCCCTCGGGATGTAGACCCGGCGATGATTTCTAAGATTGTGCTGGAAGTGATGGCCCGGCTGCCCCAATTATCTTTACCCCCCATGGAAAGGGAAGTGGATCCGGAAACGGGTTTTGCTTTGATCAAGGGCAGCTCTGTGGTCTGTGAAGAGTTTAATACGGGAAATCCCAAAGACAAAGTAGGGATCAGAGAGATACTTACCATCAAGGAAAGCCCCAATATGGCCGCGGGCTTTATGACGATTGAGGATTCCACCTTTGATTTTCATTTAAAATATGACGAATTTGATTATGTGGTGGAAGGAACTTTGGAGTTTATTGTGAACGGCAAGAAATATACAGGGCATCCGGGGGATGTATTCTTTATTCCCAGGGATACCAAGGTGACCTTTACGACTCCTGATAAATGCCGTTACTTTTTTGTTACCTATCCAGCCAATTGGGCGGAACTGGCAGATTATCAGAAATAATTTCTATAAATCCTGATGAATAAACCATAAATTTTAAATTTGGGGAGGTAAATGAATTATGACAAGTGCATTAGGTATGATTGAAACCAAAGGTTTGGTAGGTGCCATTGAGGCAGCAGATGCCATGGTAAAAGCAGCGAATGTTTATTTAATTGGTAAGGAACATGTGGGCGGCGGACTGGTTACCGTGATGGTCCGGGGAGATGTAGGCGCTGTGAAAGCCGCTACCGATGCCGGTGCGGCAGCTGCCCAAAGAGTTGGTGAATTGATCTCAGTTCATGTTATCCCCCGTCCTCATGCAGACGTGGAAATGATTCTGCCCAATGACTACAAGAAGGCTGATAAAGCTGAATAAGATTGACGGATAAAGGGGTTGGGGCAGATGAAAAACCAAGCGCTGGGGATGATTGAAACCAGAGGTTTGGTCCCGGCAATTGAGGCTGGGGATGCCGGAGTGAAAGCCGCAAATGTGAAACTTTTAGGATATGAAATCGTTGAAGGCGGGCTGATAATGGTTGCTTTTGCCGGGGATGTTGCTGCTGTCCAGGCCAGTGTCAGTGCCGGCAGTGCCGCTGCAGCCAAGGTTGGCCTTGTCATCAGCCAGCATGTAATTCCCCGGCCGGAAGTTGACATCAAAATGGTTTTCAAAGGAAAATTAGAAAAACCGAAAAAACCGGAGGATGATCCTATTCCGCCGCATTCTTCGGGGCATACATGTTCAGATGCAAATGATGAGTTTAATCAAACCATAACCAACAAGGAGGCGGAGACTGAGGGCTCCTTTGGGGTTCAGGAAGGTACTGAAGAAAATGATGCTTTAGCTTTTATGACGGTAGGAGAACTCCGGAGACTGGCCCGGGAAACGCAGGGTATTGCCATCCAAGGGCGAGAAATATCCAGGGCCAATAAAGAGCAGCTGATCAAGGAAATTCTTCGAGCCCGGGGTGAGCAGCAGTAAGAAAGGAGCTAGGTAATGGCACTAGATTATGATCTTAGTTCCATCCAGGAAGCCAGGGATTTAGCCCGCAAGGCGAAAGAAGCTCAAAGGATATTAGAAGGTTACGATCAGGAGCAAATTGATCGCATCGTAGCTGCCATGAGTGAAGCCGCCGTAGCGAATGCCGAATGGTTAGCCCGCATGGCCGTGGATGAAACGAAATTCGGAATTTTTCAAGATAAGGTAAAGAAAAATCTCTTTGCTGCTAAAAATGTTTATGAATTCATCAAAGATATGAAAACAGTAGGGATTCTTTATGAAGATACCCGGAATAAGGTGATTGAAGCAGCCTATCCCATGGGCGTGGTCATGGGTATTATTCCTTCTACCAACCCTACGTCTACTGTAATCTATAAATCCTTGATCTCTATAAAATCTGCCAATGGCATTGTTTTTGCGCCTCACCCTAATGCCAGCCGGTGTATTAATGCGGCGGCTCAGGTCATGCATGAGGCCGCTGTCAAAGCCGGTGCACCGGAAGGTATTATCGGCTGCGTTACCAAAGTGACCATGGCGGCGACAGATGCCTTGATGAAACATGATGATATTTCGGTGATTTTAGCGACCGGCGGACCCGGTTTGGTCAAAGCAGCCTATAGCGTGGGCAAACCTGCCTACGGAGTAGGTGCCGGGAATGCACCGGCTTTTATCGAACGGAGCGCGCATATTAAAAAAGCAGTTTCCGATATTATGACAGGGAAAACCTTTGATAATGGCGTGATTTGTGCCTCTGAGAACTCTGTACTAATCGACGCGCCTATTAAAGATAAAGTTGTGGCAGAATTTGAAGCCCAGGGAGCCTACTTCTTATCTAAAGAAGAGGTAGAAAAAGTAAGCCGGGTCGTTATGACACCGAAGGGTGGCATGAATTCATCTTGTGTCGGAAAAGAACCAAAAGTGATTGCGGAAAAAGCAGGCATTTCCATTCCGGAAGGAACCAGGATTTTAATTGCCCCTCTGGAGGGTTATGGTCCGGGCTTTCCCCTGTCCTATGAAAAATTGACTACTGTGTTAGCCTGTTATACTGTGAAGGATTGGGAAGAGGGCTGTCTCTTGGCCATTGAACTGCTGAATTTGATGGGTGCAGGACATACTTTCTCCATCCATTCTCAGGATGATGCTATTATTCGGGAATTCATCCGAAAACCAGTGTCCCGAATTTTAGTGAATACTCCTGCTTCTCTCGGGGGCATTGGTTACACCACCAAACTGGCTCCTTCCCTAACCTTGGGTTGCGGAACTATTGCCGGGAGCAGTACTTCTTATAATGTTACCCCCATGCATTTGATTAATATTAAAAGAATGGCTTATGGAGTCAGCGAAGCAGTAGCTTCAGAAAGGGGCAATTGTTCTTCGGGGACAGTGAGCACGGAGGATATTGCTGCAATCGTGAAAAAAGTCCTTGCAGAATTGAAAGGATAGATTCAAAGGGAAAAAGGCAGGTGATCCGGTTGGACAAAGGACAGCTGGAGGAGATTGTTAAAATGGTATTAAGGCAGCAATTGAGCAAGGAATGCTGCGATCAGCCACTGATGAAAGAAGATAAAAAAATCCCGATTGGGATTTCCAATCGGCATGTCCATCTTTCCGGGCATGATTTGGAGATTCTTTTTGGAGGAAATGCCACCCTGACCAGGTTTAAGGATCTTTCTCAACCTGGACAATTTGCTTGTGCCGAAAAAGTGACCTTGGTAGGACCTAAAGGTGTGATTGAAAATGTCCGCATTTTGGGTCCAACCCGTAACAGAACTCAGGTAGAGATATCCGTGTCCGATTGCTTTAAATTGGGGGTAAAGGCTCCCATTCGGGATTCCGGGGATTTGTCAGGATCTGCCGGGTTAACCCTGGTGGGTCCGGCGGGATCAGTCACGGTCCCTGAGGGATGCATCATTGCGGCGAGGCATATTCATATGCATCCCAAGGAGGCAGCCCGTTTCAATGTCAAAGACGGTGAGCGCATCAATGTGCAGACAGAGGGTGCACGAGGTGTCGTTTTTTGTGAAGTAATGGTGCGGGTAAGTGAGGAGTATAACCTGGAAATGCATGTGGATATGGATGAGGCCAATGCTGCTTCATTAAAAAATGGTGATTTCGTAAAGATAATTGATTAGTATTGGGCTCCGCTTATCTGAAAGGATGATGCGGAGCTTAACTATTCTTAGGAATGGGCAGGCAGGAAAATGGCAAACGGTATGGAATAAATTTATATGTGAAACATAACAGGGAACATTTTAAATTTATTCTGCGTCTAAAAAGCAGACCAAATTATCCTAAGCGACTGGGGAGAAGAATATGAAAAGGAAAATTGCTTTTTTTGTCGTCATCATCGGACTGATTGTAGCCAGCGTTGTTTTTTTCTTCATTGATAAAGGACAGCAGCCTTTAGATTTAACCAGTGCCTTGGCTGCTGAAATTAATCTGGAACCAACCCAGGCTGATCGTGCCGGAGTGGATCCTGCTTCTCAATTTTTAGTAAAAACATCAACCTACATTGATCCTAAGATTGTGGCGAAAAATATTTCAGTGCAACCGGAAATTGAATTTAATGTTGAGGAACAAAAGAATACCAATCAAATTAAGCTTATTCCCAATGCTCCCCTGGCAGAAAATAAGGTTTACCGGTTTACCTTGGATTTGCCTGGCTCCAGTCCTTTGAAATGGGCTTTTCAGACCAAGGGTACATTTAAAGTGAACAGTACCCTGCCCCGGGATCAATCAACGGGGGTACCGACAAATACCGGCATAGAAGTGACTTTCAGTCATGCCGGTTTTGCAGATTTGAATAAATACTTTGAAATTACACCCCAAGTCAAAGGACGGTTTGAAGAGCACAAAAAAACCGCGGTTTTTGTACCCGATAGTTTACAACCGGGAACGGTTTATACGGTGAAGGTGAAAAAAGGCCTCAAGCTCGCCGGCAGTGATGTGGCTTTGGCGGAGGATCTGGTCTTTCAATTTGAAACACAAGACCCAACTCAACATAATACCAATGATGCTTATATTGAGTTTTATAATAATACCATGGAATTTCCCAGCACAAGCGCACCGGTGCTTCCGATCGGCTATTATTCTGCCAAAGGAAATGCAGCACCCCAGGTAAAGGTCTCCTTTTTTAAATATCAGAAGGGAGAGGATTATATCAAGAGCATCCAGGAACGAGAAAAAATACCTTCCTGGGCATATTTCAGCCGCGGTGTTTATCAGGCAGAGCATAAGGGATTAGAAAAAGTCTTATCCTTTGACACTGATTTAAAAAAATACGGCGGGGAGCATTTTATCGAATTGCCCCAAACTCTTACGCCTGGATATTATCTGGGGGAAGTATCGTTAGGTACTATGACCCGTCAGGTATGGGTGCAGGTAACAGACTTAGCGGTTTATGCCGCAGTAGGAGAGGACGAAACCTTAGTCTGGGCCCACAATCAGTTAAATGGTGCGCCTTTAACAGAGGGAATCGTTTCTTTATCCGGTCATGTGGGCGAAGGTAAGACAGATGAAAATGGATTGGTATCCATGCCTACCCCTCCCCTGGAAAATAATAATGCTTATGTAGTGGTAAAAGGGAAAGATCAGGAAGCCGTTGCTGTTTTAAAACCTACTTGGTTTGGCCCCCTCATGGGAAATCAAGATCAGACTGAAGCTTCAACCCAGGATTATTGGAAATATATATATTTGGATCGCGGCCTTTATCAACCGAATGATACGGTTTCTTTTTGGGGTCTGGTTAAAAGCAGAAAGGAAGGACTTAAACAGCCCGGTCAGTTAACTGTTGCCTTGACCCAATGGAAGGAAAGCCAGGAGGAAGTAATTTTAGAAGAAAAAATGCTGCCGGTGGAAAATCAGGTTTTCAGCGGAGAGATGAAGCTGCCTAATCTGATCCCGGGCTACTATCAGATCACGGTGCGTTTGGATGATCTAACCCTAATGCAGCAAGGGTTTGATGTACAAACCTATACCAAACCCTCCTATCGTATTGACGTGGAAACAGAAAAAAATGCTGTTTTTGTCGGCGATACCTTGGACATCAATGTGGCTACAGCCTGCTTTGAAGAAACACCTGTGCCTCGGGTAAAGTTAAATTATTATTTGGATCAGCCGGGAGAAATAACCACAGATGAACGCGGCCAGGGAAAGATCACTTACAAACCTACGTATCAGTCGGAATACTCTGACGTGGTTCAGTATCGTTATCTATCCATCAATGCCACATTGCCGGAAAGCGGACCGATCTCTACGGCAACTTCCATAATTGTTCTCAATAATGATCTGGAGATTGAGGCGGAGGGAGCCATTCGTGATCATCAAGGTCAGGTAAATATTACCACGGATCGGCTCACGGTAGATAAGGTAAATCAGGGAGAGAAGGATTATTGGGAAGAAGATGCCTTCTTTTTGGAGAAAGCAGTACGGGTGCCTGTTACGGTTGCAGTTTTTCGTCAGGAGTGGACCCGGGAAGAAGATGGAGAGTATTATGATTTCGTCAATAAAAAAGTAGTTCAGAAATATCGCTATCAGGAACGGAGAGTTCCGGTGACTATGGAACAGGTGGTGACAGACAATACCGGAAAGGCCCGGTTCAACTTTAAAGCGGAAGAAGAAAAATCCTATTATGTAGAATTGAGCGCCATGGATGGTAATAATAACCAAACGGAAAATGAGATATTTCTCTTTGGCGGGCAAAACCCTCAAGATGAAAACAATAATTGGTATTACCTGGATGACGGGGAGTTCGGGGCAGCAAGATATCAAGAGGGAGAAAACGTGCGCTTAACGGTAAAGAATAATGAACAAAAGCTTCCTGATCGGGAAAATGGATATCTTTTTTATACGGCAAAAAGAGGGATCATGGATTACCGGATTCAGGATACCGGAGTTTATAGTGCCAAATTTAATCGCAGGGATATCCCCAATTATTGGGTTTCAGGCGTTTATTTCGATGGGAAAAATTATCATATGACACCGGAACAGCTGGTTGCCTATGATGAAAAGGCCAAAGCATTAGATATCAAAATCACCACTGACAAAAAAGAATACCGACCACAGGATAAGGTGCAGGTCAATGTAGAGGTTAGAGATCAGAGGGGTCGTCCCGCACCGGCCACAGTTAATTTGAATTTAGTGGATGAGGCCTTGTATCAGCTCAGTCCTCAGGAAGTGAACCTGCTGGGCTCCATCTACAGTGATTATATTTCCAGCGGGGTAATTTTAACCGGCAGTACCCATCAGGATCCCACACGTTTTAGCGGCGGCGGTGCTGAACATGGGGGAGAAGGCGGATCCGGCAGGCAAGACTTTAAGGATACTGCTTTCTTTGAAACTATCCATACCGGTGCCGACGGAAAAGCCACAGTTACATTTACCGTACCGGATAATCTTACTTCGTGGCGCTTGACCTATCAAGGGATTACCCCGGATCTGGAAGGGATGAGCGGAACCGCAAAAATCAATGTACGCTTGCCTTTCTTTACGGATCTGGTATTGAATGAGAATTATCTGGCCGGAGACCGGCCGGTGATTAACCTGCGTTCTTTAGGGTCTGCCCTTAAGGTTGACGCACAGGTGAATTATCGGGTGCAGGTTGTTGAGGAAGCCGGGAAAAAGGAAATTTTATCGAAAAATCTCTCTGCTTCGGCCTTTGATACGGTACCGGTACAGCTACCTGCTTTAGAACCGGGGGACTATCAAATCACCGTCCGCGCAGCAGGGAATAGATTGGAAGACACCATTACCAGGACATTTCAGGTGGCAGAATCTTATATGACCCAGGAGAAAGTTAACTTTGCCCCTTTAACGACGGAGAGTAAGGTGGAGGCAGCCACGAACAAACCGGTGACTATTACCTTTGCGGATACTACGCGCAGTCAATATTTATCCGCTCTTTGTTCTTTGGCCTATCTGGAGGGCAGCCGCATCGAACAAAAATTGGCGCCCTACGTGGCAATATCGTTGCTGCAGGAGCATTTTGAAGAATTTACAGGATTGCCTGATGAATTGGAGAAATTGGATCTTTCCTCTTATCAAACCCCAGATGGCGGGATTGCAATATTACCCTATGGGAGCAGTGATTTAGAAGTCAGCGTGCTGATTGCTCCCTGGTCAGAGGAATATTTTGATGTGGATGCCCTAAAGTCTTACTTCTTTAAGATCATTAATGATCCCCAAGAAAGCAGGGAAAGAGGTATCATGGCCTTGTATGGGTTGACCTCTCTGGAAGAGCCGGTACTCCAAGAAGTGGTTCTGGCAGCTAGTGAAAAGGACTTAAGCCTTACAGAAAAACTGTATCTGGTGCTATCCTTAAACCAATTGGGCGATGAACAACCGGCCAGGAAGATTTTAAAGGGACTGCTTCAGGAATATGGAGAAACCAACGGTCCCTATATGCAAATAAACAGCGGTAATAATAAGGATGATATGACAAAGTTGACCGGTCTTACGGCTTTGGCAGCGGGCAGACTAAACTTTGCGGAAAGCAGCCTTCTTCTGCGTTATGTCATGGAAAATCCTCCTCAAAATGAACTGAATTATCTGGAGCAAATCACATTTATTGAGGAAGGCTTGGATAAAATGACGGATGTAAGTACGAGCTTTACTTATATTCTGGAAGGCAAGAAAAAACAGGTTAAATTGCCTGCGGGAGAAATCCATTCCCTGACTTTAACGCCTGATAAATTAAAAGCCTTGTCCTTTGAGAATATTCAAGGAAAAGTTGGTATGACCTGGAACTATCAGGAAAAATATACTCCTCTCAAGAGCAGTTCCACAGAAGGGGTCACCATTGCCCGGGACTACCTGGTGGCAGGAAAAACCACCCGCCAGTTTAATGCCGGTGATTTGGTCGAAATTAAAGTCTCATGGAATATCGGGGGCAAGGCGCCCGATGGTGTCTATCAGATCACTGATTACCTTCCTTCAGGACTAAAACTGGTGGAGAGGCCCTATGAATGGGGTGTGACAAAACATGATATCGGCTGGCCCATTGAGGTGGAGGGACAAAAAGTAGCTTTTGCGGTCACGGAGAAAGGATCTTTTAATTATTACGCCCGGATTGTCAATCCTGGTAGTTTTACAGCCCAAAACATGACATTGCATCATGTAAAGAGTGGTAAAATTTATAGTATGACAGCAACGGATAGGGTGGAAATCAAATGATGAAAAAAATACTCCTGGTCGCAGTAATCATTTGGGCAGCAATTGCCTATATTGCGCTCAGCGGGGATCGGACAGGAACCAGTGTTCAGCCTGGTTCCTTCCCCCCCGTACATCCCAATGCTTTTTTTCAAACGGGTAATTTCTACACCGGGGAATTTCCTGAAGGCCCTGATTTAGAAAATATTCGCGGCGGAGTCATTCCCCATCACCTGGTGGCGGACAAGCTGATTGCCCGGGTGTTTGATACGTTGAAGGATCAAAAACCGGACACGATTATTCTATTAGGACCTAATCATAGTAATGAAGGGGGCCGAATAGTGACCAGTTCCTTGGGCTGGCAAACGCCCTTTGGGGTGGTGGATGTGGATGAAAAACTATTAAAAAGCCTTCGTCAAGCTTCTTCCTCCGTACAAGTAAATGACGAAATCATGAGTGTGGAACATGCGATGGGCAATATCATGCCTTTCATCAAATACTATCTCCCGGAGACCAAGGTGTTACCAATCATTTTCCCCAATAATTTTTCTCGGGAAGAGGCGAATGTTTTAGGAGAAAAAATTGCCGGGATCATGGGTGATAAGACGGTTGTTTTGGCATCAGTGGATTTCTCCCACTATTTAAAATGTGATGAAACGGAGCTGAAAGATCAAGAAACCATTCAAGCCTTAAAAGAGAGGAATTTAGGACGTATTTTTACCATGAATGACGATTATCTGGATTCACCTGCAGCCATCGGCGTTTTATTTACAGCAATGAACAAATTGGGCAAGAATGACTTTGCCGTTCTCAATCATACCAATTCCGGTGTGATCCTGGGTAATAAAAATATCGCCACGACCAGTTATATTACCTTGCTTTTTGGCATAGAAAATAAGTAAATTTCTAATTGACGCAAGTTCTTAACTTGCTAAGTGATTTTCTTAGCAAGTTTTAGAACTGCTAATGCATGACTTAGTTGGCGTTTGACTCCCGTCTAATGAGGCGGGAGGCTTACGCCAAGTTAGTCAGGTGAAAAGGTGGCATCTGTGGCCAAAAAGCTAAGCCCCAAGGGTGAAATCATGTTTTTGCTCACTATGTTTTTATTTGCCATACCCATCAGCGATTTCTTGTTGGGTTTTTTTGGCGTACCCGGTATTTTGGCGGCATTGATCAGCATTTTACTCATCCTGATCCTGGCCTTGGTTTTTTATCAAAAAATTCTCATGATTGACCGCGTATTTATTGCCATTCTCTCCATGCGTTGTTTAAAAGAATTTGTCATGATCGTTGTTTTGGTCTATGGCTTGGTGATTGTAGCCTTTGCTACTTTTTATTATTGCGTGGATAGATTTTATTACCCCACATCCTCTTATTTTAAATGGTTTTATTTTAGTGTCATTACTTTAACAACGGTAGGCTACGGTGATGTGACACCCATAAATGGGTTGATGCAGTTTTTGGTATCCTTAGAGGCCTTTATCGGATACATTTTATTGCCTATCATTTTCACCATTGGCCTTAGATTGATTCTGAAAGATAAAAATGGCTATTAAAAGCAGGAAATTTTTCTGTCATAAACCCTAAAAACTCGACATAATGCTTATCACGAACATAAAGGAGGGAAATTGTATGGCAGGAAAAACGTTTTATGATGTTCATTGTCATGTGATGAATTTAAGTCATCCTAATTTTCTGGCATTTTTACGTCGTTTTGAACCGACTCTATTAGATCATCCTATTAAAATTTTTTTTGGTGCCAATTTAGCAATGCTTTCTTACCTGGTATTTCATACTTTCAGTCCCCGTACTCTGACTCGAATTTTAAATACCATGGGGGTCACGGATCTGCTCAATCGAGTAAAGAATCTATTAGTGATCATGGAACATGATGCCGCTTCTGTATTTCAAATGCTGGATCGGGAAATGCATCAGGAATTATTAGAAGGAAGCCGGTTGTCTTTAGGAAATTTTCACTATGATAAAATTGTGCTTACTCCTTTAATGATGGATTTTGGGTATAAGAATATGACCAACCCAGCCATTTATTATAATGCTATTCCGGTGCAAAAACCGATCGTTGAGCAGGTCCTGGATCTTTTTAATGGGATTCGCACCTATTATCAGGGAAAAGAAACCAAGGAAAGATTCTTTCAGGTTTATCCCTTTTTAGGGATTAATACAAGCAACTATACCATGGAAAAAGTTGAGAAGATGCTGGATAAATATTTTGGAGAGTATTCTGGAAATCCTTTAGAGTTAGAAGCAAACCAGGGAAAATTTAACGGCGATATTGACAGCATGGGCAGTAATTTCTTTTCCGGCATTAAGGTTTATCCTCCTTTAGGTTTTGACCCCTGGCCGGAGGATCCGGAGGAACGGAAAAAATCTGAGTGTCTTTATGAGTTTTCCTCGTGTAAACGTATACCGATCACAACCCACTGCAGCAATGGAGGCTATCGGATTATCGATACCAAGGATGCAGAGTTATACAGTTCACCTGCCAGATGGGCATTGGTTTTAAAAAACTTCCCGGAATTAAAGCTGAATTTTGGCCATTTGGGAAATCAGGAGGGCAAGGGGAAAAATAAATGGGCCCAGGATATTTTTTCCTTAATCGATCAATATGAGCACGTATATACGGATTTTTCCTGCCGGGGCTTTGATGATCAGTATTATCGCTCCTTAAGGAAAATGATTGCCCAAGGGGATTCGGGCTTGAAAAAGAGACTGGCAGAGCGGATTCTTTTTGGCTCCGATTTTTCCATTAATTTATTATGGATGAATTCCTACAGCAATTATTTAAAAATATTCCGTGATACGCCATACTTTTCTCAGCAGGAGAAAGATGTTTTTTGCTCTCAAAATCCGGAAAGCTTCCTGTTTAGCTGAAAAATTGCAATTGGGGTTAAGCAGGAATTCTTTTCAAGGAGCGCGAAAGGTGTTAGAATAATGAAAAAGCTGGTGTGACGGAGTGTGAATGAAATGGACTTTTTATCCTTTATTAAGACCAAACAACCTGTCATCTTTGATGGCGGTATGGGAACTCAATTAGCTCGTTACGGCCTGGAACTTAGCGGCGGGGTCAATAACCTAATTCATCCGGAAACTGTTTTAAAGGTTCATCAAGATTATGTGTCCAGCGGGGCTGATGTCATCACCGCCAATACCTTTACCATGAATCCCATTTATCTGAAAACCCATAACGTGCAGGTTGATATGGCGGAGGTCAACCAAGCCGGCGTGCAACTGGCAAAAAGATCAGGTGCCCGTTTCATATTGGGTGATATGGGGCCTACCGGTCAATTGATGGTACCCTTCGGGCCTTATACGGAGGAGGAGATCATAACCGGTTATCAGGCTCAGGGCCGGGTTTTGGCTGAAGCAGGAGTGGATGGTTTTATTATTGAAACCATGATGGACCTTAAAGAAGCTCTATGCGCATTAAAAGCCTGCAAAGAAGTTTCCCGCCTGCCGGTGGTGGTATCCTTTACACTATCTTCTAAAGATTCCGGCGGTCGCACCATGATGGGGCAAACCCTGGCGGAGTGTGCTGCGGCTGTGGAGCAAGCCGGAGGAGATGTGATTGGTACCAATTGCGGGGACTTAGATCCGGAAGAAATTGCAGATATTATCGCAGAGCTTAGAGAAAAAACAACATTACCTATTTTGGCCATGCCCAATGCCGGTAAACCGAAGCTGGTAAAAGGGGAAACCATTTATGACATGACCCCCGAGGTCTTTGCTCAAGGTGTGCTGAAATGTTTCCAAGAAGGAGCTTCCCTGGTGGGGGGCTGCTGCGGCACTACCCCGGAGCATATCAAAGCATTAACTGAATTATTTGCAACGCGGTAAATTATATCTTGGCCATAAAGAAAACTTGGCTTACGCCAAGCCGAAAGCTTAGCGGAAGCCTTAGTTGCTCTTATACTTTCAACCTTTTAAAAGTTATATTTCCGAAAGTATAAATAAGGGGCTGGTAAAAAATTCTTTACCAACCCCTTATATTTTAAAAAGGTTATTTATTTTTTGGCATAGGCCAGCAAAATAATGTCATTTTTTCCCCCTTGCTGATTGACCATTTTTTCAGCCTCCTGAATTTTGGTTAAATCCTGGTCGCTTAAAGGAGCAAATATCATTTCATCTCGGTTCATTTTATTCACCTCCCTTTTGTCTGATCTTGGTGGATCACTCTCTGATAGTATCAACCAATTCTCCCAATCTATTCAGAGATCATCATGGGTAACACGGAGGTGACAGTTTTTAAAAATTGCCAGGGAAATGATTGGGGACAAAGGCCAATGTATGACAAAGAATTAATCGATCATTGGCAGTTTTGAGAAACATTTCTTCGCTTAAAAATGCTTGAGATCATCCCCACTATGACGGCATTAATGATCAGCTGAGAACCGCCGTAACTGATAAAAGGCAACCCGATGCCACTGATGGGGGCTAATCCTAAATTCATCAAGATATTCCACAAAAATTCTACTGTCAGAATAGATACAAAGCCACTGATGAGCAATTTGGCATAATTATTCTTCACAATCCTGGTGATTCGTGCAATACGGACAAGAAACAAAACAGTTAAAGCAATCAGCAAAATGCCGGCGATCCAACCGAAAGTATATGTAATAAAGGAGAAAATAAAATCTGTATGAAGATCTGGCAATCCTTGGGGAGCAAAGGTGAGTCCTTGACCGAAAAGCCCTGCATCCTCAATAATTTTATTCAACTGTGTGTTTATATACCCGCTTCCATGTGGGTCGCTGCCGGGGTTTAAAAATATCAGGAGTCTATCTATTCTATAAGGCACCGTAAAAACAGACAGGATGATCATCGCGATAAATGGGACTGAGATGAAAAGCAGCCTTTTTAATTTTGCCCCTGAGGCAACCATCAAAACCATGCTTGCTACGGCATAGATAACGCTTGAAGAAATAGAAGGTGCTCCCAGCATCAGAATCAATGGCACGGCACATAAGGCTACACCTTGCAGAAAGTTAAACGTGTTGTCCCAATCCCATTTATTAAAGATCCCAGCCAATGCTATGATAAATAATATGGGACTAACTGCCACAACGTTAAGGCTTAAGGAACCTAGCGTTAACCAACTGCTGCTGCCATTGTATTGAATTCCAAATAAAACTGTATAAGTAAGAAGTGCAAGTGTTCCCAGATAAATATGTTTAGAATACCTCTCCAATTTTTTATAACTGAAAAAGTAGAATCCAATCATAATAATGAAACTTATCAATGAAAAGAGCAAACTTCTTTCAAATATAGGGATATTATGTGAGAGCAAACTTTGTTTCTGAATAAAATACAAGGACAACAATCCCGTGTTGATAAAAAGAAGAGAAATCAGTAAAATACTCCATTCCGGTTTTGGTTTATGAACTTTATTCAGCTGTTTCCCAACCATATCAGCATCGCCCATTTGAACAACAGCCTTCTCAGCAGCCTCCTTTTCAGAAAAGCCTTGGGCTAAATGCTCTTCTATAATTTCCTGGATATGGGCTTCCAGTTCCAGTTTTACATCCGGATGAACATCACGGAATTTAACTTGGGCGCATACCTTGTTCACATAATCCTGGATGATGCGATTGTTAATTAGATCCACGCCAAAACCTCCCTCTTTAAAATTTTATCAACGGCCCCGCGGAAGCGCACCCATTCTTGTTGTTGTTCTTTTAAATGAGCTTTACCTTTTGTCGTCAATTGATAGTATTTTCTTTTCCTGCCGCCTTCTTTACCCAACCAGTAGGATTCAATCATGCCTTTAGATTCTAAGGCGTGAAGAATGGGATAAAGTGTCCCTTCTTTAAAAAGGAAGATTCCGCCGGATTCCTGTTCAATTTCTTTAATCATCTGATAGCCATACATAGGCTCTCGGTCCAGCATACTTAAAACTAAAACAGCGGTGCTGCCCCTAAGCATTTCCTGATTTACCGACATTTTGTTCTGCCTCCTTTCATAATACATCCTAAATCGATGCATTGAATATCTATGTATTATCATACAGGATTTTCCCCGCCTATGCAATAGAGTTTTGTATATTCTTTTGCAGTAGCACCCTGTTTTTCTAGCGAACTCGTTCAGCCAAAGCTGAACATATGGGCTTCAGATGGGGAATCTATCCTAATTGGAGTAATAATAGGAACTCCCACTTATAGAAGTGGGAGTCTTGGAATTTGAAAACATAGAAAGAAAAGACGGTTGGTATAAAGGAAGGATAAGGGAATTCTTTCTCCAAAAATTCCGATAATCTTAAAATCGGTTTTTAAACCATTCGATTAAATGATGAGCGATGCTGATATTTCCCGGAGTTGCCGGCAGCTCATCCTTGCAAAACCAATCAGCTTCGGCAATCTCCACCCCATCCACCTGAATTTCTCCGCTTTCATACTCTGCAGTGAAACCCAGCATCAAAGAATTGGGGAAAGGCCAGGGTTGGCTGCCAAAATAGGTGATGTTCTTGACCTTGATCCCCACTTCCTCCATAATTTCTCTTCGTACACAGTCCTCCAAGGTCTCTCCTGCTTCAACAAAACCGGCGAGGACACTATAAAACTTGGAAAGGTTTTGCTTGTTCCGGGCAAGAAGGATTTTATCGTCCTTGACCACCGCTACAATCACCGCCGGAGCCATATTGGGGTAACTGATCAGACCGCAATGAGGACATTCTTTGGCGATTTCGTTAGTTTTATTTTGGGTGGGTGTAGCACAGCGGCCGCAGAAGATATGGGTCCGATGCCAATTCATGATTTGAAAGGCTCGGCCGGCTGCCCAAAATACATTATCCTCCACAGCATCGAAAAGTCCCCGCAGTCCGACAAAATTTAGGTTCTTCGGCTGCAAAGGCGGATAATCCGCAGGCAGCTCCGCAATATAACTGGGATGATCGTTGATAATTCCGATATA
Organism: Dehalobacterium formicoaceticum; assembly: GCF_002224645.1. Lineage (NCBI taxonomy): Bacteria > Bacillati > Bacillota > Clostridia > Eubacteriales > Peptococcaceae > Dehalobacterium > Dehalobacterium formicoaceticum. Next base: position 4,551 of record NZ_CP022121.1, on the reverse strand, counting down.
GAGTTTTTTATCTATGATGATGCCGTGATTATCTAAATCTAAAGGTGTGGGTATAATCAGGCGGTCATTATTTGTTTCCACCAATATTTTTTCCTGATAAAAGGCAAAGATCAGGGGCTGATTCCACTCCTGGGACAGCTTATTGGTTTGATAGATTAAGTTCATGAGGAGTCATTCCTTTTTTGTTTTGTATAGATTAATCATACTATTTTTGTGGGGAATTAGCCATAAAAATTATGTTAAGAAAAGCTGGTAATCTGGAACATTTGAACGAAAAAGACGTCTAACTACAATAACGATCAAATTGACAAGGGGGGAGAGGCATGACGATGGTATCAATTTTAATACCGGTTGCAATTATCGCAATCATATTAATAATTATTGCGGGAAGTAAAATAGAGCATCTAGAAGGAGGGGAAGACATGATTAAAAAAGTTTATTTGTATTTAGTTCTTTTTACCACATTAATGATGATGATCGGCGGGAGTATCGGGGTTTTCATGGCTGCTTCTGATATCATCAGTCCTGCTCCTTATTACCAGTCTTTTGCTGAATATCGTCAGTATGGCGGCGAGATTAAGCCGGATCCCTCTGGAGAAGGAGAAATTAAGTTGTCTGATGAGGAATTACGTGCCAGATATGATGAGATGGCAGCATCAGAAAAAGAAAGGCAGATTTTGAGGGCTAAGAACAGTTTGTTCAGGAGTTTCGGTTGGGTCTTGATACCATTACCTGTTTTTATTTTTTTCCAAAGACAGTTAGCGAGAAAAGAACAGTTATAATCACGATCATAAGGTGAGATAAATTCAATAATCATAAGTAAATAGATACGATGACATCGTATAAAACTAACACCGGTCGGGGAAAATTCCCTGGCCTGCGTTTTTTTATGAATGAATTAATATGCACTAATTTTATTGGTTTTGCTGAAATACTGGAAACATATTTTGGTATCGTTCGGGTATAGATTAAGCCGCAAGAAAGGGTATAATAAAAAAGATAGAATAAAGGATGGAAAAGGAAAGGAGCTGCCATGACAGTATGCAAAGAAATAATAAAAACTGGATGGAACTTTGATAACAGTTATGCTCGTCTTCCGAAATCATTTTTTACCAGGCTCGATCCAACGCCTGTACGGGCACCTGCATTGGTTATTCTAAATGATCCTTTGGCTGAAACTTTAGGCTTAAACATTCAGGCACTGGACGGCGATGAGGGAGCAGCGGTTTTTGCGGGTAACCGGATTCCTGAGGGTTCCATGCCTCTTGCCCAAGCATATGCGGGCCACCAATTCGGGCATTTTACCATGTTAGGAGACGGTCGGGCTCATCTCCTTGGCGAGCAGATCACGCCCCAGGGTGAACGTTTTGATATTCAGCTCAAGGGCTCAGGCAAAACACCTTATTCCCGAGGGGGAGATGGCAGGGCGGCACTGGGGCCAATGCTCAGGGAATACATCATTAGTGAAGCCATGCACGGATTAGGTATTCCGACCACCCGCAGTTTAGCCGTTGTGACAACCGGTGAGTCTTTGATTCGGGAAACTTTGCTGCCCGGTGCCATTTTAACCCGGGTGGCAGCTAGTCACATCAGAGTAGGTACCTTTCAATACCTTGCTGCATGGGGCACAGCTGAGGAACTGCGCACTCTCGCCGATTACACCTTGCAAAGACACTTCCCGGAGGTAAAAATTGATGGGAACCTCTATCTTTATTTGCTTCAAGAGGTGATGAAACGTCAGGCCAAGCTGATTGCCAAGTGGCAGTTGGTTGGCTTTATCCACGGGGTCATGAACACGGACAACATGGTTCTTAGTGGGGAAACTATTGATTATGGCCCTTGTGCTTTTATGGATACCTATGATCCCAAAACGGTATTTAGTACCATCGATAGACAAGGCCGCTATGCCTATGGCAACCAGCCCAATATTGCTGCTTGGAATCTGGCCCGATTGGCCGAAACCCTTTTGCCCCTCATTCATGACAATGAGGAGCAAGCCATCAGCATGGCCCAAGAGGTGATTGCCAATTTTTCGGAATTGTATCATGATCATTGGCTCAAAGGAATGCGGAGGAAATTAGGTTTGTTTAATGAAGAACCGCAGGATGAATCATTGATAGAAATGCTCCTCAATATGATGGAGAAGTATCAAGGGGACTTTACTAATACCTTTCGGGCTTTAACTCTTGATCAGACCGAGGACACGGTTCTCTTTGGCACCGAAGAATTTGCTGTATGGCATAAGCAGTGGCAGGCAAGATTAAGCAGGCAGCAGCAGTCTAAAACTGCTTCCCGTCAATTAATGAAAGAATCCAATCCTGCAGTCATTCCCCGAAATCATCGGGTGGAAGAAGCATTGGAAGCGGCGGTAAAAGACGGGGACTATCAAGTGATGGGGCGCCTTCTTGATGTCCTTAAGCATCCCTATGACTATAGCTCCAGACAGGATGAATTCTCTCTGCCTCCCGAACCATCGGCCTGCTCTTACCGAACCTTTTGCGGTACTTGATTCGGAAGCATTCAGGGCGCAAAAGCCGTCATTGAGAGGATCCAGAATCCAAGAATAAAGGATTAAGACTGTATATCTATTATGCAAAATATGGTATAATGATGCCAGATGATCTGCACCGTGACATGCTCCCGCCTCTAAGGCGGAGGTAGAATCGATGTACGTGATTAAAATAATCGCGGAAGGAGATGGATGACGTGAAATCTCGCTGTGAAAGCTGTAAATTTCGTGCTTACGCAGAAAAGAAACCTCGATCTCTACTGGGTAGATTATGGCATTGGCATACCGGCTGGTGCCCCGGATGGAAAGCGTATCAGAAAGAACTAAAGAAAGAAGTGTAAAGAAGCGTAAAAAATTGCAAAGAAATGTAATGAAAAGATTACAATAATCATTACGGAAAACCTGCAGTAAATACTGTAGGTTTATTTTTCTCAAAAATTATCAACATAATTTACGTCATTTATTTATTAAGGCAAGAAAAAGAATGATCAAACAAGATACTTTAAAATTAGCAGATCTGGGGAAATAAGTAATTGTTCAATTGTGCAGGCTATAAAAAGAGGGAAAAAGAGATGGAGGATTTAGCATATGGAGCATCAAATAAAAACTGGTAATGCCCAGGAATTGATCGATATTACAAACATCATTCAAGATGAGGTAAGAAGGAACCAAATAAAGGAAGGCATTGCCGTTGTATTCGTTCCTCACACCACCGCCGGCATTACCATCAACGAAAATGCTGATCCTGATGTGATATATGATATTTTAACGGGCTTAAACAAGGTATTTCCGGAACTGAATGGATACCGACATGCTGAGGGTAATTCCCATGCCCATATCAAATCATCCCTTTTTGGTTCTTCCGTGACCGTCATCATTGAAAATGGAAAGCTGAAGCTGGGCACCTGGCAGGGTGTTTATTTCTGTGAGTTTGACGGCCCCAGAACCCGAAAAATTTACATCAGCTTCATAAAAAACTAAGCGGATATGCTTTCTGCCGATTGCTCACACGTTGGCAGTATAATTGGAGCAAGAATTAACAATAATAGATTTATCAAATTGAATCTCTGAGGGAGCATGCAGGTGAGATACAAGATAACTCCCGGAATACTTTCCGGGCTAATTGGTGCGGTTGTTGTTGGTTTTGTAGGTATGGCTTTGAAGGCTATGGGAGTTTCGGATCGGATTTATATCGACCTTGCTAAAACCATCATCCTGTCTGAGCCAAAACCGGGATTAGCTGCTCTTATTGTTGGTTGGCTTGCCCATCTGACCATCGGTTCCGTACTTGGCGCGGTAGTGTGCTTTTTTATCAGTATGACATCAAGTAGATTTTGGATTTTAAAAAGCTGGGGCATCGGTATCTTGAGTTGGTTCGTCCTTTTGGCTATGGGTACCATCACCAGGCTGCCCCTATTTGGCGATATCCCCGCAAAAGCTGCTCTCACTCTATTTGTAGGAGCTGCCCTTTGGGGACTGACTAATATTTACGCGTTAAAGAAAATTACGGATGACTTTCAGAGCATAACTCATAGCGGACAGGAAGGAAGCAAAAGGGTTATCAGTTATGGGACATTCCCTGCACCGGCCAAAAAGGCGGAACCGGTTAAAAAGATAGTGAAGAAAGAAAAAATCAGGTTAATTAGACCGAAAAAACTAAAATAAGGTAAAGGAAGCAGAAAGGGAAGATCCCATCTTAGCACTGGGATTGTCCTGGCCTTTGAACAACAAACCCCCGATTCAACCAATTCTTGGAATAATCAATTACTGAACCCCTAAGCACATTGACAAAGTCGGAATCAAATACAACCTTAATTCCCTGGATCTCTTCTATGAGATCTTTTTTTTGATGTAACTCATCCAGAGTCACTTTTAATTTTGGGCCGCATCAGCTATGGCCGGCAAAGGCAATACGTAACATTACGTTTTGTGGATTTTCAAACCTTTTCCTGCCTTCTTCAAACTTTTCCAGGGCGCGATCTGTAATTGTAAACATTTCATTTTATCCCCTTTTCCATATTACATCTTTTTGGTTCGTTTAG